>JAVXRI010000004.1:0-130128 GCA_036643775.1 Pseudomonas sp. | reverse complement strand
GGTATTCGAATGCGTCTGGGGCGGTCACCGCCACCCCAACAACACCCCCACCCAAAACCACCCCAGCGCCCAAACCAACCAGACGTCTAACGGTGACTACCAAAAACCGAAAAGCGCGATCCTCGGCGTGCGCGGCCTGCCGGGCAACAGCATCAACCACCTGAACTCGTTCTTCGTGCCCAACCACAACACCCGCGTGTTCGTCAGCGGTGAGGTGGACATGGTCTCGGGAGTCGGCTTCAAGGCCGATCGCTGGCCCGAAGGTGTACGCCGTGACCTGATGGATATCCGTCGGGTGGTCACCGACCTCTGCACCCTCGACTTCGATGGCCCGCAACGCGCCGCCCAGGTGCGCAGCCTGCACCCGGGGGTGAGCTTCGACGAGGTCCAGGACAAAACCGGCTTCCCCTTGCTCAAGTCGCCGTTGCTGCAGGAAACCGCGCACCCGAGCGCCGAACAACTGGCCCTGATCCGCCGCCTCGATCCCCACGATTACCGCGCCGCGGCGATCAAGGGTAATCCGCCCGGCATCCGTACCGCCTGAACCGAGGAGTGCCAACATGCACAGCAGCGACAGCCAGTTCGTGGTCCGTGACGACCACGCGGTCTATGAGACCGAGGCGCCCGTGCTCTACAGCGTGGCCGAGCACATTGCCACGCTGACGCTGAACCGCCCGGCCTACAACAACGCGCAGAACTCGCAGATGACCTATGCGCTGGATGCCGCGCTGCGCCAGGCGGTGGACGACGACCAGGTCAAGGTCATCGTGCTGCGCGGCGCCGGCAAGCATTTCTCCGCCGGCCACGACATCGGCACCCCGGGGCGCGACATCAACAAGCCGTTCGAACGCGCCCACCTGTGGTGGGACCACACCAACAAGCCCGGGGGCGAGCAACTCTATGCCCGCGAGCAGGAGGTGTACCTGGGCATGTGCCGGCGCTGGCGCGAGCTGCCCAAGCCGACCATCGCCATGGTCCACGGCGCCTGTATCGCCGGGGGCCTGATGCTGGCCTGGGTGTGTGACCTGATTGTTGCCAGTGACGATGCGTTTTTCCAGGATCCGGTGGTGCGCATGGGCATTCCGGGGGTGGAGTATTTTGCTCATCCTTACGAGCTCAATCCGCGTATCGCCAAGGAGTTCCTGTTTACCGGCGAACGCATGACCGCTCAGCGTGCCTACGAAATGGGCATGGTCAATCGCGTGCTGCCGGCCGCCGAGCTGGAGCAGGCGACCTATGCCCTGGCCGCCAACATCGCCCGTCAGCCGCGCATGGGTCTGGCCCTGACCAAGCAGGCGATCAACCATGTCGAAGACCTGCAAGGCAAACGCACAGCCATGGACGCAGCCTTTGCCTGGCACCACTTTGCCCATGCCCACAACGAACTGTTGTCGGGCGACAAGCTCGGTGGTTTCGACGCCAAGGGCATGGCCCAGGCCAACCGCCAGGAGCACTCGTCATGAGCGCCTGGATGAATACTGCGCTGACCGAGGCGCTGGGCTGTCGCTATCCGATCGTGCAAACGGCCATGGGCTGGGTCGCCGACGCCAACCTGGTGATCGCCACCACCCAGGCCGGCGGTTTCGGCTTTCTGGCCGGGGCGACCATTGCCGGCAAGGACCTGGAAGGCGAGATCCGCAAGGTTATCGATGCCACCGGCGGCAGCAACTTCGGCCTGAACTTTCACATGTTCCAGGACAACGCCGCACAGTGCGTGGATCTCGCCATCCGCTATCGCCTGCGCGCCGTCAGCTACGGGCGCGGGCCGGATGCGCAGACCATCGCCCGCTTCAAGGCCGCCAAGGTGCTTTGTATTCCCACGGTGGGTGCGGTCAAGCATGCGCTCAAGGCACAGCAACTGGGCGCCGACCTGATCACCATCCAGGGCGGCGAGGGCGGTGGCCATACCGGCGGCGTACCGAGTTCGATCCTGCTGCCGCAAGTGCTGGACGCGGTTAGCGTACCGGTGATTGCCGCCGGTGGTTTTGCCACCGGACGCGGCCTGGCATCGGCCCTGGCCGCAGGTGCCAGTGGCATCGCCATGGGCACGCGCTTTTTGATGACACGTGAATCACCGACCCCGGCGCCGACCCTGGCGCATTACCTCAAGGTCAGCGATCCGCAGCAGGTGCGGGTAACCACCGCCGTCGACGGCATGCGCCACCGCATGATCGAGAACCCCTTTATCAACCGCCTGGAGCAGGCCGGGCCGTTTGGCCGCCTGCGCATTGCCCTGGGCAGCGCCTGGCAGTGGAAGCAACACACCGGCATGAGCCTCGGGCACATGCTCGGGGTGTTCCTGCGCGGTTTGCGTGAAGACCCGGCAGCGTTGTCGCAGGTGGTCATGGCCGCCAACCAGCCGGTGCTACTGCAACGCTCGATGGTCGACGGCCTGCCGGACGAGGGCATCCTGCCCAGCGGCCAGGTGGCGGCGGCGATCAACGAACTGCTCAGTTGCCGCGAAGTGATCGAAGGCATCGCCCTGGAAGCCGAACGCTGCCTCGACGCCTTGCTGGCCGGGCGCGTGCCGGCGTGTAAATCATCCCCCTCAGTTCGCCTGGCGAACACTGGAGAAGCCTTGTGAGCTCAGCCTTTACCTCTCAACTCAATGCCGGGATCGCTGAACTGGTGATCGCCAAACCACCGGTCAACGCCCTCGACAGCCAGCAATGGCAGGCCCTGGCCGAGCATATCGATGCCCTGGGTGCCGATCCCGAGGTGCGCGTCATCGTCATTCGCGCCGAGGGCCGCGGATTCTGCGCCGGTGTCGATATCAAGGAACTGGACGCCCACCCTGAGCGCATTGTCGCGGTCAACGCCGGCAACTACGCCACCTTCAAGGCCGTGCACCGCAGCCCGGTGCCGGTGATCGTCGCGGTACACGGTTATGTGCTCGGTGGTGGCATCGGTATCACGGGGGCGGCGGATATTGTCGTCGCGTCCGAGTGCGCCAGTTTTGCCCTGCCGGAAGTCGACCGCGGGGCCATGGGCGGTGGTGCTCATCTGCAGCGCCTGTTCGGGGTGCAGAAGGTACGTTACCTGTTCTTCACCGGCGACAGTATCGGCGCCCGCGAGGCCAGCCAGTACGGCTTCATCGAACGCGTAGTGCCGCGTGAGCAACTGCGCGAAACCGCGCTGGAGATTGCCGCGCGCATCGCCAGCAAGAGCCCGCAGATGATCCGCATCGCCAAGGAGGCACTCAACGGCATCGAAGACGGCAACCTCGAAGACAAATACCGCTGGGAGCAGGGCTTCACCCTGCAGGCCTACAGCAGCCCGGACTCGGCAGAAACACGCCGGGCCTTCGTCGAAAAACGCGACGCCAAGTTCTGAGGGAACGCCATGGAACTTACCTATACGCCTGAACAAATTGCCTTTCGCGCCGAAGTGCGCGCCTGGCTCAAGGACAACCTGCCGCGTCAGCCGCTGGCCAGCTACGACACCCGCGAAGGCTTCGAGCAGCACCGCGCCTGGGAGGCCAAGCTGTTCGACAGCCGCCTGTCGATGGTGATGTGGCCCGCCGAGTTGGGCGGGCGCGGCTGTGGCCTGATCGAATGGCTGATCTTTGAAGAAGAGTACTACGGCGCCGGTGCACCGATGCGCGTCAACCAGAACGGTCAGCTGCTGCTCGGCCCGACCCTGATGGAGTTCGGTACTGAGCAGCAGAAAAAACACTTTCTGCCGCGCATGGCGGCCAGCATCGACATGTGGGCCCAGGGCTGGTCGGAGCCCAACGCCGGTTCCGACATGGCGGCGATCTCCAGCAAAGCGCTGCTCGACGGCGATCACTACGTACTCAATGGCCAGAAAACCTGGTCGACGCGGGCGATCTATGCCGACTGGCTGTTCGGTCTGTTTCGCAGTGAGCCCGGTTCTACCCGTCACCACGGCCTGTCGTTCCTGATGGTGCCGCTGAACGCGCCGGGGGTGAGCATTCGTCCGATCAAGGCGCTCAACGGCAAGGACGCCTTCGCCGAAGTGTTCTTCGACGATGTGCGTGTGCCGGTCGACAACCGCATCGGCGCCCAGGGCGAGGGCTGGCATGTGGCGATGGCCACCGCCGGTTTCGAGCGCGGCTTGCTGCTGCGTTCGCCAGCGCGTTTCCAGCACACCGCGCGCAAGCTGGTGGAGCTGTACCTGGCCCACCAGAGCAGTGCCGACCGTGACCCCGGCCTGCGCGATGCGGTGCAGGACTGCTGGATGGGCGCCGAGGCCTATGCCTTGTCGGCCTATCACACGGTCGGGCGCCTGAGTCAGGGGGCGCAGATCGGCGCCGAGTCGAGCATCAACAAGATCATCTGGTCGGAGCTGGACCTGAAAATGCACGACACCGCCATGCGTCTGCTCGGTGCCCGCGCTGAACTGCTGGCCAGTGCTCCGGCCGCCGGTGATGCCAGTGGTTGGCTGGAGGGCTTTCTGTTCGCCCAGTCCGGGCCGATCTACGCCGGTACCAACGAAATCCAGCGCAACATCATTGCCGAGCGCATGCTCGGTTTGCCGAAGTAGGAGCAGGCCATGGACTTCACCTTTAGCGATGACCAGCTGACGTTCCGCGAGGCCATCAGCCGTTTTCTGATGACCGAAGCGGCGCCGGAGATGCTCCGGGAAATCTGGGACACCGATGCCGGGCGTTCCCCGGACCTGCGCAACAAGATTGCCTCTCAGGGTTTGACGGCGCTGTCAGTGCCCGAAGCCGAAGGCGGCCTGGGTATGGACGATGTGGCCTGGGCGTTGATGACCCAGGAACTCGGTTACTACGCGATTCCCGACTCATTGGCCGACACTGCTTATGTCGCCGCCGGACTGCTGGCCGGGCTGCCAAGCGAGCATCCGGCCCGCGCCCGGCTGCTGCCACGCATCGCCGACGGCAGCCTGCGCCTGGCCATCGGTCACCCGGTCAACCCGCTGGTCAGCGATGCACAGATGGCCGAAGTGCTGATCCTCTGCGACGGCGATGCCGTGCACGCCGTGCCGCGCGCCGAGGTGGACGTCGAAGCCAACCCCAGCATCGATGCGTCACGGCGCCTGGGCCGGGTCAGTTGGCGCGCGAGCCCGGCGACTCTGCTGATCGACGGCGAGCAGGGCCGCGTGCTGCAGGCGCAGTTGCTCGACCGCGGGGCACTGTCGGTGGCCGGGCAACTGCTCGGTCTGGCCCAGCGCATGCTCGATCTGTCGGTGGACTACGTGGCTCAGCGCAAGCAGTTCGGCAAGCCGATCGGCAGCTTCCAGGCGGTCAAGCATCACCTGGCTGATGTCGCGCGCCAGATCGAGCAGGCCAAACCGGTGCTGTACCGCGCCGCCCATGGTCTGGCCCGTGGTGAAGCCAGTGCCGGACGCTGGGTGTCGCAGGCCCGCCTGGCCTGCTGCGAAGCCAGCTGGCTGGCGGCGCGCAAGGGCATCCAGGTGCATGGCGCCATGGGTTACACCTGGGAAGTCGACCTGCAGATGTTCATGAAGCGGGCCTGGTCGCTGGATGCGGCCTGGGGCGACCGCGGCTTCCACAAATCGCGTGTCGGTGACTACCTGTTCGGCGCTGCCTCCCGGTTGGGTCCGGGCTTTACCTTCGAGGACTGATCCATGCCCCAGGCTTATATTATCGACGCTCTGCGCAGCCCCACCGGCAAGCGCAAGGGCGCGCTGTCCGAGGTCCATGCCATCGACCTCGGCGCCCATGTGCTCAAGGCGCTGGTCGAGCGCAACAACATTCCCGCCGAGGACTATGACGATGTGATATTCGGCTGCGTTGACACCATTGGTGCGCAAGCCGGGGATATCGCCCGTACCAGCTGGCTGGCCGCCGGTTTGCCGTTGACGGTGCCGGGCACCACGGTGGACCGCCAGTGCGGCTCGTCGCAGCAGGCGCTGCACTTTGCCGCCCAGGCGGTGATGAGCGGCACCCAGGACGTGGTCGCCGTCGGCGGTGTACAGACCATGACGCGGATCCCGATCAGCTCGGCGATGCTCGCCGGGCAGCCGCTGGGTTATCCCGATCCGTTCAGCGGCAGCGTCGGCTGGCGCCAGCGTTTTGGTGATCAGCCGGTGAACCAGTTCTATGCCGCCCAGCGCATTGCCGAACACTGGCAACTGAGCCGCGAACAGATGGAGCTGTTTGCCTTGCACAGCCATCAGCGCGCGTTGGCTGCAGTGGAGAGTGGGCGCTTCGACCGTGAAATCGTGCCTTACCAGGCACTGCGCCGCGACGAAACCCCACGCCTGACCAGTCTGGAGAAAATGGCCAGCCTGGAACCAGTGGACACGCAGTACCCGCTTATCACTGCTGCAGTATCGAGCCAGACTTGCGACGCTTCGGCGGCGCTGCTGGTGGTCTCGGAAGCGGCGCTCAAGCGTTATGACCTGACCCCGCGGGCGCGCATTCATCACCTGACGGTAATGGGCGACGACCCGATCTGGCACCTCACCGCGCCCATCGCCGCGACCCGCAAAGCCCTGCACAAGGCTGGCTTGCGCATGGCCGATATCGATCGGGTGGAAATCAACGAAGCTTTTGCTTCGGTGGTCATGGCTTGGGCGCGCGAGCTGGATTACGACCCGGCGCTGACCAACGCCAACGGCGGCGCCATCGCCCTCGGCCATCCGCTCGGCGCCACTGGCGCCCGCTTGATGACCACGCTGCTCAACGAACTGGAATGCAGCGGTGGCCGTTATGGCCTGCAGACCATGTGCGAAGGCGGTGGCCAGGCCAACGTGACGATTATCGAACGTCTTTGAATCCCGAGGAGTAGCGCATGACAATCTGTAGCGGTCGTACCGTCATTATTACTGGCGCCGGTGGTGGCCTGGGCCGTGCCTATGCCCTGGCCTTCGCCGCCGAAGGCGCCAGTGTCGTGGTCAACGACATTCGCGAGGAGGCTGCCCGCGACGTGGTCGGTCAGATCCACGCCAGTGGCGGCCAGGCCATCGCCAACAGCGACGACATCACCCGCCTGGACAGCGCCCAGCGCATCGTCGATAGCGCCCTGGCGGCGTTCGGCGAAGTGCATGTGCTGGTCAACAACGCCGGGGTGCTGCGCGACCGCCTGTTTCTCAGCCTGTCGGAAGACGACTGGGACACGGTGATGCGCGTGCACCTCAAGGGCCATTACTGTCTGGCCAATATTCTCGCACGGCGCTGGCGCGACCTGGCCAAGGCTGGCACGCCGGTGGCCGGGCGGATCATCAACACCAGCTCCGGTGCCGGGTTGCAGGGCTCGATCGGCCAGTCCAACTACGCGGCGGCGAAGGGGGGTATTGCTTCCCTGACCCTGGTGCAGGCTGCGGAGCTGGCGCGTTACGGCATCACCGCCAATGCCCTGGCGCCGGCGGCGCGTACCGCGATGACTGAAGGTGCGATGCCTGAGATGGTGAAAAAGCCCGAGGACGGCAGTTTCGATGCCTGGGCCCCGGAAAACGTCGCGCCGCTGGTGGTGTGGTTGGGGAGTGAACAGTCCGGGCATGTCACTGGGCAAGTGTTCGAAAGTCAGGGCGGGCGGATTTCCCTGGGGGATGGCTGGCGTACCGGTGTTACCCGCGACAAGGGCGCAGCGTGGCAGGTGGAGGAGGTCGGTGCTGCTGTGGACACAATCCTCGCCGAGGCGCCCAGGGCACAGAAGGTGTGGGGTAGCTGAGGATTGTAGGAGCGGATTCATCCGCGATGGCCTGCGCAGCAGGCCCGGCCTTTGGGGCCGCGTTGCGCCCCATCGCGGATAAATCCGCTCCTACACATACCCCATTTTCCGCCCTACACCCTGGGCCATCACACCCAGACCGCATCCCAATGCGGATAATCACCCACCTTGTCCACTAACCCCGCTCTCAGGGGATTGGCAATGATGTACCTGGCGACCCTCACCACATCGTCTTCCCGTCGCAAGGCACGGTCATGATAACCCGCTTGCCACACGGGAGCTGATACGCCCCAAGCCTTGCCCAACACATGGCTGGAACGAGCCTTGAAGCGGCGCATCAACGTACTCAGCGTTACATCCTTCAACGCGATCAGCCAATGAACATGGTCAGGCATGACCACCCAGGCCAGTGACTGGCAGCTGTTTTCTTGTTCAGCCAGACGCAGGTGTCTGATCGCCGTTCGTGCATGCTGGAAATCGAGGAACAGGGGTCGGCGATGTTGAGTGACGGTGGTCAGCAGGTAGAGCCTGCCGGATTCTGAATACCTGCTGCGACGGAGCAGGCAACCTTTTGGGCCGGGCATGTGAGGCATCCATGAATGGGCTTGTACTGGATAGCCTGGCGTTGGCGGGTTGCGGGGGCGGTGGAGTACTTTTTCAGGATGTGAGGGCGTCGGCCCGCTTCTACAGGATCGCGCGATCTCGTAGGAGCGGATTTATCCGCGATGGCCTGCACAGCAGGCCCATCTACGGGGCCGCTGCGCGCCCCATCGCGGATAAATCCGCTCCTACAAATTGTGGTTTCCCGGTTGTGCCATACCCCGTTTTGACGATGTAACCGCCAGGACGAAATCATATACCTGACAGCGTATTGATCCTCTGGAGATAAACGCTGTGAAACAAGCTCCCCCTTATGTGCCCGGTCACCAGTTGCTGGCCGGCAAGTCTGTGCTGATCACCGCCGCCGCCGGCGCCGGTATTGGTTACGCCGCCGCCCGGCGCAGTGCCGAAGAGGGCTGCCGGGCGCTGATGATCTCCGATGTCCACCCGCGCCGGCTGGAAGAAGCAGTGGAACGCCTGAAGGCCGAAACCGGCTTGCAGGCCGTCTACGGCCAGCTCTGCGATGTCACCAGCGAGGAGCAGGTCCAGGCCCTGGTCGCCAGTGCTGAAAGCGCTTTGGGCGGCGTCGATGTACTGATCAACAATGCCGGGCTCGGCGGCCAGAAAACCCTGGTGGAAATGACTGACCAGGAATGGCAGAAAGTCCTCGATGTCACCCTCACCGGTACCTTCCGCATGACCCGTGCCATGCTCCCGGCCATGCAGGCACGCGGCGCCGGGGTGATCGTTAACAATGCCTCGGTGCTCGGCTGGCGGGCCCAGAAGGAGCAGGCGCACTATGCCGCAGCCAAGGCCGGGGTCATGGCCCTGACCCGTTGCAGTGCCCTGGAGGCCGCCGAGTTCGGTGTGCGGATCAACGCCGTGGCGCCCTCGATTGCCCTGCACGACTTCCTCAAGAAAGCCTCCAGCGAAGAACTGTTGGCCAGCCTGGCCGGGCGCGAAGCCTTTGGCCGTGCCGCCGAAGTTTGGGAAGTGGCCAATGTGATGATGTTCCTGGCCAGCGACTACGCCTCCTATATGGTCGGCGAAGTACTCTCGGTCAGTTCGCAACAAGCCTGAGGACGCAGCGATGACCCATGTATTTTCCAGCGCCGAGGCGCTGCTCGATGCCCAGGGCATGGACCTGGGCTGTACCGAATGGCTGACCATCAGCCAGCAACGTATCGACCTGTTCGCCGAAGCCACCGGCGATCACCAGTGGATTCATGTCGACCCGCAACGTGCCGCCGACGGGCCGTTTGGCGTGTGCATCGCCCATGGCTACTTGACCCAGGCCCTGGCCAACCTGTTCATGCCGCAATTGATGAGCGTCGCCAACCTGGCCATGGGCGTCAATTACGGTTGTGACCGCGTGCGTTTCCCGGCGCCGGTACGAGTCGGTTCGCGGGTCCGCGGACGCGGTGAAGTGCTGCGTGCCGAAGCCGTTGGCGCCGCCGTGCAACTGGTAGTGCGTATCAGTGTCGAGATCGAGGGCGAAGCGCGCCCGGGCTGTGTGGTCGACACCATCAGCCGTTACACCTTCAACCCTCTTGCCGAGTGAGCCTGAGCATGGACCAGAATGAAGTCGTCATTGTCGCCACCGCCCGCACCGCGCTGGCCAAATCCTTTCGGGGCTCGTTCAACGACACCGAGGCGCCAGTACTGGGCGGCCACGTGGTGCGCGCCGTGCTGCAACGCGCCGGTATCGAGGCCGACGCCGTTGAAGACGTGATCATGGGCGCCGCCGTGCAGCAGGGCACCCAGGGTTACAACATCGGCCGCCTCTGTGCCTACACCGCAGGCTTGCCGGACAGCGTACCGGGCATGGCCCTCGACCGTATGTGCGCGTCGGGCCTGATGAGCATCGGCGTCGCCGCCAAAGGTATTCTGGCCGGGGAGATGAACATCGCCATCGGCGGCGGCGTGGAATCGCTGTCGCTGACCCAGACCAAGCACAAGAACAGCTACCGGGCGCGTTCCGAAGCGGTGCTGGAAGTCATGCCCAGCGCTTATATCCCGATGATTGAAACCGCTGAGATCGTCTCCCGCCGTTACGGCATCAGCCGCGAGGCGCAGGACGAGTACAGCCTGCAGAGCCAGCAGCGTACCGCCGCAGCCCAGCGTGCCGGGCTGTTTGAAGAGGAAATCGTTGGCCTCACCGTCAACAAGCTGCTGCTCGACAAGCAAGGCCAGGCGACCGGGCACGAGTCGATCTGGGTCGACCGTGACGAGTGCAACCGCCCGGACACGCGCCTTGAAGACCTGTCCGCACTCAAACCGGTGTGGAAGGACGGCCAATGGATCGAGCAGGGCGCCTTTGTGACCGCCGGCAATGCCTCGCAGTTCTCCGATGGCGCCGCGGCCTGCCTGTTGATGAGCCGCGCCGAAGCCCAGCGCCGAGGCCTGAGCCCGCTGGGCATCTACCGCGGCATCGCCGTGGCCGGTTGTGCACCGGAGGAAATGGGCATTGGTCCAGTACTGGCGGTGCCCAAGCTGCTCAAACGCTTTGGCCTGACGGTGGCCGATATCGGCCTCTGGGAAATCAACGAAGCCTTCGCCTGCCAGGTGCTGCACTGCCGCGATGCCCTGGGCATTCCCGCCGAGCGCCTGAACGTCAACGGCGGGGCGATTGCCATCGGCCATCCGTTTGGTATGTCCGGCGCGCGCATGACCGGTCACGCCTTGCTTGAAGGGCGTCGGCGTGGTGCGCGCTATGTGGTGGTGGCCATGTGCATCGGCGGCGGCATGGGCGCTGCCGGGTTGTTCGAGCTGGCCTGACTAGGCCATTTGGACGATGTAGGGCAGGTGGGGCGGGCTGATGATCCTGACAACAATAACAACAGGATCAACGCCCCATGTGCCTTCTCCCACGATCTTTTTCCCGGAGCCCGGTATGCGCCAGCTGATCGGATACGCTGTCAGCGGCGTGATCCTCGCTGCCGTGGCTTTTGCTTTCGCCCCGCGTAACCCGGCCGCGCTGGTGGCTACCCAGTTGCAGGTTGACCGGGTGCAGGTCAATGCCTTGCTGGTCAACGGCCAGCAGCTATTGGCCGCAGGCGAACGCGGAACCTTGCTCAGCAGTCTCGACAGCGGTCGTTCCTGGCAGTCGGCGCAGGTCTCGGCCGAGCGCGAGGCGACCCTCACCGGGCTGATCGCCCTGAACTCGCAGACCCTGGTGGCTGTCGGTCACGATGGCTGGATCCTGCGCTCGGACGACAGCGGCCGCAGCTGGCAGGAAACCCGCTATGACGCCGACCTTGGCGAACCCTTGCTTGGTGTCTGGAGCGGTGATGGCGAGCAGGTGGTGGCGTACGGCAGTTACGGCAAGTACCTGGAATCCAGGGACGCCGGGCGCCACTGGCAGGCCCGCAAGATGCCCGGCGACGGCGCGCACTTCAACGGTATGGACGGTGACCATCAGGGGCGGCGCATGCTGGTCGGCGAGCAGGGCTTGGTGTTGCGTTCGGAGGATGGCGGGCAGCACTGGCAACAACTGCCACCGTTCTACAACGGTTCGCTGTTTGGAGTGGTCAGTCTTTCCGCCTCGCACTGGGTGGCTTATGGCATGCGCGGCCAGGTGTTTCGCAGCGTTGATTTCGGCGACAGCTGGCAGCATGTTCCGCTCGACAGCAGCCAGCCTATCTACGGCCATGCGCGGTTGCCGGGCGAGTCTGGGGTGGTGCTGGTGGGGGCTGGCAGTCAGCTGATACACCTGGATGGCCAGGGGCAACTGCTCGACAGCAGCCGACGTAGCGGCCTGGGCACACTGACCTCGGCGGTGGCGCTCAATGCCCGGCACCTGCTGGTAGCCGGTGAGCGCGGTGTTTCCCAGGGACCGGACAGCGGCCTGACCGCCCATGCACAGTGAGTTTCCCATGACTACGACAACCCCTTGGCTGCAACGCTGCGTGCAGGGCTGCGCGGACCTGTTGCTGAACAACCGCCGGCGCTGGCTGACCCTGTTTCTACTGCTCAGCCTGGGCCTGGGCTACAGCGCGACGCAGGTGCGCCTGGACCCGGGTTTCAACAAGCAGATTCCAGTGCGTCATGCCTACATGCTGAATTTCCTCGACTTCAGCCGGGTGTTCACCGGGGCCAACCGGCTGCTGGTGAATGTGCACTGGAAAGGCGAGGGCGATATCTACAACCCGCAGTTTCTCGAAGTGCTGCAGAAGGTCACCGACGATGTGTTCTTCATCTCCGGGGTCAGCCGCCCCAGTGTGACCTCGCTGTTCACCCCCAACGTGCGTTATGTGGAGATCACCGAAGAGGGCTACGTCGGCGATCTGGTGGTGCCGCCGCAGTACGCAGGCACTGCCGAGGATCTGGCAAAAGTGCGTAGTAACGCCGCCCGCGCCGGGCAGATTGGCCGCCTGTTGGCCAACGACCAGCGCTCGGCCCTGGTGCGTGCCGACTTGCAGGACAGCGACCCGAAAACCGGTCAGCCGGTGTCGTATGTCGAGATCGCCCAGCGCCTGGAAGACATCCGTGCGCGCTACAGCAGCGCCGACATCGAGATCAACGTGGTGGGCTTCGCCAAGCTGGTGGGCGATGTGGTCGAGGGGCTGAACACGGTGCTGATGTTCTTTGCCGTGGCGTTCGTGATCACCGCCTTGCTGCTGTGGCTGTACACCCGTTCCCTGACCTTGACCGTGGTGGCGCTGGTCGTCGCCATGCTGCCGGTGGTCTGGTTGCTCGGGCTGTTGCCGTTGCTTGGTCTGGGCATTGATCCGATGTCGGTGCTGGTGCCGTTCCTGATCTTCTCCATCGGCGTGTCGCATGCGGTGCAGATGAGCAATGCCTGGCGCCAGGACGTACAGGCCGGCAGTAACGCCCGTCAGGCTGCTCATTCGGCGTTCTGTGCGATCTTCATTCCCGGGGCGCTGGCGTTACTGATGAACGCCCTGGGCTTCGCGGTGATCATGCTGATCGACATTCCCATCGTTCATGAGTTGGGGGTAACGGCCTGCATCGGGGTGATGCTGATGATCGTCACCAATAAAATGCTCCTGCCGTTGATCCTCGCCGGGCTGGCCGTGCCGCAACGCCGCGCCGCACCGCTGGCCCGTACGTCGCGGCATGCGCTGTGGTGGCGCTTGTCGGCACTGGCCGAACCGCGTCCGGCCCTGGCGGTGTTTGTCGTCAGTCTGTTGCTGTTGGGTGCCGGGGTGCTCAAGGCGCGGCAACTGGAAGTGGGCGATATCGGCGTCGGGGCGCCAGAGCTGCGCGCCGACTCGCGCTATAACCAGGACAACCAGCGCATCATCAGTAGCTACTCCATCGGTCTCGATGTACTGGCGGTGTTCGTGCAGACCCGCGCCGGTGACGAGGCCTGCCTGAACCCGCAGGTGATGCGCGCAGTCGAGTCCTTCGACTTTCAGATGCGCGCGGTGGCCGGGGTGCAATCGGTGCAGAGCGTGGCCGGCATGGGCAAGGAGATGATCGCCGGCAACAACGAAGGCAACCCGCGCTGGTCGGCGATTCCCGGTTCGTCGCGGGGGTTGCAGCAAGGTTCGCTGGCTTACTCGGCAGATTCCGGACTGGTCAGCGAAGGCTGTAAACGCATGCAGATCCTGGTGTTCCTCAACGACCATGAAGGCGCCACGGTGTTTCATGTGGTCAACGAGGCCAAGCGCATCATTGCCGGCATCCACGCGCCGGAGGTGGAGTTCAAGCTCGCCGGCGGCAATGTCGGGGTGATGGCCGCTTCCAACGAAGCGGTCAAGCACGCCGAAGTGATCATGCTCGCGGCGTTGTTCTGCTCGGTGGCGCTGTTCTGTCTGCTGACCTTCCGTTCACTGCGGGCGGTGCTGTGCATCCTGGTGCCGCTGGGGGTGGTGGCGATCCTCTGCAACGCGCTGATGGCCATGCTCGGTATTGGCTTGAAGGTTGCCACCTTGCCGGTGATGGCCCTGGGCGTGGGGGTTGGCGTGGATTACGGTATTTACCTATACGAGCGCATCCAGCACGAGATGGCGGCGGGTGCCGAGCTGCGCGAAGCGTTTTACCGGGCGATGTGCCAACGCGGCACGGCGGCGGTGTTTACCGCCCTGACCATGGCCATCGGCGTGGGGACCTGGGCCTTTGCACCGCTGAAGTTGCAGGCCGATATGGGTATTTTGTTGGCGTTCATGTTCCTGGTGAACGTGCTCGGGGCGATCTTCCTGCTGCCGGCCCTGGCTGCCTGGTTCAATCAGGGCCGGCCGCTGGTGCGTGTGCAGATGGCGGCCGCAACTCACTAAGCCATTCCTCAACCCTGACGAACCGTGCGCAGCCGGGCAACCGGCCGTGCCTTGGGAGTGTGTCTATGCAAAGCCGTATGCCGAATTCGCAGGTCCTGGCGCAGATGGGGCTGGACGTCGAGGACTATGAACAACTCATCGGCAACCTCTACGACGGCGCCCTGGATACCCGTCGTGTGGCCGAATCCTTGCGTCAGCTGCAGGTACTGTTCCAGGCCAATATCGTCACCCTGATCCTGCGTGCGGTGGATGAGCCTTACCTGTCGCCGATGCTGGCGGTGGGGGATGTCAACGGCGCCGGTGAGATCCAGCACTACGCCTACTACTGTAAATCGACACCGTTCAACAACCTGCCGATGGACACGGTATTCACCATCGACGACCTGATGAGCGAAGCCGAGTGGCTGGGCTCGTCCTTTTACCTGTTGTACTGCCAGCCTTATGGTTGCCACCAGATGCTCGGCGCGGATATCAGCATGCCCGACGGCGGCAAGCTGCGCATTCGCATCAACCGGCGCCGCGACCAACCCAGGTTCAACGACAGCGAACGGGCGCTGTGCGCGATGCTGATGCCACATCTGCGCCGCGCCCTGCACCTGCATGCGCTGCTGGACCGTAGCGAATCCCTGGGCAGCCTGTACTTTCAGGCCATCAGTCGTCTGTCGGTGGCGACCATCGTCCTCGATGAAAGCGGCAGTGTCCTGCAGCTGAACCCAGTGGCGCGCGACATTCTCGACAGTAATGACGGACTGAAACTGGTGGGCGGGCGTCTGGAGGCCACTTACCCCAGTGATAACCGCGAACTGTCGCGGCTGGTGCGCGATGCCTTCCAGCGTGCGCGGCAGGGCGACAGCGGTCATTGCAACGCTGCGGCACTGTCGATCTCGCGACCCTCCGGGCAGGTCAGCCTGGGCGTGGTGGTGGAGCTGATTCCGTCCCAGGAGCGGGTTGAGGGCAAGGGTCAGCCGACTGTGGTGGTATATGTGCGTGATGCGGTCGGCAAGTCGCTGGTCAGCAATCTGGCGACCGCGCAGTTGTACAACTTGACGCCTGCCGAGTCGGCCCTGGCCCTTGAGTTGGCCAACGGTTTGTCGCTGGAGGAAGCCTCCGAGGCGCTGAACATTCGCCGCAATACCGCTCGTGCGCATTTGCGTTCGATCTTCTCCAAGACCGGGGTGCGGCGTCAGACCGAACTGGTGCGGATCCTCCTCAACAGTGTGGTTGCGCTGGGGCCGCCTGGTGCTTTGCCGCCTGCCGTGAGGGTGGCGGGGTAAATTGCGGTTCTTCTGGGAGCTTATCCATTTGGTGTGGTGACGCTGCCGGCCCCTTCCGCCCTTACGGCGGCCTACTTTTTTCTTGGAAAAAGTAGGCAAAACCGCTTGCTCCTGCATACGGCCCTACGCTGCGCTCCGGGTCCCTTCGCTCCGGCACCTTCCGGGGCCACGCGGCCTACGACTTGCTGCGCCAAGTCTACGGCTCGCGTTCTTCGGCTACGCCGAAGGTGCTGCGCACTGGCCCCTACAGGCACCTCCACTCAGCCTCCTGAAGTCGCAGTTCGCGGCGCCTGAACTTGCGTGGATGAAGATCAAAAGCGAGAGCGAGAGCTAGAACGGGCTTGCCCGCACTGGTTTCAACCTGGCTCCGCCAGGTCTGATTTCGAAGATGCGTCAGCACAGGCGCCGCCGTAAGGGCGGAAGGGGCCGGCAGCGGCGCCACACCGAATGGATAAGCTCACAGCCACAACAACCCAACCCCAGGATTCCGTGAAGCGCCCAAAACGCGCTAGTCCGAGCAGACGATGTCCGCTCTTTGTCGCGCTGCCGATACTGGGCCACCGCCATCGGAAACCATGGAGAACAACAATGACCGAGCGTGATCTTTTCGCCCACAAAGCCCAGGCCAATCGCCGCCCCTGGCTGCTGGCCGTGCTGCTGGGCTGCATCACCGCCAGCCCTGCGTACGCGGCTCCAGAGGATGCCGCACGCCTGGGCAGCGAGCTGACCTGCGTCGGCGCAGATAAAAGCGGCAATGCCGACGGCAGCATCCCGCCCTACAGCGGCCAGTGGCTCGGGGTACCACCGCAGGTGCAGTTCAAGGGCACCGGCAACCACCCGGTCGACCCGTATCCGGATGAAAAACCGCTGTTCGTGATTACCGCTGCCAACCTCAGCCAATACAGCGACTACCTGTCAGACGGCCAGAAGGCCTTGTTCAAGCTCTACCCCGACAGCTACAAAATGCCGATCTACCCGACCCACCGCGATTTCCGCTTCGCCGATTCGGTGTGCGAGGCCACCCGCGAAAACGCCAGTGTCGCGCGCCTGGTGGACGACGGCGAAGGGGTAGTGGGCAAGACCGGTGGCACACCGTTCCCGGTGCCGCGCAGTGGCCTGGAGCTGCTGAAAAACGCCTCGACCTTCACCCTGCGGGCGTGGACCGAGGAATACGTCTCCGACAACGCCTACGTGCTCAAGGACGGCAACATCAACTGGGGCCGTGTGCACTCGCGCAACCTGGCCCCGGCGCTGCAACCGGGCAAGATCGGCGAAACCGTGGGCAACTCCTCGTTCTACCTCAACGAAACCCTGCTGCCGCAGCGTGACAAGGGCGAGATCAACACCGGCACCGAGTTTTGGAACGACAAGACCGAACCGCGCCAGAGCTGGCGCTACGACCCGGGCACGCGGCGGGTCCGCCAGTCGCCGGGCTACGGCTTCGACATGGCGTTCCCAGGCTCCGGCGGCTCGATCACTGTTGACGAGGTGCGCCTGTTCAACGGCTCCGGCCAGCGCTACGACTGGAAGATCGTCGGCAAGCGCGAGATGTTCATTCCCTACAACACCTACCGCCTGCACGCGGCCAACCTCAAGTACGCCGACCTGCTGACCCCGGGGCATATCAACCCCGAGGCCATGCGCTATGAGCGCCATCGCGTGTGGGAACTCGAAGGCACGCTGAAGCCGGGTTATCGCCACCTGTACGGCAAGCGCAAGCTGTACATCGATGAAGACACCTGGTTCCCGATGCTCGCCGACAACTACGACAACCGTGGCGAGTTGTGGCGCACCTCGATGGTCAACTACTTCTATGCCTATGAGTCCCAGGTGCCGCAGGCCGGGGTTGGCCTGTACCACGACCTCAACGCGGGCAGTTACCTGGCATTCAACCTGATCAACGAGCAGCGCAACGGCTATGTGCTCAACAAGGGTGGCTTCAACCCGCGTGATTTCGGCCCGGAAGCGGCGCGCCGGGCAGGGCAGTGACAGCGGTCTAGTCCATTTGAAGGATGAGCAGCCTGCAAAGGCTGCTCAATGATAGCGGGCAGGGACCGAGCCGGCTGATAGCCCCGGCATCGCTCGACCCGGAGTTTCCACCAGAGGAAGAATAAGAACATGACGAAACTCGCTGAATTGAGCATCGAAAACACCCAGCGCACTCACCGCTATGCCCGCGGCTGGCACTGTCTGGGCGATGCCGCTGACTACCGTGATGGCAAGCTGCACACCTTGAATATCTTCGGCACCCGCCTGGTGGCGTTCGCCGACAGCCAGGGCAAGATCAGCATTCTCGACGCCTACTGCCCGCACATGGGCGCCGACCTGTCCCAGGGCACCATCGAGAACGACACCGTGGTCTGCCCGTTCCACCACTGGAAGTACGACACCAGCGGCAAGTGTGTGGAAATTCCCTACTGCAAACGCATTCCGCCCAAGGCCAAGACCCGTGGCTGGCTGACCTGCGAAGAGAACAACCTGCTGTTCGTCTGGAACAACCCGGAAGGCCGGCCGCCGAAAGAGGGCGTGGTGATCCCGCACCTGGCGGAGATGGACGACAGCGAGTGGATTCATGAGTGGAACATCGACACCATGCTCATCGATACCAACCCTCGCGAGTTGGTCGACAACCTGGTCGATGCCCAGCACTTCGGCCCGGTGCACGGCACGCCGACCAAGTATTTTGCCAACATCTTCGAAGGCCATATCGGCCACCAGATATTCCATGGCGATTCCGAGCGCCTGGGCGGCGACTTGATCGCGCCGTCGGCGTACTACGGCCCGGCCACCCACTTCACTCACCTGAGTTCGATGTTCGGTGAAGTGCGGGTGCACGCGATCCTGCTCAACAGCCATGTACCGGTGACCCCGGACAGCTTCGAGCTGCGCTTTGGTTGCATGGTCAAGCGCGTGCCGGGCTGGAGCGAAGAGCAGAACCGCGAAGTGGCGCAAGCCTATGTCATGGGCAATCGCGCCTCGTTCTACCAGGACGTCGACATCTGGAAGCACAAGATCCGTATCGACAAACCGGTACTGGCCGAGAACGACGGCCCGGTGTACCAGCTGCGTGAGTGGTACCAGCAGTTTTTCACCGACGAAGACCTGGTGCCAGCGAGCATGGCCGAACGCCGCGAGATCATCACGGTCGACGAGCGTTAATCAAGCAAGGGTCGTTGGCTCCGGAAAGCCCCGGGGCCGATTGCCGCGATTCACTGGTTGAGGAGCGCCGACAATGAAAACAAAAAGCCTTCGCGCCTATGCGGTACCGCTGTTGAGTTTGATGATCATGCTCTGTGCCGGCCTGGCGCCGGTGCCGCCCAAGCCCTCTGTTGTTGCGCTGTGCAGTCAGTTTCCGGGCTGTGTGGTGGTGCAGGTGGCAAGCTTTCAGAACTGGCCAAATTTGCGCTGAACGGGGTTCAGCTTGGGAGGCCTCCTCCCAGGCTGGAGGATTGCTTACTGCCTGGAGCCGTAGGACCCACTTACGGTCTTGCTGGTGGTGACCTTTACGTTTGATTTGGACAAGCGTGTTGAGGCGGTCGGAAACGACGACTCAGCCGGCGGGGCGCCTCTACTGCTGTTCAACGCTTCAAAGTCACCTGGAAATTCACTTCCTGATGGTCAATCATCAAATCTACGGTGTTCGGCGGTCGCCGTCTTTGTTTTGCAGCAAGTGCAATAGGGCGCTTGCCGCTGATGAGGAGCGCAATCCATGCGCAGAGCCATGGTCGCGATCGGCGTTGACAGAACGGAAAGCGCTTTTCCTCATCTGCAAGCTGCGGCGGGTGGAGCCAACGAGATGTTCAGTTGGGGGACGGGGCAGGGCATCGAATGTACGCTGCTTTCGGATGCGAAGGGCCAGAAGGTTCGACAATCGGAGGTGTACGCCGCAATCGAACGGCTGGTTATGAGCGGTGTTTACTCGCAACTGATTGTTTATTTCTCCGGGCATGGAGTCTTGCAAGCTCCAGACAGCGAAGTCTGGCTTTTGTCGGGTGCCCCAGACAATCCGAATGAGGCAATCAACGTCAACGGTTCCATTGCACGGGCGCGAACCTGCGGGATAGAACACGTCGTTATAATTTCCGACGCATGCCGTTCTTTACCGGCTACTTTCCGCGTAGGCATGCTATCTCCAGGCGTGATCTTCCCGACGAAAACCCCGCGAAGGCCTTTACCTGAAGTGGATGTTTTCTACGCCACATTACCAGGCGACCCGGCGCTCGAAGTGCCGCCAGACCAAGCCATCCAATCTCATCGGGGTTTACTGACACAATGTCTCCTTGATGCGTTGTACGGTCGCGTCCCCATAGTTGTTCAACAGTGGGGGAGCGGAGCAGCTGCTCGACACGTCGTACCCTCACGTCCCTTGCGCAATCACTTGTCCCTGGCGGTGCCGCTGGCTGCTTTCAGCGTGTCGCTCACGTTGAGACAAGATCCTGATGTGCGAATCGAATCTGCTTTACCCAAATTCCTTGCAGACGTTACCAGTGTCACGGCACCGCTAGCCGACTCGGTTGTGTTGGGTGCCGCTGAAAGTGCTACGCAGGAGCCCAAGGGGCTGGCGGGTGCAATCGGTATGGCTCAGCGGCGGTATTTTGGTAACTCGATGATACTGCCAAGTTCGACACTGACGAAAAGCGCTTTATTGGTTCCTCCAGATTTGCAGATGCAGATGAACGCCATTCTTGGCGCGAAGGGCCGAGAGGGCTTTGAAACACGCACCGGATTCACTGTGCATGGTGCCAAGGTCCAAGCGGCATTTGTCACAGGCACCCGTTGTGAGGTTTTCGAGGAGTCAGGCGCTTTCCAGGTTCGCGTTGATGAAGACTACGGGGCAGATAACCATGTCCCGCGAGGCGCCCTGATTCGCTTCGGCAGAGGACGAGCGGTGGCACTGGCGGTCATACCTGGGTACGTAGGTACGGTGATTGTAGAAAATGGATTAGTGATCACCGTGAACTACACGCCGTCCCGTGGCACAGCTAATTACGAAGAGTATCAGTTGGTTGCAAAGGAGCTGGAGCAGCGCCGTGCCTTCATCGCTGTGGCCGCCCGGCATGGGGTATATCGACCGGGGAAATTGACAGCCCGAACGGAGGCTGGGTATCTGCGCCTGCTTGAGCGGATAGATCCAACGCTGGCTATCTATGCCGCTTATGCATACTCCCAGCGCGGTGACAGTCGAGGCGTCAACGCAGTGTTCAAGTACATGCAGAGGGAGCGTGAACCGGTCCCTTTTGATGTGGCAATGCTATCGCTACAAAGTAATAAAAGAGCAGATGTATTGGATTATGCACCGTGGATGCCAATGCTGACTCAAGGCTGGATGTTGCTCGGAAAGTTCGAGAAACACATGTTGCCAGCTTTGCGTGAAGCCAGGTCATACCTGCTTCCATCGCTGTGGAGTACGTTCGCAGCAAAAGGCGGTGATCTCCTTGAGCAGCATTGGAGGAACGAGGTATGAAACTCGTGTTTGTTCACGGTAGAGACCAGCAAGGGAAGATAGCTGCCGAACTGCAGAGCACCTGGGAAGAGGCGCTGGACAGGGGCATGAACAAAGCAAGTCTGCAGCGGCCAAATAGTTTGGATGTTTCGTTTCCATTCTACGGAGATAGTTTAGCCCGGCTGGTTACTGAGTTGGATACACCTCTTGTCTCTGATGTGAGGACGCGGGGTGACAAGCCAGATATAGGCGAGGCTGACTTCCGTGCTCGCTTCCTGGCCGAACTGGCTTCTGGTGCAGGGATTTCAGACACAGCGATTTCGAAGCACTTCGCTGGAACGCCCACTGAGAAAGGGGTGTTGAACTGGGGTTGGGTCCGGGCGATTCTCAAGGCGCTGGATGAAACGCCCCTGGGAGCAGCGAGCATCGATGCATTCACGCGGGACGTTTATGTCTACCTGACACATGACGCTATTTCCGAGGCGATCACCAAGATCGTCAGTGATGCAATCGGCGACGAACCTTGTGTGGTTGTGGCTCACTCCCTCGGATCTATTGTTACGTATCGCAGCCTGCGCCAAATTGGCAATACCGCTCAGGTGCGACGACTCATTACCATCGGCTCTCCCTTGGGTGTGAATGTGGTCAGAGAATATTTGCGACCACCGGCTTTAGCGAAGCCAGAGGGCGTAGCTGCCTGGTTCAATGCATTTGATCGGCGCGATGTTGTTGCCTTGCGCCCACTGGATCAGAGTACCTGGGATATTGATCCACCCATAGAGAACTTCAGTTATGTCAACAATCACACAGAGAATCGACATGGTATTAGCGGATATCTGAACGATCCGACAATCGCCCGCTGGGTTGTTGAAGGCCTGCTGGAGTTACCGGCGAGCCCTGACCAGAGGCATGCTAAATGAATAAGTCCAGGTCGAATCCCAGTGACACAGCCGAATCCGCATGGCGGCAGCATGCCGAAGTTCTGCGGGTTGGTGGTATCGCTGATCAAGCGTCTCTTAACGATGCTGCGCGTTTTCTGCAAAGATACTGCCTGCGCATCATAGAGACCACTCGCCATGAACTCGAGGGCTCGTATGGCTGGGATCTGACGAAATTCGACGCATTCATCGTAGAGAATCCTGAAGCTAACGCACAACTGTTACACCATGAAGGGCGCTATGGCATTGTGATGTATTCGGGGCTTCCGGAGCAGATGCATTCCTACTTACAGGCGGCGTTAGCAGCGAAAGAATTTCTCCATCTTTACATAACGGTCGAAGAGCGTGAAGAGTGGGCGTTTCGCTTTCTCGGGCTGGTTGTCGAACATGTTTATCTTCATGAGTGCGCTCACGCACTACGCGGACATCTTTTGTATTTGGAGCAGAGAAATAAAAACGTCACGTTAGACGAAAAAAGCCGTTGGCAGCGCCGTTACATTGAAATTGATGCCGATTTCCATGGGCTTGACATGTGGTTTGAAATAACTGAGGCAGCTAGCGATTTCCCTACATCAGAAAGTCTTATTCTCGATCTTTATTTCCAGAAGTTACTGACTGTGATTATGCTCCATCACCTCTACGATAAAGAGGGCTTGCCGGTGCTACGGCGCGGGGTTTCAACCCATCCAGCGCCGATTCATCGTGCAATGATTATCGACCATATGCTTTTTACGACATTCATGAATCGCTATCAGATCCCGCGCAGCAAAATGCTGAATATGCAAAACCAGGCATGGTGGGAAGCTAGCGTGGCAGCCAAGGCTGCTGGTCTGGTGAAAAATCGGTGGTGGGGTGAGTCCGGAGTGCGGCGGGGGGATCAGCAATACAAGCGAATGTGGCGTTACTTTGTCACGCATGTTGAGCCGCGCTTGAACCGATTTGTCGATGGGCTGCCTGACGATCTGGTTTGACCGACGCCGAAAGGCTGAACCTGTAGTAGGCGTCCATTGCTATTTAACCGATGGGCGATTTCCCCCGTTCACGAGTACCGCAAGCCCATGGTGAACCGCCAGACCTTCCGAGAGCACGACGCCTGACGTTCCTCAGGGCGTATCCGTGTTTTCCCGACGCCCGCTACATCAATGACAAGCGTCATTCGATCGCTACCCCCTCCAAGACACACTTCCTACGTCAGTTTTCGCGCCTCAGATGCGATAAGTCGTGATTATTTAATCTTACAAAGCACTTTTCAAAGCATCATTTCTACCATTGAGATACCATGTAAATACATAGTACGTACCACAATACGAAATAGTAGGAGTATCCATGGCTCGCGGCGGTATCAACAAGGCGGTAGTGCAGAAGGCACGCCAGGCGCTGCTGGCCCGTGGTGTACACCCGAGTATCGATGCGGTACGTATCGAACTGGGCAATACCGGCTCGAAAACCACCATTCACCGCTACCTGAAAGAACTGGATAACCAGTACCCGGCATCGCCAGTAAGTACGCCAAAACTCAGCGATGCGCTGGCTACACTGGTCGAGCAACTGGCTGAGCAGGTACGTGAGGAAGGGGAGGTGCGGATCGAGGAGGCGCGCAGCGCGTTCGAGGCGCAGCGGCAAACCTTGCTGGCCCAGGTACAGATCAGTCAGCAGGCGTTGGCGGCGCTGCAACAGCAGCATGAAATCCAGGCGGCGGCGCTCGCCAGCGAGTCCGCCGAACTGGCCACCACCCGCAGTGCCTTGCAAACCGAACAGACCCGTAACGCCACGCTCAATCAGGCGGTAGGCGAGTTGCATCTGCGCCTGGCCGACAAGGATGAGCAGATTGCCTCGCTGGAGGACAAGCACCGGCATGCTCGCGACGCGCTTGAGCATTACCGCAGTGCCAGTAAAGAACAACGTGAGCAGGAGCAGCGCCGCCATGAAGGACAGGTGCAGCAACTTCAGGTCGAGTTGCGTCAGTTGCAGCAGACCTTGATCGTCAAGCAGGACGAACTGACGCGTTTGAACCGCGACAACGAAGGTTTACTGGTACAGATCCGTACGCTCAAGGATGCCCAGCGCACGCTCAAGACCCAGACCGAACGGCGCCAGGCGCAGATCCAGGGACTGGAGGTAAACCTGGCGCAACTCAACGGTTCGCGGGATGAACTGGAGAAGCAGAACCAGAACCTGGCGTTGAGTCTGGCCGAACGGGTGACGGAACTGCGGCAACAGTTGCAGCTGATCGGCAAGCTGGAGGCACAGCTGCGTCAAGCCGAGAAAGCAGCGCAGTCGAGTCAGGCTACGCCCTGAAGATTCAGGCGCATCGCGCAACGATCTGTCAGCCCGTGAGCGTGCTCAGCGGCTAACTGCCGTTGCAGAAAGTCACTGCACTGTTGCGCAGAGAGCAGTTCGAATCCAAGACGCGCATAGAAGGGTGCATTCCATGGCACCTTGGCGAAGGTGGTCAGCGTAAGTCCGGCAAAACCTTGGGCCTGTGCCCGGGCTGCGGCCGCAGCGATCAGTCGGCGTCCCTGTCCCTGCCCCTGGAGCGCTTGCGCTACCGACAATTCGACAATGTGCCAGTCTTCGCCGCTCGCCTGGCCACAGAGAAACCCCTGGGGTTGGTCCTGTTCATCGACAACCACCCAAGTGCAGCCGGTGCTGATAAACCCGTGATGCTGTTCGGGGCTGAGCCCTTCATCGCTGGCGATCCACTGTAAGCCTTCGCAGCTCAGAAAGGCTTGCGCTGCAGAATGCTCAACAGCGGGTAGCAGCGGCGCGTCGTCGTCGCGGGCAGGGCGAATAGTGAAGGGCATGAGCCTGGCGTCCGGTAAAAAACGCAGCTATTCAAGGCTCTTGCGCATCCCCCGTCAAGGCCTTGTGCCGCTTACCAGGGCTGTTGCAGGGTCCCCCCAGTTTTTTACTCTCTAGCAACTACATAAATCATAATTTCGCCTTTCCAGGCCTTTGCACAGAATGCGCCCTACACCCACCCACGGCGATCCCCGTGGGAAACCTCAGTAGGGCGCAGCGATGACAAACAATAAGACTGTAATAGACACGCTTGTAGTGGGCGCCGGGCAAGCCGGTGTGGCCATGAGCGAACACCTGAGTCGACTCGGCGTGCCGCACCTGGTGCTGGAGCGCAACCGAATCGCCGAAGCCTGGCGTACCGGGCGCTGGGATTCGCTGGTTGCCAATGGTCCGGCCTGGCACGACCGCTTCCCGGGTCTGGAGTTTGCGGGTCTCGACCCCGATGCCTTTGCGCCCAAAGACCAGGTGGCCGATTACTTCGAAACCTACGCACAGAAATTCAATGCGCCGGTGCGTACCGGTGTCGACGTCACCAAGGTGCAACGCAATGTCGGTCGCCCGGGTTTCACCGTTGAAACCTCGGACGGTGTGATCGAGGCCAGCAATGTGGTGGTCGCCACCGGCCCGTTCCAGCGTCCGGTCATTCCTGGCATTGCCCCGGCCGACAGCAAGGTTGCGCAGATCCACTCCGCCGACTACCGCAACCCCGAGCAACTGGCCGAAGGCGCTGTGCTGGTGGTGGGTGCCGGTTCTTCAGGCGTGCAGATTGCCGATGAGCTGCAGCGCGCCGGCAAGCAGGTGTACCTGTCGGTGGGTGCTCATGACCGTCCGCCGCGTGCCTATCGCAACCGCGATTTCTGCTGGTGGCTGGGCGTGCTCGGCCTGTGGGATGCCGAGGGTGTGCAGCCGGGCAAAGAGCACGTCACCATCGCAGTGAGCGGCGCCCGCGGTGGCCATACCGTGGACTTCCGCCGTCTGGCGCAGCAGGGCATCACCCTGGTGGGTCTGACCCAGGCATTCAAAGGCGGTGTGGTCAGCTTCGAGTCGAACCTGGCCGAGAACATTGCCCTCGGCGACGAAAACTACCTGGCGCTGCTCGACGCCGCCGACGCCTACATTGCCAGCAATGGCCTGGACCTGCCGCCAGAGCCGGAAGCACGCATCATGCTCCCGGACCCTGAGTGCCTGAGCAACCCGATCCTTGAACTAGACCTGGCCAAGGCCGGTATCACCACGATCATCTGGGCCACCGGTTACTCGGTCGATTACGCCTGGTTGCAGGTCGATGCCTTCAAGGCCGACGGCAAGCCGCAGCACCAGCGCGGGGTGTCCAGCGAGCCGGGAATCTACTTCGTCGGCCTGCCATGGCTGGCGCGTCGCGGCTCGGCCTTTATCTGGGGCGTGTGGCACGACGCCCGGCATATCGCCGAGCACATCATCAAGCAGCGCGCCTATTTCGACTATCGGGATGCCTCGCAACGCCAGGCCGACACCCCCGGAGACCACCACCCAATCAGCCGCCCTTATGGAAGTCCGTTGATGCCTACTCATACCCGCATCCGCATGTTCAACACCAAAGACACCTACCCGAACCAGACCCTGGACAACGACCTGTGCCAGGCGGTGCGCGCCGGTAACACCGTGTATGTCCGTGGCCAGGTCGGCACCGATTTCAACGGTCAGCTGGTAGGCCTCGGTGATCCACGGGCGCAGGCCGAACAGGCTATGCGCAACGTCAAGCAATTGCTGGAAGAGGCCGGTAGCGACCTGAGCCACATCGTCAAGACCACCACCTACCTGATCGACCCGCGCTATCGCGAGCCGGTGTACCAGGAAGTCGGCAAATGGCTCAAAGGCGTGTTCCCGATTTCCACCGGGCTGGTGGTCAGTGCCCTGGGCCAGCCGCAGTGGCTGATGGAAATCGACGTGATTGCGGTCATCCCCGAATAAGGAGCGTGCCATGACCTTTTCCATCGTCGGCCGCTGCGCCGAAACCGGTCAGTTGGGAATTGCCATCAGTTCATCGAGCATTGCCGTGGGCGCCCGTTGCCCCTGGCTGCGCTCGGGTGTGGGTGCGGTATCGAGCCAGAACATCACCTTGCCAGCCCTCGGGCCGCAGGTACTGGATGCCCTGGGTGAAGGGTTGGCGCCGCACCAGGCACTGGACCATGCACTGACCCGCAACGGCTACAGCCAGTATCGCCAGGTTGCGGTCGTCGATGCGCAGGGGCGTACCGCCGTGTTCAGCGGTAACCACACCCTGGGTACGCATAACGCCCTCGCCGGTGAGCAATGTGTCGCCGCCGGCAACCTATTGGCCAACACTGCGGTGATCGAGCGTATGGTCGCCGCGTTCGAGGCTAGCGAAGGCTGCCTGGCGGCGCGGTTGCTGACGGCACTGCAAGCCGGGCAGGACGCCGGTGGGGAGGCGGGGGCGGTGCATTCGGCGGCGCTGTCGGTGGTCGGCGAGCTGGTCTGGCCGATTGTCGATCTGCGTGTGGATTGGGCTGATGAAAATCCTATCGGTGAGCTGCAGAAACTCTGGAGCGCTTATGAGCCGCAACTGCAGGACTACCTGACCCGTGCGCTGAACCCGACCCTGGCGCCGAGCTATGGAGTGCCGGGCGATGAGTGAGTTGCGCAGCCGCGCCTTGCTGGCCAAGCTGATCGGCTTTGCCACGGTCAGCCGCGACTCGAACCTCGCCTTGATCGAGTTCGTGCGTGACTACCTGCAAGGTCTGGGGGTGAGCTGCGAGCTGATCTACAACGCCGAACGCAGCAAGGCCAACCTGCTGGCCAGCATCGGGCCGGCAGTGGCGGGCGGGGTGGTGCTGTCGGGGCATACCGATGTGGTGCCGGTGGACGGTCAGGCGTGGACGGTTGAGCCATTCGCCCTGAGTGAACGCGACGGCAAGCTCTATGGGCGCGGCGCAGCGGATATGAAAGGGTACCTGGCCTCGGTGCTGGCCGCTGTGCCGGTGTTCTTGGCAAGCCCACTGCGTCGGCCTGTGCACCTGGCGTTCTCCTATGACGAGGAGGTCGGTTGCCTGGGTGTACGCAGTCTGCTCGAGTTGTTGCCACAACGCATCAAGCAACCGGCGCTGTGCCTGATCGGTGAGCCGACCGAACTGAAACCGGTGCTCGGCCACAAGGGCAAGCTGGCCATGCGTTGTCATGTAAAAGGCGCGCCGTGCCACTCGGCCTACGCGCCTTATGGCGTGAATGCCATCGAACAGGCGGCGCGACTGATTGGCCGCCTCGGCGAGATCGGCCAGCGTCTGGCTGCGCCGGAGTACCACGACGAGCGCTTCGATCCGGCCTATTCCACGGTGCAGGTCGGGGTGATTCAGGGTGGGACGGCGTTGAACATTGTCCCGGCCGATTGCCGTTTCGACTTCGAGGTCCGTGCCTTGCCGGCGTTCGAGCCTGAAACGGTACTCGACGAACTGCAAACCTACGCCGAGCAAACGCTGTTGCCAGCCATGCAGGCAGTCAAGGCCGACACTGCCATCCGCTTCGAACCGATTTCGGCCTACCCGGGCCTGGCTACCGCACCCGAAAGCCCCGCTGCGCAACTGATTGCGCAGCTGTGTGGCAGCGACGACTTCAGCACCGTGGCCTTTGGCACCGAAGGTGGCTTGTTTGACCAGGCCGGAATCCCCGCCGTGGTCTGTGGCCCCGGCAGCATGGAGCAAGGGCACAAGCCCGACGAATTTGTCAGTGTCGAGCAGATGGCGGCCTGCGACCGCCTGATGGACCGGCTGGCTGTGTACCTCTCCAACATCGGATAACAACAAGGAGTCTGCAGTGAACGATTTCAAAGACTGGACGACCCTGGCCGCACAACAACGGCTGATTGACACCGCGTTGATCGACGGTGAGCCGCATCACGCGCAAAGTGGCGCGCGCTTTGAGGTCATCAACCCGGCCAACAACCGCGTGCTGGCCCGCGTCGCCGCCTGCGGCCAGGCCGACGTCGACCAGGCGGTGAGCAGTGCCCGCCGTGCCTTCGAACAGGGTCCCTGGGCGAAGATGGCACCCGCCGAGCGCAAGAAAGTGCTGCTGCGCCTGTCGCAGCTGATGCTTGAACACCGCGATGAGCTGGCCTTGCTCGACTCACTGAGCATGGGCAAGCCGGTGATGGATGCCTGGAACATCGACGTACCGGGCGCCGCCCATGTGTTTGCCTGGTACGGCGAGAGCCTCGACAAGCTCTATGACCAGGTGGCGCCGACGGCCAGCAACGCGCTGGCGACTATCACCCGCGTGCCACTGGGCGTGATCGCGGCCGTGGTGCCGTGGAACTTCCCGCTGGACATGGCCGCGTGGAAACTCGCCCCGGCCCTGGCCGCCGGTAACAGTGTGGTGCTCAAACCCGCCGAGCAGTCGCCGTTCTCGGCCCTGCGCCTGGCTGAGTTGGCGTTGCAGGCCGGCATCCCGGCAGGGGTGTTCAACGTTGTGCCGGGGCTGGGTGAGGAGGCTGGACGGGCGCTGGGCCTGCACATGGACGTCGATTCGCTGGTGTTCACCGGTTCCACCGAAGTCGGCAAATACTTCATGCAGTACGCCGCGCAATCGAACCTCAAGCAGGTGTGGTTGGAGTGCGGTGGCAAGAGCCCGAACCTGGTGTTTGCCGATTGCCAGGACCTTGATCTGGCAGCGGAGAAGGCCGCGTTCGGGATCTTCTTCAACCAGGGCGAAGTCTGTTCGGCCAACTCGCGGCTGCTGGTGCAGCGCTCGATTGCCGATGAGTTCGTCCAGCGCCTGATCGAAAAAGCCCGTCAGTGGCAACCCGGCAATCCCCTGAACCCTGCCAGCAGCGCCGGTGCCATTGTCGATGCACGGCAGACCCAACGGATTCTGCAGTACATCGAGCAGGCCCGGGGCGAAGGCGCGCAGCTGGTGTGTGGCGGCCGCCAACTGAGCTTCGATGGCTCGGACAACTTTATCGAACCGACGATTTTCACTGGCGTCACTGCCGACATGACCCTGGCTCGCGAAGAAGTGTTCGGCCCGGTGCTGGCGGTCAGCGTGTTCGACACCGAAGAGCAGGCCGTGCGCCTGGCCAACGACCACATCTATGGCCTGGCCGCTTCGGTGTGGACCGATGACCTCAACCGCGCGCATCGCGTGGCACGGCGGCTGAATGCCGGGACGGTGTCGGTGAATACCGTCGATGCCCTGGATGTCACCGTGCCTTTTGGTGGTGGCAAGCAATCGGGGTTTGGCCGGGATCTTTCCCTGCATTCGTTCGACAAGTACACACAGCTCAAGACTACCTGGATTCAACTGCGCGGCTGAGGGCCCGGACCTTGTAGGAGCCGACTTTATCGGCGATGGGCTGCATAGCAGCCCCATTAGCAACACCGATCTGTTCTTAAAAAGACAACAACAAGACGGAGCAACCGATGAACAGCAATGCAAGCGTGTCCACAGGCGCCCTGGCGCCGCCTGTGAGTAGCAAGAAACTGGGCCTGACCGCCTTGTTGGCCGTGGCCATCGGCCTGGTCGTGTCGCAAGGGGTGATGGTGCTGATGCTGCAAGGTGTCGGCATCGCCGGGGCCGGTTTCATCGTGCCGCTGGCGCTGGCCTGGCTGCTGGCCTTGAGCTACGCCTGTTCGTTCTCCGAGCTGGCCTTGATGATCCCCCGCGCCGGCAGCCTGAGCAGCTACACGGAGGTGGCCATCGGCCAATTCCCGGCAATCCTCGCGACCTTTTCCGGTTACGTGGTAGTGGCAATGTTCGCCTTGTCGGCAGAGCTGCTGTTGATGGAGTTCATCATCGACAAGGTCTACCCGCACTCGATGCCGCCGCTGACCGTGGCCCTCGCGGTGCTGGCCCTGTTCACCGTGCTCAACCTGTTCAACATCGACATCTTCGCCCGGCTGCAGACCGTGCTGGCCGTGGTCATGGTGGTGGTGTTGCTGGTGATGGGCCTGAGCGCGATGAACAGCGATATCGTCTCGCCCAACCCGAGCCTGTTTGAAAGCGCGGGCTGGAACCCGTTGGGGCTTGGGGTGATTGCCCTGACGGCAATGGCTGTGTGGGGCTTTGTCGGTGCCGAGTTCGTCTGCCCGCTGGTGGAAGAAACCCGCCGCCCGGAACGCAACATCCCCGGTTCGATGATGCTCGGCCTGACCATCATCTTCGTCATCATCGCCCTGTATGCCTTCGGTGCCTTGCTCACCGTGCCCCAGGCGGAGCTGGCCAGCAACGGCCTGCCGCATTACCTGTTCGCCACCACCGTGTTTGGTGAAACCGGCAAGGTGTTTCTGGTCACCGCGGCAATCACCGCCACCTGCAGCACCCTCAACAGCTCGTTGGCCGCGATCCCGCGGATGCTCTTCGGCATGGCCTGCAACGGCCAGGCGTTCGGCATCCTCAAACGCCAGGGCAAACGTACCGGCGCGCCTTGGGTGGCGGTGCTGTTCGTCGCGGCGATCACCGGCCTGCCACTGTTGCTGATGCACGACCATCCGGACGCGATCAACCAGCTGCTGCTGGCCGCCGCCCTGGCCTGGCTGCTGGCCTACATCATCACCCACATCAACGTGATTGCCCTGCGTCGCCGCTATCCGCAGGTGCATCGGCCGTTCCGCACACCGTTCTACCCGCTGCCGCAGATTTTCGGCATCGCCGGCATGCTCTTTGCCATCTGGAACGTGTCACCAAGTCCGGAGATGACCTTCTCGATTTTCGCCTACGCCGGCCTGGTACTGCTGATCGTCTCGATCATCGCCGTGCTGTGGATCAAGTGCGTGATGGGCAAACCCCTGTTCAAGCCCGAGCCGCTGCAATCCGCAGGCGTGGCCGGCAACGATAAAAACCAATAAGGAGACTCGCAATGACCGCTCAAGTGAACACCGACCGTAGCACCAGTGATTACCAGGCCCTGGATGCGGCGCACCACATCCATGCGTTTCTCGACCAGAAAGCCCTGAACGAAGAAGGCCCGCGGGTGATCGTGCGCGGCGAAGGCCTGGCACTCTGGGACAACGACGGCAAACGCTACCTGGACGGCATGTCGGGCCTGTGGTGCACCAACCTCGGTTATGGCCGCAAGGACCTTGCTGCTGCCGCCAGCCGCCAGCTGGAGCAACTGCCGTACTACAACATGTTCTTCCACACCACCCACCCGGCGGTGGTCGAGCTGTCGGAGCTGCTGTTCAGCCTGCTGCCCAGCCACTACAGCCACGCGATCTACACCAACTCCGGCTCCGAAGCCAACGAGGTGCTGATTCGTACCGTGCGCCGCTACTGGCAGATCCTCGGCAAACCGCAGAAGAAAATCATGATCGGCCGCTGGAACGGTTATCACGGTTCGACCCTGGGGGCGACGGCACTGGGTGGGATGAAGTTCATGCACGACATGGGCGGGGTGATTCCCGATGTCGCGCACATCGACGAACCGTACTGGTTTGCCCATGAAGGCAACCTGACCCCGGCTGAATTCGGTCTGCGCGCAGCGCGCCAGCTGGAAGAGAAGATTCTCGAACTGGGTGCCGAGAACGTTGCCGCCTTTGTTGCCGAACCCTTCCAGGGCGCGGGCGGGATGATCTTCCCGCCAGAAAGCTACTGGCCGGAAATTCAGCGTATCTGCCGCCAATACGATGTGCTGCTGTGCGCGGATGAAGTGATTGGTGGTTTTGGCCGCACCGGTGAGTGGTTCGCCCACCAGCACTTCGGTTTCGAGCCCGACACCCTGTCGATCGCCAAGGGCCTGACCAGCGGCTACATCCCCATGGGCGGCCTGATCCTGTCCAAGCGTATGGCCCAGGTACTGGTGGAGCAGGGCGGGGTGTTCGCCCACGGCCTGACCTATTCCGGCCACCCGGTGGCGGCGGCCGTGGCGATTGCCAACCTCAAGGCCCTGCGCGACGAAGGCATTGTCACCCAGGTCAAGCAGGACACCGGTCCCTACCTGCAGCGCTGCTTGCGCGAGGTGTTCGGCAATCACCCGCTGATTGGCGAAATACAAGGCACCGGCCTGGTCGCGGCGCTGCAGTTTGCCGAAGACAAGGCCAGCCGCAAACGCTTCGTCAATGAAAACGACATCGCCTGGCGTTGCCGCACCATCGGCTTCGAAGAAGGCCTGATCATCCGCTCGACCCTGGGCCGGATGATCATGGCCCCGGCGCTGGTTGCCGGCAAAGCCGAGATCGATGAGCTGGTCGACAAGACCCGTATCGCCGTAGACCGCACTGCGCGCGAATACGGTCTGCTGTAAGCCCCCGTACGCCGGCTCGTACGGGCGAGCCGGCTTTCCTGAGGAACAGATCCATGTCCAGATCCTTGCGTTGCAGTGTTCCCTTTGCCTTGGCGTTACTGTGCGGTGCCGTTCAGGCCGCGCCGCAGAGCCTCACCGTCATCTCCTTTGGCGGTGCCACCAAACAGGCCCAGGACAAGGCCTATTTCCAACCTTTCAACGCCAGCGGTGCAGGACGCGTCGTCGCCGGCGAATACAACGGTGAACTGTCGAAGATCAAAGCCATGGTCGACGTCGGCCACACCAGCTGGGACGTGGTCGAAGTCGAAAGCCCGGAGTTGCTGCGCGGCTGTGACGAAGGCCTGTTCGAGCGCCTGGACCCGGCGCGTTTCGGTGATGCCGCGCAGTTTGTGCCGGGCACCCTGAGCGAGTGTGGGGTAGCGACTTACGTCTGGTCGATGGTCATGGCCTATGACCATGACAAACTGGCCAAGGCCCCGACCTCCTGGGCCGACTTCTGGAACGTCAGCGAGTTTCCCGGCAAACGTGGTTTACGCAAGGGTGCCAAGTACACCCTGGAAATCGCCTTGCTTGCTGACGGGGTCAAACGAGAACAGCTGTACGAGGTACTAGCGACCCCTGAAGGGGTGAGCCGGGCGTTTGCCAAGCTCGACCAGATCAAGGGCAATATCCAATGGTGGGAAGCCGGGGCGCAACCGGCGCAGTGGTTGATCGCCGGTGACGTGGTGATGAGTGCGGCCTATAACGGGCGTATTGCCTCGGCGCAGAAGGAAGGGATGAAACTGGGTATCGTCTGGCCGCAAAGCCTGTACGACCCGGAGTACTGGGCGGTGGTGAAGGGCACGCCGAACAAGGCACTGGCCGAGGACTTCATCGCCTTTGCCAGCCAGCCGCAGGCGCAGAAGGTGTTCTCCGAGGAGATTCCTTATGGGCCGGTGCATCGTGACGCGTTGAAGCTGTTGCCTGAGGCGGTACAGCAGCAACTGCCGACGGCTCAGGCCAACCTCGCTCAAGCACAGGCGGTGGATGCGGCGTTCTGGGTGGATCATGGGGAAGAGCTGGAGCAGCGCTTCAACGCCTGGGCTGCGCGCTAATCCCCTTTTGGGCTCCTACACTCCTTACAGTAATCGACAATCAGCTGCGCACTTGTAGGAGCGGATTTATCCGCGATGGACTGCGCAGCAGGCCTATCTTTTGAGGCCGCGATGCGCCCCATCGCGGCGGTCCGGCGTCCCGGTGAATCCGCTCCTACCGGGGCGCTGAATGGGACGACTTTGTCGTCCATCGCGGATGAATCCGCTCCTACAGCCAGGCCGCAAACTGCTCTTTACAGTAATCGACAAACAACTGCGCAGGCTTGGTCAGCTGCGCACGTTTCAACCAGCCGGCCACCAAGCCGGAGCCGGTGACATCTTCAGCCAGCTGTACACAGACCAGCTCTTGCCCGTCATAGGTACTGGTGGTGAGCGGCCGGGTCACCAGCACGGCGAACCCGAAACCTTGCCCGACCATGCCCCGCACCATCTCGATCGAGGGCGAACTGAAGACAATGTTCGGGCTCAACCCCAACTCTTCGAAAATGCTCACGAAATAGGTTCGGCTGGGCTGCACATCCAGAAGGATCATCGGCTCCAGCGCCAGGTCGCGCAACGACACCTGCGCCTGCTCGGCAAAACGATGCCCGGCCGGCAACAACGCATAGGGCCGTTGTGGCGCCATCAAGGCTTCAGTCTCGATGGTGCTGTCGAGGTCATGATCGTAGAAGATCGCCAGATCGAAGCGCCCGCCAGTCAGGCCCTGCACCAGCTCCTGTTGCTCACCGTCCTGCAGGCGGATCTCGACCCCCGGGAAGCGCTCGCGAAAACCTTTGATCAAGCGCGGCAGGTAGAGCGGGGCGACGGTCTCGAAGCAGCCGATATCGATCTGGCCGCACACCACATCATTGTCGGCCAGGGCGTTCTGCTCGAACTCCCGCGCCATGCGCAACAGCTCCTGAGCCTTGCGATAAAAACGCGCGCCACCGGGCGTAAGCGATACGCCCTGAGCGTGATGACGGATAAACAGCTGCACGCCGAAGCTGTCTTCCAGGCCTTTGATTGCCGTTGAAATCGACGGTTGCGCGATGTACAGCTTGCGCGACGCCTCGGCGACGCTGCCGCACTCCACGGTGGTGACGAAATACTTCAACTGACGCAAGGTATAGGACGCCACAGTGCACCTCTGGCTGATTATTTGTTACAGGGTACCCCTTCGGGCGTTGGGCCCTGCAGCGGATTTTGCTGGGCATTGAGGATATTTTCGTTGGGCAACCGTTGATCGCCTCGAAGGCACGGCGAACCTGTTGGCAGGTTCGAAAAGATACGGCCTGATGTTCTCAGGGCCGCTTCTGAGAGGTATCTGCCATGAGCCAGCAACGTCCCCAGGATGATCCGCTCTGGAAGGATCCGCTGAACAACCCGCAACGTGAACACGATCCGGTCACTGATCCCAACGTCGATGGCGACCCACAACGGCACGAGCATCCCCAGGACATCGAGCGCCTGCCCGATGCCCCGGATGAAGACACACGCTTACCAGAGCCCGACCAGCCAACGCCGCTGTCGGATGAGCGTCGCTAGTCGGCCGTCAGTTCCTGCACCTGCCAGCGCACCGAGCTGACGCCTTTTTCCAGGCTGACCCGGCTGACCAGACGTTCCAGCTGGGTCGGTGCATCGGGGCTGCCGAGCAGCTCGGCGCGCACTTCCAGTTTCGCCGGGTTGGCCAGGTCTTCACTGTGCAGTGACTGCAGGCGCAGGCCGTCGCTGCCGAAACTGTGCAGCATCAGGCTGCGCACCTGAATCTCGTCTTCGGCGCGGCAGGTGATGCGCACTTCGAAACGCTGCTCGGCTTCATTGGCCGGCAGTACGTCCTGACGATTCAGACGTTGCGAGATATCGCGCAGCAGGATGTTGGCGCAGAGCACCACGCAGCTGCCAAGTGCGGCCTCCAGCAGCAGACCCATGCTGCACAGCACCCCGATGGCGGCGGTGCACCACAGCGTGGCGGCAGTGTTGAGGCCGCGTACGTTGAGACCATCGCGCATGATCACACCACCACCGAGAAAACCAATTCCCGACACCACATAGGCAGCGATTCGTGACGCATCGGTGGCGGCCATGCCCGGCACGGCCTGGGTCATCAGCACAAACAGGCAGGCACCGGTGCTGACCAGGGCATTGGTGCGCAGGCCGGTCAGGCGCTGACGCAGTTGACGTTCGGCGCCGATCAAGGCACCCAGTACCAGCGCGGCACTGACGCGCAGGAGAAATACTTTCCAATCCATGACAAAACCTCGAATCCACGGCGCAAGGCCGCAACGCATCGAACGGTGCCGATGCAGGTATGAAAAATGGATTGCGCAGGGTCACAAGCCGGGTCACGAACAACCGGTAGGGCTTGCAGGAAGGGAGAATGAAGCGTCGTCATCCGCGGGGGATGCGAGGCGCCACTGACCACCGTGTACGGCAGGGCAGTGGCAGAGAGAGTCTGCTGAACTAGCGCGCCGTATGAACCTGTCGCAATCGACTGGGGCAACTGTCCAATGCAGGACTCCTGTATAGGCATGCAAAAATGCGGGCGAGAAACTAACGTTCTAAAGCGGCAGGGTCAAGGTTGTTTTCATGACAATTGCTGCAGGAGTGCATCTGGACCGCCACTGTTCCGGATTTGCAACGCTGTAGTGTGTGAATGCCGCTTCCGCCGGCCGGCCGCTATGGCTAAGGTTGTAGCCACGGTTCGGCGAGGGAGCGGCATGCAGCCACTGGTCAATTACTTCAAAATGGTGCTGCGCCCAGGCGCAGACACCTTTCGCTTCGCCTTGCGCACCATCGTTGCCTGCCTGCTGACCCTGTACCTGGCCTTTATCTTCGACCTCGACCAGCCCAAGTGGTCGATCATGGCAGTGTTTATCGTCAGCCAGCCGCTGGGAGGGATGACCTTGCAGCGCAGCTTTGCCCAGGTGGTCGGGACCACGGTCGGGGCAGCGGTAGCGGTGCTGATCATGGCGCTGTTCCCCCAGGCACCCTTGCCGTTCATTGTCACCCTGGCGCTGTGGCTGGCCGTGTGTACCGCCGGTGGCACCTTGTTGCGCTACACCAGCTCGCATGCCTTCGTGCTCAGCGGCTTTACCGCTGTGGTGGTGGCCATGCTGGCCATCCCCGAGCAGGACAACACCCTGATGCTGGCCATCACCCGCGTCACTGAAACCCTGTTGGCGGTGGCCTGCGTGAGCGTGGTCAGCTTGCTCAGCGCACGGCCGCAGGCGGTGACCAGCGGGTATTTCGCCAAGGTCGACAACCTGATCAAGCTGATGGCCAGCCATGCCGCCGCAGCCATTCGCGGCGAAGAAAGCAATGCCGCCTTCAGTCAGCGGCAAATGCAGATCCTCGGCGAAATCAGCGCCCTGGAGGGGCTGCGCCGGCACCTGTATTTCGACGCCCCGCACCTGCGCGGCACCAACGGCCTGGTGCAACTGCTGGGCAACCAGCTGGTACTGCTCAGCTCGCGGCTGACCGTGCTGCGCAATCAGAAACTGATGATTGCCGAGCGCTGGCCGGGCGCTTATCCGGATTTCATCAATCAGTTGCTCACTGACGAGCTGGCCTTTCTCGACCAGTTGGCGCAACAGGGCAGGGCCATGCCGGCCAGCGCCCGCGAACATTTCAGCGCCTTGCAGCGGCGTTTCGATCAGGCAGCCCTGCAAGCCGAACAGCTGCAGCATGACATGCCGGCGACCTTGCGCTCCCTGGCCTGGGCGCTGCGCTGGGAACAGGCGCGTTTGCTCGAACAACTAAGCGAAATGCTTGAACTCAGCGATGCGATTCAGGAAGGCCGTGCGGGCGATTGCCTGTACCGCCAGCCGCTGACCAATCCGCTGCACCTGGATTTCCGCCTGGCGGCGATGAACGCCAGCCGCGCCTTTACCGCCTTGCTGGTGGCCGGGCTGATCTGGATCGAGACGGCGTGGGACGGTGCCCGCGCCGGGGTGATCCTGGTGGGTATTCTCTGCTCGTTGATGGCGACCTTTCCGCGGCCGTTAATGGCCGCGCAGAACTACATGCGCGGCTTGGGCATGGCCTTGGTGGTGTCGGCGCTGTACCAGTTCTGGTTGATCCCACAGGTGGTCGATTTCGAGATGCTCGCGTTGTTGCTGCTGCCGTTGCTGTATGTCGTCGCGATCGGGCTGTCGACGCCCATGACTGCCGGTATCGGCATGGGCCTGGGCTTGTCCAGCTTTCTGATGTTCGGCCCGCAGAACATCGGTGCCTGGCAGAACACCGCCATGCAGTGGTTTGAATTCGCCGGTGCCTATATCTGTGGTGGTGTGCTGTCGCTGCTGGTGTATGCCTGGATGTTCCCGTTCAACCCGCAACTGCGCATCGAAAGGCTGTTTCGCGAGACCCGCGAGCAGGTCTATGCGCTGCTCAAGGGGCCGGCCTCGGATGAACGCCAGTTTGCCTTCGAGAGCCGCATGGTTGACCGTCTGACGCTGATCCTCAGTCTGCTGCCAGCCACCCAGGACGCGCGCTCCAAGGCGCTGTTCGACGTCAACCTGGCGTGCATGGCCCTGGGTGTCGCCTTGCGCCAGTTGCAGGAACAGGGCCGGTCCAACCGGTTACTCTCGGACAGCATCCGTGCACGTCTGGAGCAGGTGCTACGCAATACCGGTCGCTACGTGGCAGGGCGTACCCAGGGCCAGTTATCGGCTTTACTCGATACCTTGCAAACCCTCGGCGAAGAACTCGATGCCCTGCACAGCGCGCAGTTCAGCGCGCCGCCGGAACAGCTGCGTTCGCTGTTCCGTATTCGTGTCGCCTTGTTGGTGATCGTCGGCTTCCTGCGTCATTACAGTGCTTACCTTGATCCTGCTGCCGAAGGAGAACCGGCCCTTGCCCATTGATTTCGAGGTTGGCGGCGTTTACCTGCCGCCGATTGCCCAGGCCTTGTTGCTGGCCATGCCCTTGCTGTTCGTGTTGCTGTGGCTGCTGCAGCGCCTGGGCGTGATGCAGCGGGTGTGGCACCCGGCTTTATTCGAGGGCGCGTTGTACGCCTGTGTGTGTGCCTTGATCATCCTGTTCATGGGGAGCTGAAACGGTGAAGAAACTTGCGGCCCAGGCGTCGACCCTGGCAATTGTGGTACTGGCGCTGATCCTTGGCTGGTTTGCCTGGGAGCACTACACCCGCGCGCCCTGGACCCGTGACGCGCGGGTACGGGCGGATGTGGTGACGCTGTCGGCCGATGTCGCCGGGCGCATTGTCGCGCTGCGGGTGGCCGACAACCAACACGTGGAAAAGGGCGAAGTGCTGCTGGAAATCGACCCTGAACGCTATGCTCTGGCGGTTGAGCATGCCCGCCGCGCCATTGAAGTCGCCCGCGCCAGTGAAGGCCTGGCCCAAGCGGCGATCATCGCCAGCCAGGCCTTGCTCAAGCAGCGTCAGAGTGAAGAGGTTCGCCGGCGAACCCTGAAGCAAACCGCAGCGATCTCCGGCGAGGAGTGGGAAAAAGCCAGTACTGATGTGGCCGTCGCCCAGGCCGAGCTGATGCGCGGCCAGGCGAATCTGAGCCTGGCTACTGCCAACGTGCAACTGGCCACAGCGGCCTTGACCCAGGCCGAGCTCGACCTGCAGCGCACCCGTATCCTTGCGCCGGTCAGTGGTTATGTCACCAACCTGCTGACCCGTCAGGGCGACTACGCCAGCGCCGGCGGGCCGTTGTTGGCGCTGGTGGACAGCAACTCGTTCTATGTCAGCGGCTATTTCGAGGAAACCAAGCTGCCGCGCATTCAAATAGGCAATCCGGTGCAGATCGCGCTGATGAGTGGGGAACACTTCGAAGGCAAGGTGCAAAGCATTGCCTACGCCATCACCGACCGCGAGAACGCCCCGGGCAGCCGCCTGCTGGCCAACGTCAACCCCAGTTACACCTGGGTCAAGCTGGCTCAGCGCATTCCGGTGCGTATCGAGATCGACCCCGGTTATGCCGGCAAGGACAACCTGCGCGCCGGCACCACTGCGACAGTGACCGTGCGCCCGTAGCGTGACGAAATGCCTCCTGCCGGGCGGGCCAAGATGGTAGGCTTCTGGCCGTTTGTGCCAACCAGCCGATAGATGTCCGCATGATTCTCAATTTCGCTGTTTTTCTTTGCACCCTGACGGCCATGGAAGGTATCGGCTACCTGGCGCATCGCTACATCATGCATGGCTGGGGCTGGTTCCTGCACCGATCGCACCACGAACCGCATCTGGGTGCGCTGGAAACCAATGATGTGTACCTGGCGGCCCTGGCGTTGATCGCCTTCGCCCTGGTGGCCCTGGGCCGCGCCGGGCATGCACCGTTGCAGTGGGTGGGGGCAGGGGTGGCGGCGTTCGGGGTGATCTATGTGATCGTCCACGACGGCATTGTGCACCGGCACTGGCCGTTCAAGCCGCGGCCGCGCAACCGGTACCTCAAGCGTTTGTACAAGGCGCACTTGCTGCACCATGCGTTGAAGGGGCGCGAGAACAGTGTGTCCTTCGGTTTTCTGTATGCGCCTCCGTTGCACCGCTTGAAGCGCCAACTGCAAGAGCGGCGCAAACGTCTTTAATGGCCCGCAATTTCATACAAGATTGCCCAACGCGTTAAGCGTAGGCTGGAGTTGTTCCCTACATGGAGTAAGCGCATGAGCCTGCATATCGAAACCCCGCTGCTGGCATCCCGCCCGCTGAGCCTGGCCAGTGGCCTGGACATCTGGCTGAAGCTGGACGCCCTGCAGCCCTCCGGCTCGTTCAAGTTGCGCGGCATTGGCGCTGCCTGTGAAGCCTATGCCAAACAGGGAAAACGCCGCTTCGTATCCTCCTCAGGCGGCAATGCCGGGATCGCCGTGGCCTACGCCGGTCGCAGCCTGGGCCTGGCAGTGACCGTGGTAGTACCGGAAACCACCACCGAGCGCGCCAAGCAACTGATCCGCCAGGAGCAGGCCGAAGTCATTGTCCACGGCAAAGCCTGGCACGAGGCCAACGCCTTGGCGCTGTCGCTGCTGGGCGACGACGATGCCTATATCCATCCCTTCGATGACCCGCTGCTCTGGCAGGGCCACGCGAGCATGATCGATGAAGTCGCCGCCAGCGGCCTCAAGCCAGATGCCGTGGTGGTCGCTGTTGGCGGTGGCGGACTGTTTTCCGGTGTGTGTGAAGGCCTGGCCCGCAACGGTTGGGGGCAGGTGCCGGTGTTCACCGTCGAGACTGCCGGCGCCGCCTCGCTTGCTGCCGCCATGGCGCAAAAGCAGCTGGTGGCGCTCGAAAGCGTCAACACCGTGGCCACCTCGCTAGCGGCCAAGCAGGTCTGCCAACGTGCATTCGAATGGAGCCAGGAGCGCCCGGTGTTTAGCCATGTCGTCAGCGACCAGGCGGCACTGGAGGCGTGCGAACAGTTCCTCTCGGATCACCGCATCCTGGTCGAGCCCGCCTGCGGCGCAGCATTGGCGCTGGCCTATGCGCCAACGGAAGCGCTCAAGCGCTATCAAAAGGTGCTGGTGATTGTCTGTGGCGGCGTTACCGCAACCATCGACCAGATTCGCCAGTGGCGGGCGGCCTGCTAGTTGGATAGCGTCACCCATCAAGCTCCCGGGCATCCAGGCGTGCGCCTGATCGATGCCCGCTACCAGCAATTTGCCTTTCCCCGGCACTTTCACCTGGAATATCACATCGGCCTGATCGTCGCCGGCCAGCAGCGCTATGCCGCGGGCGGCGAGCAGCAGGTAGCCGGGGCAGGGGACATCCTGCTGATGGCGCCGGAGCATGTTCACGACGGTGCCAGCGCCAATGATCAGGGTTATGGCATTCGCATCCTGACCCTCGACCCGGTCTGGCTGGCCGAAGTCAGTCGCGATCTGAGCGACGGTCGACAAGGCTTGCCAACCCTCAACGCTGCGCAACTGCGCCATCCGCAGCTGCAACAGCTGCTCAATGGTTTGCACCAGCAGCACGACCCGTTGGCGTTTGCAAGTCACCTGTGGGAAACGTTGGCGCTGCTGCTCGGGCTAGGTTCCACCCTCAGGGTCAACGAGCACAGCAACGGCTTCGATCCACAACGCTGGCGGCAGTTGCGCGACTGGCTGGAATCACGGCTGGATCAACCGCCGAGCCTGGAAGAAATGGCTGCGTTCGTCGACTTGAGCCCGTGGCAGCTGCTACGCCGCTTTCGTAATCACTGCGGCTTGCCACCCCAGCAATGGTTGACCCAACTACGTTTGGAGCGTGCCTTGCCACGGGTGCTGGCAGGGCAGCCCTTGAGTGCGATTGCCCTGGATCTGGGGTTCTACGATCAGGCGCATTTCAGCCGCTTGTTTCGCCGCACCTACGGCGCACCACCGCGTGGTCTCAAGGTGGCGAAACGGTAATCACTGTGGAGCCTGAAAACGGGCCTGGGGTGACTGTTCCGCGGGTGCTCAGGGTCGAGGTGATATTCAGTGGGGTATTCAGGCCATCTGCGACCGCCACATTGATGCCCGCCGTCGCGTCTTTGCCGTTGACGGTTATCTTCGAGTACAGGCTGTCGTCGCTTCTGAGTCGCACGCCTGAAGCGTTTGTTCTGGATGCCGAGACGGTAACGCTGGCCGGGCCCCGGCACTGTAAACCGAGCTGGATCGAAGCCTTCGCCCCGTCCAGCGCATTGTCGGGCAGGTTTTTATGGTCGATGGTGGTATCGCCCTTGATATCGCATTGCAGCACGGGTGTAGCAACACGGGTGCATGGGCCGAAAAGGCCAATGCCGCCGCCAAGGTCAGGCCCGATTTTCGAGTAGCTGAAAGTGATGCAGACTTCATCGCTGGCGTATTTAACAGGGACCAGAATGGATCCACTCAGCGGTAGTTTAAGACCTCTATAATACAGATCCCATTGCAGGTCGTTCATAGTCGAGCTGCCACGGCGAACTGCCACCTCCCATTCGGCGTAATACCCAACCCCGCTGTAGTTCCCGGGACGTTTGTTCGCGACAAGCGCAACTCTACAGATGGTTTGTCGCGGATCGTCCGATTGGCACGGGTTGGGCCGTCCTGCCTCGCCCGACATCCAGTCGTTCACTGTGAAGAAATGACGTGTGCCACCCGGCTCGTAACGACTCTCCGTTGTAGTGATGATGATGGCGTGTGCTTGCACCGCAGCAGCGGATAACAGCACGGATGCCACGGAGCTGCGTAATGCAGATGCGGAGGGCTTTTTCATGATGATTACTCGTAACTCAATGCAAAGGTAAGGGATGCCCCAAATTCGCCCAGTCCAAGGGCGCGCTTGGCCAGCACCTCAGGGTCGCCTTGCAGGTAAGCTTTGAAGCTGAGCAGGTTGTCGCCACTGGCCAGCTCCCCCATGCGGTGGGTTTTGTGCAATGGCATGGCAGTGCCGCCGGTGGTCTCCAGGCCGATGTAAAGGCCTTGTACGGTAGCGCTCTGGAGTACCAGCAGGCCTGGCGGTTCGGTGCTTTCGGTGCCACTGAAGGTGATGCTGACCATGCGTTTGCCGACGTCGAGGTCGCAATTTTGCAGACGCAGCTTGATCGGGTGACCTCGGGTTCTGCCGTGGAGATAAAGGTCCTTGTCGATCACGCCTTGGAAGAAATCCGGACTCTGCAGCTGATCTTCTTCGGCGAGCACACAAGGTTCATTCACCAGGGTGCCGGAGAAGTACAGGTTGTCCTCTGTTGCCTGTGCGGCAGGCAACCAGAGGCTGGCAACGATCCAGGCGCTGAGGTTAATGGCCCACTTGCCCATAGGTGCTCCTAGTAGAGTTCGGCGATCAACAGCGCAGAGGCTGTGAAGTTGGTGCTGGGCAACTCGGCGCCGGTTAGCTTTACCGGTACGGCTTCGAGCACCGGCACGTTTGCTGTGTTCAGATCGATCTCTCGGGGTTGATTGGGAATCAGTGCGGTGCCGCCTAGCAGCACCCGGATGCCCAGGTCGTTCTCCGAAGTTTTTAGTGCGCTAGGGTCGAAATGGGCATCAGTCCCTATGAGGGTCAGGCGCATGTGCCAGGTAATGCCGGCGTCAGCAGCGCCCGGGCATTCGACCTGGTAGGGAATCGTCTGGCGGCGATAGTCCTTGCCATCGATCCGGTTGATCGCGATGGTGCCTTCAAAGCGCACCTCCATACGCCCGCCCTTGTCGCTGACCGTGCAGGCGGGTGGCGCAAACAGCTGGCCGCTGAACTTCATATTGGCCTCGCCCAGGCAAGGCAAAGGCAGGGCAGCGACTGCCAGTATTGGCAAAGCGCGGAGCAGGGTACTCATCGATAATCCACCACCAGGGTTGCGCTGGCGCTGAACGCACCGGCCTTGATTTCGCTGTTCTCACGTTTGATCAATACCGCTTGCAGCAGTGGCTTCTTGTTGGTGTCGAAGTCGGTCCAGGTATTGATCGCCAGCCGGTTACCGTCTTTTTTCAGGGCAACACCGAGGTTTTCATGCCCCGGCACCCCTAGCACGGTGGTGTCAAAACCCGCATCGTCACCGCGCACCAGCATGCGCAGTTCATTGCTTGCCGAGCGACTGCAGTCCAGTGAGTAGTCCAGAGTGATGGTTTTGTAATGGCCATCAATGCCAGCTGTCTGCACATCGCCAAAGGGTGCGCCAATGGGTTTGTTGTTGTTGATCACACAGGGAATCGCGGCAAAGACAGTGCCTTTGATCGTCACGACCTGTTGTTCAGCGCTGTTCGTCGGCGATGCGCAGCCAAGCAGCAGAAGCACAAATGCAGTACGTGCGGCAGTCATGCTCAAGCCCTCAGTCATACGCCAGGTTCACGTTCAGGCTGGCGCGGAAAGGCCCCGGACGTAACGGCGCCGCGGTGCGCTCGGGACGGATGTAATAGGTCAGCTGGCTTTTGCCCGGCGACACGAACCAGGTCGGAGCGGTACGGCCCAGGCGTACTTCCTGGCCCTGGACATCGAGCAGGCGCAGACCGAAACCTTCGGCGCCAGCTACCTTGATCAGCTCTGGAGTGTCGGCATCGACCACGGCCTTGAAGGTCAGCGCCGCCACCGGCTCGATTGCGCTCCAGACCAGGGTTCCATGCTGACTGTCGCGTCGGCCACCGTCACTGCGCACACAACCTTGCAGCTTGAGGTGCAGGGCCACGGGGGTCCCCTGGTCGCCAACGCGCAACAGCCGGGCGGTATTGAGGTCGCCCAGGTACAAGGTCTGATAGGCGGAGCTGGGATCCAGATAACAGGCGCTTTCAAGCAAGGTCCCGGTCACCTGAAACTCGGCACTCTGCGTCAGGTTTTCAGCGGCATGCGCCGGGGTTGCAACAGCGGTACTGCAGAGCAGGGCTGCAAGGCAGCAACGGATTCCAGGCATCATCGTTTCCACTCACTTGAAGAGGTCATGGCACAGGTGTCAGCGTTTGCTGGCGACAGAGCTGGCGGTGCAGGTATTCGCCACACAGCTGAACTGCAGCTGTGGGCGGCCGCCGAAGTCATTGACGTAGGTCAGCACCGGCTTGTCGCCCAGCGTCTTGCTGGTCAAACCCAGGTCGAGCTGAGACTTCGGGGCGATCATCAAGGGTTTGAAGTCGGTCGCGCTGGCGGCCTTGAGGTCTCGCGTGGCATCAATCACGGTGATGAAGTAAGGCGTCGGATTGTTCACCACGTAGTGGTCAGCCTGACGCGTCAGGGTCAGTTTTTCCTGCCAGGGGGTTTCATTTACGCCGGCCTTTGCGGCAATCGCCGCAGGCCGGTAGAACAGCTTTACCCGCGTCTGCAGGGCAATCTGCAAGCTGTTCGGTTTATCGCTGCGAGGTGGAATTTCGCGCAGGTTGAAATAGAACAGCGACTCGCGGTCCTGAGGCAGTTGGCCAAGTTCAGGCAGTCCCTGGATTTTCAACTGACTGTTACCACCGGCTTCCAGGCGCTGGATCGGCGGCAGCACGACCAAAGGGCTGGTGATCTTTTCGGCCTGCTCGTTCTCGATCCAGGCCTGGGCCAGGTAGGGCAGTTGTGCGTTCTGGTTGCTGATGCTGATGCTCACCGATTTCTCGCTTCCGATAAAAATCACCCGGGTGCGGTCCAGCGACACGGCTGCCAGGCTGGTCTGTGCCGTGCAGGCGCTGACCAAGGCGAGCAGGGGCAGGGCGTTACGTTTGAAACTGATCATTAAATAGGTACCTGTTACAAAGGATTAAGCAGCGGCGTTGTCCGCCTCGCTGACGGGCTGGCACACCAGCTCCAGTTGTCGTTCAGGCGCTACCACCTGGTCGGGCAGGGTGAAACGGCAGCGCGCGCTGCCGCCCCAATGCAGCGACATGGTTTCGCCCGGCTTCATGCCGCTCAAGTAAGTCGATCCTTGTTCGCCGACAATGCCGGTTTCCTGGCCTCGGCTGTTCTGCGCGCTGGCGCCAAAAGGCGGAGCGCCGCGGTTGGCCATGCGGATGACAACCATGGCTTTGTGGCCAGCGATGACATCGAAGCGGCGAAAGCCGATAGCCCCTTCGGTCAAGGTCGCCTGGGTGGTTGATTGGCTGGCCTCGACATCGTCGGCCAGCTTGTCCAGTTCGATACTGGCCTGGTTGCGGTAGTAGCTGTTGACGTCGGTAATCACTGCTTTACCGAAGCGGTTGGTGCGGGTTACCCCACCGTTGCCACGGACCGGAACACCGGCCACGCCCTGGGTGTCGACCAACAGTCGCGTGCCGCCCATGACGCTGCTGCGGTGCAGTGCTGCACCTTGGCCAGTAAGCGTGGCGCCGCCTTGCAGGGACAGGCCGACCGAGGTGTATTCACCGGTCTGGTAACTGGCGCTGGCCACTACTTGCGCCTGATCGCCATCATGGGAGAGGTAGCCACTGGCGGTTTCGCCGCTTGAGGATTTACCGGCGCTGAGCATGTAGTGGTTGCGCTCGTCGAGGCGGTCGTAATAGCTCAGGCTATGGGTGCTATCTCCGCGATTGGCCGAAGCGCTATAGCTGATCGAACTACTGTTGCCCCAGGGAATGCTGACCGACAAGTAAGCGCCGTCATCGGACGTTCCATTGGATTTGTTCTGATACGCGGTCAGCGACAGGCTGAGGTTTTTCAAACCGCCCACATCGAAATAGCGCGACAACGACAGGCTGTAGCGATCGCTTGCCTGGCTGTTCCAGTAGGTCTGGTGGTTGTAGTTGAAGAACACGCTGAGCGCGGAATCGCGAAACTGCTTGCTCAAGGTGGCGGTATACAGCTCCTTGCTCTGGTTCAGCGGCTGGCCGCCACGGCGGTTTTCGATGAACTCGTTCATGCTCAGGTAGTTCTCCTCGGAGAAGCGGTAGCCTGCGAAGGTCACCTGGCTGTCGTACTCGTCGAAACGCTTGGAGTAGCTGGCACGGTAGGACTTGCCGCTCAGGGTGTCCTGGTCCGGTAATGTCGCCCGCGACTGGGTGACGTCGAACGACAGGGCACCGAACGCCATCAGGTCGCGACCCACGCCCACGGCCAGTGAGCTGTAGTCCTTGGCGCCGAGGCCGCCGCCATACAACGACCAGCCATTGTCCACACCCCAGGAAAACTCACCGGTGGCGAAGGCCGGCCCCTCCAGCTGATGCTCCCAGTCGGACGGTTTGCCCGCGGCGAGTTTGTAACGCACCGTCCCGGGACGGGTCAGGTAGGGGATGCTGGCAGTGTCCATCTGGAATTCCTGGACGCTGCCGTCCTGTTCTTCGACGCGCACATCAAGTTGGCCAGAGACCGCATCGTTAAGGTCCTGGATACGAAAAGCGCCTGGCGGTACCTGGGTGTCGTAGAGCACCCGGCCCTGTTGGCGAATCACCACGCGCGCATTGGTGCGCGCCACACCACTGACTTCAGGGGCATAACCCCTGAGGTTGGGCGGCAGCATGTTGTCGTTGCTGCTCAGGTTGGCGCCGGTGTAGCGAAAGCTGCCGAACAGGTTGGAGTCCAGGTAGTCTTCGCCAAGAATCAGGTTCGAGCGCAGTGACGGCACCGCTCGCAGCGCATAAAAGCGGCTCCAGGCAAATTGCTGCTGTGACGGTTGGTCGTCACTGCGCTGCATTTGCGTTTGCCAGTCGCCGCGCAAGCGCCAGGCACCCAGGTTGATGCCGGCGACGCCATTGCCACTGAGATTGTCGCTACGGCCTTTGCCGCTCTTGCGATCGGTGGTTTGCGCGTTGAAGCTGTAATCGAACAGCAGCCCGGGGATACCTTCATCCCAGCGTGAGGGCGGGTCCCAGTTTGCTGCGGTGTATTCCAGCTGGTCCTGCGGGATGCTCAGGTACAGGCCGGCAGTGCTCAGGTCGCCACGTGCCAGCATGCCGGGCACACTACTGAGATCCAGGCAGGCACCCGCGTTCCACCAGACCAGGGACTTGAGCGTCTGTTCTTTCAACCCCAGTTCATTGACCAGCTCTGGTGAAATACAGGCAACACTGCTTTTCGGATTGTCGAGTGCAGGTAAATAGACAACCGTAAATTCCGTTAATGAATCGCGGTTCACATGGACCTTAAGGGTATATTGACCGGGCATGATGAAGTTCGCCGATGCAAACACCCCAAGATCAAGGTTCTCGCGATCCTTGAGGTCGAGTACATCGGTGTTGAATTTGAACTCTTCGGCCGCACTTGCCCACGCTGCAACACAGCACAATGCAGTGGTAGCCAGTACCTTTCGGTGATCCACGTGACAAAATCCTTGAGGGACACTGCGCAATGAGTGTCTGCGGTTCAGAAGTGCTGAATGTTCAGCTTGATCGTGGCGTGAAAGTCGCCCGCTTCGAGTACATGCCCGCTACCCACTAATGCCAGTGAATAATTGAGCATCAGCAAGTCGCCAGACAATGAACTGTGCTCAAGCAACACGCCGGGCGAGATCAACTTTCCGTATTCATCCTTTATTTGCAGTGCGATGCCTTTGGCGGCACCCTTAACACTGAAATACTTGCCGTCTTGTTCGCCTTCGAAGGTTAATTTGAAACGCTGTGAAGGACTGGTAGTGCTGCGCGAACTGGGACTGATGCAATCGCTGACATAGATGCTTAGCGATTGTTGAGATGCACTGTCGCCACGCGCCAAACCACTGAATGCAGTGGGCTTGAAAGCGACTGTCTGACTGTCATTACCTACGCGGATGCTACAAGCACTATCGACAATACTGCCGACCAGTTGCACACGCCCCTTGAGTGCGGAGTTGAGCGACGGCTCAACTGCACAGGCGGGCTGGGCAAGGACATAGAGGACCAACGGCATCAGTAGCGCTGCGGTTGAGCGAGTCATCTAAACCTCCGCAAGCTCCCCCGAAGCACGCATGGGGGACGCACTCCGGGGCACCTCAGTGACGATGCGTGTTACTGATAACTAAGGGTGAAGTTGGCGAGGGATTCGAAGTTGCCTGGGTTAACAACAGCAGGGGTTGCTTCGCCACCGCCAGCTGAAGCGATCATGTCACCCTGCAGGTAAGCGTTGAACAACAGGTAGTTATCACCATTGGACAGCAGCTGCGCGGGCGACTCGTTACCGTTCTTGATCAAGTCGCCGTTGTGGTCGGCAATCGCCAGACTTGCGCCGGTGGTGCCTTGGATGGCAATAAGGTCGGTGGTGCCGCCAGGCATGCCGGTGAACTTCGCAGTCACCGACTTCAAGGTATCCAGGTCACAGCCGAGCAGTTCGATTTTAAATGGAGTCATTTGCGACTTGCCACCGTTCTTCAGCGCGACGTTGGCAATCTGCGCCATTTCAACTTCTTGATAAGCAGACGATTGAGCGATAGAGCAAGGTGCGTCGATAATCGAGCCCTTGAAGGTAATAATTCCGTGACCCTGGTCTTTTTCTGCGGCAACACTCACAGCAGCAGTCGCTGCAAGGGAAACTGCCATGATCGCGCCGGCCAACGTACTAAATTTCATTTCACACTCCTAGATATAAATTGAAGTCCTTGAAGGGGACCCAACGGAACACTCTCTCAGCTGCGGTATCTGTGCACCGTTGAGCTGGAACAAGTTTAGGAGTGAGGAAGGTAGAAGTGAGTAGGACGTTGCCGACGCAGGCCTAGGAAATTTCCTACAGAGCTTTTCAGTGTCGCTCAGGGAGTCAACGCATTGCGTTTGGCGAACTCGGCCAGATCGACCAATGAAGTAGCACCCAGCTTCTGCAGCAGGCGAGTTTTGTAGGTGCTCACGGTTTTATTGCTGAGAAAGAGCTTTTCACCAATCTGTTTATTGGAATAACCCTGAGCCAGGTACTGCAATACCGTCACCTCCCGATCAGTCAGCGACTGGATCTGTTCACGCTCAGTCAGTTGCTCCGCCGGATTGACGCTGTCGAAGGTCAGCGAGGGAAAGAAGGTATAGCCGGCATCTACCGCTTTAATAGCGGTGATCAGGCTGCCAAGGTCTTCTTCTTTATTGACGAAACCGCGAGCCCCCAGCTGGATACAGCGTCTGCACACGGAATCGGCCGGTTGCGAGGTGAGTATGAGTATTTCACTGCGCACATTAAGCGCTTTGATCCGGGAGATAACGGTAAACCCGTCCAGCTTGGGGATGCCGATATCGAGGATGACCACTTGCGGGGTCAGATCGCGTACCAGCTGAACAGCATCAACGCCATTGTCTGCTTCACCGACCACACGCATGCCGTGCTTTTCCAGCAGGACCCTGACGGCAAGTCGAATGACCGGATGATCGTCAACTATCAGAACGCTATGCATAGTGTGATTTTTACCTTGAGAAAACGCTTGTCACGGAACGGTACAACCTGGGCTGTAAAAGATTAACACCATTAAACGAGCAGAGCAGGACTGTACGTTCTTGTAGTTTACCTTAGGAAAATTCCTAGTGAGCATGGGAAATCTCCCATGGAGGTGTAGGAAGCGCGCCTTGCACAATGCCTCTCCCTAATTTTGCGTGTAGACCTGCAATGCAAGACTTGACTGTTTTGGTCCTGGAAGATGAACCCTTCCAGCGCCTTGTCACCGTGACCGCCCTGGAAAAACACCTATCGAGTCCTGTCTTGCAAGCGGCAGACGGCGATGACGCAGTGGCGATCCTCGCCGCCTGCAGCTTTGTCGATATTGTCCTGTGTGACCTGAATATGGCCGGTATGGATGGCTTGGCCTTCCTGCGTCATGCCAGCAGCAGCGGCAAGGTCGGTGCGGTGGTGCTGTGCAGCGAGCTGGACCCGATCTTGCGTCAGGCCACGGTCGCGATGATCCACTGCCTCGGCTTGACCTACCTGGGTGATCTGGGCAAGCCGTTCCACCTGGAAGGCTTGCGCCCGCTGGTCCAGCGCTACCACGAACGCCGCAAAGCCGCACCGAGGTTGCTCTGCCCCGCAGAACTACCGTCTCTGAGCGACGTAGAACGGGGCTTGGATAACGGCGAATTCGAGGCGTACTACCAGCCGAAGGTCACCCTTGAAGGGCAACTGTTAGCCGGCGCAGAAGTGTTGGCGCGCTGGAATCATCCGCAGTGGGGTGTGCTGTCGCCTGCGCATTTTCTATCGGTGATGGAACAGCACAGCCTGATCGACAGGATGTTCTGGCATCTTTTTGAACAGGGGCTGGAGCTGCACCAGCGCCTGGCGGCGCAGGGCTGCATGGTCGACCTGGCGTTCAACCTGCATCCTGGGCAATTGGCCTGCAATGCACTGACCGAGCGCATTCCGCTGTTGCTCAAGCGCGCAAAAGTACCGCCGGGCAGGGTGATGTTCGAGATTACCGAATCTGCGTTGATCAGTGCGCCTGCCAGTAGCCTGGAGAATCTGGTACGCCTGCGCATGCTCGGCTGCGGCCTGGCTATGGACGATTTCGGTGCTGGCTACTCTTCCCTGGATCGGCTCAGTGAGCTGCCGTTCAACCAGATCAAGCTCGACCGCACGTTCGTGCACAAGATGCAAAGCCAACCCAGAAGCGCCGCGATCATCAGTTGTTCCGTTGCGTTGGCACGAGCGCTGGACATCTCGCTGGTGTTCGAAGGCGTAGAGACCGTCGAGCAACAAGCAAGGCTTATCGAACTGGGCGGCACCTTTGCGCAGGGGTATCTATTCGCCCGGCCTATGCCGGAAAGCCACTTTATCGACTTCTGCCTGGAGCAAACAGCCGGGAAGGGTGGGGCAGGTACTAATGATTGAATGATGGCAACGGCTTTGAACTATTATTGCGCCAGCCATGACGGCTATCCAGCATCTTGCTGAGTTCCTGGATGAACTGCCTTCACATAACTGGTTCCCGTACCTCAGGCACTTTCGGTCTCTGATCTCGCATGTATTTACGTTCTTTCTGCCTGTCCGCCTGCCTGCTGCTGAGCAGCACCCAGACAGTGGCTGCTTCGTTACCCCTGGCCCCGCAGGTGCTGTCCAGCCAGTTGCGTATCGACCGCCACGATATCGCCATTTCCACCGAAGACTGGCATTGGCTGCGGCACAAGGCCGTGCTCAAAGTTGGCGTCTCGCCCAATGAGTCGGCACCGTTTTCCGTCAATGCCGAAGACAACCAGTACGAGGGCATCAGCGCCGATGCAACCGCACTGGTCGCGCAGTTGCTGGGTTTACAAGTAAAAATCATTCCTTTTGTCAACGAAACCGAAGCCGAGAAGGCCTTGCAGGAGGACCGCGTTGACGTCATCAGCCGTCACGGAAGCCTCACGCTGCGTCAGGATTTGCTGCTGAGCAAGCCCTACGCCCGGGACCGTCTGGCACTGTTCAAACGCAGTGCCGAACCACGGCATTCGCCCGTGGATCTCGCAGGCTTGCGCGTAGCGATCACCAATGAACACCGTGCGGAGTTGAAACAACGCTATCCCAGGGCCGACCTGCGAGTGTATGCCGACCATGACAAGGCGATTGCCGCCGCCGCCTTTGGTCAAGCCGACGTTTATCTGGACGATCTGTACAGCGCCTACTACCGCCTCAATCGTTCGTTCTATGGCTACTTGCGCTTTGAGCGCTTCAGCGACTTGACGGTAGGCGGCTACAGTTATGCGTTGCGCAAGGACAACACGCGCTTGCAGCAGCTCATCAATGTCGCCATCGAGGCTATCGGCGACGATCAGTTGCGCAACCTGGCCAAGCGCTGGGTCGGCAACAGCTTCATTCCCAGTGAAGAACCCATCGCCCTCACCGTAGAGCAGACGCGGTGGATTCAGCGCAACCCGGTCGCGCGCCTGGTGATCAATGATGACATGGCGCCGGGTGCGTATTTCGACTCGAGCGGCGTCTTTTCCGGCGGAATCGCTGACCTGCTCGAAGTGATATCCCTCAGTACCGGCCTGCATTTCGAGATAGTTTTAAGCAGGGGCGGTTACCCGCAGATGATCGAAACGCTGCATAAAAACGAGGCTGATCTGGCCTTGATGACCGCCAGCCCTGAACGTGAAGCGTACCTGCGCTTTTCCAGGCCACTGATCGATAGCCCCTTTGTGTTGCTCAGCGGCCTGGAGCAGCAAGGCAAGCTGGAGAGTCTGATCGACAAACGGGTGGCGATTCCGTCGGGGCATGTGGCAACACAACAGTTACGCAAGCGCTACCCCGAAGCAGCGGTGATCGAAGCTGGAACCACGCTTGATGCGATGAACATGCTCTATAAAGGCGACGCCGATGCCGCCATGGTGGCCTTGCCCGCAGCGCGTTACTACATTGAGCGCTTGTTTCGCGACAAACTGGTGATCAACCGGGTGCTTGATGTCGGGCCGACCACGATGAACTTCGCGATGCGCCGCAGCGATGTTGAATTGCAGTCGATCATCGACAAGGTCTTGCAGAGCATCGCCCCGGATGAGCTCAATGCGATCTCCAACCGCTGGCGTTCGCCACCGGGTATGAGCGGACAGACCTGGGTCGATTACCAGCGGGTCATCATCGAGATCGTCGCCGGCGCCGCTTTGTTGCTGTTGCTGTCGCTGGTCTGGGTAGTCTATCTGCGTCGGCAGATCAAAGCCCGGGCAAAGGCTGAACGCATGCTCAACGATCAACTGCAGTTTGTCGAAACGCTGACCGACTGCATGCCGCCACCGCTGTATGTGCGTGATCTCAAGGGGCGCATGCTGTCGTGCAACCGCAGCTACCTGAAAAGCGTCGGCCTGAGCGCCGAGCAGGTGCTGGGCAAGACAGTGCGCCAGTTACCCAAGGAAAACTTCGAGAGCCTGCCAGACTTTCATCGCAACTACCTGCAGGCCATGCGCGATGGCCAGACCATCGAGTCGGTGCATGCCATTCAGCTGCAAGGCAGGGAAGTGTGGATCAATCACTGGGTGCAGCCGTTCCAGGATTCGCAAGGCGTGACCAAAGGCGTCATCTGCGGTTGGCTGGATATCACCGAACACCGGCAGTTGGTAGAGCAGCTGCAGGAGGCGAAGAACCTGGCCGACGACGCCAGCCGCGCCAAGACCAGTTTCCTCGCGACCATGAGCCATGAAATTCGCACGCCCATGAACGCAGTGATCGGCATCCTCGAACTTGCGCTCAAGCGCGCCGACAGCAAGCCGATTGATCGCGCCAGCATTGAAATCGCCCACACCTCGGCGAAAAGCCTGCTGGAGCTGATCGGCGACATTCTCGACATCGCCCGTATCGAGTCTGGACGCCTGAGCCTGTCGCCCAAGCGTGCCCACCTGCGCGAGCTGGTCGAGTCGGTGGCCAGGGTGTTCGAAGGACTGGCCCGGCAGAAACGTCTGAACCTGATCCTCGATATAGACTCGAGCATCAATTGTGATGTGCTGATCGATGCCCTGCGCTTCAAGCAGATCCTTTCCAATCTGCTCAGCAACGCGATCAAGTTCACTGAAGAGGGCTCGATCAAGATCAGTATTTCCGGACTCTTGATCGATGGCAGCCTGCTCAATGTAAACCTCAGCGTTGAAGACACGGGCGTTGGCATCAGTGCAAGCGATCAACAACGTTTGTTCCGGCCCTTCGTCCAGGCCCAGCGTAATGTGCAGCACACCGAAGGCACGGGCCTGGGCCTGGTGATCTGCCGTTCGCTGTGCGAAATGATGGGCGGCCGGGTGACCTTGACCAGTACCCTGGGGCGCGGCACCCGGATCGATGTGGAAATGCGCCTGCAGGTACTTGAACACATCGACGTGCCCCAAGTGCCAGCGCTGATCCAGGCGCGGCCGAGGTACCAATTGCAAGTGCTGGTGGTGGACGATCACCGCATCAATCGCCAGGTATTGCGTGAGCAACTGAGCTTTCTCGGCCATGAAGTCTGTGAGGCGGAAAACGGCCAGGTGGCGTACGAACGCTGGAGTGAGCAACCCTTCGATATCATTATCACCGACTGCCACATGCCGGTGATGAATGGCGTCGACCTCACCCTTGCGATCCGCAAGACCGAACAGGAACAGGGGCTGGAAGCGACGGTGATCATCGGCCTGACCGCCGATGCACAACCGGAAGAGATCGACCTGTGCATCCAGGCCGGGATGATCGACTGTCTGATCAAGCCAATCGGTCTGGATGAACTGGATGCCCGATTACTGGCCCTGCATCCGGGGTACGAGGCGGACGCTCCCGAGCTTGTCCATTTGCCGTCGGAACCGTTGATGCTGGCCCCGGAAACACTGCGCCTGGTCGACCTGGGCCCGCTGGAGCTGCTGATCAGCAGTGAACCGGTTAAGTTTCGGCAGATCCTCGACGAGCTGATCAACAACAATCGCAAGGACTGCCAGGCGTTGAAGGCGTTGCTGCAACAAGGCGACACCGACAAGCTCAGCCAGCTAGCCCATCGAATCAAAGGCGCGGCGAAGGTGGTCAAAGGTGAGCAGCTGGTTGAACGCTGCCGGCAACTGGAGACCGCCTGCCTGGACCCTCAGGTTTCGTTTGCGCAACTCGAGCACGCTGTGGCTCAGGTCGAAGCAGCCATCGGCGCGCTGGAAGAGGCATTGCAGAGCCTCTAACCGCGTTGCGGTCGATCACCGACAACCGTGGTACGGAACATCTCGCGGCGTATGCCGTGGTAGTCGGAGATCGGCAGGTGCCAGGTGCAGCGGTTGTCCCAGATGGCCAAGGTGCCCTGACGCCAGCGCATGCGGCAGGTGAAGGCGGGCGCGGTAGCCAGGTTGAACAGGTAGTCGAGCAGCGGCTTGGCTTCTTCCGTGCGCAAACCCTGGATGCCGATGGTGTAGGCAGGATTGATGAACAGTATTTTCTCGTCGGTTTGCGGATGGCGGGTCACCAGCGGGTGGCTGCGCAGATCCTGGGAGGTATCGCTGCCATAGTTGATCGCCATGTTTTCCAGCAGGGCGTTGTGGTTGGCGCCGACCCCGTAGGCCCGCTCAGGGCTGTGCAGCGCATCAAGGTTGCCCAGCAGCGCCTGCATCCCCGGCGACAACCATTCATAAGCCAGTGCCAGATTGGCGTAACAGGTGTCGCCACCATAAGGCGGGATGTCGTGGCCGTAGAGCAGGGTGAAGGCCGGCGGGCGCTCCTGGAAAGTCCAATCGCTATGCCAGGCCCCGCCGAACACGAAGGGCGCCTTCTCGTCGGCTTCCTTGACCACGTGCACCACATGCGGATGTTCCGCCATGGTAGTCACATAGGGCTCGCGGCCGAATTCGCCGAACTGCAGGGTGACCCGTTCCAGGTCCGCGATACTGAGATTCTGCTCGCGGATGAACAGCACCTTGTGCGCAAGCAGCGCCTGGCGTAACTCGGCGAAGCCTTCGGCGTCCAGAAGGTTCAGGTCGAGGTCTTCGACGTCGGCACCGAGGGCCCCGGTGCTGGGGGTGACGCGAATGTGGCGGTAGGCAGTCGCGCGGTTGTGGCTGGGATGGCAGTAGATGAATTCGCTCATGGCGGACACTCATGTGGGGGCAGGATGTCACAGCATGGCTCCGAGGTAGCGCAGGTGCAGTCTGGTGTCCTCGGATAGCCCAACAGTTACTTTTAGTCCCATTCCTATTTGTTTCAAATGTGTGGCTGATAAGATTTTTTCCAGAACAAACCCTGGAACCTTCTTGCCATGACCTTGAATGCCGCTGTGCCCAACGAGTTCAGCGTGTTGCGTGTGATCACCCTGGCGTCCGACGTCGCGTCCGCCGCGCGGCTCGCCTCAGCCCTGGGCGGCATGGGCATCACGCCTGTGACCAGCGTCGACTCCTTGAGTGCGGTGGCGGCCTGGCTGCACGAAAACAGCGTCGACGTTATCGTCTGTGAGATTCGCCCCGAATGTGGTGACGGCCTGATGTTGCCGAGTCTGCTCAGAAGCTTGCATGAGGCGGGCACCTTGAGCCAGTTTCCGAGCATCTTCTGGACCGGAGAAACCACCCTCAACCCGCCGCCGCAAGCGATTGACGATCATGTCTCGCTGCTCTGCGAGAAGGTCACCAATGCGCATTGGGTCAAGCGCCTGGGCGGGGTGGCGATCAGCGCGCTGGAGTCACATGCACGGCTGGCACGCGCGGCGGGCATCACCGTCGAGATCGTGCGTGAGGGCGGCACGATGGACCTCGGCGACGCCTTGCGCGCGCAAGTACTGACGCGGGCACAACGTGAGCAACCAGTGGCTGCAGTCATCTTCGACAGCCTGGCCGAGGACGAAGTGATCAATGCCCTTACTACCGGAGCAGGCTTGCGCTTTGTATTCCAGCCGCAATTCGAATTGCTCACCCGACGTGTCGTTGGCGCCGAAGCGCTGGTGCGTTGGCGGCACCCGCGCTTTGGCGAGATACCGCCGTCGGTGTTGATACCCTTGGTGAACCGCCTGGAACTGGACCTGTTGTTGTTCAGCCTGGTGGAACTGTGGACCCTGAAGACCCTGTCGGCGTTGAAGCGCGAGAACATCCGTATTCCGATTGCGGTCAACGCATCGGCCAAGACCATCTGCACCGCACACTTCGCCGATCGTCTGGCTGCGCGCATGTACCAGGCAAACTTGCCGAACCGCTTGCTGAAAATCGAACTCACCGAAGATGTGCCCGAACCTGACGAACTGCAGCTTTCGGCGTCACTGACGGCCATACGTGCCAAAGGCTTCCAGGTGTCACTGGATGATTTCGGCTCAGGCGCGGCGACCTTGAAGCTGTTGGCCAATCAGTCGTTCGACGAGATGAAAATTGACGGTGCTTTCGTTCGTGGTGTTGAACAACACGCCTCATCACGCAAGGTCATTGCCGGCATCGTCAACTGGGCGGGGCTGCTCAATTTGAACATGGTCGCCGAGGGTATCGAAGATGAACATACCATCCCTTTGTTGCACCGCCTGGGTTGTCGGATAGGGCAGGGCTATGCCTTGGCCCGGCCCATGGAGTTCGACGACTTCATGACATTCATGATCGAACAGGAGAAGCGCCAGTAGAATTAACTACTCTTAACTAATCTGAACGCATAATTGCGTTGTTTGCTCGTGTCTGAAATTTATCTGATGTATTCCAGTATTAACTTTTAGGAGTTTTCCGATACTCAACAGGACAGTACTTCTCTAGATTACATGACAATCGCACTGAAGCCTAATTTGCACTAATGCTGATAGTTACAGGCGATTTGCAGTAATACCTGGAAGTATTTTTGCTCGCTATACAGAGTGTCCTGTAATCTATGAAACGCTTAAAAGTTGCTTTGCTGGATGATCATGCAATCGTGCGGCATGGATTGGTCAATCGCTTGGTACAGGAGTCGGAGTTTGAACTGGTCGGTGTGTACGCCCGCAGCCGCGACTTGATGAGCGGCCTGGCGACAGCCCCGGCCGATGTCCTGCTGCTGGATTTTGTTCTCGGACCAGATGAAATGGACGGTGTTTTGCTGATTCGCGCGTTACGGGTGAAGTACCCGGAGTGCCGTATCCTGGTTTTTTCCGCACACCATGACTCGGCGACCGTCATTCTCGCCTTGCGTGTAGGGGCCCGGGGATTTCTCGGTAAAGGCGAGGACATGGGGCAACTGGTCAAGGCGATCCGCGTGGTTGCCTCGGGCGCTGTGTATTTGAGCCCGGACATGGCCTACCGGGTTGCCGAAGCCACCGCGGTTGGCAACGACGGCGACGAAAAAAGCTGCGCTGATGCGATACGTTATGTCAGCTTGTCGAGCCGTGAGCAGGAGGTCATTCGCTGTTACCTGGCGGGCATGACCATCACTGATATCGCCGAGAAATTCAATCGCAGCATCAAGACCATCAGCACGCAAAAGGCCGCGGCGTTTCGCAAGTTGGGGGTGGTTTCCAACAACGAACTGTTCAAGATAAAACATATCATTGAAGGGCGTTGAACCGGCCTCGCAGCGACTGCGCGAATCGCGAGGGAGGTGGTCAAACACAAGGTGAAAATTGTTTGCTGTTGAGTATACTCAGGTGCGTAACAGGGCGCTGATCAGATCAGCTATCCCTTATTTTAACAGTGCCTTTTGCGCTGGTTCGACTGGACTCGTTCGCCATGAAACGGATACGCATTGCGTTACTCGATGACCACGCCGTTGTGCGCCATGGGCTGGCCAATACCCTGGCCGCCGAAGCAGACTTTGAAATTGTCGGTGTGTATGAGCGAAGTCGGGACCTTATCGCAGGCTTGGCGAAAGTGCCTGCCGACTTGCTGCTGCTGGACTTTTCCCTGAACCCCGACGAACTGGACGGGGTGTCGCTGATCCGTGCCTTGCGGGTCAAGTTTCCCGCCTGCCAGATTCTTATCCTCTCGTCCCACCACGACCCGGCAACCGTCGGCCTGGCCATGCGCGTAGGCGCCCGGGGTTTTGTCGGCAAAGGCGAAGAAATGGCGCAACTGGTCAAGGCCGTGCGCAAGGTTGCAGGCGGCGCGGTGTACCTGAATGCCGACATGACCTATCGATTGGCTGAGTCAGTGACCAGTGCCGCTGAGGACAAGAGCGAGGCACCGGACCCGCTGGTCCAGGCCGATCTGACCAGCCGCGAGCAGGAGGTTATTCGCTGCTACCTGGCGGGTATGACCGTGAGCGACATCGCGGAAAAATTCAACCGCAGCATCAAGACCATCAGCACCCAGAAAACTTCGGCGTTTCGCAAGCTCGGGGTGACCTCGAACAATGAGCTGTTCAAACTGAACAAGATCATCGGACCGTCATGAGTGCGTGGGCGCGCCGGGCGACGCTGGTTCTATTGCTGACAGGCTGCTGGACCTCCGTCGCCTGGGCCGCAACGATTGAGCTGAGTGCCGAGCAACAGCAGTGGATCAAGGCTCATCCGCTGCTGCGGGTAGGCGTGAACGATGACCTGATTCCGTTCGAGTACATGGAAGATGGGCAGCTGCATGGACGCTCATTGCACTTTTTTCAAGCAGTGACCCGTGAGACTGGCCTGGCCTTTAGCTACGTGCCTGGCAGCAACCAGGCGGTGCGTGAGGCCTGGTTGCGCGAAGGCCAGGTTGAGCTGTTGTCCTCCTATTTTCATTTCAAGGGCACGCCGCTGCCGAGCAGCTTGAAGGTACTGCCTTACCACACCACCTCACCGATCATTGTGACTCGCCTCGACGCACCCGATGCCTTCGATCTTGATCAGCTGCAAGGCCAGACCGTGGCGATCCCCGGCGTCGAGCACTACGCGGCCATGTTCAGGGACAGGAAAATCAAGGCCACACTGATCAAAAGCAGTTCGGCCCTGGAGATGCTGAACCTGGTCAAGGACGGCCAGGCAGATGCCGCGGTGGCCAGCAGCACCTTCCTGATGCCTTATCTATACCGGCAATTCCAGGGCGTCCTGGAGACTTCGGGGGTGGTCGGCAGCGAGCAAATGGATGTGAGCATTGCGGTGCGCTCTGACCAGGCTGTGCTGCTTTCAATCCTCGAGAAAGTCCTGAGCTCGATCACCGCGCAGCAACAGCAAGAAAGCCACGATCACTGGTATCACGACTTTGATCCGCACGTGCTTTCGCTGCAGAGCATCAGCAGCCACTACCTGCACGTGCTGCTGTTGGCGGCGCTGATGCTGATTGGCCTGTGTCTGCTGGTATACCGCAGTCTTTTACAACGCCGGCGAGCCGTGGTTAACGAAGAAGAAAAGACCCAGCTGCTGGCGGTCATGAGTCATGAAATCCGCTCGCCGATGAACGCTGTCCTGGCGGCCATGGAACTACTGGGGCACACCCGGCTCAATGAGCAGCAACGCCACTTTGCCGACTTGGCCAACAGCGGCGCCAATGCACTGCTGCGCCTGCTGGACAATGTGCTGGATGTTTCCAGGCTGGAAACCGGGCAGCTGCGCCTTGCTCTCGAACCGACCGATGTCGGTGCGTTGTTACAGGGCGTGGCGGGCCTGCAGCGTTTGCGCGCCAGGGAAAAGAATCTGGCGTTGAACCTGCATATCGAGCCGCAACTGCCCCTGTTGCTGCTGGACAGCACGCGCCTGGGCCAGGTCTTTCACAACCTGCTGTCCAACGCGATCAAGTTTACCGATGCCGGCCATGTCGAAGTGCACTTGCGCCTGCGGGTGGAAGAGGGCGCAGAAGAGCAGCTGGAGATCGAAGTACGCGACACCGGCATCGGTATCTCCGAGGCGGTCCAGGCTTCATTGTTTCGGCCCTATGCACAGGCCAGCCACTCGTACAAACGATCGGGCGGTACCGGCTTGGGATTGTCGATCTGCCGACAGCTGGTGGACTTGATGAACGGCTCGTTGGTACTGGAGAGTGAGCTGGGCGTGGGTACTGCAATAACCATTCTCTTGCCCGTGACCCGCGCGCCTAGACCCCTGGCGGTAGCTACTGTCACCGAGGCGCTACCGAGCATGGCAACCCCTTGCGGTCTGCAGGTGCTGGTAGTGGAAGATACCCTGGCCAACCAGGAAGTGCTGCGCGCGCAAATCAGTGGCTTTGGCTGTCGACCTGTGGTGGCGGCCGACGCCGCCCAGGCCCGCGCCTTGTTTCGTGAAAGCCGCTACGACCTGATCCTGATGGACTGCGACTTGCCCGATCAGGATGGCTACAGCCTGGTCCGTGAATTGCGCGAGCTGGAGCCGCAGCTGGGCCGTGTACGTTGCCCGATCATCGCTATTTCGGCGTTGACCGGTAATGAGCACCTGGAGCGCTGCTTTGCTGCCGGAATGGACGGGGTGTTGAGTAAACCCATCGGCCTGAACCCGCTGCGCGACGTTATCCAGACCTGGTGCAAGGTTAACCTGGCCGCCCCCAGCGCGGCCTTGATGGCCCCCACCCTCGACCAGGCCGCAATCAACCGGGAAATGGCCCGCGACGTCGGTAGCCTGGTAACGGCCATGGCCCTGTTCGATCGCAAGGCTGCCCTGCATGCTGCCCACCGTTTGAACGGTGCCGCCTTGATCATGGAGTGGGAGACCCTGGCCAGAGACAGCAAGACCCTGGAAACGCTGTTGCGCGCCGAGGTGGCGTGGGACGCCCCGGCCTACCTGGAAACGTTGACGGCACTGGTCGAACACTGGAACGCCTTGAGCGGTGGCATGCCGCTCGATGTATTGCCGGCGGGACGCGCTCATCGGGCGGTGCCATTGTGAGCCTGCTCATCCGGCCCCTGTTATTGACGCTGAGCCTGCTGACCAGCCTGGCGACAGCGGGCGAATACGCCAATCCGCCGCCGATGGAACTGACTGCGCAGGAACAGGACTGGATTGCTGCCCATCCCGTCCTGCGCGTCGGCGTATTCGATAACCTTATCCCCTTCGAGTACTTGAACGGCGAGCAACTGCGGGGGCTCTCGGCCAAGTACCTTGCGCTCGTGCAGCGCCGCACCGGCCTGCGCTTCGAGTTCGTGGCCACCAGCACTCGCAGTTCGCGCAAGGATCAACTGCTCAGCGGCGAGGTTGATATTTTGTCCACGCGACGCAAGTCCGAGAATCCGGCAGACGATAGCGGCCTGTTGTACACCACTCCTTACAACACCAGCTCGACCATCCTCGTCAACCATTTCGGCGACAGGCCTAGCGTTGATCTCAAGCAGATGGCTGGCAAGACCCTGGTGATGCTGGGGCGTGAAGTGTATGCCGGGTTCTTGCGGGAACAAGCGCCAGGGGTGAGGCTGATCGCCGCCGAGAATGCCGTAGACATGCTGGCGCTAGTCAAAGACGGCAAAGCCGATGCCGCTATTGCGTCGGAGTGGTTGTTGATTCCCTACCTGTCGCGACAGTATCAGGGGGAGCTGCAGATATCCGGCGTGGTACCTCAGTTGCATACCGGGGTCAGCATGGCCGTGCGTGACGAGCAGCCGCTGTTGCTGTCCATTCTGGAAAAATCGCTGGCATCGATCACTGCTGATGAACGCAAGGCCATCTACGACGATTGGTTTGCCGAAATGAACCTCGACATCCCGACCCTCACCGCCATTGCCGAGCACTACGATGGCGAGCTGTGGATGTTGCTGTCGATTGTGCTGCTATTGCTGGCGCTGGTTTGGCAAAGCCGCCAGCAACGGCGCCGGGCAATCCAGAACGAGCGGGAGAAGGCCATGTTCCTGGCGGTCATGAGCCATGAAATCCGTTCGCCGATGAATGCCGTACTGGCAGCGGTGGAGCTGCTCGAACACACCCCGCTCGACGAGCAGCAGCAACAGTTCACTGGCCTGGCCAACAATGGCGCAACCACCTTGCTGCGGCTGGTGGACGATGTACTGGACATCTCGCGGATCGAGGCCGGCCAACTCAAGCTCAACCTGGAGCCGGTGGACGTGCCGGCGTTGGTACAACGGGAGATAGACGCGCATTTCCTGCTTGCCGATGAAAAGGGCCTGGAGCTGAGCCTCAGCGGCGAGCGCAACATGGCGCCGGTGTTGCTGGATGATCTGCGCGTAGCCCAGGTTCTGCGTAACCTGATTAGCAATGCGATCAAATTCACCGATGCCGGCCGTGTCGAGGTTCAGTTGCAACTGTTGGAAGGGCCGACGGCCACGACCCGGCAGTTGTTGATGCGGGTCGTGGACAGCGGCATCGGTCTGTCGCCGCAGGCACTGCAGGCGTTGTTCCGGCCTTATGCCCGCTCACGCAACGCGTTCAAGCGCACCGGTGGAACCGGCTTGGGGCTGGTGGTCTGTCGGCGCCTGGTGAAATTGATGCGCGGCAAGCTGACGCTCAATAGCACGCTGGGGGTGGGCACTACGGTCGAGGTTGCGTTGCCGGTGGAGATGGCAGCGCCGCGGGCGCTGGCACAGCCTGTCACGGCCGACACATCGGCAGTCGGCGGCCTGCGGATACTGGTGGTGGAAGACACCCTGGCCAACCGACACGTGCTGCGCGCACAGATCGAGGGCTTTGGCTGCGAAGCATTGCTGGCAGAGGACGCCGCACAAGGGCTGGCGTTGTTCTGCCAGCAGCCGGTCAATCTGGTGCTGATGGACTGCGATCTGCCAGACCAGGATGGATACAGCCTGGCCGCTGAATTCCGTGAGCTGGAGCACAGCCTACAACGTCCGTACTGCCCGATCATCGCCATCTCGGCGCTGACCGGTAACGAACACCTTGAGCGCTGTTTCGATGCCGGCATGGACGGCGTGCTGAGCAAGCCGATCCGCCTGGCCAAATTGCAGGAAGCCATCGAACTCTGGTGTGACGTGCCGCTGGCGCAGCAGGAGCAGGACTTCACGCCCCCGGCGATGGAAATGTCAGCCGTGCATGAGGAGCTACGTGCCGACCTGAGTCATCTGCTTGAGGCAGTAGCGCTGGGTGACAGGCAGGGCGCCTTGCATGCGGCTCATCGCTTGCACGGCGCAGCGCTGGTGCTGGAATGGAGCGACTTTGCGGCGGCCGCCGCGACACTGGAGCAGACATTGCGGGTTCAGACCTGTTGGCGCAACGCCGATACGGCGGCGTACCTGCGCATTATTATCGAGCAGTGGCACGCCCAGACGGATATTACCGTATAGGGATTTATAGTAAGTTTTATTTAGAGTGCGCAATTAACCTTAATTAAACAGGCGTATTTTTAGGAGCATTCCTATGGACGTCGACTCTGCCAAGCTGCTTGTTAATTTAATTTAGTGATTATGACTTTTTGCGGTACATCGCTGATTTTCGGACCACTCCTATATTGAACGAATAGCACGTTACTTACACTTCATCACGCAGCAGATCATGACCGCTCGCGATCATGAACGTGCGCAACTAACAGCACAACATTCGTTCTCTCGGAGTTATTTCATGTACTTCAAATCCCGCCTTCTTGCAGTAATGATCGCTGCCGGTTCGACCCCTTTCGCCATGGCGGCGGGGGATGGCACCATCACGTTCAACGGCCTGATCAATTCCGAAACCTGCGTTGTCAAAGTAAACGGCGGTAGCGCCAATGCCGCTGTCGTCTTGCCGACCGTCGCGGCCAAGACCCTGGGCACAGTAGGTCAAACCGCAGGCCTGACCCAGTTCACCATGGAGCTGACCGATTGCGGTGATGTGTCGAAAAAAGCCTACGCCTTCTTCGAAGCCGGCAGCACGGTTGATCCTCGTAGCGGCAACCTGAAAAACGCCACCGGTACTGCTAAAGGGGTGCAGTTGCAACTGGTCGATGTAAGCAGCACTAAACCAGACAACTCAATCAAAGTCGGACAAGAGTCGCAAAGAACCGCCACCACCCAAATCGCTACTACTACCGAAGGCAAAGGGACTCTGCCGTATGGCGTGCAGTACTTCGCAGAAGGCGCAATTACCGCCGGTACTGTAATTAGCAGCGTGACCTACACCATCGCTTACCCGTAAGTCGCAGGCAAAAGTCCACGCCCTTTTCTGTAAAGAAGGGGCGTGATTCCAGGTGCTAACGGGGCTTTTCTATGCTGTGCAAACGTCCTTTCAAACAGCTGTTGCTGGTCGGCCTGATAGCGCTGGCGTGCGCTGAGGCCATGGCCGGTGTGGTGATCACCGGTACCCGTCTGGTTTACCCGGCCGGGCAAAAAGAAATTACCGTCAAACTCAACAACAACGGCGCGCAACCGGCCTTGACCCAGTCGTGGATCGACACCGGTGATGTCAAATCCACGCCCACCAACTCCAGGGCGCCGTTTGTGCTGTCGCCGCCGGTGTCGCGCATTGATCCGGGCAAAGGTCAAAGTTTGCGGGTGATGTTCACCGGCGCGGCGCTGGCCGGGAACAAGGAGTCGCTGTTCTGGCTCAACGTCCTGGAGATTCCACCCAAGCCGCAGGATGCCGAGGCACTCAACACGCTGCAGATGGCCTTCCGTTCGCGGATCAAGCTGTTTTATCGGCCAGAGGGCTTACCCGGTACGCCGACCGAGGCCATCGAGCAAGTGCAATGGCAAGTAGTGCCTGCCAGCAAGGGTCAGGGTCTGGCCTTGCAGGCGTTCAACCCCTCGGCGTTCCATGTCTCGGTGGTGGAGCTTGAGCTGGTCGTCGGCGCACAGCGCGATCGCGGAGCCGATGGCATGGTCGGGCCGGGTGAAACGCGCCAGTTTGCGCTGGAAAAACTCAAAACCCTACCCGCTGGCAATGCCCAGGTGGAGTTCAACGCCATCAACGATTACGGGGCACTGATACCGACGCGCAAAGCGCTCAAGCCCTGATTCACCTCTTCGACGTTATTGCTCGCGAGTTACCTATGCCTACCACATCCAGCTCCAGGTGTTTCCTGCGGGCGGAGCCCTGCTTCGCCTTGAATTCGCTCGCGGTCCTGATACGCAAGGTGCTGACGGTTGCCCTTGGTGCAGGGGTAGGGCAAGGCGTGCTGGCGCAGGAGATTGAGTTCAACGATGCGTTCTTGCCCGAAGACTCTCGCAATATTGACCTTGGCGCTTATCAGGCCGGCAACCCGATCATGCCGGGTCAGTACCGCGCCGACATCAAGCTCAACGGTCTGCTGAACAGCCGTCAGGAAATTCGCATTGACGCACAGAAAGATGGCCGCAAGCCGGTTATCTGCATGAGCACGGCCTTGCTTGAGCGCCTGGGTGTGCAAATGACGCGCTTGACGCCCGAGGCCAGCCAGTTGCTCGAAGGTCAGGGTTGCCCATCGATAGCGAGCTTGATCCCGGGGGCCAGTGCGAGCTTTTCAACCGAAGAACAGATTCTCGACCTCAGCATTCCTCAAGTCTCGCTCAAGCGTAACGCCCGCGGCTATGTCAGCCCGGAACTCTGGGACCGCGGCGTCACCGCCGGCATGCTCAGCTACAACTTCAACGGCAATCGCAACAAGACCCGTGACGGCAACTACGACTCGGCTTATCTCGGCCTCAATGCCGGGCTCAACCTGGGTGACTGGCGCCTGCGCCACAACGGCTCGATGAGCTGGCAACCGCGCCTGGGTAACAAGTTCCAGTCGCTGGACAGCTACGCCCAGCGCGATATCACTTCGCTGAAAAGCCAATTGTTGCTGGGGGAGTCCAGCACCAACGGCGATATTTTCGACACCTTGTCGTACCGCGGCGTGCAACTGGCCAGTGACGATCGCATGCTGCCCGAGTCCCTGCGCGGCTACGCTCCGGTAATCCGTGGCATTGCCCGCACCAACGCGCGGGTGACCATCCGCCAGGCCGGCAACGTATTGCTGGAAACCACCGTAGCCCCCGGCGCTTTCGTCATCGACGACCTGTACTCCACCGGCTATGGCGGCGACCTCAATGTCACCGTTTCTGAGGCCGATGGCAGCGAACAGAATTTTATCGTGCCTTATGCCTCGGTCAGCCAGTTGCTGCGCCCGGGTACTTCGCGCTTCAGCCTCACCGCGGGTGAAACCCGCAACAACTACATCGATGACCAGGCCCGGCTGCTGCAGGGCACATTGCAGTACGGCTTGAACAACACCTTTACCGGCTACGGCGGGGTGCAGTCGAGTGATGACTATATGGCGGTGCTTACCGGCCTGGCATTCGGCACGCCGATCGGTGCCATGGCTGTGGATGTCACCCACGCCCAGACCGCGCTTGACGCCGGCACCTCGAAAGGGCAGAGCATGCGCCTGTCCTACAGCAAGAACATCCTCAGCACCGGCAGTAACTTCTCGGTGGCGGCCTACCGGTTTTCTACCGACGGCTACCTGGACTTCAGCAATGCCATGCAGTTGCTTGAAGGTGAAAAGAGGGGCTGGGATACCACCGCATTCGGGCGTCCTCGCAGTCGCCTGTCGGTGAGCGCCGACCAGAGCCTGGGCCCATGGGGTCAAATCGCGCTCAGTGGTTATGCGCAAAACTATTGGGACTTGCCCGGCCGCGACGTGCAGTACCAGTTCAGTTACAGCAAGCAGTTCAACCGCGTCAGTTTCAGCCTCAACGCCAACCGCAGCCGCATGGGCCTGGGCGACATGGAAAACAGCTATCTGCTGACCATCAGCATGCCCCTGGAGTTCGGCGATTCGGGCTACGGCCCGCAGCTGATGAGCCAGACCGGTCGTGACAGCCAGGGCCACTACAACCAGCAGGTCAGCCTCAGTGGCATGGCCGGTGCCGACCGTCAATATGGCTATGGTGCAACCGTTGGCCACGATGGTGCCGGCAACAGCAACAACGCCACCCTCAATGGCCAGTACACCGGCGCCAGCGCCATGCTCAGTGCCAGCCTGGGGCGCGGTGAGGGCTACACCAGCACCTCGGTTGGCGCCAGTGGCACCGTGGTTGCCCACAGTGCGGGTGTAACCCTGACACCTTATCGCGGAGAAACCATGGCCGTGGTCAGTGCTCCAGGTGCCGAAGGGGCAAAGGTCGCCGGCTACCCTGGTCTCAAGCTCGATAGCCGCGGCAATGCCGTGGTGCCGTACCTGCGCCCTTACGAACTCAACGATGTGGCAATCGACCCGATAGGCACTTCGCTGAGCGTCGAACTGACTGAAACCAGCCAGCAGGTGGCACCACGTGCGGGTGCTGTCGTACACCTTAAGTACGGCACCAATCAGGGCCGCGCGGTGCTCCTTAACGTACGCCTGGACGATGGCAGCGCCTTGCCCTTTGGCGCTGGCGTAACCGATGGCGAAGGCACCTCGGTGGGCATGGTGGGGCAGGGTGGCCAACTCTATGCACGGGTCAAACCCGAAACGCGGCGCTTGCTGATCAACTGGGGCAGCAAGGTCGATCAGCAGTGCGCACTGGTCATTCCTGCCGGAGCAGACGCCGGCCAGCAACTTGTTCAAGTGGATGCCGTGTGTGCGGCCGGTAAGCAGGTTGCTGATAGCGCGCCTGTTACTAACATGCAAAAGGTAAAGTTATGAAAATTGGCTTGCTGATTAAAACACTGCTGGCGGCTACTGCGTTGTGGGGTATGGCAGATTCGGTCATGGCTGAATGCGTGGATGTTTATAATAAACCACTTGATGACACAATGCCGCTGCAGATTTCGGCAATCACCGTTGGCAGAGACGTGCCATTGGGTTCGATAGTCTATAGGCAGTATTACAATACGTCTCCTGCTACTTTTCTAAAAATAAGTTGCCCAGTTCCGTTTCAATCGCAGTATGAATTTAAGCTTGAAGCTCAAACCAAGGCTAACTGGACGACTGGCCCTTATGCTCACAAGGTGTTCAAGACCAATATCAATGGCTTAGGAGTGGCGTTTAAGCGCGGGCCTGAAATTTATCCATTGAAATCCCAGAAAATTACTTACGTCTGCGGGCAAGAGCCCGGTAAATTTTGCGCTGAAGAGATCCGCTCGGGCGCGCTTTGGTCCGAAATTCTTCTAATCAAAATCGGTGATGTTTCACCTGGTTTACTTAGGGGCAATCAATTGCCCATTTCCTCTATGCATTATTACATTGGGGACCGCTCGCTCCCTGTGTTCAAGATGAGGCTCTCGGGTAACATTCAAATTGTGGCCAATACCTGCAGCACCGCCAATGTATCAGTACCCATGGGCACCTACATGCTCAAAGATTTTAAAGGAGTGGGCAGCGCTACCGGTTGGAAAAACTTCAACATTGCCCTGAAAAACTGCCCGGCCTTCAATGGAGTCTACGACACCATAGAGAACTCTCCGAGCTGGACCTCGCCATCGGGCGACTATCCGAGCGGTCTCGGCTATCCTGGATCCAGTACCAGCAACGTTTTGAAGCTGCGCATCGATCCAACCCGGCCTGCGATCAACGCCAAGGAGGGGGTGCTCAGCCTTGATCCGAGCGGTGTCAGCAGCAACCCCGCAGCCACCGGTATTGGTGTGCAGATCGCCAACGACTCCGGCAACAAGCTGGCGCTGGCAACTGTCCACGATACTGGCCTTTTTCTGCGAACTATCCAAAGTGACTACAACATTCCCTTGCGGGCCCGTTATCTGCAGATCTCAAGCAAGGTAACACCCGGACCGGCGAATGCGTCGGCGACCTTTACGATTATCTACCAGTAGATAGCCTGGGCCAGAGCGATTGCCAGTGTATCGTCCTAAGACCTATCCTACGCAATCTGTCGACCTCAGTAGCTTGCCCGGGGAAGGTCTTCACACTAGGCTCGCTCGGTCACTGAATAGTCGGTGATCGGGTTTGGCGACCCGGACAAGCACTCGTGTAGTTCCCTGTAAGTCGTCGTGTGTTATGGCGGCTGTGCGCGGGAGGGCTTCGGCCCTGCCGGGTTTCCGAGTGTTCCGGTTCGCCAACCCGCGTACAGCTGCCACCCATTCGTTTGGCGACGACAGTGTGGCAGCTCCTTCTACACTCGGAGTTGACCATGAAAAAGCCCGTCCCCGATCCCCCCAGCCTGCACCTCATTGAAACGCTCGAAACCGACGTCCCCTGTTGCCCGGAGCATCCGCCCTTGTTCAGCGTGCGCGCCGGGGTCAGTGCTGAAGATGCGTTGGTGCGTGCTTCGTTTTACCTCAAGTGCGCCCGTACCACCGTTATCGAAGCCGTCCGCCATACCAATAAGGAAGGGCGAGGCTTGGCCTGGTCCACCCAGCATTCGGTGGAGCTGGCCATGGCGCTGCTTGATGCGTTGCTGGACGGGCTAGAGGCGCAACAGATGCCAGACTGATCCGCTCCTACAAAGGTACTGTTAACGCTCGATCGAGCGGCTCCAGCGGGCGTTCCAGGCCGGGCGCTGCTGGTTGACCAGGTCCCAGTCAATCGCCACCGCGGTCTGCAGGTACTGCTCCATGGCCTGCACCTGTACACGTGTCTTGTCGGTGGTCGGGGTGTTGGGGTTCGACGGAATCTGGTCGCCTTCTTCCAGTGCAGGCGCCTGGGCCTCAGGGGTCAGCAGATAGGCCGCCAGCTTCTGCGCCAGCTCCTGCTGGTCGTTGTTGGCGATCACGCACTCGGCGAAGTTCAGCACAACCGCGCCTTCCTTCGGCTGCGCGTACTCCACCGGAATACCGCGCAATTTCAACGCAGTAACCTGGGTGGGGGTCAGCGGAAACAGCGCCGCCTCGTCGGTCTGTACCATCTCGGAGATTTTCGCCGAGCTTGCGATGTACTCCAGCACATTCGGCCCGACGGTGTTCGGCCACGCCTTGAAACCCGGCTCGACGTTGGTCTCATCGCCACCCAGGATGCGGTTGAACATCAGAAAACCGTGCAGCCCGAAGGTTGATGAGGCGAGGGACTGGAACACCAGTTTGTCCTGGAAACGCGCGTCGGCCATGTCCATCCACGAGGTGGGTGGCGCCCAGCCGTATTCCTTGAACAACCGTGTGTTGTAGGCAAGCCCGGTCACGCCGAGGCTGACGGCCGCCGCTTCATCCTTGATCCGCGCCTTGGCCGGTATCTGCTCCAGCGCAGCGCTGGGTTGCAGCTTTTCGCACAGGCCCATGGAGATGGCCCGGTACATGATGCCGTCATCGAGCAGCATCACATGCATCTGCGGCCGGTCCTTGTTGGCCTGGACCTTGGCGAGGATATCCGCCGAGGTGCCCGGCACGATCACTACCTTGGCGTTGTTGGCTTTCTCGAAAGCCGGCAGGATCTTGTCGGCATACAGACGCTCCATCGTGCCACCGTTCATGCCCAGGTACAGGGTCGGCGTGGCCGCCTGCACGGACGTGGTGCAAAGCAGCGCAGCCAGTGGCAGACAAGACAAGCCGGTGCAGACGATACGTTTGACGTTCTTCATGGGACGACTTCCTCTAGGCATTGGATTGACGGTCTTTAGCGACCTGGAAACGACGGATGGAAAAGGATTCGAGCGGTTGCCGGCTGGCGCCTTCGCAGACCAGTTCAGCCAGCGCCTCACCGACCGCAGGGCCGATCTGGAACCCGGCACCGGCAAAGCCGAAGCCGTGGAGCAACCCCTGTTGCGTACTGCTGGCGCCGATCACCGGCTCACCGTCGGGCAGATAGCCTTCAGTGCCGCTCCAGGTACGAATGGCCTGGGCACCGGCCAGAAACGGATAGAGTTCGACAGCGTTGCGCAAGATTTCAAGCACTGCAGCCTGCCCGGGGCGGGCGCGATTCTCGTCGAGGGCAAAGCCGCGGCCACCGCCTAACACACAGTTGCCACGGGCGACCTGACGGGCATAGATACCGCCGCCTTCGACACCAGTACTGGTGCTCATCACCAGCGCCAGCGGCTCGGTAACCAGCATGGCTGGATGCCTGGATTGCATCGGCACCGGCTCGCCGAATTGCGCCGCAAGATCCGCCGACCAGGCGCCCGCGCAGTTCAACAGCCACGGCGCACGTAACTGCAAGCCACTGTGGGTGCGCAGGACGAAGCGCTGACCATCATGCTCGACACTGCTGGTGCCGGCTTGCTCGATCACCTGGGCTCCGTGCCATTTCGCCGCGCGGGCAAAGGCGGGTGACACCAGGCGCGGATTGGCATGGCCGTCCTGCGGGCAGTACGAGGCGCCCACCGCGACATCACCCACCCATGGGAAACGCGCCCGCAAGGCTTCCCGATCCAGTAACTGCAAACCCAGATCGAAGCACCGGCTGGCTTCGGCATAGGCATGCAAGGCGTCCAGGTCGGCATGACTGCGGGCAAGCTTCAGGTGACCGGAGCGTACATACTCACCGTCGATGCCGATCACTTCGGGCAGCCGGGCCCAGATCTGATGGGCCCGTTGCGATAGCGGCAACTGGTGCAAGGGCCGGCCCTGACGACGTACGCCGCCGTAGTTCACACCACTTGAATGCGAACCGCAGAAATCGCGCTCCAGCAGCACCACCGAGCGCTTGCGCCGCGCCAGCTCCAGGGCAGCCGAAGCACCGACAATGCCACCGCCTAGCACGATCACTTCTGCTTCAATGAACGCCGTCATGCGTCGAACTCCACACCAAAGGGCAGCGGCTTGATCGGGGCCTGAGCGCGCAGGCGGCCGACGCAGTCGGGCGTACGGCCACTGTGCGAAGCGACGATTTCCGCCGCCGCCGCACCGCACATGCGACCCTGGCAACGGCCCATGCCGACCCGGCAATGGGCCTTGACCCGGTTCATTTCCCAATGGCCTTCGCGCACCACGGCGCGAATTTCGCCGGCTCGTACTTCTTCACAGCGACACACCACCAGCTCATCTGGAGCCTTTTCGGCCCAGTCGAGGGGGAAGGGGAAGGCGGTTTCCAGGCCCTTGCGGAACCGGCCTATCGCCGCAAGGCGCTTTTCCAGGTAGCGGCACCGGCGTTGATCCACCGGATGTCCCAGGTCTTCAAGCAAAGCCAGTGCCGCGCGTTCGCCGGCCATTTCAGCGGCGTCGGCACCCCTGATCCCGGCGCCATCACCCGCCAGGTACACACCGCTGACGCTGCTGCGCCCGGCATTGTCGCGCAAGGGCAGCCAGGCGCGGTTAAGCGCATCCCAGACAAACTCGCAGCCGAGCAAGTCGGCCAGTTGGGTTTCACTGCGCAGCGCATGGGCAAAGGCCAGGGCATCGCAGTCAAGCTGCTGACGACGCTCGCCCTGGCGCCAGGTGGCGGTCTGTACACGCTGGTCGCCGTCGATGCGTTCAAGGCTGGCGCCCTGATGTACCGGGATGCCATGGGCGCTGAGCCAGGCCCGGTAGTACAGGCCCTTGGCAAGCGTTGCCGGTTGCCCGAGCAGAGCTGGCAACGCCTGGCACTGGGCACTGAACGGCGCGCTGTCGAGCACCGCGACCACCTTGGCTCCGGCCTTGGCATATTGGTAAGCCACCAGGTACAGCAAGGGGCCGCTGCCGCAGAACAGCACACGCTCGCCAATGGCGCAGCCCTGGTATTTCAAGGCGATCTGCGCTGCGCCGAGGCTGTAGACACCGGGCAAGGTCCAGCCGGGTACCGGCAGCACCCGGTCGGTGGCGCCGGTAGCGACGATCACCTGGGTAAAGTCCAGTTGCCCGACGCGACCATCCTTCAAGGTGTCCAGATGGCCCTGTTCGGCATTCCATACCAGGGTTTGCGGGCGGTAATCGATTTGTCCTGCAAGGCCGTCAATAGTTTCGTGCACGGCCGTGGCCTTAGCGGCTTCGAAGCCGTACAGCTGTTCGGGTGGACGCTGAAAGTTAGCCGGCTGACGGCGATAGATCTGCCCGCCACCGCGGCTGGCTTCATCCACCAGACAGGGATGCACGCCATGGGCTACCAGCGTTTGCGCGGCGCGAATGCCGGCCGGGCCAGCCCCGACGATAACCGGCGCACTCATACGCATCGCCCCGGTTCGCGCTCGACCTGCTGGCCATCTTCGAGCAGGGTCGAGCAGGCGCGTACACGACGACCGTCGCCCAGGCGTACCCAGCAGTCCTGGCACGCGCCCATCATGCAAAACCCGGCACGCGGCTCGGCGCTGAAGTCGCTGCCGCGCAGGTGTTCGCCAGCGGTGAGCAGGGCGACCAGCAAGGTGTCGCCGAGCAGGCCGCTGGCCGGCTGGCCGTCGAGGGTGAAGGCCAGCGCAGGCCGATCATGTTCGGCCAGGCGTTTGAACAATGCCATGTCAGTGCTTCCCTACCAGAACCCGATCCAGGCCGTAGACCCGGTCGAGCAGAATCATGGTCGTCGCAGTCAGGGCGATCACCAGTGCCGACACCGCCGCCATCATCGGATCGATGGACTCGGTGGCGTAGACATACATGCGCACGGGCAGGGTCTGGGTGGCCGGGGAGGTGACGAAAATCGACAGCGTGACTTCGTCGAAGCTGTTGATGAAGGCCAGCAGCCAGCCACCGGCAACGCCCGGCAGAATCATCGGCAAGGTGATCTTGCGAAACAGCGTGAAGCGACTCGCCCCGAGCGATTCGGCCGCCTGTTCAGCACTGCGATCGATGCCGATGGCGGCGGCGATCACCAGCCGCAACACGTACGGCACAATCACCACCACATGGGCGAACACCAGCCAGCTGAAGCTGCCGTTGACCCCGAGCAGGGCGAACAGGCGCAGCAGTGCGACGCCGAGCACCAGGTGCGGAATGATGATCGGCGACAGGAACAGCACGTTGAAGAAGTCCCGGCCGGGGAACTGATAGCGGGTGATCGCCAGGCCCGCCGGTACGGCGATGAGCGTGGCGAAGGTGGCCGAGAGAAAGGCCAGAACCAGGCTGTTCTTGAATGACTCGATAAAGTCCGCGCGCTCGAACACCGCTTCGAACCAGCGCAACGAAAAGCCAGCGGTTGGCAGGCTCAGGGTGTTCTCCGGGGTAAAGGCCACCAGGCACACCACCACCAGCGGCGCGAGCATGAACACTACCACCAGCAGGTGAAACGTCAGGGCGAAAGGACCGTTCTTGGACATGATTTACCCCAGCGATTTCTTGTAGCGACCTTCGACCATGCGGTTCCACGACAGCATGATCAGCAGGTTCGCCAGCAACAGGACAACGGCGATGGTGGCGCCCATCGGCCAGTTCAGTTCGGACAGGTACTGGTCGTAGACCACGGTGGCGACCATCTTCAGGCGTCGTCCGCCGAGCAGGCCGGGGATCGCAAAGGAGCTGGCGGCCAGACCGAAGACAATCAGCGTGCCGGACAATACCCCGGGCATCACCTGTGGCAGCACCACCAGGCGCATGACCTTGGCCTGGCTGGCACCCAGTGACAGCGCAGCGTGTTCGGCCGCCGGGTCAAGCTTTTGCAGCGACGTCCACACCGGAATGATCATGAACGGCAGCATCACGTGCACCAGCGCGATGATCACCGCGAAGGGCGTGTATAGCAGCTTCACCGGTGAGCCGCCGAGCGCCTGGATAGCCTGATTGACCAGGCCATCGGCGCCCAGTAGCAGGCTCCAGCCGAACGCCCGGACCACCACCGAAATCAGCAGCGGGGTAAGAATCACGATCAGGAAGATCGAACGCCACGGGGCACCCATGCGGCTGAGGATGTACGCTTCGGGTACGCCGATCAGTACGCACAGCAGGGTCACCAGAGCGCTGATCCAGAAGGTGCGCCAGAAGATCTCGAGAAAATAGCTGTCGCCAAACAGGCTCAGGTAATGGCTCAAGGTCCAGGCGTCACTCTTGACGCCGAGCTCATAGTCGAAAACGTTGAACGACAGCACCAGCGTCAACCCGAGGGGCAACACTAGCAGGCCCAGGAACAGTGCCAGTGCCGGTGCCGACAGCAGATAGCCGCGCAGGTCCAGGCGCGCAGTGGTTGCAGTGTTCATGCGCTCACCTCGTCAGCGGCCAGCACGCGCAGTAATGCCGCTTGCCAATCCAGTCCAACGGCCATGCCTTCATTCAAGGGCGCGCTGCCATCGTTGCGATGGACCACGGTCAGTTCGCCAAGGCCGGTGTTGACGCGGTACAGCCACTGGCTGCCGAGGAAGTAACGGGTGACGATCAGACCTTGCAGGCGACCGCTACCGGCCGGGCGCAGATCGATTTTCTCCGGACGCAGGCTCAAGGTCAGGCTGCCAGCGCCCTGTGCGTGACGCACTTGGGCCAGGCCGTTGGCATCCAGGTCGCCGGGCAGCAGGTTGGCTTTACCGACAAAGTCGGAAATAAAGCGTGTACGCGGGTGTTCGTAGAGTTTGTAGGGCTCGTCGATCTGGGTCACGCGGCCGGCCTGCATGACCACCACGCGATCACTGATCGACAGGGCTTCGGCCTGATCATGGGTGACCATCAGGGTGGTGATACCGACTTCGCTTTGAATCCTGCGGATCTCGAACTGCATTTCTTCACGCAGGTTCGCGTCCAGGTTCGACAGCGGTTCGTCGAGCAGCAGCACTGGCGGCTCGATGACCAGGGCGCGCGCCAGGGCCACACGCTGACGCTGGCCACCGGAGAGTTCGCGCGGGTAACGCTGGGCATGCTGGCCCAGGCGCACCAACGCCAGAACGGTGCTGACCTTGTGTGCAATCTCGCCCTCGTTGACCTTGCGCATGCGCAAGCCGAACGCGACGTTGTCTTGCACTGTCATGTGCGGGAACAGCGCGTAGCTCTGGAACACCACACCCAGGCCGCGGCTGCTGGGTTTGGCGTGGGTGATGTCGCGCCCATCGAGCAGGATGCGCCCGCCGCTGGCATCGACAAAGCCCGCGATCATTTGCAGGGTAGTGGTTTTGCCGCAACCGGAAGGGCCGAGCAGGGAAACGAACTGCCCTTTTTCGACGGCAAGGTTGGTAGCGCATACGGCGTCGACAGCGCCATAGCGTTTTGAAAGGTTTTCGAGCTGCAAAAAGGCCATGACTGCGTTCCACCTGGAGTTATCGGGCGTGCGTGTTCACGCTTTTTTTATTGGGCAGATGCGAAGGGGACATCGAGTGATGGGTGCTCACCCTGAGGTGGCGACCGGCGTGTTATTCGATTTGTTTTGCCCCGGTGGACGCAGAGTAGGTCGAAGAATAGGATTGGCTCAATGCAGAATTTCACTGAGAGTTGGTTATTTTCATATTTATTCATTTATCGGAATAACAATAAGGTTCAATAAAAATGGATTCCACTGAGCGGAATAGCGAAATTCAAGAAGTCGGTGTCAGCGCCGTGTCGCGGATGTTCGGTTTGTTGCGGGTACTGGGTGAGGCACCGGCTGAAGGCATGCGTGTAACAGAATTGGCGCAACGGGTTGGCTTGTCGCAACCGACCACCCACAGACTGCTGCGTGGGCTGGTGGAGGAGTCGATGGTCGAGCAGGATGCGCGCAGCAAGCGCTATCGTTTGAGCCTGGAGTTCTTCGCCCTGGCGGCGCGGGCTGGCAATAGCAGCAATCTGCGCGACCTGGTCAGGCCGAGCCTGTTGCGCTTGTCGGCGTCGCTTGGCGACTCGCTGTTTCTGCTGGCCCGCAGTGGCTTCGACGCTATCTGCCTGGATCGCAGCGAAGGGCCGTACCCGATTCGCACCTTTACCGGGGATATCGGCGGGCGCGTAGCGTTGGGCGTGGGGCAGGGCAGTCTGGCGATTCTGGCTTTTTTGCCGGACGAGGAGCGGGAAACCGTGATCCGCTACAACTTGCCGCGGCTCAAGGACTTCCATCTGTATGACGAAGTCTTTTTGCGCTCGGAAGTCGAGAACGTCCGCCGCCTGGGCTATGCCGCGCGCAATACCGGTGTGTTGCAGGGGATGGCGGGGGTGGCGGTGCCGATTCTCAACCGTAACGGCCATGCTGTTGCGGCGTTGAGCGTGGCCACCATCAGTGATCGGCTGGGGCCGGAACGCTTGCCGATGGTGGTGGAACTGCTCAAGCGCGAGACGGCGACGATCGGGCCGAAGATCAATCCCTTCGACCCGACCCTGCGTCACCCTTCGCAAATCTTCGCCTGAGGCAGTCAATGGCGCTGGACAGCTTGCAGGCGTAGCGACCTCACGCCCGAACCGAGCACGAGTGCCGAGATCAGCGTCAAAACCAGCGTGCTGGCCGTCCAGATTGCCGAGGTCTGCTGCTGGGGCGAAAACACCGGTCGCTGGGCAAAGTCATCCAAGCCAAATGGGCGATCATTGAACAAGTAGGGGTAATAGAACCCGCGAATCTGTTGGTGGAAGCGTGCCGTGGCGTCCAGGTAGGCCAGTTGTGCAGGCAGGTCAGTAGCGGCGAGCTGATGCAACGCACCTTGCGCCGCGACACCGGGCAACAGCCATCCGAGCCGCTCGGTCCAGTGTTGACGCGCCAACAACCCGTTGCGGTAGTGCTGAACCTGCTCGGCAACGTTTTCATCGCCAACCTGATGAAACGCGAAGTACCACTTCCAATGAAAGCCCTGCGGCAGTGGCGGCGTGTTTTGCCATTGCGGATGGCTGGAGAAGAACGCCTCCATGGTTTTCTCTCTGGGGACTTCCCAGGCGCCGTGCACCTTGTCGCGTTGCGCCATCATCAGCTCGACGCCCTGGCTGACCGGCAGCGATCGGCTCAAGACGATGTTCGCCAGTGTTGGCAGTACCAGCGTCAAGGTTACCCAGAGCGCCATCAAGGCTATGGCCTGGGTGGTCGCATGCCAGCGGCGGCTCGCCACCAATAGCGAGAGACCAGTCCAGAACGCCAGGTAACTGGCGATCAGCACCAGCGTTAGTGCCATGTCGGGGAGCGCGGCGTTTGACAGTGTTGCACCGACCAGTAGCGGCATACCCAGACAGGCGAACATAAGGGTGAAACGCAGGCTCGCACGGCGCACCCATAACCGTCCGAGGGGGCCGGGCATTGATAGCAGGAGCCCCAGTCGGCCGGACTGCCGCTCGCTGGAGATCAGGTCGTGGAACAGTGAAATGACGAACAACGGCGCCAGGTAGATCAGCACGAAGGCGAAATCAAATCGTCCCGCCAAGGCGAGCTCCGGGTTCAAGGTTTCGCCGGCATACAGCTGGGCGTGCAACCCCAAGGCTCTGACCCGCATGGTGTAAGGCGCGACATCACGCATGCCGAGTGCCGCGAAGGCCATGGACGAAGGCGGGTTCCAGGTGTTGTAGAAGGTGTAATAGGCCGCCTTGCCGGCTTCATCAGGCGATTTGAAGCCCTCGGCAACGGCTGCCACATCCTGACTTTGCAAGGCGTTGAGCCGGGTCAGGGTGTGGTGTTGGCGTTTGACTTCATGCAGCCCCATCGCCACCGCCAGGCACGATAACGTCAGCATCAGCAAGAAGGTCGCCAGTGACAGCCTGGAGCGCATCAGCAGCCGTAGTTCAAAGGTTATCCAGCTCATTTCACGGCGCTCCCTAAGCGCTTGCTTGCCGCAACTACGGCTGCCACCAGTATCAGTAACCAGATCGACAACACGCCGACTGACGACAGCGAACGCTGCAGCACCTTGCTCACCGGTTCAGGCTGATAGTCAAAGGTCGGAAACTGCTGCCAGTGGCTGTGCGCAATGCGGTTTTCCTTGTTCGGGTTGGTGTCATCCTTGTAGCTGAGCCTTTGCGCCTGAAGCTGATTCAGGCGCTGAACAAGGGTGTAGCGATAGTGTTCGGCCTGTTCGAGGAAGCTGTGAAAGGTGAGCAGGTCGGTACCCGACGCGGCCATGGATAGCCGTCGCAATGCCAAGGTTGGGCTGAGCCAGGCGAATTGATCAACCAGCGTCAGCTGCGCTTGCTGCTGGTTGAAGGTTTGCGCGGCGTAGCGGTTGAACAATTCACTGGAGGCGCGCTCACCTTCCATGCTCAACAAGCCTTTGTAATTCACTGGCAAGTCTTCAACCTTGGCAACCCCGTACCTGGCTAGCAGTTGTTGGCGGAAGGCACCGAAATGCGGGTCGTCCGGGTTATGCGCATCGCCCAGGGCCAGGTAGTCACGCGCCACGGCGATGTCGGTTTCAAACTTGCTCGGCAGGGCGACAACGACATTGGCGATATCCGCTACCCCGCGTGGCAGCAGAATCGCCAGTACCGTCCACAGTGCGAGCAAGCTGAGCAACGCATCACGGCCGCGAGCAACGAGTGCGGACACCAGCACGACCGCTATCGACCAGATCAACAGCCAGAGGCCATAGCCCAGCACTCGCCAGGCCGACAACAACCAGGAGGCTTGCTGGTAGTAGGCCAGCCAGCCCAGGGCGAGCACCGTCGGCAACAGTGCCAGCGCCGCAACGCTGCACAGCGCCAGCAGCTTACCGAGCATGATCTGACGGCTGCTTACGCCTTGGGCTAGTAACACCCGTAGCGTGCCGGACTGCTTTTCTCTGGCCACTGCAGCATGGCCGATGAAAATCAGTAAAAGCGGCGCCAGCACCTGGAGTACAAAGGCCGGCGTCAACTGGCCGAAGCGCAGTAGCAGTGAGGATTGGTTTACGTCGCCAAAACTCATACCGTTCTGCCGATGGGCTTCGAGAAAGACGGTTTGCCCGGTATAGGCGTCGATGCCCGGGTCAAAGGCGGCCAGGGCACTTACCGGACGAAACAGGAAATGCCCGGCGTGGGCAACCCTGTGAGGATGGCGGTCTGGTTGCGCGGCAAAGGCGTCATTGGCTTGCGTCTGGTAACGGTCGCGTTCTGCGCTGGTGTTGCGTTGCTGCTCGAAAGCCGTCAGTGACACGACCAACGTCAACAAAGCCAGTAGGAGCAAACCTGCAACCGCGACACGATTGCGGGCCATATAGCGCCACTCTTCAGTGGCGATACGCAGCGTCAGGTTCATGCCGTTTGCCCCGCGAAGCGCCGATGCAGCGCGCGTACATCGAAGCGCTCACTGCCATTGGCGGCCACTTCTTCAACCAGGCGCCCGGCGTCGAGAAAGCCAACCCGGTCAGCAATATCTGCAGCGCTCAGCAGATCGTGGGTAACCATCAGCACCGCCACGTGTTGCTCGCGCAATTGGCTTAACAGGCTATTGAGTTCGGCTGTTGCACGGGGGTCCAGACCTGAGGCGGGTTCATCCAGAAGTAGCACTGGAACCTCGCGCGCCAGTGCCAGCGCGATGGCCACTTTTTGCCGCATACCTTTGGAAAACCGGCCAACTCTGCGGTCATGCATGGCGCGATCCAGGCCGGCCGTATCCAGGGCGCAGGTAATCAATTGATCGTCCTCGCTCTGCTCGGCCAGGTCCAGGAAGTAAGCGATATTTTCCCGGGCGCTCAGGTGCCCATACAGTGAGACGTTCTCTGGAATGTAGGCCACATGCTGGCGAGCCTGGTCGGGGTGGCTGACCGGGTCGACGCCATCGATACGGACACTGCCTGCACTCGGTTTGACGAAGCCCAGAAGCACATTCAGCGTGGTTGTTTTCCCCGCACCGTTAGCGCCCAGCAACGCATAGATTTCACCGCGATGTACGTTGAGGGTCAGTGAATCGAGGACCAGGTTTTCCCCATAGCGCACCTGCACCGAATGGACGTCGAGTACTGCTGCTTTTTCTTCGGCGAGCGAAGTGCTGCCGGTGCCAGGCTGTGTCGCGTACATGAAGGAAACCTTTGGATGTAGAGGGCAATGAAATAAAATATGTATCGTTATAACATAGCGTTTATTCTCGTGCGAGAAATCAACCCAGGTGCCTCGGCAGGCTGCTGCAGCGCAGTCGTTTTTAGTCCAATTCCTATTATCGACAAGGCAGCCTGTGCGCTGCAGAATTGAAACTGCAAAACCCTGGACCAGAACAAAACGAGCCGCCCGTGCGGCTCGTTTTCCCGGGAGCAGGTCAATCGCGGGACAAGCCCGCTCCCACAGCAACCGGCTCCCGGCTACGGCTCACCCACCAGCCAAACCCTGCTGCGGTAAAGAACATGATCAAACTGTAAATCGCCGCCGGAATCGCCATGGTCGAGTTGTTCAGCAAGCTCGGGGCCAGCGCCAGGGCAATGGCCAAGGTGCCGTTGTGAATGCCGATCTCCATGCCAATGGCAATCGCCTGGCGCTTGGGGATTTTTAGCAAACGCGGCAGCCAGTAGCCGATACCCAGGCTCAACAGGTTGAACAACAGCGCCGCGCCGCCTACCACCGGGGCATAGTCGACGACCGTCTGCCAGTCCTTGACCATGGCCAGGACAATGGTGAACACCAGAAACAGCGCGGCAATGATCTTCATCGGCCGCTCCATGCGCGTGGCAAACCCCGGCGCCAGGCGGCGGATCAGCATGCCGATGGCCACCGGCACGAGGACAATGGCAAACACCTGCAGCACCTTGGCAAATTGCAGGGGAATGGCCTGGTCGGCGGCCATGAAGTAGGCCAGCGACAGGTTCACCAGCAGCGGCATGGTCAGGATCGCAATCAGCGAGTTGACCGCTGTCAGGGTGACGTTCAACGCCACATCACCATGGGCCAGGTGGCTGAACAGGTTGGCCGTGGTGCCGCCAGGGGAGGCCGCTAGCAGCATCAGGCCGACCGCCAGGGCAGGGGCCAGGCCGAAGCCTTTGGCAATCAGAAAGCAGATAAAAGGCAGGAGCAGAATCTGGCAGGCCAGGCCGATGAGTACCGGTTTGGGGAATTTCACCACCCGGGCGAAATCGGCCAGGGTCAGGGTCAGGCCCAACCCCAGCATGATGAACCCCAACGCGAGGGGCAGAAATGCGCTTAGCAGAGGTGATGCGGTCATGTCGAAGGCTCGCAAAAAAGGGGATGAACGGCAGTGTAGGCGAGGATTCCAGTCCTGGTAGTACGAGTGCTTCTCATCACGCCCCTGCGTCAAGCCGCCGCGCTTGTCGACCCTGTCCCCAGGCAGTAGCATTCTCGTTTTACTCAAGGATCCGATACCCAATGCAGTTCCAGCCAGGCATTCTCGCCGCCCCCGTTCCCGCCCAAGGCCGTCACCTGTTTTTCGCCCTGCATACACCGGCCGCTCTGCCGGGCGTACTCGATGCACTGCAGCAGCAAGTGGATGGCAGCCGCGTGGTGGCCGGTTTCGGTGCGCCGCTGGTGCAGGCACTGGGCCGCAGCATCGAGGGCCTGCGTGCGTTCCCGCAACTGACCGCAGCGGTAGACAACCCGTGCACCCAGCATGATCTGTGGTTGTGGCTGCGCGGCGAAGACCGTGGCGACCTGTGGCTGCACAGCCAGGCACTGGAAAAACTGCTGGCTCCGGCCTTTACCCTGGTTGAGGCGACCGATGCCTTCCGTCACAAAACCGGCTTCGACCTGACCGGCTATGAAGACGGCACGGAAAACCCGATCGAAGATGCAGCGGTAGACGCCGCGATCCTGGCCACCGATATCCCTGGGCTGAGCGGTTCGAGCTTTGCCGCCTTTCAGCTGTGGCGCCACGACCTGGACTGCTTCAAGGCGCTGCCGCAGGCCGAGCAGGACGACATCATTGGCCGGCGCAAGGCGGACAACGAAGAGCTCGATGACGCGCCGGAATCGGCTCACGTCAAACGCACCGCCCAGGAGAGCTACGATCCGGAAGCGTTTATCGTGCGTCGTTCCATGCCATGGGCTGATGAACGCGGTGCGGGCCTGGCGTTTCTGGCCTTCGGTCACTCGTTCGATGCCTTTGAAGTGCAGCTGCGGCGCATGAGTGGTCTGGAAGACGGTGTGGTCGATGCGTTGTACCGCTTCAGCCGGCCGCTTACCGGTGGTTACTACTGGTGCCCACCGCTCGGTGCTCATGGCCTTGATTTGAGCGCGTTGCTCGGATAAGCAGCATTACACCCTGTAGGAGCGGATTTATCCGCGATGGACTGCATAGCAGTCCCATCTTTTGGGGCCGCGATGCGCCCCATCGCGGATAAATCCGCTCCTACAAAAAATTACGGACTCTTTACGAGGTCTCGTAACGCATAAAGGGATACTGGCAGCGTTTCCAGACCCTCCGTTCCGAGACGTCCTACCGTGAGCCAAGCCGCATCCTCCGCAACAGCCCATTCCCCCGTAAAAACCTCGTCACTTAGCCTGCTTATCGCCGCCGCCGGCGTGGTCTATGGCGACATCGGCACCAGCCCGTTGTACACCCTCAAGGAAGTCTTCGCCGGCCATTACGGCGTGCAGGCCAACCATGACGGCGTGCTCGGCATTCTGTCGCTGGTGTTCTGGTCGTTGATCTGGGTGGTGACGATCAAGTACGTGCTGTTCGTGCTGCGTGCCGACAACCAGGGCGAGGGTGGCATCATGGCCCTTACGGCGCTGGCCCGACGGGCCGCGGCGCCTTATCCACGCTTGAGCCGGGTGCTGGTGTTGCTGGGTCTGTTCGGGGCCGCGCTGTTCTATGGCGACAGCATGATTACCCCGGCAATCTCGGTGTTGTCGGCGGTGGAGGGCCTGCAACTGGCCTTTGATGGCATCGATCATTGGGTGGTGCCGATTGCTGTGGTAGTGCTGGTGGGCCTGTTCCTGATCCAGAAACACGGCACTGCACGCATCGGCATCCTCTTCGGCCCGGTCATGGTCCTGTGGTTCACCGTGCTGGGAGCGCTGGGTGTATATGGCATTGTCCAGCGCCCGGAAGTGCTGCTGGCACTCAATCCGGCCTGGGCAGTGCAGTTTTTCGTGGTGCATCCGGGCATCGGCGTGGCCATTCTTGGCGCCGTGGTCCTGGCCCTGACCGGTGCCGAAGCACTGTATGCCGACATGGGGCACTTTGGCCGCAAACCGATTGCCCGTGCCTGGATTTTTCTGGTGTTGCCCGGTCTGGTGCTGAACTACTTCGGCCAGGGTGCGCTGATCCTCGGCAACCCCGAGGCCGTGCGTAACCCGTTCTACTTGCTGGCGCCGAACTGGGCCTTGCTGCCGATGGTCGGGCTTGCCACCCTGGCGACGATCATTGCCTCCCAGGCGGTGATTTCCGGGGCTTTCTCGCTGACCCGTCAGGCGATCCAGCTCGGTTATGTACCGCGCATGTTCATTCAGCACACCTCCAGCCAGGAACAAGGACAGATCTACATCGGTACGGTGAACTGGGCATTGATGGTCGGCGTGGTACTGCTGGTGATCGGCTTCGAGTCTTCCGGTGCGCTGGCTGCGGCCTATGGCGTAGCGGTAACCGGTACCATGCTGATTACCACCTTGCTCTCAGCGGCGGTGGTGCTGCTGTTGTGGAAAACCCCGCGCTGGCTGGCGGTGCCGCTGTTGTTGAGCTTCCTGCTGGTCGACAGCCTGTACTTCGCCGCCAACGCGCCGAAAATCTTCCAGGGCGGGGCGTTCCCGGTGATCGCCGGTATCGCGCTGTTCATCCTGATGACCACCTGGAAACGCGGACGCAAGATCATCGTCGAGCGCCTGGATGAGTCGGCCTTGCCGCTGCCGTTGTTCATCAGCAGCATCCGCTCGCAACCGCCGCACCGGGTCCAGGGTACTGCGGTGTTCCTCACTGCCCGCGCCGATGCTGTGCCGCACGCGTTGCTGCACAATCTGCTGCACAACCAGGTGCTGCATGAGCGGGTGGTGCTCTTGACCGTGGTGTCCCAGGATCGTCCGCGGGTGCCGGTATCCGAGCGCTTCGAGGTGCAGGACTTTGGTGATGGTTTCTACCGGGTCAACCTCAACTTCGGCTTTATCGAGGAGCCCGATGTACCGGCTGCCCTGCAGTTGTGCCATGTGCCGGCGCTGGACTTCAGCCCTATGGGCACCACCTACTTCCTCAGCCGCGAGACGGTGATACCGACCAAGCGTATCGGCATGGCACGGTGGAGAGAGGGGCTGTTCGCATTCCTGTTGAAGAATGCCAACAGCAACCTCAAGTACTTCAACCTGCCGCTCAATCGGGTGATCGAGCTGGGGACACAGGTGGAGATGTGATGGGGGTACAACTTTCGGGGTGCAGTTCATTGCTTGAAGGGGATTGAATCCCTGTGGGAGCTTATGCCGCAGTTTGCGCACCTACTCCTGCAACCTGTGCATTCCTGCGCACCAGCCTGTGCATCTGGCTGGCAATCACAAAGCCGAGCACTGCCAGCCCCATCATGGCCATGAACACATAGTTGTATCCCTGCTGGCCCGGGAAGTGATCAAGGATCGCGCCGTACCCCACATAGGCGAACATGCCCGGCGCATAGCCGATCAGGCAGCCGATACCGAACGCTGAGCCGGTGATATGCGGGGCGATGCCCACTTCACCCATGGGCGCCCAGAACACGCCGCGCATCGAGAACACGATAAAGGCAAACGACAGCGTGGCGGCCATGCCTGCATAGATGTACCCCGGGCTCTTTGGCACCATGAGGATGATCGCCATCATCGGCAGCAGCGCCAGGAACGCCCACTTCAGGTAACGACTGGGGCTCTTGAACTGTTTGTCGGCGAGGAAGCCACCAGCGGGACCGCCGAGGATCTTCAGCATGTACTGGTTGATGATGCCGTAGGCGCCGACCAGCGCGACCGGCAATCCATACACCTCTTTGAGGTAAGGAATGAAGTAGGTCAATCCGCAGTACACGATGTAGACCATGAACACGTTGCAACTGACCACCCAGATCGCCGGCACCTTGATCGCTTCCATCAGGTTGGACAGCGGGTTCTTCTTCGTCGTGGTGGAAGGTGCGCTCTGGCTGCCCTTGAGCAGGAACCAGGTCAGCACACCCGCAGCGATGTCGATCACCGAGTAGAAAACAATCGCAGCCTTCAGACCTGCTTCAGCGGCGCCCATGGCAATGAACACACCCAGGGCCGAGAACGCCACCAGGGTGTCGATGACACCGCGTCCGCCTTCGAGCAGGCCGAACAGACGCCCTTGCTCTTTGTCATCACCCAGGCCACGAATAGCCTTGAGCAGTGCGGGCCAGTAGATGCAGTCGGCGCAGACCGCCAACAGGCAGAAGACAATCATCAAGCCGCTGAACGGCGGGAAGGTCGCCAGGTACAGGCCCAGGGCGCCAGTGCCCAGCAGGCCGAGCGGGATCAGTTTGCGGGTATCGAAGCGGTCGGCGAGCAGGCCGCCGACGACGAACAAACCCGTGGCGATGATGGCGTTGGCGCTGAGCAGCAGACCGATTTCAGTATGGGACAAACCCATGAATGTCTGCATCGGTACATAGAACGCGTCCTTGAGGTTGGCCAGCTTGTAGATGGTGCCGCCACCGAGGATCAGAATCAGGAATTTGAACCATTTGGCCTTGTCGTGTGCAGTCATTGTTATTCTCCAGGCGTAGTGGGGGTAGCGGTGTCAGGCGTTTGTGGCCAGGCTCAGTTCGGCCAGGGTGCGCAGTTCGGCGAGCAAGCCTTTGACGTAACTGACCTGGTTGTTCGCCCAGCGCTGCTCGCCTGCGAGCATCTGCTCAAGGGTGAAGCCCGCAGGCAGGGGCGTTTCGCTCATCTCGCGGTAGGCGATGAAGGGGTCGGCAGGCTCATCGGTTTGCCGGAAGGCCGGGGCGATGTAGTGGTTTTCCTGTTCGAGGATGAAGGCGATCACCTGCGGCTGGTGTTCGCCAAGCATCAGCAACTCGAACAGCATGCGCGCGTTGGGCAGGTCGTCCTCGGCGCTGCCCTGGAGCACACCGTAATGGCCGAAACCCTGTGCTTCAGGGACGACACGCACGCCTTTGAGGTGCACCTGGCGAATGTGCGGTGCGAGGTTTGACAGGGCCTGTAGCGGTTGCTCGCAGGCGTTGATCATGTTGCCGAAATCGAACAGCGCGTGCAGACGCGGATGGTTGGCCTGACGTAGCAACTGGGCGATCTCATCGCTTTTTAGTTCTTCGTGCTGCTCGAAATCGAAGTACAGGTTGTGGATGTCAGCCTGGTGGGCGAGGTACAGCAAGTCGCCGCCGATGGTGTCCATGACCTGCGACAGGGTGCCTTCATAGCGCGAATACACCCGAATGTTGCGGGTACCGATGGCATTGGCCACGGCGATCGCGGCATCAACATCCTGCTTCAGTGTGCTGCTGATTTCCAGGTGCACCTCAAGCTCCAGCTCCCGGGCTTTGGCAGCGAAGGCATGCAACTGTGTAGCGTTCATTTGCGAGAGGCTGTTGTGTTCGCCATCGAGCATATGCAGGCTCAGGCCTTTGAGCTCATGGCGGTAGGCGAAGTCGAGCAGGTCGAAGGGCGTCAGGCGCCCGTGGGTGAGGTTGGTCAGTAACGGATAGGCATGGGCAAACAGACGCACCTGATCAATTCGATCGATCAGGCGCGTGGCCAGTTCGTGGGTCAACAGCACCGGCGCTGCAGCGCCTTTGGTCTTGTTATTGAGCAACCGGGTGAAGCGTTGTTGGATAGCATTCATTCGAGTCGTTCCTGGTGCGGGCACCGGTTCTACCGGCGCGTTCTTTATCGCGCCGGTGAGGAACTCTCGATAGATCCATTACGAAGCAAATGATAAGGCCACTGGCCGATGGCTATAGCGCATGGCCCATGACCTTGAGCGCTTGTACCAGCGCCTCGACCTTGGTTTCGGCGTGCTCCTGCGCCGTGCCGGCAAAACCGATCAACAGGGCAGGGGGCAGGTAGCGCTGCAGGCAGTAGTCGCTCAAGGCGTAGGTATGCACACCTTGCAAGGCTAGTTGACGGGCGACTTCCTGGTCGTCCAGGTGTGGCGGTAGCCAGGCGATCAGGTGCATGCCGGCTTCCACCGGGGTGATGCTGAAGAAATGCCCGAGCCTGCGTTCAAGCACCTCCAGCAGACAGACCTGGCGGGCCTGGTAGAGCGCACGCATGCGGCGGATATGGCCGATGAAGTGACCTTCAGTCATAAAGTCGGCGGTCACCGCCTGCAACAGGGTCGGCGGGCTGCGGTCCATTACCGCGCGGATGGTGCAGAACGGCTCGACCAATGCTTGCGGCAGAATCACATAGCCCAGGCGCAGCGAGGGGAACAGCACTTTGCTGAAGGTGCCGACGTAGATCACCCGGTCGCTCTGGTCCATGGCGTACAGCGCCGGCAATTGCCGCCCGCTGTAGCGCAGTTCACTGTCGCAGTCGTCTTCGATGACCCAGCGTTGCTTGGCCGCAGCCCAGTCGATCAATTCCAGGCGCCGACTATGGCTGAGGGTGACGCCCAGAGGGTGCTGACGTGAAGGGGTGGTGAATACCAGGCGGGCGTCCGGGCTGTCGGCGATGCCTTGCTGCACATCGATGCCCTGATCGTCGATACGCACCGGCACGACCTGGCAGCCGTGGGCCTGAAAGGCGATCCGTGCCGCGATATGGCCGGGATCTTCCATCCACACCGGGTCTTCAGGATTGAGCAGCAGCATCGCCAGCAGGTTGAATGCCTGCTGGGCGCCGGAGACGATCACTACCTGTTGGGCGCTGCAGTCGATGCCGCGAGCATCGAAGACGTATTCGGCAATGGCCTGGCGCAAACCCTCCAGCCCCTGCAACTCGCCGTAACCGAGCAGGGCCTTGCTTGGTTTTTGCACGTGGCGGTTGATCAGACGCTTCCAGATATGCTGCGGGAAGGCTTCGAATGCGCCGTGGCTGGGCAGGAACGAGGTTGGCGTGTCCGGGCTGTAGTGCGAGTAGGACACCCCGCGAAAATGATGACTGCGCAGCGACAACATCGACTGGCTGAGGTCGGACAACCGAGGTGGCGCGGGCGCTTGCTCCTGGTCACCCTGGCCCGAGCGCTCCCACTCATCCCCCACATAGGTGCCGGCGCCAGTGCGCGATACCAGAAAGCCTTCGGCAATCAACTGGTCAAAGGCATTGAGCAGGGTAATGCGTGACAGGTTCAGTTCCTGGCTCAAGGTCCGCGTCGACGGCAGGCGTATGCCGCCTGGCAGGCGGCCGGTGAGGATCTGCTTGCGAATCTGCAGGTAGAGTTGGCGATAAAGCGGGGTGGCACTGTCGCGGTCCAGCTCAATACCTGAAAGCAGCAAACCGGCTGGGGACTTCATGCAAGGCTCATCGGCAAGGTGAAGGAGGCCTCGCCATCGTACGAGAAAGGCCCGCAGGCGGCCAGTGGCACAAGGCTTGTCATGAAATGAAAACGCCTTGTCGCCGGATGCGAAGCACCCCGCAGACGTTGGGCATAGAGTCCAATCACCTGAACTGACGCAGTGCGTCCAGATCGATGATTGGAGAGACAAGAATGTCCAAAGTCGTACGTTTCTATGAAACCGGTGGTCCTGAGGTTCTGCGTTATGAGGATGCCGAGGTCGGCGAGCCCGGCCCTGGCCAGGTGCGCTTGCGCCAGGTCGCGGTTGGCCTGAACTACGCCGATACCTATTTCCGTAATGGCACCTACCCGATCCCGATGCCCAACGGCATGGGCGTTGAGGCGGCCGGGGTGGTGCAGGCCGTAGGCGAGGGCGTGACCAATGTGGTGGTCGGCGACCGGGTGACCTACACCGGTTTCCTCAATACCCTGGGTGCCTATTGCACCGACCGTCTGATCGGTGCGGCAGCGCTGATCAAGCTGCCGGAAACCATCGCCTTCGAGACCGCTGCGGCAATGACCATGCGTGGTCTGACCTCGGCCTATCTGATGCGCCGTCTGTATGACTTCAAACCTGGCGACACTATCCTGCTGCACGCCGCCGCCGGTGGTGTTGGCCTGATCGTTTCGCAGTGGGCGCGGCTGCTCGGCGTCAACGTGATCGGCACCGTATCCACCGAAGCCAAAGCCGAAGTGGCCCTGGCCCATGGCTGCACGCACACCATCGACTACAGCCATGAAGACGTGGCCAAGCGCGTACGCGAGCTGACTGATGGCGTCGGCGTCAACGTGGTATTCGACAGCGTTGGCAAAAGCACTTTCATGGCCTCGCTCGACTCGCTCAAGCGCCGTGGCCTGATGGTTTGCGTCGGCACTGCCTCCGGCACCATCCCGCCGTTCGATCCGCAGATCCTGGCAATGAAAGGCTCGCTGCATCTGACCCGACCTGCTTTGGCCGACTATATCGCCGACCCGGCGGAGAAGGCTGACCTCGCCGGTGAGCTGTTCGACCATGTCAGCAGCGGCCGCATCAAGATCGAAATCAACCAGCACTACGCCCTGCAGGATGCAGTACAGGCGCACCGTGACCTGGAAGCACGCAAAACCACCGGTTCGTCAATCTTCGTCATCTGAAGAGGGCTGCAACATGCACATCGAACAACTGACCTGCGCCATCGGTGCTGAAGTGTCCGGGGTCAACCTGGCGGATGCGGTGCACGATGACGACCTGTTCGACCAGCTCCGGGCGCAATTGCTCAAGCACCGGGTGCTGTTCTTGCGTGACCAGAACATCAGCCGCGCCGAGCATGTGGCCTTTGCCCGGCGCTTTGGTGAACTGGAAGACCACCCGGTAGCCGGCAGCGACCCGGAGCACCCGGGTCTGGTGCAGATCTACAAGCGTCCGGATCAACCCGCCGACCGCTACGAGAACGCCTGGCACACCGACGCCACCTGGCGCGAGGCACCGCCGATGGGCTGTGTGCTGCGCTGCGTGGAGTGCCCACCGGTAGGCGGCGACACCATGTGGGCGAACATGGTGCTGGCCTACCAGAACCTGCCGGATGAGGTGAAGCAGAAGATCGAAGGCCTGCGCGCCCGGCACAGCATCGAGGCCAGCTTTGGCGCGGCGATGCCGATCGAAAAGCGCCTGGCGCTCAAGGCCCAGTTCCCGGACGCCGAACACCCGGTGGTGCGCACCCACCCGGAAACCGGCGAGCAGGTGCTGTTCGTCAATGCCTTTACCACCCATTTCACCAACTACCACACCCCGCAGCGAGTGCGTTTCGGCCAGGACGCCAACCCCGGTGCAGGCGATCTGCTGCGCTACCTGATCAGCCAGGCGTACCTGCCCGAGTACCAGGTGCGCTGGCGCTGGAAGCCCAACAGCATTGCCATCTGGGATAACCGCAGCACCCAGCATTACGCAGTCATGGACTACCCGGCCTGCCATCGCAAGATGGAGCGCGCCGGGATCAAGGGCGACCGCACCTACTGACAGCGGACCAGCATTACCCCTCCGCTTGACGGCGGAAACCAACAATAACAAGACCGAGGACTGAAGCATGCAATTCTTCGACGATTCGTTGCACCCGGAAAACATGGAAAAGGTGGTGATCACCGTGGCCCCTTATGGCCCGGAATGGATGCCTGAGGACTTTCCCGAAGACATTCCGCTGACCATGGACGAACAGGTCCAGAAGGCTGTTGACTGCTATGAGGCTGGTGCCACCGTGCTCCACCTGCATGTGCGCGAGCTGGACGGCAAGGGCTCCAAGCGCCTGTCGAAATTCAACGAACTGATTGCCGGTGTGCGCGAAGCCGTACCGGAAATGATCATTCAAGTGGGCGGTTCGATCTCCTTCGCCCCGGAAAGCGATGGCGAAGCGGCCAAATGGCTGTCCGACGACACCCGCCACATGCTGGCCGATCTCACGCCCAAGCCTGATCAGGTCACCGTGGCAATCAACACCACGCAGATGAACATCATGGAGCTGCTGTATCCGGAATACCTGGAAGGCACCTCCCTGGCCAACCCCGGGATTCAGGCCGCCTACAGCGAGATGACCGTACCGGCCGGCCCTGCCTGGGTGCGCGAACACCTGCGCCGCCTGCAGGCGAGCAATATCCAGCCGCACTTCCAGCTGACCGGCATGCATGCCCTGGAAACCCTTGAGCGCATCGTCCGTCGCGGCGATTACATGGGGCCGCTGAACCTGACCTGGATCGGCATCGGTGGCGGTTTTGACGGTCCGAACCCGTTCAACTTCTTCAATTTCATCCACCGCGCGCCGGATGGTTGCACTCTGACCGCCGAATCGCTGCTCAAGAACGTGCTGCCGTTCAACACCATGGCCCTGGCCATGGGCCTGCACCCGCGTTGCGGCAACGAAGACACCATCATCGACCACCACGGCAAGCGCTTCACCTCGGTGCAGCAGATCCAGCAGACCGTGCGCGTGGCCCATGAACTGGGACGCGAAATCGCCAACGGCAAAGAGGCCCGTGCCATTTACCGCATCGGCCAGCAGTACAGCAGCATCGAAGAAACACTCAAAGCCAACGGAATGGCGCCTAACCGCCTGCCGGGTCACAAGGGTGTGCCACAGCGCGGCTGACCGGACAGGGTCGGCCTGTGACGGCGGTGCCGACCCACCCCAGCTTACAGCGCTGTTAGTCAGGCTTCTCATAACAACAAGACTAACGCCAGACAACCGAGGAGGCAGCATGGCCGCCTATATCGCCAGCGCCACAGATGATGGCGCCGACACTTCACGTGACATTCCGCGGCGCTATGCCTGGATTGTTTTCGCCTTGACCTTTGGCCTGCTGATTTCCGACTACATGTCGCGCCAGGTGCTCAATGCGGTATTTCCGCTGCTCAAAAGTGAATGGGCACTGACCGATAGCCAGCTCGGCCTGCTCAGCGGCATCGTCGCGCTGATGGTCGGGCTGCTGACCTTTCCTTTGTCATTGCTGGCCGACCGCTTTGGCCGGGTCAAGAGCCTGGTACTGATGGCGGTGCTCTGGAGCCTGGCGACGCTAGGCTGCGCACTGGCTGAAAACTACCAGCAGATGTTTATTGCACGCTTTCTGGTGGGTGTCGGCGAAGCCGCTTACGGCAGCGTCGGCATCGCCGTGGTGGTCGCGGTGTTCCCACGGGACATGCGTGCGACCCTGGCCGGCGCCTTCATGGCCGGTGGCATGTTCGGCTCGGTACTGGGCATGGCCCTGGGCGGCGTGATGGCCCAGCACCTTGGCTGGCGCTGGGCGTTTGCCGGCATGGCCTTGTTCGGCCTGATACTGGCGTTGGTCTACCCACTGCTGGTCAAAGAGGCAAAAATCTCGCCGAAACGCTCGGATGCCCCCTGCAAGGCAGTCCGTCCGTTGCGCACCTTGTACAGCAGCCGTTCGGTCATTGCCGCCTATGTGGCCAGCGGCCTGCAGTTGTTCGTCGGTGGCACGGTGATCGTGTGGATGCCCAGCTACCTGAACCGCTACTACGCCATGGGCACCGACAAGGCGGGCGTTGTCGCCGCCATTATTGTGCTGTGCAGCGGCATCGGCACGATTCTCTGCGCCATGCTCTGCGACCGCCTCGGTCGCCAGCGTCCGGACCGCAAGATCAGCCTGGCCATCAGTTATTGCCTGGGCAGTTGCCTGTTGCTGTCGCTGGCCTTTGCCTTGCCTTCGGGCACCGCGCAACTGGTGCTGATCTGTCTGGGCATGATGATCGCGGTGGGCACCAACGGACCGTCCAGCGCCATGGTCGCCAACCTGACCCACTACTCGGTGCATGGCACCGCCTTCGCCACCCTGACCCTGTCCAACAACCTGCTGGGCCTGGCAACCGGGCCGCTGATTACCGGTCGGGTTTCCGACGTGATCGGTCTGCACGCGGCATTTCAGCTGGTGCCATTGATCAGCATTGTCTCCGCCGCGGTGTTCTTCATTGCCAAGCGTCACTACCACAGCGACATGGCCCGTCTGGATGGTGCGCAAGCAAAAGCGCCTGACGCGGCACAGCTTCAAGAGGTAAAACCGTGAAACAGACTCTAACCATCGACGTATTTTTCGACTTCATCTGTCCCTGGTGCCTGATTGGCCACCGTCACCTGCAGCGTGCGCTTGAGCAACTGCGTGTCGAGCAGCCAGAGGTCGAGGTCAACCTGCGCTGGCGGGGTGTGCAACTGCTGCCCGACATGGCCAGGACCGGCCAGCCGTTCGAGGCGTTCTACCGCAAGCGCCTGGGCAGCGATGAGGCGGTGCGCCAGCGCCAGGCCCAGGTGCGTGCCGCCGCAGAAGCGGCGGGTGTCAGCATCGATTTTTCGCGTATCAGCCGCATGCCCAATACGGCTGACGCCCACAGGTTGATGCAACGCGCTGTCGCGCTGGGAGAACCGGCGCGGGTTGAGGCTTTGTTGGCCCGGCTGTTTGCGGCCTACTTCCAGCAGGGCAAGGACCTTGGTGATCCGATCACCTTGCTGCAGATTGCTCGCGATTGTGACCTGAATCCGGCGCAGGTCGCCGACTGCCTGCGTGGCGATGCCAGTCCCTTCACCGGCGTTAACGACTACAGCGGAGAAGGTGTCCCGTATTTTCGTTTCAACCGCTTTCATGCGGTGAGCGGTGCCCAGCCCGCCGAGGTACTGCTCGAGGTCATGTGCGAAGCGCTGGAACAGGATGTGCTGGTATGAGTTATCGCTATCCTGTGCCGACGGCCAAGGTTCCAGCCCGCAACAGCCGTGTATTGCTGACCTTTGCCGACAAGAGCCTGGCGCTGTTCAACGTCGCTGACCACTTTTATGCCATTGATGACAGCTGCCCGCACCAGGGCGCGTCGTTGTGTGGCGGGCGCCTGGATGGGCGGGTGATTCAGTGTTGCGCGCATGGCCTGCGCTTTGATCTGGCCAGCGGCTATCTGCTCAATTCGACCCAGCTCAAGGTCGCCAGCTACCCGGTCGAATGGCAGGGCGAGCAGTTGTTCATTGTTATCGATTCCGGGGAGGGCGGTGTATGAGCACTGTCGCCATTGCCGCCGTCAACCATCGTGTGCGTACGCTTGCGCCGGGGTTTGTGGTCAGTCTGATCGCCGCAGCTGCAGCCAGTTTTCTCAGTGAGCACTACGGTGCGCCGGTGATGCTGTTTGCCCTGTTGCTGGGCATGGCCCTGAACTTCCTTTCCGCTGACGGCAGTTGCAAGGCCGGTATCGAGTTCACCGCACGCACGGTATTGCGCGTGGGGGTGGCGTTGCTGGGCATGCGCATTACCCTTGAGCAGATCGCCAGCCTGGGCTGGAAGCCGGTGGCCCTGGTGGTCATCATTGTGGTGGTGACTATCAGTGTGTCGATGGTGGTGGCCAAGGCGCTGGGCTTCAACCGCCTGTTCGGCATGCTCACCGGTGGTGCGACGGCGATCTGCGGCGCTTCGGCTGCCTTGGCGCTGGCCGCCGCATTGCCTCAGCACAAGCAGAAGGAACATGCGACGCTGTTCACGGTGATCGGGGTGTCGGCGCTGTCGACGTTGGCGATGATCCTTTATCCGATGATTGCCGGTTGGTTGCAGCTTTCGCCGCCACAGGCCGGGGTGTTTCTTGGCGCCACTATCCATGATGTAGCGCAGGTGGTGGGGGCGGGGTACAGCATGTCTACCGAGACCGGGGACATTGCTACGGTGGTCAAGTTGATGCGGGTGGCGATGCTGCTGCCGGTGATTGTCTGTGCCGCGATGATTACCCGCCGCGCCGGGGATGATGCCTCTGGGCAACGGCCGCCGTTGTTGCCCTGGTTTGCGGTGGGGTTTGTGTTGCTGGCGTGTCTGAACAGCACGGGTTGGGTGCCAACAGTGGTGCAGGGCGGGATCAATGATCTGTCGCGCTGGTGTCTGGTGGTGGCGATCAGTGCGCTGGGGATGAAGACGCAGCTCAAGGAGCTGGCCAAGGTGGGGTTCAAGCCCATTGCGTTGATGGTGGGGGAGACGGTGTTTCTGGTGTTGCTGGTGTTGGCGTTGATGCATTGGGGGTTGTAAGGCAGGGGCTTTTTTGGCGCTTAGGCTCTTGGATTTGTGGACATATCCATTTGCCAGGGTGGCTTTGAGTCACCTTTCCGCCCTTACGGCGGCTCACTTTTTTTCAGTCGAAAAAAAAAGTAAGCAAAAAATTCTTGCCCCACCAGGGGCCCTACGCTGCGCTCCGGGTTCCCTCCTTCCGGTGTCGCTACGGGGCATTGCGAGCTACGAGTTGCAAGCAACTCTACGCTTCGCAACTTCGGCTACGCCGAAGGCGCTGCGCGCTAGCCCCTCCACGACACCTCCACTCGGCCCTACTGGTTAACGGGGCGGGTGGATCAAAGTCAAAAGCAGATCAAAATCAACGGCACAATTCGCTACGCTCTTGCTTTGGGTGGAGGGCTACGTTTTGTATTGAGTCAGCTGCCACTTCTCAGAGCGGTAGCTACCCAAGCTGATCGGTACAACCCGATCAAGCAAGAGCGCAGCGAATTGTGCTCTTGATCTTGATCTACTGCCCCGTTAACCAGAAGGGCCGAGCGGAGGCGTTGCGAAGGGGTGAGTGCGAAGCACCTTCGGCGTTAGCCGAAGTCGCGAAGCGTAGAGTTGCTTGCAACTCGTAGCTCGCGATACCCCGTAGCGACGCCGCAGCGAGGGGACCCGAAGCGCAGCGTAGGGCCCCTGGTGGGGCGAGCCCTTTGTGTTCCTTTGGGGCGACTGCCAAAGGAACCCGCCGTAAGGGCGGAAAGGTGATTCAGCGCCACCACAGCAAATGGATATGCTTACAACTCCTCAGCGCACCTGAACCCCATGCCGCACCCGCCAAGTAGCCGGCGGCATCCCAAACTGCGCAATAAACCAGCGCGTAAATGAGCTGGGCATCGAATACCCCAGCATGTCCGCAATCCGCCCCAACGAATAACCGGGATTCTCCAGATAGCGAATCACCAGATCGCGCCGCACCCCGTTGATCAAATCACTGAAGGTCACCCCACATTCTTCCAGCCGCCGCTGCAGGGTCCGCACGTTCATACCTTGCGTCTGCGCCACCTGCTCGATCGTGGCGCGCCCCATGGGCAGCAGCAGGTAGATGGTCTTGCGCATCTCCAGCTCCAGCGACAGCTTGCCCCCAGACAACGTATCCAGGTAACGCTGGGCCAAGCGCGCCATGGCCTCATTGGCCAGCGGATTGGCCGCATCCAGATCAGCCGCCGGACAGACAATGCCATTGAACTCACTGCCAAACACCAGCTTGCAGCCGAAGATGCGCCGATGAATCGCAAGATCACTAGGAGCGTTATGAGTAAAGTTGGCACTGATCGGATGCCAATGAGCGCCCAGAACAGCAGCACACAGACGGCGCATCACGCCAATGGCCAGCTCTGTGGCCTGGCGACTGCTGTGTGGCAGCTCACTGACCACTTCTTCACGAATGATCACGGTTTTACCCGCGTCTTCGATGTGGATGGCCAGTGCGTCGTTCAGCAGATGCCGGTACTGCACGATCACCTGCAAGGCGCCACGCAGGGTGCGCTGGTGAGTGAGCAACAGGCTGATCTCGCCAAAGTCCGACAACTGGCGCAGTTCGGCCATGCGCAAGCCGAAACTTTCACAGCCACTGACCCGCGCCGACTCTTCCAGCAGGGTAATCACGCTGGAGACCGCAAGGCGTTGGTTGGGATCATCCAGCAGCGCGGCACTCAGGCCGACCTGGGCCAGCAAGGCATGCGGATTCAAGCCGACGTGGCGCGACACTTCGAGGTAATTGGTCAAGCTTGCAGCACGGACGAGGGCGGTCATTTTATTGTTTTCCACGCATTCTCATTAGGCGTCCCGCTTCTGCGGCGGGTCGCTTTTTATAGCCTGAGTGTCGTCAAATGAAAAGCCGTTTTCTGCCTCCACGCTGACACAAAATGCCGGCCTCTCAAGCATAGCGGACGGCTGCCCGCACCCCTGTCATCAAATGTGAAGTCACTGACGTTCAATGTAAAGCACCCGGGGGGAGGGGGGATTAGTGTGGCTCTCGAAGCGCTCACCTTAGGTGGTGAGCCGACTGTCCTGAGCATAGGTGCTGATGTGGAAAGATTGCATACCGCCGCTACCGTCCTGATCGTCCCCGGCCTGCGCGACCATGTCGCCGAACACTGGCAGACCCTGCTGCAGGCGAAGCTGGCCAAGGTTCACGCAGTACCGCCGTTGCAGGTCAACGGCCTGGACTGCAATGCCCGGGTCGAGGCGATCCAGCGCGAGCTGGAGCAGATCGAAGGCGAGGTGGTATTGGTTGCGCACAGTGCCGGTGTATTGATGGTCGCCCATTGGGCAGCACGTTATGACCGGCCAATCAAAGGCGCGCTGTTGGCCGCTCCACCGGACCTGAATGCCCAATGGCCCGCCGCTTACCCAAGCCCGGACACCCTGCGCGCCAACGGTTGGGCGCCGCTGCCGATCACGCCGTTGCCGTTCCCGAGCATTGTCGCCGCCAGCAGCAACGATCATCTGGCCAGCCTGGAGGCGGTTACCGCCATGGCTGAGGGCTGGGGCAGCGCGCTGGAACTGCTGGGCGCCGTCGGGCACCTGAATCCGGCTGCCGGATTCGGTGCCTGGCCTCAAGCCGAAACCTTCATTCAAAGCCTGGACCGTTAACCCTGCCGTCGCGCATGGACGCTTGACCAACGCCCGCAAAAGTCGGGCGGCGATAACAAAAATAACAATTCGTGGAGTCATCGTAATGCCAAAACACCGCATTCTCTGCGCTGTGCCGTCGCAGCGCTGTCTGCTCGCTTGCGCCATCAGTCTGCTCGCGCTGCCTGGTGCCCAGGCGTTCGAAGTCGATACCGGTAATGAAGACTGGGCTGTGCGCCTGGACAACACTATCAAGTACAACTACGGCGTACGCACCGAAAGTGCCGACAAACGCATGTTGGCAACGCCGAACAACAACGACGGCGACTACAACTTCCGCAAGGCCGGCACCAACATCACCAACCGTGTCGACCTGCTCACCGAGCTGGATGTGATCTACCAGGGCAGCATGGGCTTTCGCGTCAGTGCCGCCAGCTGGTACGACAAGGCTTACGACAATACCGGCTCCAACTCCAATCCTTTCGTCAACGGCAACGGCGACAGTTCCGGCATCGTTCCGAGCCTCAACGGTTTGCCGGGTACCGGCACGCCGTTGGGCAGCCCGCACCTGAGCAATTACGCCCAGCGCTACTACAGCGGCCCGTCCGGTGAAGTACTCGATGCGTTCGTGTTCATGAGCACCGACATCGGCGAGAGTTCGCAACTGAGCGGCAAACTCGGCCAGCACAACCTGTTCTGGGGCGAAACCCTGCTCAACCCGGTGCACTCGCTGAGCTACGGCCAGTCCGGCCTGGACCTGGCCAAGCTGGCCGCATCGCCTGGCACCGAAGCGAAGGAGCTGTTCGTACCGCGCAATCAGCTGTCCACGTCGTTCCTGGTGAACCCGGAACTGACCATCGGTGCGCAGTATTTCTTCGATTGGAACGCCGCCCGCTTGCCCGAGGCCGGCACCTATTATGGCGGCTCAGACGTGGTGGGTGAGGGTGCCCAGAGTTTCCTGCTTGGCCACACCGGCACGCCCGGGCTGATCCCGGTGCAGGGTGCGCTGACCAGCATCCGTCGTGGTGACGACCTGACCCCGGACAAAAGTGGCGACTGGGGCGTTATGGCCAAGTGGTCGCCGGAATGGCTGGGTGGAACCCTCGGTTTCTACTACCGCAAGACCTCGGAAATTCTCCCGCAAGCCTGGCTCGATACCCGTGGCCTGACGGTGGCCCAAGGCCCGTTCGGTAACCCGCCCGCCGGCCGCCAGGGCGCTGTCGGCAACCTCTACAACTCGCTGCAGAGCGCCACCTACCAGTTCGCCTACGCCGATAACATCGACGTCTATGGCCTGAGCCTGTCCAAGGATGTCGCCGGCATCAGCGTCGGCAGCGACCTGAACATTCGCCACAACATGCCGCTGGCGAGCATCCCGGCCATCGTCAGCGCGCCGGGACAGGGTGGCCTGGGTGGCGGCTTTGGCCTGTTGCCGCCGCGCCTGCCCAGCAGTGGTGTGGTTTACGACGTGCCCAGCGATGGCGACGGCATGGGTGCCACCGGCCAGACCCTGCACTGGACCCTCAACGGTCTGATGACCATCGGTGATACCCCGCTGTTCGACAGTGCAAGCCTGTTGGGCGAACTGTTCTACAGCAACCTGCTCAAGCTCGATGGCCACAACGAGGCCTTGTACAAGGGCAAGAGCAGCTACCGCGGGATCGACAAACCGACCCGTGACAACTGGGGTATCGCCGTCAACTTCACCCCGACCTGGTACCAGGTGATGCCCGGTGTCGACCTGAGCATGCCGCTGTCGATCAACGTCGGCCTCGATGGCATCTCACCGGTGCAGGGCGGCGGCGCCGAGGACACCGGCAACTACGCAGTAGGCGTCAGCGCTGCGGTTTACAACCAGTATTTCGTCGACCTCAAGTACGTCGACAGCTTTGGCAAGTCGCAGTCGTGCAACAACGGCCAGACCGATGGCACGACGCCCAATGCCCTGGACGGCGAGCAGGATTACACCTGTTACGGCGGAGGCTATGCCTCTTTCTCTGGCGGCGGGGCGACCACTGAGGACCGTGGCGCGCTGTACCTCACCGTTAAAACCACTTTTTGAGTCACGTCTTCCTTCAGACATCACGCAGGAAAACAATCATCATGAACTATATGCGTACACTGTTGGCCACTTGCCTGTCATTGGCAGCCATCCATTCCGCCCAGGCCGCTGTATCCAGTGACCAGGCAGCCCGCCTCGGCACCAGCCTGACCCGCATCGGCGCAGAAAGCGCCGCCAACGCCGACGGCTCCATTCCCGCCTACCAGGGTGGACTGGTCACCCCACCGGCCAGTTTCAAAAGCGGCGACAGCATGCGCCCGGACCCGTTTGCCGGTGAGAAGCCAGTGCTGGTCATCAATGCCCAGAACGCCGCTCAGTACAAAGGGCAACTGACCGCAACGACTCAAGAGCTGCTCAAGCGCTACCCGACGTTCTCGGTTGATGTCTATCCAACCCACCGTACCGTGGCGCTGCCCCCGCAGGTGCTGGACAACACCGCGAAAAATGCCGTCGGCGCGCACAGCAAGGAAGGCGGCGCAGCCGTTGAAAACGTGCTGCCGGGCATTCCGTTCCCGATCCCGCAGACCGGTGCCGAGGCCATGTGGAACTTCCTGCTGCGCTACCAGGGCGTGAGCATGGCAGCCAAGTACGACTCCTGGAACGTTGACTCCGCCGGTGTACCGACCCTGTCCACCACCGGTCAGGCGAACATCAGCTACCCGATCTACGAGGACATGAACAAGACCATCGGCTCCAAAGATACCTATTACCAGATGAAGCTGATGTACACCGCACCGGCGCGCCGTGCGGGCGAAGCGATGATGCTGCGCGATGCCGCCAACCCGTTGGTGCAGCCACGCAGTGCCTGGGTGTACCTGCCGGGACAGCGCCGGGTGAAGCTCGCGCCGAACCTGGCTTACGACACCCCAAACCCCGGTACTTCGGGCTCTGGTACCTATGATGACGTGTTCGTCTTCAACGGCGCCCTGGACCGTTACGACTGGAGCCTGGTGGGCAAACAGGAAATGTACGTGCCGTACAACACCTACAAACTCACCTACAACACCGACATCAAGCAGCTGATCACCCCCAACCATCTGGCGCCGCAGTTCGTGCGCTGGGAGAAGCACCGCGTATGGGTCGTCGAAGGCAAGCTCAAGGATGGCGCCCGCCACATCTATCACAAGCGCCGCTTCTACCTCGACGAGGACAGCTGGATCGCTCTGGCCTCCGACCAGTATGACGCGCGTGGTCAGCTGTACCGTGGTTCGTTCGCCTTCCTCAGCCAGAGCTATGACAAACAGACCCCGGACGCAACGCCTTTCATGATCTACGACCTGATCGGCGGCACTTACAACCTCAACGGTGTGGTAGGCGCGTACGGCGGCATTCGTTACATCGAGCCGCTGTCCAAGACCCAATGGTCGCCTGAATCCCTGGCCGGCGCCGGCATTCGCTGAGTCCGCCTGCAAGGTAGGTACAGTCCGGCATCGCCACCCCGGTGCCGGATTGTGTGTTGAGCAGCCTGCTGCGTGCAGCGGCGATCCGGAGGAACCGGTATGTATTTTCTCAAGCGCTGTACTGCGTTGATGCTGACGTGGACCGCTCTTCAAGGTACGGCACAGGCCGCACCTTACATGGATGTGCTGGATCTGCCGGCCATGCCCAGCGCCCTGGCGGCGGCCAGCTCGCTGCGCGATGTAACCAACGTCGGCGCGCGTCTGGTGGCTGTCGGCCCGCGCGGGCACATTCTGTACTCCGATGACATTGGCAGCCATTGGCAGCAAGCCAGTGTGCCGGCCAGTGCCGACCTCAACGCCGTCAGTTTCCCCAGTGCCGATCAAGGCTGGGCAGTGGGCAATGACGGGGTGATCCTGCACAGCGGCGATGGCGGTGTCAGTTGGCAGAAACAACTGGACGGTCGCGTACTGGGCGAACAGGTGCTGGCTTACTACCAGGCGCAGGCCCAGGCCGCACCGCAAGACGAGCGTTGGCCGACGCTGATTGCCGAAGGCGAACGGCTGGCGCAAGAGGGCGCTGACAAACCCTTTCTGGACGTCTGGTTCGCTGACGAACACAACGGTTTTGCTGTCGGGGTCTTCAACCTGCTGCTGCACACCCGTGACGGCGGCCAGCACTGGACGCCGTGGCTTGAGCGCAGCGACAACCCGCAAGGGCTGCACCTGACCAGCCTGTCCAGCGTCGACGGTGCGCTGTACATCACCGGCGAGCAGGGTTTGCTGCTCAAACTCCACGCCGATGGCCAGCACTTCACCCGCCTGAGCACACCTTACTCCGGCACATTCTTTGGTGCCGTGGGCAAGCCGGGGGTGCTGCTGGTTTATGGCTTGCGCGGCCACGTAATGCGCAGCACCGATGGCGGCCAGAACTGGCAACCGGTGAACACCGGAGTTACCAACAGCATCACCGCGGGCAGCTTGGACAGTGGCGGAAAGCTGTGGCTGTTGAGTCAGGCCGGGCATGTGCTGCTAAGCCGTGACGATGGCGCCAGTTTCACCCAGGTCAAGCAAACGGCACGCACACCGATCAGTGCGGCGGCATTCGATGCCGCGACCGAGTTGGTGCTGGTCGGTGAACGTGGTGTACGCACGCTCGCCGTCGAATAACCGCCGTCCCCATAACAAGAGAAAACCTGATGGCCAACATTCAACAAGACACCTTGCCGGTGATCCGCACCCTCGGCGAATTCGACACCCGCTCCGGCAACTGGCTTGAGCGCCTGGTGTTCAACCATCGGCTGCCGTTCATGCTGATGATGGTGCTGGCGACCCTGGTGCTGGGGTTCATGGCCGTGACTCGCCTGGAGCTGCGGCCCAGCTTCGAGAAGATGATTCCGCAGAGTCACCCCTATATCCAGAACTACCTGGACAACCGTCAGTCGCTGCGTGGCCTTGGCAACTCGTTGCGGGTGGTGGTGGAAAATACCCAGGGCGACATCTTCGACCCGGCATATCTACAGACCTTGCGGCAAATCAACGATGAGCTGTTTCTCAGCCAGGGCGTCGACCGCGCCTGGATGAAGTCGCTGTGGAGCCCGGCGGTACGCTGGACCGAGGTCACCGAAGAGGGCTTCCAGGGCGGACCGGTGATGCCCGACAGCTACCAGGGCTCGGCGGCCGACATCGAACAACTGCGGCAGAACATCGAGCGGGCGAACATCGTCGGCAGTCTGGTTGCCCGCGACTTCAAGTCGAGCATGCTCATCGTACCGCTGCTGGACCAGGACTCGGCCACCGGTCGTGGTATCGACTATCACGCCTTCTCGCAGAAGCTTGAGCAACTGCGCAGCCAGTTCGAATCCCAGGGTACCTACAAGATTCACGTGATCGGCTTTGCCAAGCTGATGGGGGACCTGATCGACGGGCTGATCCAGGTCATGCTGTTCTTTGCCCTGGCAGTGGTGACCACCCTGGTGATCATCTACCTCTACACCCGCTGCGTGCGCAGTACCTTGCTGGTGGTCCTGTGTTCATTGACGGCAGTGGTCTGGCAACTGGGCATCGTTGCCTGGCTGGGCTACGCCATTGACCCTTACTCGATCCTGGTGCCGTTCCTGATTTTCGCTATTGGCGTGTCCCACGCCGCGCAGAAAATGAACGGCATCATGCAGGACATCGGCCGCGGCACCCATCGCCAGGTGGCCGCGCGCTATACCTTCCGCCGCCTGTTCATTGCCGGCGTCACCGCGCTGCTCGCCGACGCGGTGGGCTTTGCCGTGCTGATGCTGATCGACATCCCGGTCATCCAGGACCTGGCAATCACCGCCAGTATCGGTGTGGCCGTACTGATTTTCACCTCGTTGCTGCTGATGCCGGTGGCGCTGTCGTATGTCGGTGTCGGCCGCAAGGCTGCCGAGCGCGCCTTGCGCATTGACTCGCGGGCGGCCGAGCACCGTGGTTTCGGCAAGCTGTGGGACCTGCTCGATCGCTTTACCACGCGTAAATGGGCGACGGCGACATTGATCGTGGCTGCGCTCCTGGGCGCTGGCGGCTTTGCCATGAGCCTGCAATTGAAGATCGGCGACCTCGACAGCGGCGCCCCGGAACTGCACGCCGATTCCCGCTACAACCGCGACAACGCCTACATCACCGGCCATTACGCGCTGTCCAGCGACACCTTCGCGATCATGATCAAGACCGCCCCCGAAGGCTGCCTGCGCTATCAGACCCTGGTGCTCGCCGACCGCCTGGCCTGGGAGCTACAGCAGCATGCCGGGGTGCAGACCACGCTGTCGTTGACCAACGCAGTGCGCCAGATCACCGCTGGCACCTACGAAGGCAACCCCAAGCTCAACAGCATCCAGCGCAACCAGGATGTCCTCAACTATGCGGCGCAGCAGGCCTCGGTGAACGCCCCGGAGCTGTTCAACAACGACTGCTCGCTGATGCCGGTGATCGCCTACCTCAAGGACCACAAGGCCGACACCCTGGATGAAGTGGTCGCTGTCGCCGAGCGCTTTGCCCAGGCCAACAGCAGTGAGGACCGTCAATTCCTGCTGGCAGCCGGCAGTGCCGGGATCGAAGCGGCGACCAACATTGTCGTGCGTGATGCCAACCGCACCATGCTGTTGCTGGTGTACCTGGCGGTCACTGTGTTCTGCCTGATCACCTTCCGCAGCTGGCGCGCCACGGTTGTCGCCGTGCTACCGCTGGTGCTGACCTCGGTGCTGTGTGAGGCGCTGATGGTGATGATGGGCATCGGCGTGAAAGTCGCGACCTTGCCGGTCATCGCCCTCGGCGTGGGCATTGGCGTGGACTATGCGCTGTACCTGCTCAGCGTGCAGCTGCACTACCAGCGCAAAGGCATGCCGCTGTCAGAGGCCTATGAGAACGCCGTGGCCTTCACCGGCCGGGTGGTCGGCCTGGTCGGTATCACCCTGGCCGCCGGCGTGGTCGGTTGGGCCTGGTCGCCGATCAAGTTCCAGGCCGACATGGGCATCCTGCTGACCTTCATGTTCCTGTGGAACATGCTCGGCGCGCTGATCCTGATTCCGGCGCTCTCGCATTTCCTCCTGCCTGGCACAAAAGCCCAGGCCACTGCTCACAGCACCGTTCCTGGCAGCGGGCTGCAAAACACCACCAAAGAAGTCGAGTATTCGCATCATGTCTGATTACCGTCCACCTTTGCGCGACATGGATTTCCTGTTCAACGAGGTTTTCGATATCCCGGCCATCTGGTCACGGATTCCGGCGTTGGCCGAGCATGTCGACGCCGACACGGCCAAGGCCATTCTCGAACAGGCGGGCAAGGTCATCGCCCAGGTAGTGGCGCCGTTGAACCGCAGTGGCGATGAGCAAGGTTGCCGCTGGGAAGACGGCCGGGTAATCACCCCCGATGGCTTCGCCCAGGCCTATCGCACCTATGCCGAAGATGGCTGGGTCGGTGTCGCAGGCGCCGTGGAGTACGGCGGCATGGGCATGCCCAAGGTCATTGGCGCCCAGGTCGAGGAAATGCTCAACGCCGCCAACCTGTCGTTTGGTCTGTACCCGATGCTCACTGCCGGAGCCTGCCTGTCGTTGTTCAATCACGCCAGCGACGCTCTCAAGGCCCAGTATCTGCCGGCCATGTACGAAGGCCGCTGGAGCGGCTCGATGTGCCTGACCGAACCGCATGCCGGTACCGACCTGGGCTTGATCCGCACCCGCGCCGAGCCTCAGGCCGACGGCAGCTTCCGGATCACCGGGACGAAGATCTTCATCACCGGTGGCGAACACGACCTGACCGAGAACATCATCCACCTGGTGCTGGCCAAGCTGCCAGATGCGCCCGCCGGGCCCAAGGGTATTTCCCTGTTCCTGGTGCCCAAGTTCATGGTCAACGCCGACGGCAGCCTGGGCGCGCGCAACCCGGTCAACTGCGGCTCGATCGAACACAAGATGGGTATCCAGGCCTCGGCCACCTGCGTGATGAACTTCGACGAGGCGGTTGGTTACCTGGTCGGCGAGCCGAACAAGGGCCTGGCGGCGATGTTCACCATGATGAACTACGAGCGCCTTGGCGTGGGTATCCAGGGCCTGGCTTCGGCTGAACGTTCCTACCAGAACGCCATCGAGTATGCCCGTGACCGCCTGCAGAGCCGTTCGCCGAGCGGCCCGCAGGCCAAGGACAAGGTCGCCGACCCGATCATCGTTCACCCGGATGTGCGTCGCATGCTGCTGACCATGAAGGCCTTGAACGAGGGCGGTCGTGCCTTCTCTACCTATGTCGCCATGCAACTGGACACCGCCAAGTTCAGCGAAGATGCCGTCACCCGCAAGCGCGCCGAAGACCTCGTCGCTCTGCTGACCCCGGTATCCAAGGCTTTCCTCACCGACCTCGGCCTGGAATCCACCGTACATGGTCAACAAGTGTTCGGCGGCCATGGCTACATTCGTGAGTGGGGCCAGGAGCAACTGGTGCGCGATGTGCGCATCACCCAGATCTATGAAGGCACCAACGGCATTCAGGCCCTGGACCTGATGGGGCGCAAGGTAGTCGGTAGCGGCGGTGCGTTGTACAAGCTGTTTGCCGACGAGATCCGCCAATTCACCGCCAGTGCCGGCAGTGAGTTGGACGAGTTCGTCAAACCGCTGAACGCTGCCCTGGACAACCTCGACGACCTGACCGCCTGGGTGCTGGACCGGGCGAAGAACAACCCGAACGAAATCGGCGCAGCGTCGGTGGAGTATCTGCAGGTATTCGGCTATACCGCTTATGCCTACATGTGGGCGCTGATGGCACGTACCGCGCTGGCCAAGCAGGGCGAAGATGATTTCTACGCCAGTAAACTGGGCACCGCGCGTTTCTATTTCGCTCGCTTGTTGCCGCGTATCCACTCGCTCAGCGCTTCGGTCAAGGCCGGTAGCGAGTCGTTGTACCTGCTGGATGCGGCACAGTTCTGACTAAAACACGTCGTGTAAGCATTCTCTTACACGACGTGGTGACTTTTCGCCTCTATCGCAAGATTGGATCCACAGTTAATCTTCTCACATGGACGTAGCGCAGGAAGCGCAAAGTACAGAACACGGACACGAAGGATTCCTGCCAGGATGGCAGAGCGAAATGGATGTCAGGGAAACAGTCTGCAAAGCCCCGCCTCGGCGGGGTTTTCTTTTGCCCGCAGAAAAGTTTCCGGCAGGCATCAGCCCAGTACATCCAGCGGAGATACCCCGATCTGCCGTGGATCGGCTTCCTCTTCCAGCAGGGTGCGCAGCAGTTCGACCGATGCTTGCTGGCGCTGTGCATCGCGAAACACCAGGCCGATCTTGAGCGGTACCCGCGGCTCGCTCAGCGGCTTCCAGAGCAGTTCCTGATCATCCTCGACCACTTCTTTGGCGCGACCCGGCAACACGGTGGCCAGCGAGGTGTGGCCGAGGCTGTCGAGAATCCCGCCCATGTTGTTCATCTCAGCCTGCACCTGTGGCCGTCGTCCGAGGTTGGCCAGTTGCGTCTGCCAGATCTGCCGCACCTGAAACTCTTCGCCGAGCAGCAGCATGGGCAACTCTGCGGCTTGTTTGAGTGAGACCTTCTTGAATTCACGCAGCGGGTGAGTATTGGGGATTACAAGTTGCAGCTCATCTTCGTACAGCAGCAAGCCATGTAGCCCTGGCTGGCGCGGTGGCAGGTAGCTGATACCGATATCCAGGCTGCCATTGAGCAGGCGTCGTTCGATCTCCAGGCCCGACAACTCGTAGATCTGCACCACCAGGTGCGGCTGGGCTTTGCGCACACGGTCCAGCAGTTGCGGGACCAGGCTCGGGCGCACGGTTTGCAGCACGCCAATGGCCAAGGTACGCAGTGACTGGCCCTTGAAGTTGCGCAGTGCCTCGCGGGCCCGTTGCAAACCGTCAAGCAGGGGCAGGGCGTGGTTGTACAAGGTGTGCGCGGCGAGGGTCGGTAGCAGGCGTTTGTTGCCCCGCTCGAACAGGCTGACATCGAGGCTGTGTTCGAGCTGGCGAATCTGTTGCGACAGCGCCGGTTGTGACAACGACAGGCGCTCGGCGGCCCGGCCAACATGGCCTTCTTCGTAGACCGCGACGAAATAACGCAGTTGGCGAAAATCCATAAGTAATACTTATCAAAAAAGCTCGAAAAACCAAATGGCTGTTAGCCGGCGATGCGCCTAGTCTATCCCGTATTCACAAGGCTTGCAGGGCCATAAGGCGCGATGAACACTGTGTATCTTGATGTTGTTTACATAGGATTGGCAAAAGGGTTGAAAACATGAATCTGTTCAGTTTTCGCCGCCCGACGCCCGTTGTGGCCGAGCGCAAACCCGTGCCGGTTGCCGCCGCCACGCAGGAAGCACTGCCTCGCGATTGTCTGATGCCCGCCACTGAGCGTGCGCCTCAGGTGTTCGTACGCGGTCAGGGCTCCTGGCTGTGGGACAGTGAAGGTCACGCCTATCTCGACTTCACTCAGGGCTGCGCAGTCAACAGCCTCGGTCATAGCCCAGGCGTGCTGGTCAAGGCACTGGGTAGTCAGGCCCAGGCACTGATCAACCCAGGTGCCGGCTTTCATAACCGTGGTTTGCTGAAGCTGGTCAACCTTCTCTGTCAGAGCACCGGCAGTGACCAGGCCTACCTGCTCAACAGTGGTGCTGAAGCCTGCGAAGGAGCGATCAAACTGGCGCGCAAGTGGGGCCAACTGCATCGCAACGGCGCCTACCACATCATCACTGCCAGCCAGAGCTGTCATGGTCGTAGCCTGGGGGCGCTGTCGGCGTCCGATCCGTCGCCGTGCAATCGCTGCGAGCCGGGCCTGCCAGGATTCAGCAAAGTGCCGTTCAACGACCTCGAGGCACTGCACGCGGCTGTCGACTCACGCACTGTGGCGATCATGCTCGAACCTGTCCAGGGCGAGGCCGGCGTGATTCCGGCGACTGCCGCTTACCTCAAGGGCGTCGAACGTTTGTGCCGCGAGCTGGGCATCCTGCTGATTCTTGATGAAGTGCAGACCGGTGTCGGCCGCTGTGGCGCGCTGCTTGCCGAGCAGACGTACGATGTACGCGCCGACATCATCACCCTGGGCAAGGGCCTGGGCGGTGGTGTGCCGCTGGCGGCGTTGCTGGCCCGTGGCAGTGCCTGTTGCGCCGAAGCCGGTGAGCTGGAAGGCAGCCACCATGGCAACGCGTTGATGAGTGCTGCTGGCCTGGCGGTGCTGGAGACTGTCCTGGAACCGGGTTTCTTCGAGCACGTCCAGGATTCCGGACGGCACCTGCGCGATGGCCTGAGTCGCCTGGCTGGTCGTTACGGCCAGAGCGAAGTTCGCGGTCAGGGTCTGCTCTGGGCGCTGCAATTGAGCGAAGACAATGCCGCCGAACTGGTCAAGGCAGCACTCCAGGAAGGCTTGCTGCTCAACGCCCCACAGCCCGATGTACTGCGCTTGTCGCCAGCCTTGACGGTGAGCAAGGGCAACATCGATGAAATGCTCCTGCGCCTGGCCCGCGCTTTTGCCCGGCTGCACGCGCAACAGCAAAACCCAGCGGCGTGAAGCCACTGCCTGACGCGCTTTTCGATCCGACGAATTTTCCGAACCGTCTCGCGTTCCTGCGCATCGCCCCGGGCCTGCAGTTTTTGGCCTGGGGCGTTTTTTTATCGGTGATAGGCAGGTTGAACCCTGGCACAGCGCTACAGTCTGTTTTAGGACATCACTGAAGGGAGTTGCCCCATGGACTTCATCCGCATCATCATCGCCATTCTCCTGCCGCCGCTTGGCGTGTTCCTGCAGGTCGGCTTCGGCGGCGCCTTCTGGCTCAACATTCTGCTGACGTTGCTGGGGTACATTCCGGGCATCGTGCATGCGGTGTACATCATCGCCAAGCGGTGACGCCTCCAGCCACGAATCACCAGCGGTAACTTAACTCGGCCACCACCTTGCGCCCTTCACCCATGTTGCACGCCAGGGCGAAGAAGCAGGAGGCAACGTAGTAGCGGTCGCTGAGATTGCTGGCGTTGACGCTGATCCGTGTGCCTTTGAGCTTGGGGTCGAGCTTGCCCAGGTCATAGCGCACGGCCGCATCGAGCAGGGTATAGGAGGGGACCTTGAAGGTGTTCGCCGCATCGCCATAGGTGTACCCGGTATAACGTGCACCGAGGCCGACACTCAGACCCTGTAGCGGATCGAACGGAATGCTGTAATCGAGCCAAGCGCTGGCCAGTTGTGCCGGTACCTTGTATAGCCGATTGCCTTCGTTGCCATCATTGGCCTTGGTGACTTTTACGTCGCTGTAAGAGTAGGACGCGGTCAGTTTCAGGTCATCGGCGATTGTGGTGAGCGCTTCGAGCTCGACACCTTTGGAGCGGGTCTCGCCGGTTTGCACGCTATAGGACCAGTTGTCCGGGTCGGTCGTGAGGGCATTCTGCTTGAGCAAGTCGTACACCGAGAGCGTGATCTGCGTTTCACTGCCTGGCGGCTGGTAGCGTATACCCACCTCGTACTGTTTGCCGGTTTCAGGGTCCATCGGCTTGCTTCCGCGTGCAGGCGAGGTAGTGCCCGAAACCGGATTGAACGACTCCGAGTAGCTGATGTAAGGCGCAAATCCATTGTCAAACAGGTACACCAGCCCGGCACGGCCAGTAAATGCCGACCAGTTCTGGTCGCTTTTTTCCTGGCCCGTCCAACGATCCTTGGTTCGACTCGAGGCTTCATCCTGGCGGCCACCCAAGGTCATTACCCAGTTGCCGTACTTGAGTTGATCCTGCACGTAGAAGCCGGTTTGTACGCTGCGTTGCTGGGTGTTGACCCAGTCCTTGTACACCGAGGTGTCAACCGGGCTACCGTAGTTCGGATTGAACACGTTCAGCGTCGGTCCTTCGCCCCAACGTTCATTGCGGATCGAGTTGCTCCAGCTGTAGTCCACTCCGAACAACGCCGTGTGTTCGACGGGGCCGGTGCTGAAGTTGGCTTGCAACTGGTTGTCCAGGCTCAGCAGGTCGCCATAGGCGTGGCGCAGTTGATAGCTGCGCTTGATGGTGCTGTTGACGCTTCCGTCATCGCCATTGATCAGGCCACTTGCCCGAGCGAGGTAATTTTCCTGATTGTCGAAGTCGCTATAGCGTACGTTCTGCCGCACGCCCCAGGTGTCGTTGAACTGGTGCGAAAACTCATAACCCAGCGACCAGGTTTCGACTTCTTCGTGATCGAATCCCGGTTCGCCGAGAAAACGGTGCATGGGCACCCGCCCGTGGGGGCTGTCGCCGTTCACCGCTGCCCAGGGAATGTTGGTCGAGGCCAGGGCCTTGTTTTTCTGGTAGGAGGTGAGCAGGGTCAACTGCGTCTGGTCGTCGGGTTTCCACGTCAGACTGGGGGCGACGTAGACCCGGTCGTCATCGGTGTAGTCGAAATTGCCATCTGCTTCACGGCCCAAGGCAACGAATCGGTAAAGCAGGCTACCGTCTTCGTTGAGCGGGCCACTGCTGTCGAACTGCGCCTGTTTGCGATCCCCAGTGCCGGTGACCAGGGCGACTTCGCCGCGCTGGTAATCGGTCGGGCGTTTGGATATCGAGTTGATCATCCCCCCGGGTGCACTTTGGCCGTACAACACCGACGTCGGCCCTTTGAGCACTTCGATGCGCTCCAAACCGTAGACTTCTTCACCGAAGATGCCGAAAAACCCCACCGGGCGCAGGCGCAAACCGTCGCGATAGGTGAAGGAAATGGCATAGCCGCGCAGGAATGGGTTGTCTGCAGCATTATCGGAGCCACCGGAGTCGGTGCGCACGCCTGCGGTATAGCGCAGAGCCTGGTCAAGTTTCTGCGCGCCGAGGTCTTCCATGCGCTCACGAGTCACTACCGAAATCGCCTGCGGGTTTTCCAGCATGGGCGTATCGGTCTTGGTGCCGGTGGAGGTGCGACGGGCAATATAGCCATCGATCGGGCTGTAGGCATCTTCGTGATGTGAGAGGCCGTTGATGGTGGTCGCACCCAGCTCGAGTGCGTCACTTTGCTTGGGCAGCCGCTCAATGATTACGCTGTTGTTGCCGCTGGTTTGCCAGCCCAGGCCGCTGCCGCGCAACAGATTCTGCAGGGCTGCCGCAGGTTCTTGCAGGCCTTGTACTGCAGGCGCGGACTTGCCGTCTACCAGTTCACCGTTGTAGATCACCTGAAGGCCACTTTGTGCCGCCAGTTCGGCGAGTGCCGCGCTCATGGCTTGCGGGCGAATGTTGAAATCGACCGGTTCTGCGGTGGCCACCAATGGCAACAGGCTCAGTAGCATGAGTGCGCACGTGGAATGACCTTTGCTGCTATGACGCATGTTCTCTCCCCGAGTTAGTACGAAAGGTTATCGTTATCAAGGGGATGACGGATGGCAGCGGCTGACCCGTAAATTCATTCGGTGGCTGTGCGCGCCGATAACAGCAACAGGTGGTCGGTATAGCGCTTGATTGTCAGGGGAAAGGCTTTTTCAAGCGTTTGCAGGCCTTCGTCGAGTTGATCGATGTAGAAGGTGCCGCTGACCTTCAGGCTACGCAGGCGATCGTCGGTGATCAGGATGAGGCCTGGGCGATAACGCTGGATCTGGGTTATCACTTCCGGCAGCGGGGTCAACTTGAACACCAGGCGGCCTTCACGCCAGGCGAGGGCGGTGTGGGCATCCACAGCATGTGCCGGATCCACTTGCGCTGCCTGCCAGTCCACTTGTTGATCGGCCTGTAGCCTGACCTCGTTGAGCGGGCCTTTGACCGCGACCTGCCCTTGGCTAACCGTCACTTGTACCTGATCGTCGAGGCGAGATACTGCGTAAACGGTTCCCAGCGCCGTGGCACTGAGCTGCCTGGCGTTGACCACGAACGGCTTGATGGGGTCATGGGCTACTTCGAACAGGGCTTCACCCTTGCGCAGGACGATGGAGCGTTGCTGGCCAGTGAAGTTGACGTCAATGGCTGAGTCCGAATCAAGCAAGACCCGCGAGCCGTCGGCGAGCACCAACTGCTGTTGCTGACCTGTGGCGGTACGGTAATCGGCATCCCAGGCATTGACCCGGGTGAGCAAGACAGCCATGCCCAGAATGACAGCGGCGGCACTGGCCCAGTACATCGGGCGCATACGTCGCCGGGTGGCGAGGGACTGTACCTGGCCACTGAGGTGCCAAAGCTGTCTGGCCTGGACGAATGCCGCCTGGTGGTCAGGGTGCTCCTCGCACCAGCGTCGGGCGGCGGCAACATCTTCGTCGGTAGCGCTGCCTGATGTCAGGCGCACGACCCAGTAATGGGCGGCCTGATCGAGTGCCTGAGAGCGCTGTGCGGGGTCGTGAATAGTGGGCATGGGGCTCAACGCTGAAGCTTCTGACGTAAAAAGTCCAGCGCAGCAGCCAGCTGCTTCTCGACGGTACTTAGCGAGATGTCGAGCTGACGGGCGATGTCTTTGTGGGGCAGGCCTTCAAGCCGGGCCAAGGTGAAGATGGCGCGTGGCAGAGGAGGCAGTTGTTCGATGCTGGTAGCGAGGATTTGCAGCTCCTGCTGGGCGGCAACCTGATTGAACAGTTCCGGTCTGTCGCCGGTTACTTGATAAAGGTATTCCAGGCCCTGGTCGAGATGTTCGCGGGTGCCTCGACTGCGTACATGGTCGATGGCCAGGTTACGACCGATACGGAAGATGAACGCACGCAGATTTCCGATCGGTTTGACAGGTGGTTGACGCAGCAGTCGCGCATAAGCTTCCTGTGCCAGATCGGCGGCCGTCTCCGGGTTCTGGGTCTTGCGCCGTAAAAACTGGCGCAACTCCAGCGAGTGGGCCTTGAAGGCCGCTTCCAGTTCTTCGGAGGTCATGTTCGACATGAGCAGAAGGCCATCGGTATCAACGCGAAGGCGCGACTTTATAAATAATGATTCTCGATATCAAGTGTGATCGGCATTAAGCACTGTGCGGTAGAAATGCCATTCCTCTTCCAGCGCATGGGCCAGATTGGCTGCCGTGCGAAAACCATGACGTTCCGACGGGTAGAAATGCCCTTCGGCACGGATGCCGTTGGCCTTGAGCGCTGCGAGCATCGAGCGGGTCTGTTCGGGGACCACCACGGCATCCAGCTCGCCCTGGAAGAAGATCACCGGCACCTTGATGCGTGCGGCGTGCAGCAACGGCGTACGTTGCTGGTAGCGCTCGGCATCTGCCAGCGGATCGCCGATCAGCCAGTCCAGGTAATCACCTTCGAACTTGTGCGTGGTCCGGGCCAGGGCCTGAGGATCGCTGACGCCATACAGGCTGGCGCCGGCGCGAAAGACATTGTGAAAAGCCAGGGCGCACAGGGTGGTGTAGCCACCGGCGCTGCCGCCACGGATAAACGCCTGGGTGGGGTCGATCAGATCGCGCCCGGCCAGGTGTTCGACCACTGCGCAGGCGTCTTCGACATCGATTTCACCCCAGCGCAGATGCAGGGCCTGGCGATAGCTCCGGCCGTAGCCACTGCTGCCGCGGTAGTTGAGGTCAGCCACGGCAAAGCCACGCTGGGTCCAGTACTGGATGCGCGGGTCGAGTGCCGGGTAGCAGGCCGAGGTCGGGCCGCCGTGGATGAACACGATCAATGGCGGCCGTTTACCGCCGTTCATGGCCGGGTAGAAGAAACCATGGGCGGTGCCATCACCACTGGCATAGCACAATGACTGTGGATGACTGATGCGTTCGGCGGACAAAGGCGCTGCGCCACCAGCGAGGACCTGCACGCGATGATCCGCACGGTCGATGGCAATCACAGCAGACGGGCTGGTTGGCGATGCGGCGATGGCGTAGAGATAATCCTGATCCAGGTCCAGGCAGCGTAAACGGCTGTAGTCGCTTTCGACCCGTTGCCGGGAACCGTCGGCATGGCACAGACCCAGGTGACTGAAGCCGTCTTCGAACCAGGTCGCCAGGTAGTGCTGTTCGCCCAGCGGTAGCCAGGTACAGGCGCCCAGTTGCCAAGGGGCCGCCGCGTGATCGGCATTCAGCGCCGGGAGTGCACTCCAGCCCTCGGCGGTTTCCCCCCAGGGTTGCCAGAAACCATTGCGATCGGACAGGCAGTACAGGCGGCCACGGTCGTCGAAGCGAGGCTGTTGCAGGGACTGCGCCGGGCCTTCGCTACCGGCGATACAGCGTGGTTCACCCCAGCGCCCATCATGCATTTGTTCGCAGCAGAGCAGGCGGGTCGCGGTCCAGGGTTGTTCGGGCCGGCTCCACTCTATCCACGCCAGTCGCGAGCCATCAGCACTCAACGTGGGTGCTGCATAGAAATCTGCACCTGCGGCCAGCACTTCGCGCTGCTGTGCAGCGATGGCTACCAGACGGTGTTCCACCTGGTCCGGGGCATGGGTTTCTTCCACCGCCAGTACCTGGCCTGCGGCCCAGCGCAGATCGCCGTAACGGCGCTCGCCCTCGGTGAGCGGTTGGGGCGTGCCTCCCAACAGATCCTGGGTGTAGAGTTGCTGGTCGGACTCGTTGACGAAGACCAGGCCTTCATCGCTGAGGCAGAAACTGCCACCGCCGTATTCGTAGACCCGGCTGCGCACGCTGAAGCCATCTGGCGTCAGACAGTGTGCCTGGCCGTTACGCCAGTGCCAGATCCGGCAGGCGCCATCCAGAGGGCGGAATTCATTCCAGAACAAGCCCTGCGGACCGACGCGCAATTCGGCGAAGTCGGTGCCGGCGGCCACCGCCTGTTCGGCGCTGAAACGCTCAGCCACGGACGATGACACGGGAGTTTCGTTCATTGCGGAAGGTCAACTGATCAATGTTCAACTGGGCGTGCTCGGCTTCTTCGCGAGCTTTGAGGATGATGCCATGGTGCGCCGATTTGGCGCATACCGGGTCGGCGTTGCTGGCGTCGCCGGTGAGCATGAAGGCCTGGCAGCGACAGCCGCCGAAGTCCTTTTCTTTTTCGTCGCACGAGCGGCACGGCTCGGGCATCCAGTCATAGCCGCGAAAGCGGTTGAAGCCGAATGAGTCGTACCAGATGTGCTGCATGCTGTGCTCGCGCACATTGGGAAACTGCACCGGTAACTGGCGGGCGCCGTGGCACGGCAGCGCGGTGCCATCCGGGGTCACGGTGAGGAACACGCTACCCCAACCGTTCATGCAGCCTTTGGGGCGTTCTTCATAGTAGTCGGGGGTGACGAAAATCAGCTTGCACGGATTGCCGGCAGCCTTGAGGCGTTCCCGATACTCGTTGGTGATGCGTTCAGCCCGCTCCAGTTGCGCACGCGTCGGCAGCAAACCAACGCGGTTCAAATGCGCCCAGCCGTAGAACTGACAGGTGGCCAGCTCGACAAAGTCTGCCTCAAGGGCGATGCACAGCTCGATGATGCGGTCGATCTTGTCGATGTTGTGCCGGTGGGTGACGAAGTTCAGCACCATCGGATAGCCATGGGCTTTGACCGCCCGGGCCATTTCGAGCTTTTGCGCGAAGGCCTTTTTCGAGCCCGCCAGCAGGTTGTTGACCTGCTCGTCGCTGGCCTGGAAGCTGATCTGGATGTGGTCCAGCCCGGCCTCTTTGAAGGCGGCGATTTTTGCTTCGGTCAGGCCGATGCCGGAGGTGATCAGGTTGGTGTAGTACCCCAGGCGCCGACCTTCACCGATCAACTCGGCGAGGTCCTGGCGCACCAGCGGCTCACCACCGGAAAAGCCCAGCTGCGCCGCACCCATTTCCCGGGCCTCGGCCATCACCTTGAACCACTGTTCGGTACTCAGCTCCTGCCCCTGGGCGGCGAAGTCCAGCGGATTGGAGCAGTACGGACATTGCAGCGGGCAGCGGTAAGTCAGCTCGGCGAGCAGCCACAGCGGCAGGCCGACTTCGGGCTTGGCCGGCACCTCACTCAAGGACGATCCAGTGTTCGGCACGGGCGACCTCCATGAATTGCTCGATGTCGTCACCGAGCTCGGCTACACCGGGGAACTGCTGGTCCAGTTCGGCAATGATCGCGGCCACATCCCGCTGACCATCGATCAGCCCGCCGATCAGGGCCGCACTTTCATTGAGCTTGATCATGCCCTCGGGGTAGAGCAGGACATGCCCCTTTTGCGCCGGTTCGTACTGGAAGCGATAGCCCGGGCGCCATTTCGGGGTGAGTGTGCGATCAAAGCTCATAGGGCGATTCCTTTGTGCCAGACCCGTTCACTGGTGACACTGTGATAGGGCGGACGGTTCAGTTCATAGGCCATGCTCATGGCATCGAGCATGCTCCAGAGAATGTCCAGCTTGAACTGCAGGATCTCCAGCATGCGCTGCTGGCCCTCAACTGTAGTGTAGTGCTGCAGGGTGATTGCCAGCCCGTGCTCGACATCACGGCGGGCCTGGCCCAGGCGCGTGCGGAAGTATTCGTAGCCGGCCGGATCGATCCACGGGTAGTGCTGCGGCCAGCTGTCCAGGCGTGACTGGTGGATCTGCGGGGCGAACAATTCGGTCAGCGAACTGCTGGCCGCTTCTTGCCAGCTGGCGCGGCGGGCGAAGTTGACATAGGCATCGACGGCGAAGCGCACGCCGGGTAGCACCAGCTCCTGGGAGCGCAACTGGTCGGGGTCGAGGCCAACCGCTTGGCCCAGACGCAACCAGGCCTCGATGCCACCGTCTTCACCCGGCGCACCGTCATGATCGAGCAGGCGCTGAATCCACTCGCGGCGAATCTCGCGGTCCGGACAGTTGGCGAGGATCGCGGCGTCCTTGAGTGGGATGTTGACCTGGTAATAGAAACGGTTGGCAACCCAGCCCTGGATCTGTTCGCGGCTGGCGCGGCCTTCATACATCGCCACATGGTAAGGGTGATGGATATGGTAGTAGGCGCCCTTGGCGCGCAGGGCTTGTTCGAATTCGGCGGGGGACAGCGCTTTGGCGTCGCTCATGTCGGCTCCTGCTAGAGAGTGATGCTCATGCCGTCGAAGGCGACTTCGACGCCACGGCGATCCAGTTCGGCGCGTTCGGCCGAGTCTTCATCGAGAATCGGGTTGGTGTTGTTGATGTGGATAAGCACCTTGCGTTGCGCAGGGAAGCCTTCCAGCACCTCAAGCATGCCACCGGGGCCGTTCTGCGCCAGGTGACCCATTTCCCGACCAGTGCGGGTGCCGACACCACGGCGTTGCATTTCATCATCCTCCCACAGTGTACCGTCGACCAGCAGGCAATCGGCCTCAGCCATCATCTGCAGCAGCGTGTCGTCCACCTGGCCCAGCCCCGGGGCGTAGAAGAGTTTGCCGCCGGTGCGCAGGTCTTCGACCATCAGCCCCAGGTTGTCGCCCGGGTGCGGGTCGAAGCGGTGCGGCGAGTAGGGCGGGGCGGCGCTGCGCAACGGGAAGGGGGTGAAGCGCAGGTTCGGGCAGGCCTCGATGACGAAGCTGCCTTGCAGTTCGATGCGGTTCCACTGCAGACCGCCGTTCCAGTGGCTGAGCATGGTGAATAGCGGAAAGCCGGTGCTCAGGTCCTGGTGGACCATCTCGGTGCACCAGACTTGATGCGGGCAGCCTTCACGCAGGCTCAGCAGTCCGGTGGTGTGATCGATCTGGCTGTCGAGCAGGACGATGGCGTCGATGCCGCTGTCGCGCAGGGCGCGTGCCGGCTGCATGGGCGCGAAGGCTTGCAGTTGCGCGCGAATATCCGGCGAGGCGTTGCACAGCACCCAGTGGACACCGTCGTCCGAGAGGGCAATCGACGATTGGGTACGCGCTGTAGCACGCAGGGTACCGTCGCGAAAACCTTTGCAGTTCACGCAGTTGCAGTTCCACTGCGGGAATCCGCCACCGGCGGCGGAACCTAGAATCTGGATGTACATGGCCACTCCTGCCGCGTCTTGAAATAAAAACGCCCCGGCTGACCGAGGCGTTGTAGCGCAGGCAAACTCAGCGGCTGGCGAAGTACATGGTCACTTCGAAGCCGATGCGCAGGTCAGTGTAAGCAGGTTTGGTCCACATGGAATGACTCCTTCCGGATTGGTCTGGGTTGGGTGGCTACTGGTTTAGTCCACTCGGGTGACGAGGGGTTCCACTCGTCAAGATTGCGCTATCTTACTAAAAACTACGTACTGAATGGTTAAATCTACGATAAATGCCGTTACATATTCGGTAAGAATCACCCTGTAACCCAGTTGCCGCTTTCGGGGGCGGGGTCATTTGCCACGATCAGCCAGCCCCGTTTGGCGTGCAAAAGATCTTCGGCACTCTGTACCAATTTTGCGTCATCGATGGCGAGAATCTCTGCCTGAAGGTCGCTCAGGGTTCTCTGCTTCCGACCCGCCAGCTGTGCCTGCCAGGCCCATTCGGCGACGTCGGCATTGCTCATTGTGGCTTCGCTCATCTGATCGGCAAGGGCCTGACGCACTTCAATACCAGCACTCAGTGTAGACGGCAGTTCCCTGAGGAAATCATCGAGATGGGCGAGGATCTGCGCGTGGCTGGCACCGGGCGACTGCACGCCGAACAGCAGGCCATTGATGCCCTGAATCTGACGAAAGGTGCTGAACACGGCGTAACCCAGTTGCAGTTCGACACGCAGGCGTTGGTAGAACGGCCCTTGAATCAGCTGAGCCAGTAAACGGGTACTGGCTTCTTCAGTGATCGGCACCGGACAGAACAGTAGCAGTGCCTGTTCGCTGGCCAGGGGGGGCAGGTATTGCCAGCGGCGAACAGGCTGCGGAGTCACCGGGTGATGTCCGCCAGGACGCCCGGGGATGTTCTGCAAGACAGCATTGAGCGCGTGCTGCGTACCCTCACCGAACCCGGTGGCCATGGCCTGCCATCGGGTGTGTGCCCACAACGCCTGCAGGTCGCTTTGGCCGAGGGTGCAAACGGGTAAAGGGCCGTCATTCGAACCGATGAGCTGTTCGGGAAGCTGCCGGAGCAGGGCGCGAATCGGCATGGTGTCGGCTTCACTTGCAGCCTTCGCCGTCCAGCTGGACGCACTGGGGTTTTGTAGTGCCGCCAGCGCCTCTCGGGTTACGGCGACCGCTGTTTCAGGTACACCGGCGCAGCGTAACTGCCAGAACGTTCCACAGGTCTCGAACTGCAACGCCACCCCAACCTTTGCCGCACGTTCACGCAGGGGCTGCAAAGCCTGGTTCAGAACCTGCCAGAGTGGCTCGCGTGTGGCCGCATTCAGCCGCCAGCGCAGAAAGACGGCGCCATGCTGACGTTCAGGCGCTAGTAGCGGGCTCAAACACAGACCGGTGGGTACCTGGATAGCGGGGTGGTCGGCGTAGTGCACGTTGAGCAAAGGCTCCGGAGCAGGCAAATGCCAGTCTTCATTGCGCGTTGGCGAGCCGCCTTGCAGCAGGCTGTCGAGCAAGCTGTCCAGGGCATGCCGGGCTTGCTCGCTCAGGGGTTCATAAGGTCGGCCGGCACTGTCTCGGCATGCCAGATCCAAGGCTGTCGCAGACTGCTCCCGGCATTGCTGCAAGACGGCGTATTCCTGGTACAGCGCCGACCGGTCTACATCGCGGAAGAACTTTAGCCAGCTCTGCACAAGCGTCTTTACCTGGTCACCTGCGCCAGTATCGTTGAGTGCCAGACGGGTGTGCAGCAGGGCCTGACCGGCAAAGCTGTACAGCGGCGAGAACTCGAATGATTGCAACCAGCCGCGTTGCCGAAGCGCCGCCAGTAATCCGCCTGCCCGGGCGTCGGTGAGCCAGGTGGTGAGAAAATCGACAGCCTGCTCCATGCCCAGCGGTTGTTGTTCGACGGCATATAGCAGGTCCAGTTGCCGAGCGCTCAGTTGCGGCATGAACCTGTCGTCGACAAGTTTGGGGGGTACCGCCTGAGTGATCCGTACACCTGTGGCGAGATTGCTTGCTGCACTGCGGGCCAGCGCTTCGAGTTGCTCAAGGCTTTGCGGGCCGCTCAGGCTCAGGAGCATTTGTCCGGCGTGGTAATAACGCTGGTGATAACCCTGCAGCGCTGCCTGAAAGTCGCGGCTGTGCACGGGCAGGCTGTAGCGGTTGCCTGCCTGGAAGCCACTCAGTGGGTGCTGGCTGGAAACACTCTGCAGCAGGGCGAACTGCGCCTGGGCCTGGGGATTGCGTGACCAGGCAATGAATTCGGCATGGATCACTTCACGTTCGCGCAACTGGCGTTGCGGATCAAACACCGGCCGCGCCAGCATGTCGCACAAGCGCTCAAGGCCACCGGCAAACGCCGCTTGCGGGACTTCGAAGAAGTAGTCGGTGGTGCGCTCACGGGTGCTGGCATTGACCTGGCCACCATGGCGCTGCACATAGCGCATCAGGCCATTGTCGAGGGGGAAGCGCTCATTGCCGAGAAACAGCAGGTGTTCGAGAAAGTGCGCAAGCCCCGCATAAGCGCGTGGGGCGTCATGACTGCCGGCCATGACTCGCACTGCGGCGGCACAGCGCTTTAGCTGTGGGGCATGACGCAAGGTGACCTGCAGGCCATTGTCGAGGGTGAGGTGTTGCACAGTGCTGGGCATGACGGTTCCGTTGCAGCGCGAACCGTCATGCTAGCGGATTATTCGCGCGCTCGCGGATCGCCGTAGAGCTCAGGGCGCAAGTCGAGCAGGTAAGGCGTGGTAGCGCGTCCTTCGTGTACCCGTTGCAGTTCCAGATCGGCCTGCAGCAGCGTGGTGTCGCGGCCGGCCATGGCCAGGATGCTGCCATCCGGGCCGACAATGCTGCTTTGCCCGCAATAGTGGATCTCGTCTTCGGCACCGCAGTAATTGGCATAGGCCAGGTAGCACTGGTTCTCGTAGGCGCGGGCGCGCACGGTCACCTGAGCAACAAAGTCGTAGGGCACCATGTTGGCAGTTGGTACCAGAATCAGTTCGGCACCGGCCAGGGCCAGGCGCCGGGCATTTTCCGGAAACTCGATGTCGTAGCAGATCAGCAAGCCCAGGCGCCAGCCGTTCAGCTCCACCACCGGGAAGTGGTCTGGCCCGGGGCTGAACATCGCCCGGTCGAGGCCGCCGAACAGATGGGTCTTGCGGTAGTTGCACAGGCTGCTGCCGTGGGCGTCGATCAATTGCACGGCGTTGTAGATCCGGCCGTCCTCGGACAGCTCCGGGTAGCCGTAGGCAATGGCGATGCGATTGCTCTGGGCGATCTCCACCACGGCCATGGCCGACGGCCCGTCTTCGGCCTCGGCCAGACGCTCTACGGCTTCGCTGCCGATGTTGTAGCCGGTCAGGAACATTTCCGGGCACACCAGCAACTCCACGCCGCGGGCGGCGGCCAGTTGCGCCTGCTGGTGCAAGCGCTCGAGGTTACCGGGTACGTCCAGTGGCTGCGGTGCACCTTGAAACAGCGCGATGCGCATGGCGTTACTCCCGTCAGTCGGCGAGGGCGATCGGTCCGATGTCGTTGAACACATCGCCCGGGCCTGGGTTTTCCGGATGGGTATGACCTCCGAAGTGATTCATGATACCCCACACCGCATTGAGCGAGGTCTGTACCGCGCCTTCGACCCAGGCCGGTGTCCACGACACATCGTCACCGGCGATGAAGATACCGCGCTGTTCAGCGGGCATGTCCTGCTGCATGAAATGCGCATACATGCGCTGGTTGTAACGGTAATGGCCAGGCAGCGCGCCTTTGAAGGCTCCGAGGAAATGCGGGTCAGCTTCCCAGGACACGGTGATCGGATCACCGATGATATGGCCGGCGATGTCGACTTTCGGGTAGATCTTCTTCAGTGCGTCGAGGGCCAGCTTCACACGCTTTTCCACCGGGTGCGGGAGCATCTTCAGGGCATCGCTCATCCACGAGTAGGACAGGCAGATCACCCCCGGCTTGTCGTCACCGTTATCGAACAGGTAAGTGCCGCGGGTCAGGCGGTCGGTCAGGGTCATGCTCATCAGGTCGCGGCCGGTCTGCGGATCCTTGTCCTTCCAGAACGGCCGGTCGACCATGACGAAGGTCTTCGACGACTGCATGTAGCGGGTGCGGTCCAGGGCCATCCACATCTTCTGCGAGAACAGCGATTCTTCGCACTCGATCTGGGTGGTCAGCAGCCAGCTCTGGCAGGTAGTGAGTACAGCGGCGTAGTGGCGAGTGTCGCCCCAATTGTCGGTCACTGCCAGGCGCCCGTCGGCGTTGCGGGCGATGCTCTTGACCCCCGGACGTGGCGCGCCACGGTGCAGCGAGCTGAGGCTGGTGCCTTGCGGCCAGTGCGCGCAACGCTCGGGGACATGACGCCAGATGCCCAGCGGCACCTGCTCGACGCCACCGACCACCAGGTGTTGGTGATCGTCGCAGTTGGTCATGACCACGCGGAAGATTTCCAGCATCGAGTTGGGGAAGTCCGAGTCCCAGCCGCCGGTACCGAATCCGACCTGGCCGAAGACTTCCCGGTGCAGGAAGCTGAGCTTGGCAAACGCCTTGGAGGTGGCGACGAAGTCGTAGAAAGTGCGGTCGTCCCACAGCGGCACCAGGGTGTTCCACAGCTCCTTGAGGCGCGGTACATCACGGTCGCGGATTGCCTGCTGGATGTCGCCGAAGCGGGAGCCATCTTCCAGGGCATCGGCCCAGGCGTCGGCTACCTCCTGGAACAGTTGCGGCAGGTCCGAGAGCTTTTCCGCGTAGTGGGTCTGACCTTCCAGGTCGATGACCGTACTGCCGGATGCCGGAGTCAGCGGGTTGGGGAAAGGTCTGGTCTCAAGGCCCAGCTTGTCCACATAGTGATAGAACGCAGTAGACGATACCGGAAAGCGCATACCGCCAAGCTCGGCGATGATCCCGTCGGTGCCTTCGAAGGTTTGCGAGCGCAGGCGGCCGCCCATTTTCGAGGCCTCGTACACCACGGGTTTAAGGCCCAGCTTCATCAGTTCATAGGCAGCAACCAGCCCGGCGATACCGGCACCGACAATTGCTACTTCTTCACCGTGGCGTTCGGCCGGGATACTGCCAAGACCTGCGGGATGCTCGATCCAGTCGTCAAACGCGAACGGGAAATCCGGGCCGAAGATAGTGATGGGTTTCTTGCCGTCGGTGGGGTGACGATTGTTCTTGTTCATGGGTGACCTTGCCAGGGCTGCGCAGGATGCGAAGCATGAGTATAGGAAAACGCTGGCGGTCAGTTTAGAGCGTTGGAGTTACGTAATTAAGATGCAGAGTGTCGTCGATATGTGCTGCTTTTCGTCACTTTGACCTGGTGGCGTAGCATATCGACTACCTCTGTTGCGCAGTCAAACCGGCTGGCCACGATCAACCTTGCTGCTCAGGATGATCGAGGTGGTGGTCTTTTCCACCCCTTCGATACCGCCAATCTGGTCGAGCAACTGGTCCAGTTGCTCCGGCGATTCACTGCGCAGCCAGGCCACGTAATCGAACTCGCCGCTCACCGTGCACAGTTGCTGGACCTGCCCCATGGCACTCAGGCGCCGCACCACGTCCTTGCCCGAGCGTGGCTGCACCTTGATCCCGACATAGGCCTGCAAGCCGCCATCGATCAGGCGCTGGCCCAGGCGCACGCCATAACCGCTGATGACTTTGGTCTTCTCCAGGCGCGCGAGGCGGGAGGTCACTGTGGTGCGGGCGATACCCAGTTGCCGGGCGAGCATGGCGACGCTTTCGCGGGCGTTGATCTGCAGCAGCGAGATCAGTTGGCGGTCGATTTCATCGAGGGCGACGGGACGGCTGTCGGACATGGGGATTCTCTGGCGAACGCCGTGGCGCGCGGTTCATGGGATCGAGCGCGATAGCCTATCTATTCCATGCGCTCTTCAGCAAGGCGCTGTGCATTCCAGGAGCGTGCGCTGCTTTGAGCCGATTAGAGACCCTATTCGGCTCATTGGGTGAGCCGATTGTGCGAGGTGTTTTCTGACAGGCATGAAAAAGCCGCGCAATGCGCGGCTTTCATTTTTGGTGGGCCCACACGGACTTGAACCGTGGACCAAAGGATTATGAGTCCTCTGCTCTAACCAACTGAGCTATAGGCCCCAGTGGTCGCGGATTATAACGAGGGTTTCCGGGCTGTGCTATCCGAAAGATCTGAAACTGCTATACGAAGAAACGTCGCGGCAAATTCTTCGGCGGGTAGCGGCAGGCTGACGATGTAGCCCTGGATCTGTTCACAGCCCTCGGCCTTGAGAAATTGCTGTTGCGCCTGGTTCTCCACGCCTTCGGCAATGATGGTCAATTGCATGCTGCGTCCCAGGGCAATGATCGCCCGGGCGATGGCGGCATCATGGGGATCATCCGGCAGCCCACGAATGAACGACTGGTCGATCTTGAGGATGTCCAGCGGCAGGCGCTTGAGGTAACTCAGTGAGGAGTAGCCGGTGCCGAAGTCGTCGATGGCCAGTTGCACACCCAGGTGCTTGAGCTGGTGGAGGATGGCCAGGGCTTCTTCGGCCTGGCTCATGATGAAGTTCTCGGTGATCTCCAGCTGCAGGTCACCGGCTTTGAGCTGGTGAGTCTTGAGTAGCTGCTCAATGCGTTTGATCAAGCTGGTCTGGCGCAGTTGAGCGCCGGCGAGGTTGACCGACAGGGGGCCGAACGCCAGGTAATTCTGTTTCCACACCTGCATTTGCCGACACGCTTGTTCCAGTACCCAGTCACCCAGTTGCAGGATCATGCCGTTCTCTTCGGCCAGGCCGATGAAGTGTTCCGGAGGTACTTCGCCGAACAGCGGATGAGTCCAGCGGATCAGGGCTTCGGCGCCCACCAGGCTTTGGGTCTTCAGGCTGAACTTGGGCTGGAAATTCAGGCTCAGTTCATTGCGCTCGATTGCCCGACGCAATTCGTGTTCCAGGGCAATGCGTTCGCTGGCCTGGGCGGTGAGATCGCGGGTGTAGGATTCGACCCGGTTGCGGCCTTTGGCTTTGGAGCGGTACATCGCCGCGTCGGCATTGCGGATCAGTGAGGCCACATCGCAGCCGTCCTGTGGGTACAGGCTGGTGCCAATGCTGGCGCTGGTGAAGAACTCGTGTTCGCCAGCCTGGAAGGGGGCACTGAAGCAGGCCAGCAGCTTGTTGGCAATATGGCTGGCGTCGCTGGGCTGGTGCAGGCCAGGTAGCAGGATGATGAACTCATCGCCACCCAGGCGCGCTACCGTGTCGATATCGCGCACCTGTTCTTTCAGGCGTTGGGCGATACCCTTGAGCAGCAGGTCACCGACCGGATGACCAAGGCTGTCGTTGATATGTTTGAAGCGGTCCAGGTCGAGGAACAGTACCGCCCCCTGGCGCTTGGAAGTTTGCGCGCAATTGAGCGCAGCTTGCAGGCGGCTTTCGAACAGCGTGCGGTTGGGCAGGCCGGTGAGTGGGTCATGGTGGGCCTGGTAGTCGAGTTTCGCCTGGGCATGCTTTAGGCTGGAAATATCAGCGAACACGGCGACAAAGTGAGTGATGGTCCGATCACTGTTGCGTACGGCGCTGATGGTCAGCCAGCTGGGATACAGCTCGCCGTTTTTGCGTCGGTTGTGGATTTCGCCTTGCCAGTGCCCTTCGGCGGTCAACTGGTGCCACATGGCGGCATAAAATGCACTGTCATGCTGCCCCGAGGCGAGCAGGCGCGGTGTTTGCCCCAAGGCCTCAAACTCGCTGTAGCCGGTGATTTCGCTGAATGCCCGGTTCACGGCACTGATGCGTTGCTCGGTGTCGGTAATCAATACGCCTTCGGCGGTGTTTTCGAACACCGTGGCTGCCAGTTGCAGTTTTTCCTGCATCAGATGGCGTTCGGTAATGTCCCGGGCGATGGTCAGCATGCAATCAACGCCGCCGATCGGTAATGGCCGGGCCGATAGCTCACACAGACGAATCTGTCCGTCGCTGCGACGGATATGGCAGCTGAAGTCGCGGACGAAGCCGTCTCTTTTCAGCATTTCCAGCAAACGCCGACGTTCGTTGAGGTCCACCCAGATGCCCAGATCCAGGGAGGTGTGATCCAGGGACATATGGCTGTCGAAGCCTGTCAGGCGACAGAAGCCTTCGTTGACTTCAAGCAGCAAGCCATCGCTCTGGCGCGACAGCAGCAGGCCGTCAGGTGAGGCGTGGAAGGCTTTGGCGAATTTCTCTTCGGAGGTTTGCAACTGCTCCTGGGTTTCCTTGAGCTGACTGATATCCCGTACGGCCACGACCAGCGCGGGTGTACTGTCGAGTTCAAAGGTCTGCGCCGAGATCAGGCCGGTGAAGAGTTGGCCGTTACTGCGTCGGAACAGCGTTTCCAGGTTGCGAATGCTGCCTGACTGCAGGCGCAGGAGCAGCCCTGGGCCGATGCCGTTGGTGCCCCAGATATTCAGTTCGGTGGCCGTACGCCCAACGACCTCCGTTGCACTCAGGCCCATTTGCTCTTCGAACGCCTGGTTGACCTCTAACAGGCAACCGTCGCTGAGGCGGGCGATCAACAGGATGTCCGGACATTGCTGGAACACCGACGCAAATTTCTGCTCCGAGAGACGCAAGGCGTCCTCGGCATTTTTGGTTTCGCTGATGTCGATCATCAGCCCGCGCATCACCGGCTTGTGCCCGTGCTCGATCAGGCTGACGATATCGCGCACCCAAAGGTAGCGGCCATCGGCGCGAATCACTCGATATTCGAGGCTGTGGTCGCGCCCGCCAGCAGTTTCGCTGTCGCAGTAAGCCTGGGCCCAGAGCGCGTCGTCGGGATGAATGATGCTGCGCCAGAAGCCCGGGCGCAGCCACTGGCTCAGCGGATAGCCGAGCAGGTCTTCAGCATGCGGTGAGACATAGCTGTAGGTAAAGTCGTTGGCATCGGCCTCCCAGGCGATTGCCGAGAGGCTTTCGACCAGGCCGCGGTAGTGGTATTCGCTGCTACGCAGTTCCTGTTCCAGGGCGATGCGTCGGGAAATTTCCGAGCTCAGGCGCCTGTTGATCCGAATCACCGCCAGCAGTATGGCTACCAATACCAGGATGCCGGGCAGTCCGTAGATCAACAGATCGTTCCAGAGGGTACGGTGATCCAGGACCTTGCCAACCCAGCGCTCCTGAATGTTGCTGACTTCACTCGGACTCATGTCGGCCATGACTTTGTCGAGGATGCCGACGAGGATCTTCTGTTCCCGCGGGACAGCCATCGCCAGTTGGTAGCGGTAGGAGGTCTCACCGCTGACATACAGACCGTCAAGTTTGAGCTCGCGCAAACTCCAGATACTCGATGCCAGGTCACCGACCACGGCGTCGACTTCATCGGTGGCCAGGGCCTGCAGGGCCGAGCTGACGTTGGGTAGGGCGACCAGGTTCAGGTCGGGGTGATGAGAGCGCAGCAATTCATGCGGTGCATAGTTCTCGACAACGGCAATTTTCAGCCCATAGAGGTCCTTGAGGGTGCGCGGCTGCGGCCCGCCTTCATGAGCGAGGATGACGATCGGGAAGTCCAGGTAGGGGCGGGTGAAGGCCAGGAAGCCCTGTCGCTCTGGCGTGGACATGATGCCGGGGAGCAGATCCAGCTTGTTTTGCCGTGCCTGTTCAAGCACGGCCGTCCAGCTGGTCGGCTCGACCGGCTTGAACAGCACGCCCAGTCGCTCCTGGATAAGGGCAATGTAATCGGCAGCCAATCCCTGGTAGCGGCCGTCCTGGTCACGGTATTCAAACGGTGGCCAGGATGCGTCGACGCCCAGGCGCAGCTGCGGGTGGGCGCTGAGCCAGGCTTTTTCTTCGTCGG
>JAVXRI010000003.1:0-131359 GCA_036643775.1 Pseudomonas sp. | reverse complement strand
AAAACGAATCGGCAAATGTGCACTAAACCCGAGGGCAATGCACGGCCATTCGGCGAACGGATAATTGCGCGCGCGGATTTTCCATAATCGAATGTGAAAATTTCGTTGTGAAACACCCTGGGTTACATCTTGCGGTATCGTAATCGCTTCTCCATCGCCCAGGCGCCGCCGCATGTATTACTGCTACCAGCCCAGTCCGCTTGGCCCGCTGTTGCTCGCCGGGGACGAACAAGGCCTGCATCTGCTGCACATGGACGCCGCACAGCCCTGGGAGCTGCCTGGCGAGTGGCAACCTGTACGAAATCAGCTGGATGATGTGGCCCGTCAGCTGGACGAATACTTTGCCGGTAAACGCGAGGTGTTCGAGGTCAGGCTGGCGCCGCTGGGTACGGCGTTTCAACGGGAAGTCTGGCAAGCCTTGCAACGCATTCCCTACGGCACGACCTGCAGCTACGGCGATCTTGCCGAGCAGATCGGCCGCCCCCGCGCCGTTCGCGCGGTCGGTACCGCCAACGGCGCCAACCCGATCGCGATCATCGTCCCGTGCCATCGGGTAATCGGCAGCAATGGCACCCTGACCGGTTACGCCGGAGGGGTGGAGCGCAAACAGATTTTGCTGGAGCTGGAAGGCGCATGGTTGATCTGAGCAATTGCTGGGCAAGCCTACAACCGCACATTCCCCCGCGGCCCGGCAATCGCCCAGATGATCAGGCCAAGCACCGGCAACAGCAGGATCAACAGGATCCAGATAATTTTCGGCCCTAATCCCACTCCGCTTTTAAGCACATTGATGATCGCCCAGATATCCAGTGCGAGGATGATCAGGCCCACCAGGCCATTGAATGTAGAACCCATGCTGTCGCTCCCTTGATCGAGACTGCCCAAAGGATAGCTGGCTATCAGCGCCATAGACGCTAATCGTTGGCAGCGGCTCAACCGCGATGGTTACACTCGACTCATCGATTTGATTCAGTGAGGTTCTTATGCCCCCCGCCCACAGTTCCAGCAGCCCTGCTCCGCCCTCCCTCTGGAGTGCCTGGTTGCAGCAGGCACAAACCACGCCATGGCTGAGCGCCGGCTTGGGCGTGAGCCTGCTGGCGGTGCTGGGTCTGTTGATGGCCAGCGCCTGGAATGCGGTAAACGGCGATCAGCAGGAAAACCTGCAGATGGCGATGCTCGGTGGCCTGGCCGGCTTTGCTGCGACCGCCCTGGGTGCAGTCATGGCCGTGGTACTGCGCAAAGTCAGCGCCCGCAGCCAGGATGTGATGCTCGGTTTTGCCGCCGGGATGATGCTCGCCGCCAGTTCGTTCTCGCTGATTCTGCCGGGGCTGGATGCTGCCCGCGAGATCACCGGAAACGGCCCCTTTGCGGCACTGACCGTGGTGGTCGGCATGGGGCTCGGGGTCTTGCTGATGCTCGGCCTGGACCGTTTTACCCCGCACGAACACGAAAGCACCGGCCCCTGCGGACCACAGGCCGAACGCATCAATCGGGTGTGGCTGTTCGTGCTGGCAATCACCTTGCACAACCTGCCGGAAGGCATGGCCATCGGCGTCAGCTTTGCCAACGGCGACCTGAATGTCGGTCTGCCACTGACCAGCGCGATCGCCATTCAGGACATCCCCGAAGGCCTGGCCGTGGCCTTGGCCTTGCGCGCTACGGGGCTGTCAAACCTGAAAGCGGCACTGGTGGCGATCGGCTCCGGGTTGATGGAGCCGATCGGCGCGGTCATCGGCCTGGGCATTTCCACCGGCTTTGCTATCGCCTACCCGGTGAGCATGGGCCTGGCGGCCGGCGCGATGATCTTTGTGGTGTCCCACGAGGTGATACCGGAAACCCACCGCAACGGTCACCAGACCTCGGCGACCCTCGGCTTGATGGGCGGCTTTGCGGTGATGATGTTCCTCGACACCGCCCTCGGTTAAACGTGTACCGCCACTCGCAGCGCTTCCAGGGCAGGCGCTGCGGCGATGCCGACTTCGGCGCACAGCTCCAGCACCCGCGCCAGGTCGTTGCCACCGACCATGACCATCTGTAGCTCATCATCGAGCAACTGGCTGAAGTTCATCAGCACATAACCTCCGGCCTCCTTGTTCATTGCGCCCATCTGCACCTGGATGCGGTTGAGTGCGGTCAACGGCTCGACCTTGGCCAATTGCTTGGGTTTGAGGTTGAAGGCCACGCTCTTGTCGAAGGAGTCGACGACCTGGGCGAACAGGTCCTGGTAGCTATCGGCCTGGAACAGCACGGTGTCAGGCAGGCTGCCAACGACAATCCACTCACCCAGAGGGATCGGGAAGCTGTCGTCGTAGTTGATATCCGGATTGGCGGCGAGAAAGGCTTGCGGGTCGGCATAGGCCTGGGCGGCTTCGTCGGCGATGCGCTCGATATCGTCTTCGCGCATGCAGCCAGCGCTGATTTTGCCGATGAGTTCGACCAGTTGGGATTTCATGAAGGGGCCCTGCGACGCTGAAAAAAGTCGCCAAGGATAGCCGCAAAAGGCCCCTGAGGGTTAGCCGTGCAGCGCTTGCAACCGCGCGGCGGTGTCTACAGCGCCCATGGCTTGGGCTGCGCCCAGCGCGGTAATGCCCTTGGCGTCCTGACGCTGCGCATCAGCGCCCTTGCTCAGCAGGTAATCGACAATCGCGCTGCGGTTGAACATTGCCGCCAGCATCAGTGCGGTACGACCGTCCGCGGCGGTGGCATCGACCGCAACGCCCTGCTCCACCAATAACTGGATCATCGCCAGATCGCCCTTGAACGCAGCACCCGCCATCGGCAACTGGCCGTTGTCATTGGCAATCAGCGGATCGGCGCCGTGTTGCAGCAGAACCTTCACCGCGTCGAGATGACCGTGGTAACTGGCGAGCATCAGCAAAGTATCGCCCTTGTGATTACGCAGGTTGGCAGGCAGGCCCTTTTCCAGTAACCGCGCCAGCATGTCGGCATCGCCCTGGCGCGCCCGGTCGAAGACTTCCTCGGCAAAGGCTGCAGCTTCTTCGTCATTCATCGGTGTGGGGGGGCGTTGGTCAGACACGGGGAACCTCCTGGCTCGCGGGAAAACCCAAGTATTTGTCAGGGACGCCGTTCAGTCCATTGGGGATAACCCATGGCGCCAACAGAACAATTCTATTGGTCGAGGGACCTTGCAAAATGCACGGTGCAAATTGCTCGACCTTGCACAATGCATGGCCGGCCCAATGATAGTTAAATATAACTTATTGATTTAAAAGAGCTTTTATACGCATCCAAGCTGGCACGGTCACTGCACCCATCACTCCATGTCTGCCACTAACAGTCAGGAGCTGATATGGACCTCATCCAGGAAAAATTCGCCTCGGTATTCTCTGCCTACGGCGTAACCACCCAGGCGCGGCCCGATGGTGGAATTCTGCTGACCTTGCGTGCAGCAGACGGTAAACAGGTCAAACGCTCGATCTCTTACGGCCAACTGCACAGCGCCGAACAGTTGACCTGGGCGATCAGTGCAATTCGTCGCGACCTGGCTGAGCAAGCCAGTGAGCTGCCGGTGATTTCCCGGTTACAGAGTCAGCAGCGGTTTGCCTTGCCGACTTACCGTTGAGTGAATGGGGCCGCTTCGCGGCCCATCGCTGGCAAGGCCAGCTCCCACAATTACGGTCCTTGCTACAGATCAGTCGTCAAGGCGCGGGAAGGCATCGGCAATCTTGTCGCCGGTGAAATTGGCAACTTGGCCCTCTGGTTTGTTGAACACGCGAATCGCGGCGAACCGCGGATCTTCACCCATGTCGACCCATAGCCGGGTCCCTGCGGGCACGCCAATCAGGTCGCCCTTCTCGCACAACACGGCAAAGATGTAGTCCTCGATGTGCAGGCTGAACAACCCGCGCCCCGAAGCGAAAAAGCGCAACTGGTCTTCCGCACAGCTATGCTCTGCGAGCAAACCGATTTCCGCCTCTCGGGTCACGTCGACGCGACTGAAGCCCTGCTCAGCCATCAGTTTGTCAACGCTCTGCCGGTGAGCCCCGATCACTTCCTGGTCACTGGCACCCGCCTGGATCGGCGTTTGCGCCTGCCAACGTTCAAAACGCACACCATGCTCGGCCAGGGTCGCGGCGATGTCCTCAAGGTGGGTCAGGACCTTGTTAGGGATGTCTGGGGTGGACAGGTGGTAAACGGACAGGCAGCTCATCAGAGATAATTCCTATTTCTCGGCTTCTTTCATTCGGGTCGCAATGATAACGGCTGCAGCCAGGGCTGCGACGCTGGCAATACTAAAGGTGGTAGCCGCACCCAGCAGGTTCCAGCTGTAGCCGGAGTAAAGCGCGCCCAAGGCACCGCCGGTACCCGCCAGGGCAGCATACAGGGCCTGACCCTGACCTTGTTGACGGGCGCCAAAACTACGCTGCACGAAGGCAATCGCCGCAGCATGGAAGCTGCCGAAGGTAGCGGCGTGCAGGACCTGGGCGAACAACAGCACGGCCAGGTGTTCGGCGAAATTACCCAGCAGCAACCAGCGCAACGCCGCCAGAACGAAACTGACCATCAGTACCCGGCGCAACGAGACCCGCGCCAGAATCCAGCTCATGCCCAGGAACATCAACACCTCGGCAACCACCCCCAGCGCCCAGAGCATGCCGATGACACCGCGGCTGTAGCCCAGGTGTTCCAGGTGCAGGGTCAGAAAGGTGTAGTAGGGCCCGTGGCTGAGCTGCATCAGCGCCACACAGATGTAGAACGCCGCTACGCCTGGGCGGGTCAGTTGCTTGAGGAACCCGTCACGACTTCGCTCGCTTTGCCCCGGCGGCTGAGCGTTGGGCACCCAGAGGCTGGCCAGCACGATACCCGCCATGATGATCACCAGCGCCAGCGGGTAGACATCCAGGCTCAAGCCATCGAACAACCGCCCCAGGCCGACCACGGTAAGGATGAAGCCGATCGAGCCCCACAGCCGGATCTGGCTGTAGCGCGAGGTCTGGCCCTGCAAATGCGCCAGGGTGATGACCTCGAACTGCGGCAATACGGCGTGCCAGAAGAACGCATGCAAGGCCATGACCAGTGCCAGCCAGGCATAGCTCTTGCTTACGAAGATCAGAGAAAAGCTCACCAGCGTCGCCAGCGCCCCCAGGCGCACGATCAGCAGGCGCTGCCCGCTGCGGTCACCCAGCCAGCCCCACAGGTTGGGCGCGACACAGCGCATGAGCATGGGGATGGCCACCAGCTCGCCAATCCGCGCGCTGGAAAAACCCAGGTGATCGAAATACAGCGCCAGGAAAGGCGCTGTAGAACCGAGCAAGGCGAAGTAGAACAGGTAGAAGCTGGACAGCCGCCAGTAGGGGATCGGCGCCACGGCTCAGCAAGCCGCGGCGCGTTTGCCGGATCGCGGCATTACAGCTGGCCCAGCACCGGTGTGCTCACCCGTACGTCGGCGTTCTGGCCACGATGACGCAGCAAATGATCCATCAACACGATGGCCATCATCGCTTCGGCGATTGGCGTGGCACGGATACCCACACACGGATCGTGACGGCCCTTGGTGATCAATTCGACCGGGTTGCCATCGACATCGATCGAACGACCCGGAGTGGTAATGCTCGAAGTCGGCTTCAAGGCCAGATGGGCAACAATCGGCTGCCCGGAAGAAATCCCGCCGAGAATGCCGCCGGCGTTGTTGCTGAGGAAACCTTCAGGGGTCATCTCGTCGCGGTGCTCGGTACCGCGTTGCGCCACGCTGGCGAAACCTGCGCCAATTTCCACACCTTTGACGGCGTTGATGCTCATCAAGGCGTGGGCCAGTTCGGCATCCAGGCGGTCGAAGATCGGCTCACCCAAACCCGGCATGACGCCTTCGGCGACCACGGTGATTTTCGCGCCAACCGAATCCTGGTCACGGCGCAGCTGATCCATGTAGGCCTCAAGCTCTGGCACCTTGTCCGGGTCCGGGCTGAAAAACGCGTTCTGCTCTACCGAATCCCAGGTCTTGAATGGAATCTCGATCGGCCCCAACTGGCTCATGTAGCCACGAATGCGAATGCCCTGGCTGGCCAGGTACTTCTTGGCAATCGCCCCTGCGGCCACACGCATGGCGGTTTCCCGCGCCGAGCTGCGGCCACCGCCGCGGTAATCGCGCTCACCGTACTTGTGGTGGTAGGTGTAGTCGGCGTGGGCCGGGCGGAACAGGTCTTTGATCGTCGAGTAGTCCTTGGACTTCTGATCCGTGTTGCGAATCAGCAGGCCAATGGAGCAGCCAGTGGTACGCCCCTCGAAAACCCCGGAAAGGATTTCGACTTCATCGGCTTCCTGACGCTGGGTGGTGTGCCGGCTGGTGCCGGGTTTGCGCCGGTCCAGGTCGTGCTGCAGGTCGGCCAGGGAAATTTCCAGGCCCGGCGGACAGCCGTCGACAATGGCGACCAACGCCGGACCATGGCTTTCGCCAGCGGTGGTGACAGTGAACAGCTTGCCGTAGGTATTGCCGGACATGCAGGACGCTCCGCGAATCAGCCTGATTTGAACAAGGCCGCCAGTATACGCAGGCTAACCATTCAGTTCATCCCTGACAGCGAACCTTCTGCCCATACCCCGGTCCAAAAGCCATCTCCTCGATAATGGCCTCATGATGTTGCGCGTTCTCGCGGTAATCGCCCTGCTGTTCAGCGGTCTGGTGCAGGCCGCTGCCCCGACTGTGTTGCAACGCCCGATCAGTCTCGATACCGGCAGTGGCACGCTTTACGGCAGCCTGCTGTTGCCGCGCACGGAGCAACCGCCACCGGTGGTGCTGATCATCCCAGGCTCTGGTCCTACTGACCGCAATGGCAACAGCCCGGACGGCGCTCACACCGACAACCTCAGGCAACTGGCCCTGGTGCTGGCGAAAAACCGCATCGCCAGCGTGCGCTACGACAAGCGTGGCGTGGCTGCCAGCCGGCCGGCGACCCCGGACGAACGCGACCTGACGGTTGAGGGTTATGTCGCCGACGCTGTGGCCTGGAGCCACAAGCTCAAGGCCGATCCGCGTTTCGGCCAGTTGATTCTGCTGGGTCATAGTGAAGGCGCCCTGATGGCCAGCCTGGCCGCCGAATCGAGCGGCGCCAGCGCCGTGATCAGCGTGGCAGGCAGCGGCCGGCCGATTGACCAGGTACTTCGTGCCCAGCTTGCCGATCAGGTTCCGGCCCAACACCGCGGACGCGTCGGACAAATACTCGATGAGCTGAAGGCCGGACGCCCCGCCTCAGGCATCCCTTTGCCCTTGCAGGACGTGTTACGCCCCAGTGTCCAGCCCTACCTGATTTCGCTGTTCCGCCAGGACCCGGCGGTGGCGTTCGGCAACGTCAAAGTACCGGCCTTGATCATCCAGGGCACCCACGACGTCCAGGTTGATGTCAGCAACGCCGAACGCCTCAAGGCCGCCAAGCCCGATGCCGAGCTGGTACTGATTCAGGGCATGAACCATATGTTGAGGATCGCCCCGCAAGCGGCGAGCCAGCAGCGTGACAGCTACCTGAACCCGAAATTGCCGCAGGCCAGTGAACTGGGGGCGCGTGTCGTCGATTTTATCCACAGGCTGCCTGCAGCTTAACGAACTTCGCGGAAATTGCGCCTCCAGTCCCGGATCAATCTGCCGATAAGCCGATGCTGGCATCGTGATTGTGTCCAGCCTGCTGTGCATAAGAGGATGCCGTGATGACTGAAGCCGCCCCCCAGGACGCCCCCGAAACACCAGAGGCCGCGCCGGAACCCGCCCCACTGCCCTGGGCCGAGGTGACTGCGGAACATTTCCAGCTGCTGCGCCTGGCGCCGCTGCCCACTGACCGCAACAGCGGCGCGCGACCGTTGCGCTTCGTCCAGTACGGTTATGCCGAGCGGCACAACAAGGACACCAGCCTGTTGCGCATGGTCATTCAGTTGCCCGGGCAGAAAGTGCGCAAAGAGCAGAATCACCTGGATGTCTGGGTTGATCATCAGGAAAAACGCGTGCATGTCGGTCCCGACAGCGGCCTGCAGATCGAGCCCTTGAACCGCGGCCTGGGGCGCTTCCTGCTGTCTCAGGCGGTCAGCTGGGCCCAGCGTAAATGGGCGCATTACCGGGTCGATGGGGCCGCCCTGGCCAACAAGGACGCCCTCAACGAAGACACCCGCCTGCGCCGTGACCATGTGCTGCACAGCCATGGTCTGGAAGTTGAGTACGCCGATGCCCAGCACCTCAAGGGGCGCTACATCGAGGTACAGGTCGGTGAACTCAAGGCGGGCTGGAACACCGACAAGGTGCAGCGCGTCGAAATCCTCGACGCGGCCCACATGCTGCAGCAGGCCGAACAGAACCTGCAGGAAAAGGAAGCGCAACTGCGCGAGCGTGACGAACGGGTCAGCAAGTACCGCCGTGAAGACAGCGGCCTGCGCTTCACCATTACCTGCCTGGTGGCTTTCGCGGTGTTCCAGGCCGGGTTGCTGATCTGGATTGCGACCCACTGACAGCGGCGCTTGTAGGAGCGGATTCACCGGGGCGCCGGACCGCCGCGATGGGCCGCAACGCGCCCTAAATAGGCCTGCTCTGCAGGCCATCGCGGATAAATCCGCTCCTACACCCGCGAAGCAAACAGGCCCTGATGCTTGCGGCACTGCTCCGCCGTCAACATGAACACTCCGTGCCCGCCGCGCTCGAACTCGAGCCAGGCAAAGTCCACTTCCGGGTACAGTGCCTCGACGTGCACCTGGCTATTGCCCACTTCGACAATCAGCAAACCCTTCTCGGTGAGATGATCCGCCGCCTCGGCCAGCATGCGCCGCACCAGGTCCAGGCCATCGTTGCCACAGGCCAGGCCGAGCTCCGGCTCATGGTGGTACTCGTCCGGCATGTCAGCGAAATCTTCAGCATCGACATACGGCGGATTGGACAGGATCAGATCGAAACGCTGCCCGGGCAAACCTTCGAAACCGTCACCCTGAACGGTGTAGACACGCTCTTCCAGACCATGACGCTCGATGTTCTGGTTAGCCACCTCCAGCGCTTCGAACGACAGGTCGGCAAGTACCACTTCGGCGTCAGGGAACACTTCGGCACTGACGATACCAATGCAGCCAGAACCGGTGCACAAGTCAAGAATGCGCGCAGGCTCACCCGCCAGCCATGGCTCGAAACGTTTTTCGATCAGCTCGCCAATAGGCGAACGCGGAATCAGCACGCGCTCATCGACGATGAAGGCCAGCCCGCAGAACCAGGCCTCCCCCAACAGGTAGGCCGTCGGCACGCGGTCTTCGATGCGGCGCTTGAGCAGGCGCTGCAGGTGCACCAGTTCGTCGTCTTCCAGCTGGCAGTCCAGGTAGCTGTCGGCAACCTCCCAGGGCAGATGGACCGAGCCCAGCACCAGCAACCGTGCTTCGTCCCAGGCGTTGTCGGCACCATGTCCGAAAAACAGGCCATGCTCATGGAAACGGCTGACAGCCCAACGGATATGATCGCGCAGGGTGCGCAGGCGAGAAGTGATCACAACAGACTCCTTGAAAGACGACCTGCGATTCTAACAGCCCGCTCACAGAAAAGGTTCGGCAAAACGCCGTGTAAGTGTTTCGCCGACATGGCTGCAGGCCACTAACGACGCTGCTTGTACGCGAAGCGATTCACATAAGTGCTCAGGCAGGGGACAATAGGTGAAAAGCCCTATCCAAAGGAGCCCTTGATGTCTGTTCCAATGACGATGTTCCACCTCAGCGGCCGTGGCTATCCACCCGCCAAGCTGAACAACGCCAGCCTGCTCATTATCGACGCGCAAAAAGAGTACCTCAGCGGTCCTCTGGCACTGTCGGGTATGGACGAGGCTGTGAAGAACATCGCTAAAATGCTCGAGGCTGCCCGCAAGGCCGGTCGCCCGATCATCCACGTGCGCCACCTCGGCACCGTCGGCGGCATGTTCGATCCCCAGGGACCGCGCGGTGAATTCATCCCCGGCCTTGAGCCACAGGGCGATGAGATGATCATCGAGAAACGCATGCCCAATGCTTTCAAGAACACCACCCTGCATGAAACCCTGCAGAAATACGGGCACCTGGACCTGATCGTCTGCGGTTTCATGAGCCACTCCAGCGTCAGCACCACCGTGCGCCGGGCCAAGGACTATGGTTACCGTTGCACCCTGATCGAGGATGCCTGCGCTACCCGCGACCTGCCGTTCAAGGAGGGGGTGATTCCCGCTGCACAGATCCAGCAAAGTGAAATGGCGATCATGGCCGACAACTTTGCATGTGTGGCTCCAACCAGCAGCCTGATCTGACCAGCCATCCGACGGGCTCGCGGAACCACCTTGCGGTCGTTCGGTCAAAATCCGGATATCCATAGAGGAAAATCGGCATGAAGTTGTCCGACGGTTTCGACGCCAAGCGCTTGCGCCAGCGTGAGCCACGTAACTGGGGCGCACGCCTGGCAGCCGCTTTTTCAGCGCTGCTGGCGACCCTCGGCGTGCTGCTGGCCATGGCTGGCACCGCCAGCCTGCTCGGCAACCTGGAAGCCCTCGCCGAGCTCAACGCCAACCGCGCTGGCGCTGCCGTGGTACTCGCCGGTGGCCTGGTGTTGCTGTACCTGGGCATCTGGTTCTGGCGGCGCAGCCGTTTACGCCTGCGCCGTAGCCGCGAGCTCAACCTGTCACCACACCTGATGAAAAAGCACGATTGACTGCAACCTGAGGGGGAGTCGCGTAAACTGCGCCGCCCAGGCGGAGGCTTACATGCAAGACGACGAATTTTCCCTGTTCAAAAGCGAGATGCGCGGCGTCAAGCCGATCACGCATGATCGCGCCGAGGTCGGCAAACCCAAGGCCGACCGCAAGCAGTTGGCCGGCCTGCGTCAGGCCGCGACCGTGCGCAGCGACCAGAGCGTGGTCGACGGCTTGTCGGACCAGTTTGTGATCGACGTTGGCCCCGAAGACGACCTGCACTGGCGCCGTGACGGCGTCCAGGAGAGCCAGATGCGCAAGCTCAAGCTCGGCCAGATCGGTTTCGAAGGCAGCCTCGACCTGCATGGCATGAACGTGGAAAAAGCTCGTGAAACCCTCTGGGCGTTCCTCGCCGAGGCCACCCGCTTCGAAGTACGTTGCGTACGCGTCACCCATGGCAAGGCGGTACGCCTGGATGGCAAGAAGCCGATGATCAAGAGTCACGTCAACACCTGGCTGCGCCAACACCAGCAGGTACTGGGTTTTACCTCATGCCAGGCCCGTCATGGCGGCACTGGGGCGGTGTATGTGATGCTCAAAAGAACCATGCTGGAGGGGCGGGATGAGTAGGGGCAAACCGGATGCTGCCAACGCATTTCTGTGCAGCACCGTACGATAACCCCTCCAGTTGCATGGCGCTAATCGGACCGGCCCAGCTCACCTACAGATCATTTTTCATACAGATCAAAGCATACACGTCAGGCGAGATGCCAACACTCACTGCCAAAAGCATCAAACTCCTGTATAGTCACGCCGGTTTTTGAGCTGACCGCGAAGCCCCCCATCCGGCCATGCACCAAGGATGGGAAACACGCATTGAATTTTAAGGATGATACAAGCATATGAAATTTTACCTTCCAGTACTGGCAATTGCGCTTTTAGCTGGTTGCGGCGAGCAAAATAAAGTTGCAGCCCCAACTGCAGCTACTGAAAAAATGACCAGCATTGAACTTAAAGACGGTAACAAAGTTCAACTCAATGGAGAGCTTATAGCAACAAATCGCAAAGCCATTGAGTCTGGAGAGATTGTTCAGAACAACCTGAAGTACAAAACCAGCAAAGAAGCAGCACTGGGCGATGTAGAGGAAAAGCTCAAAGCGCTAGGCTACGCCAGCAGCCAGCAGAGCACTGACAATCCGAACACCATAAAATATCATTTCATTAAAAAATCTTCCCCTACAATCGGGACACTCATCTCGGAGAAGGAAGAAAACGGGGAAAAATCTACCCGTCTGAACTTGTACTGGCAAGAGCAGCAATAGTTCTGTTGTTGCTCCAAAACACTATAGTGTTTTGGAGCAACACACCTGACATTGTGCATATGCGGAGTGGACCGCCGCTGCTCCCTGATTCTGCCGAATCACCCCTGACTCATCCCCAAGCTGACGCCCTCTAGCCATCACAACAATTTTTGCGCATGCGCTAGCCCCCCCTTCAATTCACTTCTGCTGGCTGCCCCCCCTCACGCACCCTGTCGCCTTGATCGGGCCACAGAGCCGGCACTTGAACTCCAACCCGCCAAATTAAACTAGCCCCTCACATCCAGAGAGGTTAAAATTTAAGCTTTCATGTTCGATAAGCCTTGAGAGACGGATACACATAGCATTCAAGGCTAAAGAAACCCTAGGAGGGGTAAATTGTTTTCGCCAAAGATCTGCATTTCTGAAGGGACGCTTTTTTGCACCATTGAAGTCGACAAACAAGATGGTGATTCTTTTTATTTTTATTTAATGAAAGATGGAGCAATTGTTGAGCGTATTGGCTGGACAGAAACCCCTAGCTACAGCCGCCACCTTTCCGAAACTGGATCATATTACATCCAAGCCCACCTGAAACGCGGCGAAAGCAATACACTCAAGCGCTCAGAGAGTCTTTTTTTCGGCACCGAATCAGAGCTTGAAGAACTAAAAGATTTACTAAAAAAAAGCACAACCCAGCCCAGAACGCTTCCGCTATACAGCTTGATCAAGCCTTTTGAAGCTTTCCTTTTTGCACAAACAAAAAGCTTCTCTACAATTGTTAATCCTGAAAAAATAGACAGCAACCTAAAAAGTATTTACTGCGAAAAAACCAATGCAAGCCATATAGAAATATACGGAAATTATGCACCGTGCAAGCACGAAGAAATTCTGCATTTTTCCGGAACATCTATCTGCGACTCTAACTTCATTTTCGGCTCAGAAGACATTACCGATAGCTGCAACACCAACAGCCTTCTGGAGGCCATCGGTAACTTCACGTTAATCAGCAAGCAAGACAGTGAAATAAAAATCAGCACTGACTACTTCGGCTTCAGCAAAATTTATTACTATCACTCTGATAATGAGTTCTTCGCATCCAACAGCTATCACCTACTGATACTTGCGTTACACGCCGCCAACATAGCACTAGAGATTGACTACGAAGTAGCTCTATCCAAGCTTAATTTTGTAGGCCTACAACCATTTTATCAGAACTTTTCAAGAAAAATGGACATCAAAGGTGTCTACTGCCTCCCTGTAGACAAGATGTTCAGCATTACCGAGACCGGCGTCACGATTCAAGATAAAGCGATCACGCGGAATCTGTCCAATGACCGAGAGCCTTCGGAAGATGAGTACAATGCACTTCTTGCAAAAGCCAAGAATGAAATTCTTAGCAATTTTTCCTGCATAGCAAGAAGTCCTCGATTTGACGATATCATTGTTGATGTTTCAGGCGGAATGGATTCTCGCCTTGTCTTCTGCGCTATCACTAATTTCCCGCAACACCGGAAAAAAGTTTCTATAAATAGCCAAGATACACGTGGTGCGCCCAACGAATTAAATGTCGCGCTATCCATAAACTCGTGTTACGGGTACCCTTACGACGAAAGCCAAGAAACGATACTTGTCCCCTGCCCACAAACGCTGAATGACAACATATCAAGCTACTACTTGGGAACCTACTACTCCTACAACTTCCCACAAACAAAAACCATCGACAACAAATCGATGAGACTGACTGGATTTGGCGGTGAGATTGTGGCTCGCCCATATTATTCTCGCATGCTCTTGAATTCTAATCTCGATGTTCAAAACACCGAGGATTTTGTAGAACTGTATTTTGAGAAATATGGTTATCTCTCATTGTTCGGGCGAGAAAGTAAATTCTACAAAACAACAAAATCTCTTTTCAAAGAAGAGCTCGAGCTGATTCCTGGCAGCAATGCGCTAGAAAAATTTGACCTCCACTATCTATACTACAGAAATGGCCTACATTGCAGTGACAGCTGGCGCGTAGATATTTCTGGCGCCGAGTTCGCAATATTACAGTCGAAAGCCTTTTTTGAACTAAAAATTCGTTGCTTCAACCAACATAAAAGCATCAAGCTTCAGCTTGACATGATGTCATGTCTCAACCCTGTTATTGCCAAATATCCATATGAGAGCGACATGGACAATGATTCCAAGGCGGCCTTGGAGTCCATCCTCAAGCAAGAACCCGGCTACATCCAAAATCTCAATCCAGAAATAAGTTCTGATCGCGCAAGCTGGGCTGACGCACAAAAAAACAAACGCTCCAAAAGGCAAGTAGTATCAGACGATTACCCTACATACAAAGCCGAGTTTCAGGACTTCCTCAACAATAGATTACAGCTTCTAGCATCGGCACTGGCGACGATTTGCGCAAGCAACGAGCAACTTATAGAGGACTTTGCCGCCCCTATTTATTACTTCGCAAAAAACAACTTCAAGGGCAGTGACAGCGGAACCCACTTCCAGAACCTCTACACGAAGGTTCTCTCACTCGCCCACCAAGTAACACTTATAGAAAAGAAATAACATCTTGCTATACGGCCGTGCTTTATTGATTAAAACACGGCCAGCCAGCACAGACAACAAACCGCCCCAACGCCAGACAATCAATACTAAAACCTAGGCATCTAATCTAATCTGCCGACTCATTCCCAAAGATCCCCCCTCATCATTCTCGCTCTGTATGAGAGGTAATCTGTAGGTAGCGCCCCAGCCAAGGGCAAGGACCCCCTACTGAGCAGCCCGAACCTCTCAAGGGCCGCCCTTCATCAGCCGCTCCGATGCTCAGGCAATACAAACGTCAGCCCAGCTACGCTACTATGTGTCTTTCAGCCGGGAAGAACCCGATCTCAGGGACTGCCAGCCAGATCAATACCCATAGGTATCAATGGCGTTCAGCGCCACGGCGATGATGCGATCAAGCGCAGACCCGGGTTTTCTTGGTAAGCTTGGCAACATCAGTTGGATAGAGCACGGTACAGGCAGATCCCGCACTCCTATAGACCCCTTATGGAATCAACTCTTGTGACGCTTGAACAGAACTACACCGCTATCCTCGGCCAGCTTGGCGAGGATGTTTCCCGCGAGGGCCTGCTCGACACGCCCAAGCGGGCTGCGAAGGCCATGCAGTACCTTTGCCGCGGTTATGAGCAAACCCTGGAAGAAGTGACCAACGGCGCGTTGTTCAGCTCCGATAACAGCGAAATGGTCCTGGTCAAGGACATCGAGCTGTACTCGCTGTGCGAACACCATATGCTGCCGTTCATCGGCAAGGCTCACGTTGCCTACATTCCCGATGGCAAGGTCCTGGGCTTGTCCAAGGTTGCGCGGATCGTCGACATGTACGCACGCCGCCTGCAGATCCAGGAAAATCTCAGCCGCGAGGTTGCCGAGGCCATCCAGAAAGTCACCGGCGCCCTGGGTGTGGCGGTGGTCATCGAAGCCAAGCACATGTGCATGATGATGCGCGGCGTGGAAAAACAGAACTCGACCATGATCACTTCGGTGATGCTCGGCGAGTTCCGCGAAAACGCCGCAACCCGCAGCGAGTTTCTCAGCCTGATCAAGTAATCGGGTGTGACTGCAAGCCGACCTTTTGTGGTCGGCTTTTTTTATTCTTAGGAGTTGCCATGATCGTCAAAGCACTGCGTGTAGGCTTGGGTCAGTTGATTGTGTTCGGTGACTGGATCAGCCGTCCGGCCAAGCTCAAGCGCGCGCCGGCTACCCAGGCACTGGTCGAGCAGCAGGCCAAGGGCCTGAGCCTGTACCAGTTCCACGCCTGCCCGTTCTGCGTGAAGACCCGTCGCACCCTGCACCGCCTGAACGTGCCGGTCGCCCTGCGCGATGCGAAGAACAACGAACAGGATCGTCAGGCGCTGCTCAATGAAGGCGGCAAGATCAAGGTGCCGTGCCTGCGCATCGAGGAAGACGGCAAGACCACCTGGATGTACGAATCCAAGGTGATCATCGAGTACCTCAACAAACGTTTTGCCGCCTGATCACTCAGCTGATCATGGCCACATGACGGGGATGGCTGGCGACACGATCCAGCCATGCCTGGATGCCCGGGTACGCGTCCAGGTCAAAACCGCCCTGCTGGGCGACATGGGTATAGGCGTACAGCGCAACATCGGCAATCGAGTAGCGGTCACCGACCAGGTACGGCGTTAACTGCAGCTGTTTCTCCATGACCCGCAAGGCCTTGTAACCGCCTTTGTGCAAGGTCTTGTACTCCTCCAGACGCTCCTGCGGCAGCCCCAGGTAAAACTGGATGAAGCGCGCTACGGCAATGTACGGTTCGTGGCTGTACTGTTCGAAGAACTGCCACTGCAGCACCTGGGTACGCAAGCGCGGCTCGGTGGGCAGGAACTCGGTGCCATCGGCGAGAAAGTTCAGGATCGCGTTGGACTCCCACAGGTAGGTGCCGTCTTCAAGCTCGAGCACCGGCACCTTGCCATTGGGGTTCATCGCCAGGAACGCCGGCGTTTCCGTCTCGCCCTTGAGAATATCCACCGAGTGCCATTTATAGGGCAGACCAAGCAGGTGCAACATCAGCTTGACCTTGTAGCAGTTGCCGGACTGGTAATCACCGTAAACCTTGTACATCACTCCCCCCGTTCAATGGCTGAATCGTACTGACCCCATAGTTGGCGACTGTACGGCTAAATGCAATGCCTGCTGTATGACAAGAATGGGAGACCTGCGCGTTAGTCTGCAAAATCTGCTTACACCTAGTACAAGGATTGCCCCATGCCTGATGCCACTTCCGCGCAACTGCGCCCGCTGGCTGACACCTCCCCTTCGGCCGTGGTCGCAGGGTTTATCGCCATGCTCACCGGCTATACCAGTTCTCTGGTCCTGATGTTCCAGGCCGGTCAGGCGGCCGGGTTGACCAGCGCGCAGATTTCATCGTGGATCTGGGCCCTGTCGATCGGTATGGCCGTGTGCAGCATCGGCCTGTCGCTGCGCTATCGCACGCCAGTGACCGTGGCCTGGTCGACTCCCGGGGCCGCGCTGCTGATCACCAGCCTTGGCGGGGTCAGCTACGGCGAAGCGATCGGTGCTTACATGACCTGTGCGGCACTGGTGGTGATCTGCGGCCTGACCGGCAGCTTCGAACGCCTGGTCAAACGCATTCCCGCGTCATTGGCCTCAGCCCTGCTGGCCGGCATTCTGTTCAAGATCGGCAGCGAAATTTTCATCGCTGCACAGCACCGCACCGCGCTGGTACTGGGGATGTTCTTCAGTTATCTGATCATCAAGCGCCTGTCGCCGCGTTATGCCGTACTCGCCGCACTGGTGGTGGGTACCGTGCTCTCAGGCGCTATGGGCCTGCTGGACTTCAGCGGTTTCAGCCTCGAAGTGGCAACGCCGGTGTGGACCACCCCGAGCTTTTCCCTGGCGGCCACCATCAGCATCGGCATCCCGCTGTTCGTGGTCGCCATGACCTCGCAGAACATGCCCGGCGTTGCCGTGCTGCGCGCCGACGGTTATCAGGTACCCGCTTCCCCGCTGATTTCTGTGACCGGCCTCGCTTCACTGGTGCTGGCCCCCTTCGGCTCCCACGGCATCAATCTGGCAGCCATCAGCGCCGCCATTTGTACCGGCCCTCACGCCCACGAGGACCCGAACAAGCGCTACACCGCTGCGGTCTGGTGCGGGATTTTCTATGGCATCGCCGGCGTATTCGGTGCCACCCTTGCCGCCCTCTTCGCCGCCCTGCCCAAGGAGCTGGTGCTATCTATTGCTGCCCTGGCTCTGTTCGGCTCGATCATGAACGGCCTGACGGTGGCCATGAACGAAGCCAGGGAGCGGGAAGCGGCGTTGATCACCTTCATGGTTACCGCCTCGGGCTTTACCCTGTTCTCTATTGGCTCGGCATTCTGGGGAATTGTGGCCGGGGTGTTGACGTTGATGACTTTGAATTGGCGTAAAGCCTAGCGGGCGCTGCACGTGTGGGAGCTGGCCTTGCCAGCGATGCGGCCGCCGCGCACCCGCTGGCACCGTGCTGAAACTATCGCCGGCAAGGCCGGCTCCCACACTCTGGGCTGACCCAAGACCCTTGCTGCGTTTTACAACCTGAAATGCCCCACCATGCCCTTCAGGTCATTACCCAACTGTGCCAGCTCGACACTCGAGCTGGCATTGTCCTGCATGGCCAGCGCCGACTGATCAGCGCTACTGCGAATCTGGGTGATGCTGCGGCTGATTTCCTCGGCCACTGAACTCTGCTGTTCAGCCGCAGCAGCGATCTGCTGATTCATCTGCTGGATCAAGGACACCGCAGCGGCGATGCTGCCCAGCGCGCTTTCAGTGTGCAGGGCATCGGCAACCGCCAGCCTAACCAGCTCACCACTGCCCTGAATCTGCGCCACCGAGGCCTGGGCACTGCGGCGCAAGGTGCTAACCAGGCGCTCGATTTCCTCGGTCGATTGCTGGGTACGCCGCGCCAGCGCGCGCACCTCATCGGCCACCACGGCAAAGCCGCGGCCCTGTTCGCCGGCACGCGCCGCTTCGATGGCGGCATTGAGCGCCAGCAAGTTGGTTTGCTCAGCAACACTCTTGATCACCTCGAGCACGGTACCGATGGTGTGAATTTCGGCGCTGAGGCTTTCGATGCCCTGACTGGCTGATTCGGCAGCGCTCGCCAGCTGTTCGATCCGCTGCATGCTCTGGCGTACCACCTGCTGGCCACTGCCAACCTTGTCATCTGCCGCCTGGGCAGCTTGTGCGGCCTCTTCGGCATTGCGCGCAACATCATGAACAGTGGCGGTCATCTGTTGCATGGCGGTGGCCACCTGCTCGGTTTCCTCCTTCTGGCTGCTGACCTCACGGGTGGTCTGCGCGGTCACCGCCGAGAGCGACTGAGCATTGCTCGCCAACTGCGCGATGCCCTTCTGCAGGCCACTGACAATACTGCTCAAGCCTGAGCCCATCTGCTGCATGGCATGCATGAGCTGGCCAACTTCGTCACGGCGATCAATAGAGATTTCACCGCTCAGATCGCCAGCGGCAATCTGCTCGGCGCGACCGATCACCTGCCGCAGCGGGCCAACGACCGCGCGGGTAATCAACCAGGCCGCAACCACACCCGCCACCAGTGCTACCAATGACGCGACCAGGATCGCCACCGCGTTGCGTTTGAGTTGAGCCTGCATGGCCTGATCTTCGACAACATAAGCCTGATCGACCTGAGCGCTGACCTGCTCGGCGCGCTGCTGCAGTTGCAGCTTGAGTTGCTGCTCGCGCCCGAGCAAGTCGGTGTACTCCCCAAGCTTCTCGCTGAAACTGACGATATGGCCACTAACCTCATTGAGCACCGCCTGGTAACCGGCATCACTGACAGCGGCCTTGAGTTGCTCCACCAATGCGGCGGCCTGTGTGGTCTGCTCGATGCGGCCCTGACGGGCATCCTCGGCACCTTTGCGATTCTGCTCTAGTCGTACCCGTGCTTCGTCCATGGCCTGGAGCATCAGCCGCGCCACCTGGGCCACCTGCCCGGCCTGCTCGACAAATTCGGCGCCTTGCTGGCCCTGGGTATCCTTGAGGGTGTAGGTACCATCATCAGCGAGACCTGCCTGCAACACGTCAAGGTTGTTGGCCACGCTCGACACCGACCAGCTGGCCATATCCAGCGCCAGTTCCTTGGACTGGGTCAGTTCGACAAACTGGTCGAAAGCCTGGCGGTAGTCGCTCAACGCCTGCTCAACACCGCTATCCGTCAATTGCGGCAGCGCTCGGGCCTGGACCAACAACCCTTCGACGCCTTGATGCAACGCCTCAACCGCCTTGGGATCGGAGCGCAGGGTAAAGGCTTGTTCTTGCAGGCGCACTTTGAGGACGTCGGCATTTAGCGCGGTCATCTGCTTGAGCCCTCCGAATCGCTGTCCCACGTTCTGCAGCGCAACAATGCCGCAGATCGCCACCACGGCAGTCAGCAACACGACCAAGGCAAAGCCCAGGCCAAGTTTGTGGGCCATGCCCAGGTTGGCAAAAAAACCACGCTTGACCGAACTCATCGCCCCTTCCCCCACGCTCTCGGCAAAAACTCAAGGGCGCAGAGTGGCAATGGCTTCGGTGGCGGCACAAGATGCTGCCATCGCAATAATGGCAAAAGGCTACAAAGGCGTCGCTTTCAGGATGACGGAGGTCGCCTTGTGCGTTGAAAGAACGCCTGCGCACGCTGGTCCTGAGCATAGGCGACATTGATTCGCAACCAGTCACTGGCGATCCCCTGGGGATCAAATGCACTGCCTGGTGCCAGCAGCACCGAACAGGCCAGCGCTTCACGATTCAGTGCTGCAAAATCCCAACCCGGGCAGCGCGCCCAGACGAACATCCCGCCGTAGGGCTCGGTGAATACCTCCCAGCCGCTGGCTTCCAGTTGCCCCAGGGCCTTGGCCATGTGCTGCGCCAGACGCGGACGCAGGCGGGCCACGCTTTTGCGGTAGGTACCACTGGCGAGCATCTGCGCCACCACCTGCTCGGTAAACCGGGACGTACCCAGTCCTGTGACCATCTTCAGCTCTGCCAGTCGCGAAACCAGTGCAGGCTCTGCCACCAGATATCCACTGCGCAGCGAACTGCTCAGGGTCTTGGAAAAACTGGCGAGGTAAATCACCCGCTGTTCGGCGTCCAGAGTCGCCAGGCGCGTTACTGCACCGTCCTGGAAGTCGGCATAGATGTCGTCTTCGATGATCTGCACGTCATGTTCACGGGCAAGTTCCAGCAAGCGATACGCCACCTTGGGTATCAGGCTGCTACCGGTGGGGTTGTGATACAGACTGTTGATGTACAGGCAACGCGGCCGATGGCGCTTGAGCAGCGCCTCCAGCACCTCGAGGTCCGGGCCATGCGCTGTGCGCGGCATGTGCAGCATTTCGATCTGATGGTGCCGGAGCAGGTTGTACAGGTTGTAGTACCCCGGACTTTCCACCACTACCTTGTCACCGGGCTTGAGCAGAGTCCGCACCAGCAGGTCCAGAGCGTGGCTAGCGCCCTGGGTCGTGAGGATCTGTTGGGGGCCGACCTGAATACCGATCTGCCCCAGGCCCTTGTGCAACTGGCTGCGCAAACTGGCCAGGCCCAGAGGCGGACAGTAATCGAGCAAATCTTCCACCGGACCGCGGCTGACCTGGCGCACGGCTTGCGCGATTGCTTCGGTAGCACGCCAACTGGCAGGCACCCAGCCGCAACACAGCTTGAGCAGGTCAGTGCGATCGTCAGCGAACTGCTGCCAACGACTATCGAAGGCTTCATCGCGCATGGGTGGGTCGATCAAGCGTGCACTGAGCCGGTGTTCGGCTACAAAAAAACCAGCGCCGTGCCTGGCCTCCAGCAATCCCGTGGCCACCAGGCGGTCATAAGCTTCGATTACGCAGGACTGGCTGACGCCCTGCTCGCGCGCCATCTGGCGAATCGAAGGCAAACGACTGCCCGGACGCAGACGCTGGAGTTCGATCCAGTCCTGCAGTTGATCAGCGAGCTGCTGTACCAGGGGTGTGGTGGATTGACGATCAAGTGTCAGGTTCATGGGCCAAGTGTTCGAAGATTTTACCCAAACAGTTAATCACAAATCCTCGGGCAGTGTGCCTTGTGGGCCCTTGGCGATCGCCGGATATTTCCAGCTTCGAAAAGGAGTCCCTCATGCCCATCCAACGTTCTCCTGCCCTGCTGGCCTTTGCGCTGTGCCTGATTACCTTCGCGGTCAACCTGCAGGCGCCGCTTTATACAACCTATGCCGAACTCTCCGGCAAGGGCGCAGCCGCCACGGCGGTAGCGTTTTCAGCCTATGTTGTCGGCGTGGTACCGGTGCTGTTGCTGCTGGGCGGACTGGCGGACCGGGTCGGGCGACGGCCGCTGATCATTGTCGCGTTGGGCTTGTCGATGCTGGCCACCCTGCTGATGTTGCTTGCGCCGACCCTGGAAACTCTCGGCCTGGCGCGCCTGCTACTGGGCGTCGGCACGGCGCTGGCCTCAGCGACGGGCACAGCCTACATGAGCGAATTGATGCACAACGGTGACAGCGGCCGTGCAGCCACATGGGTCACCGCCAGCACCTCACTGGGTTTTGGCCTCGGCGCAGCCTTGACCAGCCTGTTCCTGTTGCGCGGACCGACCCTCGCGCCGCACAGCTTTTACCTGCACCTGCTGCTGGCGGGCCTTGCCCTGCTGGCGGTCTGGCGACTTCCTGATCAACGCCGGGATACCCGTGGCGCATGGCTAAAGCTACCCTGCTACCCCGCTGGCAGTCTGCCTTATGGCCTGGCAATCCTCTTGGCCTGGGCCTGCGTCGGCCTGGTCATCGCCCTGTTGCCTTCCATCCTCAAGCAACATGGGTTGGCCAACTGGTCGGGCTTCTCAACCTTCTGCGTGATCAGTTGCGGCCTGTTGTTCCAGCCACTGGCCCGGCGTATGGCGCCCGCCAAAGCGACCTTGCTCGGTTTGTTCGTGCTGCCCTGCAGCTATGCCCTGCTTGCCTGGGGAGCAGACAGCGGTCAGTTGATGGCTGTGCTGCTCGGCACGGTAGCCGCCAGCAGCGCTTGTTATGGCTTTGTGTATCTCGGAGGATTATCAGCCGTAAACATGCTCGCGGGCGCAGAAAAAACCCGCGCGAGCGCGGGCTTCTTCCTTCTCGCGTACCTGGGCTTCAGCCTGCCAGTGATTTTCACCGGTCTGCTGGTCGACCACCTGGGGTCCAGGATGGCCCTGCTGATATTTGGCGCCGGCGTACTGCTGGGTTGCCTAGGCGTCGGTGCACGCCTGTTTCAGATAGCCGTAGCGCCACCGTCGATTGCCAGAGCCTGACCCGTGGTGAACGCCGCACCGTCACTGCACAGGTACAGCACCGCACTGGCGATCTCCTCAACCTTGCCGATACGCCCCACCGGATGCATGGCGGCGGCAAACTCGGCCTTGCGCGGATCGGCCTCATAAGCGCGGCGGAACATATCGGTATCGATGACCGCCGGGCACACCGCGTTGACGCGAATTTTCTTCTTGGCGTATTCGATCGCCGCCGACTTGGTCAAACCGATCACCGCATGCTTGGAGGCGCTGTAGATACTCATCTTCGGTGCCGCGCCGAGCCCGGCCACAGACGCGGTATTGATGATAGCGCCGCCCCCCTGGGCCAACAGCAGCGGCAACTGGTGCTTCATGCACAGCCACACGCCCTTGACGTTGACACCCATGATTGCGTCGAACTCGGCTTCGCTGCCCTCAGCCAGACGCCCTTGTTCAATCTCGATGCCGGCGTTGTTGAAGGCATAGTCCAGACGACCATAAACCTCGATCGTGCGGGCCAGCATCTGCTGTACATCGACCTCACGCGTGACGTTGCAAGCAATGAACAGCGCCTCGCCGCCTGCAGCTCGAATCAGCTCTACCGTACCTTCACCGCCAGCGGCATCCAGATCGGCTACCACTACTTTCAAGCCTTCAGCAGCAAAAGCCTGGGCTGTAGCCCGACCGATACCCGCCGCGCCGCCGGTGACCAGGGCAACCTGGCCGGAAAAAGTCATGCTCATCGCTAGCTCCTGCAACATAGTGAGTTCAGTGCTCTGGAGTCTATGCAGCCAGCGGTATGGATGGGCAGCATCATCAGAGTGCCGGTTGAAGAGGTATCGGTTCGGGTGATTATCTGCGCGCCATCAGATCACGCGTGTGGATCGTGATGCATTCGCCAGACGGGTATACCTTGCTGGAATGCCCGTCAGGGTCTATCAACAAGCATTGCACTTTCCATCGAGAGACCTGTCATGACCGCACAGACCAACCGCCGCTTCTTGCTTGCCAAACGCCCGATCGGAGCCGTCAGCCGTGACGATTTCACCTTCGAACAGGTAGCCGTGGGCGAACCTGGTGAAGGCCAGGTGCTGGTGAAAAACCTCTACCTGTCCCTCGACCCGGCCATGCGCGGGTGGATGAACGAAGGCAAGTCCTACATCCCACCAGTAGGCCTTGGTCAGGTCATGCGCGCCTTGGGCGTGGGCGAAGTGATCGCTTCGAAACACCCGGGGTTTGCCGTCGGCGACCACGTCAATGGTGCCCTCGGCGTGCAGGACTACTTTGTCGGTGAGCCCCAGGGCTTCTACAAGATCGATCCGAAACTGGCGCCGCTGCCGCGCTACCTGTCAGCCTTGGGCATGACCGGCATGACCGCCTACTTCGCCCTGCTCGACGTCGGCGCGCCAAAAGAAGGTGAAACCGTAGTGATCTCCGGTGCCGCTGGTGCAGTGGGAAGCATTGCCGGACAGATTGCCAAGATCAAAGGTTGCCGGGTGGTGGGTATTGCCGGTGGCGCAGAGAAATGTCGGTACCTGAAGGACGAACTGGGCTTTGAAGGCGTCATCGACTACAAGGCCGAAGATGTGCTTGAAGGGCTCAAGCGCGAGTGCCCGAAAGGTGTGGACGTCTACTTCGACAATGTCGGTGGCGACATTCTCGATGCCGTATTAAGCCGCCTGAATTTCAAGGCGCGGGTGGTGATCTGCGGCGCCATCAGCCAGTACAACAACAAGCAGGCGGTAAAAGGTCCAGCCAACTATTTGTCACTGTTGGTCAACCGTGCGCGTATGGAAGGCTTTGTGGTGATGGACCATGCCGCCAACTATGGCAAGGCGGCACAGGAGATTGCCGGCTGGCTGGCAACCGGCAAACTGAAGAGCAAAGAGGACGTGGTCGAAGGGCTGGAAACCTTCCCCGAGACGCTGTTGAAGCTGTTCAGCGGGGAAAATTTCGGCAAGCTGGTGCTTAAGCCCTGATCTCGGCGACCACCGCCGCCAGCGCCTGGGCAGGATCAGCAGCCTGACTGATCGGGCGACCGATTACCAGGTAGTCGGAACCCGCGTCCAATGCCTGACGCGGGGTCAGGATACGGCGCTGGTCGTCCTGGGCACTGCCGGCCGGGCGAATACCCGGAGTGACCAGTTGCAGCGACGGGTGCGCGGCCTTCAGCGCAGGTGCTTCCAGCGCCGAACACACCAACCCGTCCATGCCGGCCTTCTCGGCCAGAGCAGCCAGGCGCAGTACCTGCTCCTGCGGCTCGATATCCAGGCCGATGCCAGCCAGGTCTTCACGCTCCATGCTGGTCAGCACGGTCACGCCGATCAGCAGCGGCTGAGGACCGCTGCGCTGGGCCAGCACTTCACGGCAAGCCGACATCATGCGCAGGCCACCGGAGCAGTGAACGTTGACCATCCACACACCCATTTCTGCAGCGGCTTTGACGGCCATTGCAGTGGTGTTGGGAATGTCGTGGAATTTCAGGTCGAGGAACACCTCAAAGCCCTTCTCTACCAGGGTTTCGACAATACCCGATGCACTGCTGGTGAACAGCTCCTTGCCGACTTTGACCCGACACAGGGACGGATCGAGTTGATCCGCCAGTTTCAGGGCGGCTTCACGGGTAGGGAAATCCAGGGCGACGATGATGGGCGTCTGGCAGGCGGACATGGGCTGGTCTCTTGGCAAGTCTTGAACGGCGCGCATTGTAAACGAAGCAGAGGCCTGTGGGGGGCCGATGATCGCGAATTGGCCCACCAGCGGCGAGGCCCCTATAATTGAACCAATGAATGATGCATCGGCTCCAATTTACAGGAGCGGCACCATTCGCCGACCTGAAGGAGAACTACATGCCCTGGTATGCCTGGTTGATTCTGGTACTCGCAATAGGCTCCATCGTCGGTGGCCTGATGCTACTGCGTGATACTGCGAAGAAGCTGCCCCTGACCGAGGAACAGCTCAAGCGCGTGCATGAGCGTAATGCTGAAATGGATGCCAAGGACGCGAAAGACCGTTGAACGCATTGCACGATTCCACCTCGCGCGCCCTGGCTCCAGAACGGATGCCCGGGTTACAGCGTCCCCGGACATCACTCATTTCAATTTAAAGGGACCGGCCATCACCAGCCCCTTTTTCCTTCTCCGGCATTAGTTGACCGTAAGCTTGTCGCGATTGCGGTCCAGCAACGCTTTGCCAATACCTTTTATCTCCAATAGCTCATCAACTGAAGCGAAGGCCCCGTGCTCCTCACGGTAGGCGACGATGGCTTCTGCCTTGGTTTTACCAATACCGATCAGCGTGTTTTGCAGATTGAGTGCGTCGGCCTGGTTCAGGTCAAGCTTGATGGCCGGCTGCTGAGTGACCATGACAGGTACCGGGTTCACGTCTGATTGTGAAGCGACAGCTGTCGAGAGAGACACCGCTGTAAAAAGCGGTAGCAGGAGGTAAGACAAAACAGTATTGCGCATGGATGAAACTCCTGGGTGCATGGTTTCAGAGGCAGCTTTTCCTTGGCTGCCTCTGAAACCTAGCCCTCATGCGGACAGAGTCAAATCCCGGGAGCGTTGAGTTTTTTTACCAAATTGGTCAAGGCCTCAGCCGAACACCAAAGTGCGCCATGATTTTGGCGAGCGCTGTCGGATAACTGTCGCCACCTCCATGCACACCCTGAATTACATGCCAGACAACTGGGAATCGACAGCAAATTAATATCAAGCAGCGAACAAAATGAAAAAAATTGAAAAATCGAAAAAAACACATGAAAAATATTACATAGTTCTTTTCACAAGAACCAAAATAAAACTCAAACTATTGTTTTTTAACGGTTTTTTATTTCAAGCCTTGGGTGTTAAAGTAAATTGGTCCAATACTCGAGAAACAAACTGGCATAATGATATCAAAAGAAATCAAACCTTTTGATTTAACCCATGACTCGAATCAATTTATTTGATGAAAATGACCGCACTCAAAAAAAATCAGAAAAAAGTCATGCCAGAACAGTGTCAAATTGATGTCGAAATGATAAATTAGTCAGCTCCAGGAGGACGGAAGACGTAGGGACACTGTCGTTTCATGAAATTTTCTTCACCATCTCGTAGCACCTGCAGCCCACGCTCTGCCCGCCTTTACGTGTTCAATTTCTGTAGCACGTCTCCTGCATCCCGACGGCCACACCCCCCAACAGCCCCTTCTGGGGAAGGGTTCTGTGCGCCTGCCAGTTCTGAATCACTCTATTAGAAGACCGCTACTGTGACTCTCAAGACGCTTTCTGTATTCGGGACACGCCCCGAAGCAATCAAAATGGCCCCGCTGGTGCTGAGCCTTGCTGGTGATGAACGCTTCGACTCTCGTGTATGTGTCACTGGACAGCATCGACAGATGCTCGATCAGGTTCTGGAGCTGTTCGAGATCGCGCCGGACTACGACCTGAACATCATGAAGGCAGGGCAGGACCTGACTGACGTCACCACGGCAATCCTGCAGGGGCTCAAGCCAGTGCTGGAAGACTTCAAACCAGATGTGGTGCTGGTTCACGGCGACACTGCAACCACACTGGCCACCAGCCTGGCCGCTTACTACCAGCAAATCCCGATTGCGCACGTGGAAGCCGGGTTGCGTACCAACAACCTGTACTCGCCATGGCCGGAAGAGGCCAACCGTCGCCTGACAGGTACCCTGGCGGCTCTGCACTTTGCACCGACTGGCAACTCGCGTGACAACCTGCTCAAGGAAGGCGTCGCCTCTTCGCAGATCCATACCACCGGTAACACGGTGATCGACGCGCTGCTGGAAGTGGTCGACAAGCTGGAAAGCTCCAGCATGCAAGCACAGTTCAAAGAGCAGTTCGCCTTCCTGCGCGAAGACAGCCGCATGGTGCTGGTGACCGGCCATCGCCGGGAAAACTTCGGCGACGGTTTCGAACGTATCTGCCTGGCCCTGGCACAGACCGCCCAGCAGTTCCCTGATGTTGAAATCGTCTATCCGGTCCACCTCAATCCCAATGTCCGTGAGCCGGTCAATCGCCTGCTGGCAGGCATCGACAACGTCCACCTGATCGAACCGCTGGATTACCTGCCGTTCGTCTACCTGATGAGTCGCTCGTACCTGATTCTCACCGACTCGGGTGGCATCCAGGAAGAAGCCCCGGCGTTGGGCAAACCGGTGCTGGTGATGCGCGATACCACTGAACGGCCTGAAGCTGTGCAGGCCGGTACAGTGAAGCTGGTGGGTACCGATGCTGCGTCGATCAATCAGCATCTGGTGGAGCTGTTGTCCGACGAAGCCGTCTACCGCGAAATGAGTTTTGCCCACAACCCCTATGGCGACGGAAAAGCCTGCGCGCGCATTCGCGAAGTACTCTCCACCCTGCGTAGCTCAAACACCAAGGAAGTAGCATGAGTTTCAACAAGATTTCTGTAATCGGTCTGGGCTATATCGGCCTGCCAACAGCCGCCGTTTTTGCTGCGCGCAAAAAGCAAGTAGTGGGTATCGATGTCAATCAAAAGGCAGTAGACACCATCAACCGTGGCGAGATTCATATTGTCGAGCCAGAGCTGGACATGGTCGTTCACGCTGCGGTAACCGAGGGCTATCTGCGTGCCTCGACCGTTCCGGAACAAGCCGACGCCTTTCTGATCGCGGTACCCACCCCGTTCAAGAATAACCATGAACCCGACCTGAGCTATATCGAATCGGCCAGCAAGGCCATCGCACCGGTACTCAAGTCTGGTGACCTGGTGATCCTCGAGTCGACCTCTCCGGTCGGTGCTACCGAACAAATGGCAGCCTGGCTGGCAGAAGCCCGTCCTGACCTGAGCTTCCCCGCGACCCACGGCGAAGCGTCCGACATCCGTATTGCCCACTGCCCTGAGCGCGTGCTGCCCGGCCATGTACTGCGCGAACTGGTAGAGAACGACCGGATCATCGGTGGCCTGACCGCCAAGTGCTCCGCAGCTGCCGTACGCCTGTACCGCACTTTCGTCGAAGGTGAGTGCATCGTTACCAATGCCCGCACCGCAGAAATGTGCAAGCTGACCGAAAACAGCTTCCGTGATGTCAACATCGCCTTTGCCAACGAGCTGTCGATCATCTGCGACAAACTGCAGATTGACGTCTGGGAACTGATTCGCCTGGCCAACCATCACCCGCGAGTCAACATTCTGCAACCAGGCCCAGGCGTAGGCGGCCATTGTATCGCCGTAGACCCTTGGTTCATCGTCAGCCAGACCCCGGAACTGGCGCGCTTGATCCGCACCGCCCGTGAGGTCAATGACAGCAAACCGCAATGGGTGATCGACCAGGTAAAACTGGCGCTGGCCGACTTTCTCCTGAAGCACCCGGGCACCAGTGCTGACCAAGTGAAAGTCGCTTGCTATGGCCTGGCCTTCAAAGCCGATATCGATGACCTGCGTGAAAGCCCGGCAATGAGCATTGCTGAACGCCTGGGCGCTGAACTGGGCTGCACCCTGCAACTGGTTGAGCCCAACATCGAAGCCCTGCCGGCACGTCTGGCCCAGCACCAGCACGTGGACTTCGCCTTTGCCCAGGACAGCGCGGACATCCACCTGCTGCTGGTCAAGCACCGCGAGTTCAAAGAATCCTTCGCGGTGCGCAACTCTGCCATTGTCATCGACGCCGCTGGCGTAACTACGGTTTGATGGAATTTCTTTAAAATGAACAATACCCAGCTTGAGAACAGCCCAACTTCGGTTGAGCCCCCTTCCCCTTTGGCCGATATTCACGACCGTGTGATGGAAGCCTATTACGGCAAGCTGGGTGATCAGTTCATGCGTGAAACCCAGTCGCGGATCCATTGGATCTGCGCCCAGGTCAACGGCCGCAGAGTGCTGGATGTCGGTTGTTCACAAGGCATCGTACCTCTGCTGCTGGCTCGCGAAGGCTGCGACGTCACCGGCGTCGACACCAGCCCCCAGGCCATCGAAGAAGCCAAGGGTTACATGCAGAGCGAGCCCGCTCACGTTCAGGAAAAAGTCACGTATATCAACGCTGACTTTCTGTCCCTGGACACCCACGACACCGTTGTCGATACCATTGTTATCAGTGAAGTTCTGGAACATCTGGTGCGCCCGGACTTGTTCGTGGAAAAGGCCGCAAGCCTGCTCAAGCCTGGCGGTAGCCTCATCATTACCGTGCCGTTCGGGGTCAATGACTTCATTGATCACAAACACACATTCTACCTGCTCGAGCCATACCGCCTGCTCAACGAGCACCTGCAGATCACTCAGATCAAGGTACTGGGCAAGTGGCTGGGCATGGTTGCACAAAAGGTCGGCGAAAGTTCCCAGACGTCGTTGAACGCGCTGGACATCGAACGAGTCCGTGAACTTGAAAAAGCCTTCGAATCCATCGAGCGCAACCTGCGCGATAGCCTCGCTGGCATCAGCAAGCGCCTGGAAGAGGCAAACAAGAAGTACCGCAGCGCCACTGAACAGATCGCGGCATTGAAACCCGAAGCCCTGCGCTCGGAAGAACTCAAGAAGAAAAACCTGGTTCAGGAAGCAGCCCTGACGGCGCTGGAAAAATCCTCTAGCGAATCCATCAACGGAAAGAGCCAGAGGCTTGCCGAGTTAAGCGCCGAACTGGCCGAGATCAAACTGCGACTGGACGAAGCGAATCGCAAATACCGGATATCGACCGAGCAGATAGCCCAATTCAAGAACCAATTGAGCGAACTTGAGACTGCTAAAAAACTCACGCTTCAGGAAAGCGAGGAAAAATTCGCTCAGCTTGAAAGCCGTCACACAGAGGCGCGGGAAAAGCTGGCAGCTCTTGATGAAGAGACTCAATTGTTAGCGGCGCAAAACAGCAAGCTGCAAGCGCAGCTGGCCGAAGAGCAAGGTGGTCGTCACACGGCAGAAAGCGAGTTGCTTACCACCCAACATGCGGTAGAAGCTGAACGCCACCAGTACCAGACAATCCAGGCAGGTCTGACCCAAGAGTTGCAAGCACTTGGCACCACCTACCAAGAAACCCTGGATCGTCTCGAACTAAAACGCACACTTATTACACGTTTGGAAGAAGAGCAGGCAAAAGACAAGAGCTTGCTGAGCGAAAACGCGCAGCAACTTCAACTCAAGACCGAACATGCCTCTACCCTGTTCAAAGACCTGGAAAGCGAGCGGGCAAATCGACAGCAGCTGGAACTGGCCCTGAACGAACTGCGCCATCAGGCACAGGAATTCGCACTTCAGAACAGTGCATTATCGACTGACAAGCAGCAGCTGGCGCTCCAGTTATCCGAGCGTGAGGTAGAGCTAAGTACAGTTCACACGCAACTCAGCGAGCAAACTTCAGCTTACGCAACAGCGTCAGCAGAGCAACAGGCAAGCCATACTGCAGGATTGGCCGAACAGCATGCAGCGCACACAGCGAAACTGACCGAGCAGGATACAGCCCATGCTGCGCAACTAGCGGATCAGGAAGCAGGCCATGCTGCGCAACTGACCGAACTGGAAGCAAGCCATGCTGCGCTGCTGACAGACCTGGAAGCAGGCCATGCTGCGCTGCTGACAGACCTGGAAGCAAGCCATGCTGCGCAACTGACAGACCTGGATGCGGACCATGCTGCGCAACTGAGCAACCTGGAAGCAAGCCATGCTGCGCAATTGACAGATCTGGATGCGGGCCATGCTGCGCAACTGACCAACCTGGAAGCAAGCCATGCTGCGCAATTGACAGATCTGGATGCGGACCATGCTGCGCAACTGACCAACCTGGAAGCAAGCCATGCTGCGCAATTGACAGATCTGGATGCGGGCCATGCTGCGCAACTGACGGATCTGGATGCAGTCCATGCAGTGCAACTGGCACGTCTGGATGCGATCGTCCAGGCGTTGCGCATAGATCTCGCCGAAAAAGATTCGGCGTTAGAACGCATTGAACAGCAAGTAGGCCAACTGCAGCAAGACCATGCTGTCGCTACTGCTGAGCAACAAATCGTCGAGAAGGAACTCACCATGAAGTTGGATGAACAACATTCCGCTCTGCAGGATGGACAGCAACAAACTGCTGCACTATTGGAGCAGTTGGAGCTTGAACAGGCTAGCCGTAAAGCGACAGACGAGCTACTGGCTGCCAGCAACGAACAATGGCAGGCCATTCGTCAGCAACTGGAAAACGATCTGGCTGCAACGCAAGGTTGGCTTGAGGCTGCCAACCGGAAATATCGCGAGGCCACGGGCAAACAGATCCCACACCTCAAGAGCAACCTGAACAGCCTGCAGGAAAAAACAGCGGCCCAGCAGCGCAAGATCGACGAGCTTAGCGAAAACCTGACGCGCGCCAACACCCAGCGTCACCTGGCCGAACAGCGTCTGATCAAGACACGTTCGAGCATGACCTACCAACTCGGCTACCAGATCAAGTCCGGTGCCAGCTCGCTGGGGGGGATCGTGCGCCTGCCCGCCAATTTGCTGCGCCTTTACCGCAAGGCAAGCCAGCAGCGTAAAGTTGGCCAACAAAAGCTGCTTGCCAGTGAGGCACCTAAAACTCTGGCATTACCGCCGCCGGTCACGCGCGATGCCAACGATCTGCAACTGCCGCCGCAGTTGGCAAGCAGCGAACATACCCGTGCAAAGCTACTGCTTAGCGCTGACCAACCTGCAAGCATGATAAAAGTCGCGTGCATCATGGACGAGTTCACATTCGGTTCCTATCGACACGAATGCAACCTGCTGCAACTCACTCCACAGAACTGGAAGGACGAACTACAGGGCTTCCAGCCCGAGTTACTGTTTATCGAGTCTGCATGGCGCGGCAAAGATGACTTGTGGGGCAGCAAGGTCGGGCACAACAGTCATGAACTCCAGGAAATCCTGGGGTGGTGCAAACAGCACAACGTACCAACGGTGTTCTGGAACAAGGAAGATCCGGTTCATTTCGAGACCTTCCTGACGACCGCGAAGCAGTTCGACCATGTCTTTACCACCGACATCGACTGCATCCATCGCTACAAAGGGGCTTTGGGTCACGAGCGGGTGTACTTGCTGCCGTTCGCCTGCCAACCAGCAGTGCACAACCCTGTAGAGCTGTACCAGCGCAAGGACGCCTTCTGCTTTGCTGGCGCTTACTATGCCCGATATCCCGAGCGCACCCGCGACCTCGGCAACTTCGTCTGTGAGCTACCCAAGTTCCGCCCACTGGAAATATTTGACCGCAACTTCGGGAAAAACGACGCTAACTACCAGTTCCCTGAAGAGTATCAGCCCTACATCGCCGGCACGCTGACGTTCGATAAGATCGACACCGCCTACAAAGGCTATCGCTATGCGATCAACCTGAACTCGATCAAGCAATCACAGTCGATGTTCGCTCGACGGGTATTTGAGCTGCTGGGATCCAACACGCTGACCGTCAGCAACTTCTCTCGTGGTGTACGTCTGCTCTTTGGCGATCTGGTCGTCACTACGGACAACGGCGAGGAGATGCGCCGGCGCCTGGAACTGTTGGCTAACGATCCGCAGAACTGCGATAAGTTGCGCCTGGCTGCCCTGCGCAAGGTCATGCTTGAGCATACCTACGAACAGCGTTTGAACTATGTGCTGACCAAGGTCACCGGCAAACCGGTGGAACAACGCCTGCCTGAAGTTGCTATCCTTTGCACAGCCAGTAATCGACAGCAGTTCGACGCATTGCTGGGGCACCTCGCCCGTCAGACCCACACCCTGGTACGCCTCTATATTGTTGCTGACGACTTCAACACTACCGGCACCAACCACGATTCGCGCATACATGTAATCAAGCGCAAGTCGGTAAACAAGGCAAAAATCGGCGAGTTGCTGGGTACCACTGCCTGGCTAACCACCTTCGCGGCCGAAGATTATTACGGCCCCAACTACTTGCTGGACCTTGTCCTGGCAACTCGTTACAGCCAGTCGCGTCTGATTGGTAAGGCTGCCTATTTCGCCTGGAACGGCGAACGCATCGAGCTGCACAATGCTGAGCAAGCCTACCGTCCTACTCGCCAGTTCAAGGCACGCAGAGCGCTGATTGCCACAGAACTGGTCGCTGACCGACCTCTACAGGCATGGCTCAAGTCGCTACCCAGCCTGCAATACACTCATGAACAGAGCCTGGCCATCGATGCCTTCAACTACTGCGAGAATGCCTCGAACAGTCAAAGTGAAGATATCGCCCTGAGGGTAGACGACCTGCAACTGGATTGTGGTATCAGCATCAGCCAGCTGCAAGCTCGGGCAGAAGCCATTGCACCCTTGCAGATCAGCCATGAAGCTCCGGAGATGACCGGCCGCCAACTATCTGAACTGTTTGGTCTGGTCCGTAACAAGTTCCTCGACCTAGAGGTCGATGTAGACAATTGGCGAATCAACTCCAATCTCCCAGATGGCAAACACGAGTATGTTTACGCCAAGCAGGAACTGGGCCTGGACCAGTTGAATTGCAAAGATCGCCAACTGAAGCTTCACTTGGATTGCACCCCAGGGCTGAACCTGCAATTGGTTGTGCTGTTCCTCGACGCGCAGAAACAACGCATCAGTCATGTAATGCAGCACGCTAACCGCAACGGCACCGCAGATATTCCGCCAGAAGCCGAATTTATTCGCTTTGGTATTCGCGCCTATGCCAACGGCAGCGCCGAAATCAAATCGTTAGTGTTGGGCCATCGAGACCTGCAGCCATCGGATATGCTTGGAAAATCCGAACACCTGCTACTCACCAACCATTATCCGGCATATGACGACCTCTACCGCAACGGCTTCGTGCATAGCAGGGTCACGGCATATCAGCAAAAAGGCGTGAATGTGGATGTATTCCGCTTGCGCAACAATGAATCTGTTAGCTATCACGAATTCCAGAATGTGGACGTCGTAACCGGCTGCCAGACAACCTTGTCGAAGATGCTGGAAAAACGCCAGTATAAGTCAGTACTGGTGCATTTCCTGGACCCACAAATGTGGGATGTTTTGAAAAAGCACATAGAACACACAAAAGTTATTGTCTGGGTGCATGGTGCAGAAGTACAGCCTTGGTGGCGTCGCGAATACAACTACAGTACTGATGAACAGTTGCAACTTGCAAAAATAGAAAGTGATAAACGGATGAGCTTCTGGCGCGAAATCTTGCAACCAATGCCGGAAAATCTGAAGCTGGTTTTCGTCTCTCGTTACTTTGCCGAAGAAGTCATGGAGGATGTGGGTTTCAGAATCCCTGAGACACACTATGAAATCATCCACAACCCTATTGACACTGACACTTTCACGTACCAGGAAAAACCAGAATCCCAACGATTCAAAATCTTGTCAATTCGTCCCTACGCATCTGCGAAATATGCAAATGACCTGAGCGTGAAAGCTATTGAAATCCTAGCTCAGAAGCCATTTTTCAACGACTTGGAGTTCAGAATGATTGGCGACGGAGCGCTGTTCGAAGAAACACTCGCCCCGCTCAGAAAATACAAAAACGTCGTTATTGAGCGCGGCTTCCTCAAACATCAAGAAATTGCGAACTTACATAAACAATATGGAATGTTCCTATGCCCAACCCGAATGGATGCTCAAGGCGTCTCTCGAGATGAAGCCATGGCCTCTGGCCTTGTATCAATTACAAACGGCGTTACGGCGATCCCCGAGTTCGTTAGCGACGACTGTGGAATCCTAGCACCGAGCGAGGATGCTCAAGCAATGGCGGATGGAATCAGCAAGATCGCACTGTCAGCAGAAACATTTAAAAGTATGTCTGCGGCGGCACGCAAGCGCGTGGAAAAACAGACTTCCAAACACTTGATTATCACAAGTGAATTGGGGTTGATTCTCCAACCGAAGCTTACGACTCGCGCCCTTTGACAAAATAAAGATATAGACAGCATGAAATCCATCTGAGCCATCACCGCGCTTTACCGGCAGGAAAATAGTACGCAGGAGAAATCACCAATGCAATTTAGACACACTCAACAATGACGAAACTTCAACACAGTATAAAGTCGACCATTGGATGGTGTATTTCTCTTGGCACCAAGATGCTAAAAGTTGTACCTTGCACAACACTTGTTGTGCAAGGTACAACCTTGGCCAGCCAGGCCTTTTTGCTTCTGGCATTCTTTCTTCCGTTAAAGGTTATAATTCTTCTCGGCGCAGAAAAAACGCCAACATACTTCCCGCTATTTCTACAAGATGTCAAAAAGATACATTTAATCGTTTCACTTAGCTGCGCGGCAGCCGCGTGCTATGTACTTTACCTCTGCTGTGAAATCATCATTTCGTTGCTTTGCAGACACGGCGCGAAATCGCTTCTGCAAAAAAGCTCAAAGCTCAACCTGTTTGAGAATCAGGAAAAAATTGCAAGCCAGGCATACTCCCGTTTTACTCGTGCTTTAGCAGCTGCTATTTTTTTCGCTATTAGCCTAATAACGCTTGCGTATATCTACCCGATACTTGCCTTTATCATAACAATCTATTGCGCACTTGCTTTGATCGTTATTACGCTCGCCTACAACTCCAGCAAATACCTGAGAACCAAACTAAATACCCACTATAGCGCCATTTTAAACGCCGTAAGCGCGATAGGATTCCTGCTTAGTTTTTTGTGCATGGTTGCCGACTTTATTTACTTCCCACATACAAAAGTTTTTTATGCAATCATTTCCATTCTTGTAATGCGACAAGGCTTGCAGCGCCTTAACAGCATGATTCTCGACATTATTACCCTGCGCTTACAACATCGCCAGATCAGCGCATTATTTTTTCATTCACAGCCCTTGTTGGAAGACAAGAAAAACGAAAACAATACGCTCCAGACATTACTGTCCCCAGACCACAGAAACGCTTGGCTTAAAAAAGTTCTGGCTCAAGCCGGCATCCCCTGCGATGAAGGTTTCGAAACGACCTGGCATCAACTGGATGCGGTTGATGTCTACGCTTTCAATATCATTGTCGGCACCGCTGACAATAAAAGTGAGTACTTGGCAAAGTTATTCGGAAAAAATATTTCGTCATTAGCACAACAAGAACGACTGCTGCTGACTCACCAAACAGGGCTACCCTCCCCCCAGTGGTTCGGCCACTTTGAAGTCAGCGGTCTGGATTGTCATCTCTTCAAACTTGATGGCCACAAAAAACTCGCTCGAAGTCAAATTGCTCCAGGCATCGTTGCTATCGCTAGGGAACTTCTTGTCAACGAACCTGATGCGAAACTTGCGCTGCAGTTCAGCCGTACACGTCCCTACCTGGAACAACGGCTTGATCCATCGATGATTGAGGCGCTTCGATTTGCCTGTTCCACAGATGCAGAGCAATTGGCAGTTGAACGTCTCAGCACAGCCTTCCCGCTCATTCTTGATCACCTCACAGCACTACCTCGTCAAGTGGTATCTCTCGATACAACCTCCGACGCTTTGCTTATTTCCGCAAGCGAGGAATTCAGTGTGAGTCACTGGAGCCGTTGGCGAATGGAGCCTATTGGCTCTAATTGGCCTGTTGCTGAAACGAAAAAACTTCTGGACTCACTGGAAGAAGCTCGCCTACTCAGGCCGGCCTTGGAGGGCGTGAACAGTCAGCATGTGCTTCTCGCTGCTTATCTGTACACATTTGAACGTTTTCTTTCGAGAAAAAACTACCCGGCAGCACTGGCGCTACTCAGTGAAATATTGGGCTGCCTGGACACCTCGAATACCCCGGCAATTGAGCAAGAGACCGTGAAATGACCCGCGTTGCCATGATCGTCTGGAACGAGTTTCGCAACGATGCGAGAGTTCTCAAAGAAGCCCAAACCTTGCAAGGCGCCGGTTACCAGGTATGCGTGTTTGCTCTCCACACACCCGGTGTAACCAAACAACGCGAACGTCTGGACGACGGTATTGAAATACATCGCGTCGCCCGCAGCCCGTTGTGGAAATGGCGCAAGCGTGGTGCATCGACCCCGACGCCTGCTGCGCCTGCAAGTGCACCGGCACCGGCACCAGCTCAAGGCCCGATCGGCCCGATCAGCTTGAAACATCAGGTTCTACGCATCGTTGCGCGCGCCTGGACGCATCTCAACCTGCTGTTCAGCATGGTTCGCTACCGTGCCGATGTCGTCCATGCCCACGACGTAAACACCCTCCCCACTGCCTGGCTGGCGGCCAAGCTCAGTGGCGCGAAGATCATCTACGACGCCCATGAAATCAGCACCAGCCGCGAAGGTTACAACAGCTTCCGCAAGCTTGTGGGCCTGGTGGAGAAGCGCCTGATGCCCAGGGTCAATGGCTCGATTACCACGACTGACGCCCGGGCCAAGTACTTTGCACGCGCCTATGGCGTGGAGCGCCCGACCGTTTTGCAGAACCGCCCAAGACTTACCATGAGCCCGGCATCCGAACGGATTCGTCAAGAGCTGGGCCTGAGCCAGCCATGGCCGATCATCCTCTACCAAGGCGGCCTGCAGCAGGGTCGAGGCCTGGAAAAGCTGGTACGCACTGCCGCTCAGGTGCCGCAGGCGTACTTCGTGTTCATCGGTGGCGGAAGGCTTGCGCACAACCTGATCGAATTGTCCCGGCAGCTTGGCCTGGAGGACAGGGTTCATTTCATTCCGACCGTTGCGCTGGCTGAGTTGCCCGCCTACACAGCCTCGGCGGATATCGGTGTGCAACCCATCGAGAACACCTGCCTGAACCATTTCACCACCGACTCGAACAAGCTGTTCGAATACCTGATTGCCGGACTGCCAGTGGTCGCTACCGACTTCCCCGAAATCCGCCGTATCGTGCGCGGGAATGATGTCGGCTGCCTGGTCCCCGCCAACAATCCAGAAGCGCTGGCCGAGGCGCTCAATCGCCTGGTGGCTGAACCGTTGCTACGTGAACATTACGCAGGCAACGCGCGGATCACTGCGCAACGATTGAACTGGGAAGAACAGGAAAACCAACTCACCGGGTTGTATCAGCGCGTTCTCGGCGCTCGGGCCCAGGGCTCGCGTGTGCAGCCATGATCACTCGCATCCTGCTGCTGAGTTATTACTACCCGCCTGATCTTTCTGCGGGCTCTTTCAGGGCTGAAGCACTGGTCAACGCCCTGCTTGAGGAAATGGGCGAGCGGGTGCAGATCGACGTCATTACCACTCAGCCAAACCGCTATCACAGCTATATAGCGGATGCGGCGGGCTGTGAGTCCAGCCATGCGTTGAACATACGGCGGATCGCCGTGCCGACCCATCGCAGCGGAATACTCGATCAGGCCCGCGCCTTCGCCACTTATGCCTACGGGGTGCACCGCCTGGTCAAGTCTCATCATTATGATCTGGTATTTGCCACTTCGTCGCGCCTGATGACGGCAACGCTTGGCGCGTTGGTAGCCCGACGCAGCAAGTCACGTCTCTACCTGGACATTCGCGACATTTTCGTCGATACATTGCCAGAGCTTTTCCCGTCAAAGTCCGGCAAGCTGGCGGCGATGGTCTTTTCGCCAATTGAACGCTGGACCATCCACCAGGCGACTCGCGTGAACCTGATTTCACCCGGGTTCCTGCCGTACTTCAGCACTCGCTACCCTGACAAGCAATTCACCCTGTACACCAACGGTGTGGATGAGCTGTTTCTTGACAGTCCGGCACCCGTGCTGCAGTTGCCCGCGCCTCTCCCCTCCCAGCGGTTACGCGTGGTTTATGCGGGAAACATCGGGACAGGCCAGGGCTTGCATCTCATCCTGCCAGAACTGGCCAAGCGCCTCGAACACAAAGTGGAGTTTCGTATCATCGGTTCTGGCGGGGCCCTGGACAAGCTGGAACTCGCGCTCAAGCGTGCCAAGGTCACCAACGTCAGCATTACTCCCCCCATGAAACGGGATGAGTTGCTGCTTGCCTATCATCAGGCCGATGTCCTGTTTCTACACCTGAACAGCCTCAAGGCTTTTCGCCGTGTACTGCCTTCCAAGCTTTTCGAGTATGCAGCAACGCACAAACCGATCTGGGCAGGCCTATCCGGTTTCGCCGGCAGGTTCGCCACCAAGAAAATCAAGAACGTAGCGCTGTTCACACCCTGTGACGTCAACGCCGCGGTACTGGCCCTGGAAAAACTCAATCTGCACTCGATTTCCAGACTGGAATTCATCGAGCAATTTTCCCGAACCTCGATCAAGAAGCAAATGGCTCAGGACGTCCTGCGCACGTCTCCCAAGTACCTGAAAAATCAGCTGGCCATGAAACAAAAGAAGGCAACCACTTCCTGATTGCCTTCTGTTGACTTACGCGATCAAGGCAACCCCCAGGTCACGGATCCAACCGACGCTGCTGATAGATCCAGTCAACGATCTCCCCATCCGGGGTATAGCCACTGACCGTCTCGCGCAGCAGTTGGCGAACCCGGCCGTAGTCATCCGCCGAAATGGCTGCCAGCAGTTCGCTGAGGCGCTCCTTGAGCTGATCCCAGGACAGGTAATCTTCCTGAGCGCTCATGATCATCGGGTGGCGGGTCGCCACCACATTGTCGCCTATCAGCAGTTCCTCATAGAGTTTCTCGCCCGGGCGCAGGCCGCTGAACTCTATTGCGATATCACCGTGAGGGTTACGCTCGGAACGGATACTCAACCCTGACAGGTGAATCATCTTTTCCGCCAGTTCGACGATCCTGACCGGTTCGCCCATGTCGAGCACGAACACATCGCCGCCTTGCCCCATCGAACCCGCCTGAATCACCAGTTGTGCGGCTTCGGGAATGGTCATGAAGTAACGAGTGATCTTCGGATGGGTAACTGTCAGCGGTCCGCCGGACTTGATCTGTTTGTAGAACAATGGGATGACCGAACCCGAAGATCCGAGGACGTTGCCAAAGCGCACCATGGTAAAGCGCGTCTTGTTGACCTGCGAGACATTGCTGGTATCGCCAAACAATACCGGGGCCAACTCGCGGCTCAACGCCTGCAGGGTCATCTCCGCCAGACGCTTGGTGCTCCCCATCACATTGGTCGGACGTACTGCCTTGTCGGTGGAAATCAGTACAAAGTTGGACACGCCGGACTGCAACGCCGCCTGAGCGGTATTAAGCGTACCGATGACGTTGTTCATGATGCCTTCGGCAATATTATGCTCGACCATGGGTACATGCTTGTAGGCCGCCGCATGATAGACCGTATCGATGCGCCAGGTGTTCATGACATCGAGCAACTGTGCAGGATTGCGCACTGAACCCAGGATCGGCAGGATGCGGGTCGACAAGGACTCCCGTGCGGCGCGCTGCTCGAGCTCGGAGAGGATGCTGTACAGGTTGAATTCACTGTGTTCCAGTAGCAGCAACATCTTCGGCTTGAGTGTCAGTATCTGCCGGCACAGCTCCGAACCAATCGACCCACCCGCGCCAGTGACCAGGACCGCCTGATCAACCACGCAATGAGCCAGCAGATCTTCCTGGGCCGGTACTGCATCTCGCCCCAGCAGGTCGGCGATGTCCACTTCCTGCAAATCGTCGACCTTTACCCGGCCACTGGCCAGGTCCATGAAGCCGGGGATACTTCGCACATGCAGGGGGAAGCCTTCGAGAAATTCGAGAATCTCACGTCGACGGGCGCGCGTGGTGGAGGGTATGGCCAGCAGCAACTCTTCTGCCCCGGTCATATCAATCATTTTCCGGATCTGGCTGGGGTTATAGACCTGCAACCCGGAAATCACCCGGTCGGCAATGCTGCTGTCATCATCGATAAAGGCCACCGGGCGCATCGCCTTGCCCATGCGTAGTGCCGCAACCAACTGATTGCCGGCAGCACCCGCTCCGTAGATGGCAACCTTGGGCAAACCATCATCGCGGCTGGTGAAGGGTACATGCTGGGCAGCGGCGAACCAGTCCCCGAGAAAGTACTGACGCATGGCCAAGCGCAAACCGCCAACCATCACCAGACTCAACCACCAGTAGTTGAAGATGATCGAGCGCGGAACGACATGCTGATGGTTGCTGGACCAATAAACGATGAAGCCGAGAATCAGCGACGACAGGCTGACCGCCTTGATAATCGCAATCAACGCGTCGTTACCGAAATAACGCATCACCGCGCGGTACATGCCGAAACGAATGAACAACGGAATGGCAATAACCGGTGCACACAGGAATAGCCAGAGATGGTCACGGAACGGGTTGGCCATATCCTCGATGCCCAGACGCACGACAAAGGCCAGCCACAAGGCTGCCCAGACCAGCAGGACATCCGTCAGTACTTGTAGTAGGCGCTTCTGGCGACGCGGCAAACTCAGCAAAGATGCTCGCACTTTATCCATAATCCCTCTGAACTCTCTGATAACCCACCCGCACTTTCAAACATAGACGCAATACAGTAAACAGACATCGAGTTATTCGAGTTGTCCTGCACGATAACGCACTGCCAGAACAACCAGCGGCATGTAAGCAATGAGCAAACCAAGTACCCCGTCGAGCTTCAGCAGCATGACGCACAAGGCAATTGGCAACAACCAGAACACATTCAGTGCCGCGACCATCATGGTTACCGGCAGATGCTTGCCGTGCTGGCGCGATGCGAACTGATAGGCGTGACTGCGATGAGCCTCATAGACCTTGTCCCCGCGGGCCAACCGACGCAGCAGGGTAAAGGTCGCGTCAACAATAAAGACGCCGAGCAGAATCAGCCAGCACCAGAACAGTTCGGACGATTCCCAGGCAGCCTGCAGCGACAACGCACCGAGGATGATGCCGAGAAAACCACTGCCCGCATCGCCCATGAAGATCCGCGCCGGCGGGAAGTTCCAGAATAGAAAGCCGGCGACCGCCATCGCCAGCAGCAGCGGCAGGATGACCAGATCCGCCGCGCCTGCGATCCAGTACAGCAGGCAAGCGCTCAGGCACACCGTGATGGCTTCGATACTGGCGATCCCGTCGATGCCATCCATGAAGTTGTAGAGATTGAGCAACCACACCAGGTAGACGGCCGCCAGTGCTGCACCGAACCAGCCAAGGTCGAGCTGCAATCCGAACACCTGCAAGGCGGGCAACCCACCCAGCCAGCCCAGTACCCAGGCGGCGCTGATGAAGTGCCCTAGCAAGCGCCAGCGGGCAGCAATATGGCCGTGATCATCCATGAACCCGAGGATCGCAATCAACGCACCGGCACCCGCAAGCGCGATCAGCATGTGGGTGTCGGCGAACCCGACTGCGCCCAGAATGGCCAGCGAGGCAAGAAACGCCACGACGATGGCCACGCCCCCGCCCCTCGGAGTCGGAACGGAATGGGAACTACGGGCATTGGGAATGTCGATGATGCTTTTGGCCAAGGCATACCGCCGAAGCGACGCGGTCAATAGCAACGAACCAAAAAGAACGACAGGAAACAACCACCAGAGACTCATTTTCTTTTATTTTCCTGATAATACCGGGCTGCGACTTTCAATGCTTCGTCGACTTTCACCGGCGGCACCCAGCCCAGCAAGGTCCGGGTTTTCTCGATATCCACCTGCAATGAGCCACACAAACGCTGGGACAGCGAGCGCTTGCCGAGCATCGCCGCGCTGGCTTTCAGCCATCCGGCCGGGATCGGCAGCAGACGTGCCGGCTTGCCCAGAGCGTTCGCCATTCTGCGCAACAGCTGGGTGGTCGACAGGTCCTCGCCATCGCTGACGAGAAAGGTCTGATTGGCCGCGCCCGGATGGTTTATACAGGTGACGAGCAGATCCACCAGGTTATCCAGGGCGACCAGGCTGCGACGATTGTCGATGGCGCCGAACGGCAATGGCAGCCCTTTGTCGAGCCAGCGCATCATTGCCTGGAAATTAGCCTTGACCCCCGGACCGTACACCAGCACCGGCCGTACGATCACCACTTCCATGCCGGTTTCCCTGGCAAGGCGCTGCAAGCCCTGCTCGGCTTCCATCTTGGAAATGCCATAAGGGTCCGCAGGTGCCGGCACATCGTCTGCCCGGTAAGCATGACCTGGTTCGGTTCCTTCGCCGTTGACCTTGATCGAACTGACGAAAACAAAACGCTTCACTCCCGCCGAGGCGGCCTGCCGCGCCAGCTCCAGCGTGCCCTCGACATTGACTTTGCGAAACGCCACAAGGGGATCGGCTTCCGTGTCGTTCATGACATGAACACGCGCAGCACAATGGATCACGACGTCGCAGCCAGCCAGCGCGCCGCCCCAGTCGTGACCTTGGTCAAAATGCTCGAAGCGCACGGTCGGCACCGGCACATCCAGCGCCTTGGCGTTGCTGCGCAGCGCAGCGATGACCGGCACAGCTTCAGCGAGCAAGCGGTGCAGAATCGCCCTGCCAACAAAACCGCTGGCGCCGGTCAAGAAAACGGAATGCGGCATCATTACTCTGCCTTGCGTAAGGTTGCGTGGCGAAAAAGGTTCTCCAACCGTGCCAGCAGCACAGGCCTGGAGTATTGCTGTTGATAGTACTGGCGCCCGGCCTCTCCCATCTGCCGACGCTTCTCCAGGGAGGTCGTCGCCAGTTGCAGGGTGATACGTGCTAGCTCTTCGGCATTGCCCGACTCGCAGGCATAACCTGCACCGGACTCCTTGATGACACGCGCAGCCTCACCGTTGATCATGCCAAGAATCGGTCGACCCGATGCGAGGTACGCCTGCACCTTGCCGGGGATGGTTTTCTCGAACACATCATTGGTACGCAAGGACACCAGCAAGGCATCAGCCTGGGCAAACAACCCTGGCATCGCTTCCAGCGGATGACGCCCCAACAGCTCAACATTGTCCAGGCCCCTGCTTGCGACCTGCTCTGCCAGCCAGCCACACATGCGGCCATCACCGACGATTACCCAACGCACCGGCACTCGATCCTGCAGGGCTTGTACCGCGTCGATAATCGCCGGAAAGTCCTGGGCTTCGCCAAGGTTGCCGGCGAACACCACAGTGAACACAGAAGGATCGTGCTCGATCAAACCCGGTCCCACCGGTGCAGAACCGGAGAACTCATCCTCGGCCCAGCTGGGGAAGTACACCAGGCGTTCGGCAGCGACGTCGCGGGTGCAATAGCGACGAACATTGTCAAAAAAACCATGCGACTGCAGCAGCAGGTAGTCGGTGCGGTTATAGATCCAGGAAACCATCTTGCCCACCAGCGCCAACAACCGAGGGTTATGCAGAACATTCACCGCCCTCAGGGTTTCCGGCCATAGATCCAGGACCCAGACGAACACCGGAGCGCGCTTCAAGCGGCCGATCACTACGGCAGGAATGGCCGCCATGATCGGTGAAACGGCATAGACAAACACCGCATCAAACTTTCTGCCGCGCAACTTGAAGGCGCCCAAGGTCGAGGCCATCAGAAAAAACGACAAGTAGTTGAGCACCAGACGCCAGGCGCGCTTGCCTCGCGGAACCAGAGGCACACGCACCACCTCTGCTCCCGCGTAGCTGGCAAACTCTTCCGGATTGTTGCGAAAGGCCTGGAACACCTTGCCTTCCGGATAGTTTGGCAATCCGGTCAGTACGGTAACCTCGTGACCTTTGGCCGAAAAATCACGGACCAAATCATTGATCCGCATATTTTCCGGCCAGAAGTACTGCGTAACTACCAGAACGCGCAGTTTTTCTTCAGCCATTGACACACCCTGTTAGTAACGCTTCCAGACGACGCGATTTACGTAATCGGTATAGCTGTGCACGATGCGCACGACCTTGTCCGAGACGTTGGGCATGCTGTAGTCCGCGACCAGGCGCAAGCTACGCTCGTCACCCCGGGCCTGGCTCTCCAGAATGCTCAAGGCTTGCAACACCCGGTCTACCTCAAGGCCAACCATCATTGCCGCAGCTTCTTCCATTCCTTCCGGACGTTCATGGGCTTCACGGATATTCAAAGCTGGAAAATTGAGGATCGAGGCTTCCTCATTGATCGTGCCACTGTCGGACAACACGGCCTTCGCTTCGATTTGAAGCTTGTTGTAGTCCTTGAAGCCCAATGGCTTGAGCAAACGCACGTTCGCATGGAAAGTAACACCCATGGCGTCTACCCGTTTTTGGGTGCGCGGATGCGTCGATACGATAATTGGCAAGTTGAACTGTTCGGCAACCGTGTTGAGGACATCCACCAACTTGAGGAAATTGGTATCAGAGTCAATATTTTCCTCACGATGCGCACTCACCACGAAGAACTTGCCTGGCTCTAAACCTAAACGGGTGATCACATCCGACTGATCAATCCCTTCTCGATAATGGTTCAGCACTTCGAACATCGGACTACCGGTTTTAATGACTCGATCTGCCGGCAGCCCTTCGCGCAACAGGTAGTCACGGGCAATAGTGCTATAGGTCAGATTGATATCAGCGGTATGGTCCACAATACGACGATTGATTTCTTCTGGCACACGCATATCAAAGCAACGGTTGCCCGCTTCCATGTGGAAGGTCGGAATCTTGCGACGCTTCGCAGGAATCACTGCCATGCAGCTGTTGGTATCACCGAGAACCAACAGAGCCTCAGGGTTGACCTCCGCCAAGACCCGGTCCACCGCAATGATCACATTACCAATGGTTTCGGCACCGGATGCACCCGCGGCATTGAGAAAGTGGTCAGGCTTGCGAATACCCAGATCCTGAAAAAAAATCTCGTTCAGCTCGTAGTCGTAGTTCTGTCCGGTATGAACCAAAACGTGCTCGCAATGCTGATCCAAGGCTGCCACAACACGAGATAGGCGAATGATCTCTGGCCGGGTACCTACGACGGTTACTATTTTTAACTTTTTCATAAGGCGCTCTCCCTGAATCATCTCTGTTACGGGCACACAGGCAGCGCGTAAGTGTCTGGATGTTCACGGTCAAAAATTTCATTAGCCCAAAGCAGAACGATCATTTCATCGTCACCGATGTTTGTGATGTCATGCGTCCAACCCGGGACAGTCTCAACGATCGTTGATATTTCGCCACTGGTCTGGAGCTCGTAGAACTCGCCAGAGACAATATGCCTGAAGCGGAAGCTGGCCTGCCCCTTGATCACCAGAAACTTTTCAGTTTTCGAATGGTGGTAGTGGCCACCCCGAGTAACGCCCGGATGTGCTGTGAAAAAGGAGAACTGCCCAGCATCAGGAGTCTTCAGCATTTCCACGAACGCGCCGCGGGGGTCAACGTATTTAGGCACTTCGTAGGTGAAGGAACTCGGTGGCAAGTAGCTCAGATAGGTAGAATAGAGCGCCCTTACAAGCCCTGCACCGACTGGCTCGGTAACAAGCGTCGCTCGGCTGGAGCGAAAGGCACGCAGCTGCCGCGCCACTTCACCGACCGTGGTGGCATAGACAGGTTCCACCTCCATTTTACCTGGAGTGACCACCTTTCCGTCCAGGATTGCCAGGAAATGACTGACAACATCATCGATATACACGAGACTCAAGGCTGCCGATTCATCGTTGATCTGGATCGGTAGGTCCCGAGCGATATTATGACAAAACGTCGCAACCGCTGAGTTGTAATTGGGGCGCGCCCATTTCCCAAACACATTGGGTAGGCGGAATACGTAAACCGGGCTCCCATACTGATCGGCGAGCGACGCCAAGACATTTTCAGCGGCCAACTTGCTCTGACCGTAAGGATTGTCACGATCGGCCTGGATAGATGAAGTGTAAACCAGTGGAGTTTTCTTCCCAGACACCCGTAGGGCATCACACAACTGCTGAGTAAGGTCACTGTTGCCGCGCTTGAACTCGGCCGGATCCTCGGGACGATTCACTCCGGCCAAATGAAAGATGAAGTCCGCTTCAGTGACGCTGCTCGCGAGCAATTCAGGTTCATCACCCCGTGCAAAACCTAGTACTACGACATCAGCCCGTTCGCGTAAATGCGCGAGCAGGTTACGCCCGATGAAACCATCAATACCGGTAATCAGAATTTTCATCGGTCATTCCTCAGGCGTGGCATGCTCACCACGCTGGATAGCCTGAATAAAATCCAGCTTCAACAACAACTTCTGCATACCGGCGACGTCAAGACGCTGGGTGTTATGAGAGTTGTAGTCTTCGGTATGGGAAATTTTCTCTTCACCCTGTTCAACAAACTTGCTGTAGTTCAGATCACGCAGGTCGGGCGGTACACGGAAATAGGCGCCCATATCTTCAGCGCAAGCCATTTCCTCGCGGCTAAGCAGCGCCTCGTAGAGCTTTTCACCATGACGAGTGCCAATAACCTGAATAGGATGCTTAGGCTTTCCCAACATCTCGGTCAATGCTTTGGCAAGAGTCTCTACTGTCGCCGCTGGTGCTTTCTGCACGAACAAATCACCGTTATTACCGTGTTCGAAAGCATACAGCACAAGGTCGACCGCATCCGCAAGCGTCATCATGAAGCGCGTCATGTTCGGATCGGTTATCGATAGCGGCACGTCTTGGCGGATTTGTTCAATGAACAACGGAATAACTGAACCACGGGAAGCCATGACGTTCCCGTAACGTGTTCCACAAATAACAGTCTTGCGCTCGTCGACATTGCGCGACTTCGCGACCATCACCTTTTCCATCATCGCCTTGGAAATACCCATGGCGTTAATTGGGTAGACGGCCTTGTCGGTGCTTAGGCATACGACCCGTCGCACTTCATTCTGAATGGCGGCCTCAAGCAGGTTCTCAGTGCCAATAATATTGGTCTTAACCGCTTCCATTGGGTGAAACTCGCAAGAGGGCACCTGCTTCAGAGCCGCCGCATGAAAAATGTAATCGACCCCTCGAGTTGCATTCAGGACACTCTGGTAGTCACGCACATCGCCGATGTAGAACTTCAGCTTGCTATTGGCATAGCGCTTGCGCATATCGTCTTGCTTTTTCTCGTCACGGCTGAAAATACGGACTTCAGCAATATCGCTATCGAGAAAACGCTTGAGAACCGCATTACCGAAAGAACCGGTGCCGCCAGTGATGAGAAGTTTTTTATCCTTGAACATATGATCTGACCCTTGCGACGCGCCTGAGGAGTTATCGGGCTCGTAGAGCTGAATAAATGATGTCGTCTTTTTGCTGAGCACTCGGGTAGCTGATCAGCACTGCTCGATAAGCCCCTTTGAACACAAAGAAACTGCCCGCCGCCACACCAACCACGCCGCACGTTTTGACCACGCTGGCCATATCCTCGAGTGAGCCCCCGCCCCCCAGGATGGTGATCGGAATTTGCACCGCCGCTCGCAGCTTAGCTGCCAGGTCAAGGTCATAACCCTTCATCTTGCCGTCGTTCTCGATTGAGTTGAGAACGATTTCTCCGGCACCAAGCCTCTCCAGCTCCTGGGCAACTTCCAGCACGTTACGTTTTGTGTTACGCGTACCGTTATGCGTCCAGACTTCCTGGCTCTTGCTCAGCAGGCGCGACTTATGGTCAAGCACCACAACCACACTCTGACTGCCAATCTCTTCTGCAATCTGGGTGACCAGACGGGGATTTTCGAGGGCGGCCGCGCTGATGGCGACTTTCTCGACGCCCAACTGAATGATCTTCTTGGCTTGCTCGGCGGTACGGATTCCCCCGCCGTAACACAATGGCATCCGACACTCGGCCGCGAGCTTGGCAATTTGTGCATAGTTGGGCTCGACGCCATGCACAGTGGCATCAATGTCGATGACGATCAGCTCATCGGCTTCCTTTTCATTGAAGATCTTCACCGCATTGATGGGATCTCCGACGTATTTTGGATCCTTGAACTTGACCGTCTTAACCAGCCCACCGTCTTGGATGAGCAGGCATGGAATGATCCGGGGTCTTAGCATTTGTCAGTTTCCGCTCACAGTTCCGCGAAGTTTTTCAACAGGCCGACGCCAAAGTGATGGCTTTTCTCGGGATGGAACTGAACGCCGTAGACGTTCCCTGCCTGTACGGCACAGCTGAACTCCAATCCATATGAAGAGATCGCTGCACGATGCTGGTCCTGCTCGCAGTCAAAGAAGAACGAGTGCAGGAAATAGAACCTCGCTTCTTCCTCAAACCCCTTGAAAAGTACATTTTCATTGAGCGCGGACACGTCGTTCCAACCCATGTGCGGCAGTGGCAGGTCCGTGAGGTCGGGGACAGACTTGAAAGAGCGAACGCTACCCGGCACCCAGCCAAGACCAGGAAGACAGCCTTCTTCACTGCTGTTGGCCAGGATCTGCATGCCCACACAAATACCAAGTACAGGCACTTTCTGCAGCTGTACCATTTCATCCAGCGCAGGACGCATACCCGATGCGTCCAAACGCTCAATGGCGTGATCAAAGGCACCCACACCGGGAAGGATCAGCTTGCTCGCACCATCCAACTGCGCTGCGCTCTGGGCAACCGCTACGGGGATGTGCAAGCGTCGATAGACGTTAACGAAAGCCTGTATGTTGCCTAGGCCATAGTCAATGATGGTGATCATCTGAACAGCCTTCTTTCCAATCCGATCGCACTGAGCACACGAGCCCCTATACCGATCAAGAAACGCTTGTTTTTGTAGTCGTGAAAGGTCTTGTTCTGACCTTCGAAAATGCCTTGAAGTTCAGGCACAGTCAAGTCTAGCTTGTGTGCCACGTACTCGAATTCGGACTTCAGGAAATTTTCGTCCATTTCAGGCTTGGCAATTCGATCGAGTGCAGCCTCTCGTGTCAGCTGGCCGGTCATGATGAGGCTGGAAAAATGTGCGCGGCGCTTTTCGTAGCCGAATTTACGCGGCATCCAGTAATCTTCGTAAAAGCGGGTGAACCGCGACTCATGGTGCTTATGCTGGAAACGCTTCCAACCAAACAGACGCTCCAACGTCGCTTCGGCATCGGCCTTCACGTAAGGCACGAGATTAAGTGGCTTCACCACCTGCATCCCAAGGATGCGTTGGTAAAAAACCTTATAAATGAGGATATCGACCAACGGAAAACTTTTCAATGATCGCTTGCCGAACTTCCCATGTATGTCTTTGAACAGTATTTTGTCGATACCCGGATACCCCCCCCACTCTTCGGGTTCACGGCAGCATTCGGTAGAATAGTTCGCCCCAGTCAAAACATATTTTATCTTGTGCTCACGTGCGAACTTGTAGAGCGAGGAGAAAAAAGCTGCATCCTGTGGCAAATCTTGATCAGAAATCTGTGAACGCAGGAAAGAAACCTGCAGGTCCTTCATTTCTTCCCAATTTATGACATCGGTATAAAGCTCAACACCGAGGCCATCGACCAATTTCTCGATATTACCCACCGCCTGATCAGTATTCCACCCGGCATCGACATGGAACAACAGAGGGCGAAGCCCCATCACGTGTTTAGCTATATAAGCAGCATAAGAGCTGTCCAGCCCCCCACTCAATCCGATAATACAATCGAAATCCTTGCCTTTTCCGTGCTCCTTGATTTTCTCCGCAATCGCCATCAACTCAGATTTTCCACCCGCGCCCGTATCCCAATTAGGCTGGATCACATTATCAAAGTTCCGACAATACTCGCAGACACCGCTCTCATCGAAACGAATATTGGGATCGCTGGTATCCATGATGCAACGACCGCAAATCTTATATCCATCATCTTTGCTCATCGAGCAGAATCTCCACATTCACATCAGGCGTGACGTTTGGCCAAGACCGATTCATAAGTATTCAGTAACTTTTTTGCGTTTGTATCAGGCATAAAATTCTGACGTGCCAGTTCACGAGCATTTTGCCCCATGCGAATGCGCTCCTCAGGATGATCGTACAGAAAAGCGATCGCGTCAGCCAATGCACGTGGACTTTTGGCAGGGATAGCCAGGCCCGTTTCATTAGGTATAAAAGTGTCTGGCGTTGGCTTTTCGGCCGCCACAATGCTAGGAACACTTGAGAAACCCGCTTCGAAAACTGGGCGCCCAGGCGCATCGAAATGCGAAGGAAACAGGAGCACATCGAGTCGATCGTAGACATACTTGATATCCAACGTAGGCCCCATCAGGTGAAGACTGCTCTCTAGCCCACCCTCACTGATCAATCGTTGGAGTTCACTCCCAAAGTTTTGGGCAAAGCCTAACCTCGACAACACCCAGGCCTTAAGCCCCTTATCTTCAAGCGTAATACCACCCACCAGTATAAAGTCTATTTTTCTTCCGCTGCCTTGAAGCATAGCGGCTGCCTTGACAATTTCTAGCACCCCTTTTGAGAGATGGAGGTTGCCGACGAAGCCTACTTTCAGGCTATCTTCCCCCAATGCAGCCATCCGCTCGACGAACTCCCTCGCCGGGTTACCGGAATTAACGGTATTGAATGAGTTATTTATCACTTCGACAGGCAGCATGGGGTGAAGCGTATTTCGTACATTTCCATCAATAGCGATAACCTGATCAACGAATTTTTTGAAAATCCAGTTCAACAGACGTACACGCTTTGAACTCGCCTGATCTCTCGCCAGCGCACGGACATGTACAACTAGCGGTGCGCGAAATAGCCACTTCGCAAGCAATGCCGGAAAAATGTATACAAACTCATTGACATGAATCAAGTCAACATGTTGCCATTTACGCTTCGCACGAAGCACGGCTAATAGCATGAACGGTATATGATAAATTTCTCGCAATACAATCAACCACCTTGCACCACGATAGTAGCCATAGCGAGTATTATCAAACTTACTCATCCCTCGAGTTTCGACAAGATCCACAGAAATTTTTTTGTAAAAATCAGTGGCAGTTCCCGAAGAGACCAAGAAATAAGGCGAAACCCCCAAGCTTACCAGGCGGGATACCACCTCATACAAGCTTCTGGAGGCCCCCCCCATCGGACCATCACCATCAATATATAAAATCTTGAGCGTCATAGTTACCATTCCAACCTTGACTTGAGCGCCTCACTTGTCGAGCCACTTCGATACACACAATAAACTGCAATCGCCATAGGCACCAAACCGTACGTATATGTCTTAGCGAAAACAAGAAGAAACAGCGTGACACTGACGAAACAAAAAGCGCGCAGCCAGTCAGGCCGCCTAAAATCAACAAAGCTCAAGTATAGCAGTGCACATAGCGGAAGCACGAGCATCGACAAATAGATGACGAATCCCAGAAGACCTAGATCTACCCAAACTGCCAGCATATTATGAATGTATTCTCCAGGCGGATGAGAGGCGAAACCGCCAAGCACAGGATTCTCGGCTATCTGCTGATAGGCACTAGCTGCGAAAGTCGTTCTCGCATCCACCGACAGGTCTGCACCATCAAAAAACACCGAAAACATACGAGTATCTTTTAATATCGTCATGTCAGAAGCAGCAAGTATCACAACCGCGACCAACAGGCCGAATGAAGAGATAATGGAGAAGACACGCCAGTTTTTTGCAACTTCGATGATGCCCAGCAAAAAAATAAATGCAAAAAATTCCGAGCGCGCACCGATGAGATACAGCGCTGGAACTACGAATAAGTAATAAAAATAACGCCTCAGCAGACCGAGAGATGGTAGCAGGACCATCGAGAAAGCCAAGTAACAAAAGGCAATCTGCTGGTAGTCAAACTCAAATAGGTACTCCCCGTACCAGACTGCAGGACGGACAAAACCACCTGAAGACGAAAACAACACAAACACCGAGTAACCGATTACAAAATAATACAGAAATCTCGAGAATTCAGCCCTCATCCGCACCAGCGCCAAAGCCAACAAAAACATATAAACGAAACGCACAAAACTAAGCTGGATATAATATGTTATATCAGCGTTCACCTTGGAAATCGATGCAAATACCGACAAGATAAACAACATCAACATAAAAACCGCATATAGTAGGAACGTTCCTCTCCGCACAAAATCAGAAACTTTGAATCGCGCGAATGCACTCACCACCAACAAAGGTAGTGTCGCAATCATTGCAGCGGTAAAAAAGCCTTTCAGAATGGGCTCCAAAAGACCCACTTGGACCATTGATTGGTAAATGAAATACAGCGGCGCGACAACCAGAACACTAAGACCCGACAAATAGGATATTCCGTTTCGCGCAACACGCCGCATCACACCATTCCTTTTATATTAAGTAGCTCGAGCGCTGCTAGAACACTGACCCCGGCAACCAGACATACGATTATCGGAAACATTGCGCTTCGAAATGCTTTTAGAAAGGCACATGGCTGAATACCCAGGACCTTCAGCACGCAAGCCAGATAAGCCGTATACACGACAAATCCGCTAATCGCATAAACCTCAACAACAACCCCTTCGAATACCAGCACACAAAGAACGACCGCCGCGATCCTGAAAACCAATGCAAACATCTGCAACGTCAACGCTACTTTCTGACGCCCTTTCACATGCAAACTCAAAGAAACGGGAGAGACTATGAACTGCGCGATGAACCATGGCGTCATCCAGCTAATCAGTTCACCGGAGCGCCCCCACTGCTCACCGAATACAATCGGAAATAGTGTTGGGGCCAATAATCCAGCTACTATCAGCGGCCCTACACCCACCTTAGCCAGGCGCACCATCATTTCCAGCGCAAACGCCCCCAATTCCCCCTGCCTTTCTTTTTCGGGCGCCTCGGAAAGAAACACCTGCGATACAGCATTGCCCAACAGGCCAATCGGCGCCTGAAGAACCCTGACCGCAAGCATCAGAAAACCTGCCTCTGCCCCTCCAACAAAAAAGGCTATCAGCAAAATTGGTATTTGCGATGCACCTTCATTTGCCAAGGACTCAGCCGTTGAGTACTTGGGAAAACGGCTGTACTCAGAGAATACTTTTTTAAGCTCCCTCAGCGCCACCCGGCCTGGGGCACCGGCGCGCCAAAGAAGATGCAATGCAAAAGCCCCGGCTCCGACAGCGCTATTGGTAATGTACCCCAGCAGCAGCCCGTGAGCTTTACCTCCCAGCAAACCGAATACAACCTGAACGAGTACCGAAAAAATCGCTTGACTCAACTTCACGAGCGACAGGCTCATAAACTTTTTTTCACGCACATACCACACTTGAAACGCATTCAATGCGCCAACGGAAAAAAGCCCCACGCCAACCAAAAGCGAAAATAATTCCAGTTCAATGCCATAGTCGACGTCAAAAACCCTTCCTACCAGCCAAACCCCTATTGCCACAACAATCGAAACTGCACCAGCACACAACACTGCCAAAACCAATAGACACTTTGCCTCGGCGGGCATTTTTGGCAGCGAAATGGCCACGTCTAACCGAAGACAAGCGGCACCAGCGAATACACCAACGATTGCAACGTACACCGCCAGAACATTGAAACTTTCCGGCGTAAAAAATCGCGTAAGGAAGGGCAAGGCTAAGAGCAGAATCGCCTGCCCCATTGCCGTCCCCCCCATCAAGACACCCGTCGCTTTCGACAGGTGATCCAACTTCACCGGCAACCTCATTAAACGGAACGCCTTACCGTCGCGACAACTTGTGCTACCTCTACATTGGACAAATAAGGGTGCATCGGTAAACTGATGACATGTTCAGCCAGAAAATCACCAACGGGCAAAGATACTTTTTCATCAGCAACTGCAGGTTGTCTATTCAACGGAACTGGATAATGGATAGCGGACGGAATTCCTGCCTCACGCAAGCCATTCTGCAAGCGCGCCCTATCTTCTACCACGATAGTGTATTGTGCGTAAGCGCTGACATTGTGTGCTTCCACATGAAGTGAAGTCACCCCGCTCACATCTCCGAGAAGCTCATCATACTTCCTGGCGACCTGCTGTCGCATGTCCAGTTCTTCTTGGAAAATCTCCAATTTAGGTAGTAATATGGCTGCCTGCATTGTATCGAGCCGACTATTCACCCCAACCCTAACGTGGTGATAGCGCTTCTCTTGCCCGTGCCGTGAAATTTGTCTCAGAATGATTGCCAGCGCATCATCATTCGTAAATATCGCGCCGCCATCTCCGTAACAGCCCAATGGCTTACTCGGAAAAAAACTGGTACAGGAAATTTTCGTCAAGTTACATGAGCGCCGATCTTTATAATAGGCACCAAAGCTTTGCGCTGCATCTTCAATAACGGGAATCCCATATATAGCGGCAATACGGTTTATTTCATCATAGTCTGCACATTGCCCGTAGAGCGAAACAGGAATCACTGCCTTTGTACGGCTGTTTATTGCACCCTCAAGCAAACGTGCATCAATATTACATGTCTGCGGATCCACATCAATATAAACGGGGGTTGCACCGAGCAAGGCAACGGCTTCCGCCGTTGCTATATACGTAAAACCAGGAGTGATGACCTCATCCCCAGGACCGATGCCTAAGCTCATGAGAGCAATCTGCAATGCATCAGTCCCATTCGCACAAGTGATGCAGTGTTTAGCCCCGACGAAGGAAGCCAGTTTTTCTTCGAGTTCGGCAACTTCTGGACCAAGGATATACTGACCATGGCTCAGGACACGCTGGATCGCAGCATCCAGCTTGTCCTTGATGCGCGCCTGTTGCTTTTTCAGGTCGATAAACTCGATCATTTCACAACTTCCTTTTTACGAAGAACACTGTCTTGTAAGGTATAGATTGCGCCACTGTGCTCGCAACTGACCATTGCGTCGCCCGCCAGCGGTAAATCCAACTGCTCGCCGAATTCACTCATCCAACCAATCTGACGAGCAGGCACCCCGACCATCAACGCGTAGTCAGGTACATCCCGGTTTATTACTGCTCCTGCACCGATGAAGGCAAACTCACCGATGGTGACACCACAGACGATCGTGCAGTTGGCGCCAAGCGTAGCGCCGCGTCGGACGAGCGTATTGCGGTACTGATCCTTACGTTCAATCAGAGAGCGTGGATTGTAGACGTTCGTGAACACCATACTCGGGCCACAGAACACCCCCTCTTCCAGCGTTACGTTGTCATAAACTGAGACATTGTTCTGCACTTTGCAGCGATCCCCGATCACCACTTTGTTGCCGACAAAAACGTTCTGCCCGAGCGATACACCGTCGCCAATTCGCGCACCACCACAGACATGAGCAAAGTGCCAGACACGGGAGTCTTTACCGATTTGAGCGCCCTCATCGACGATAGCGCTAGGATGCTGATAATAGTTCATTGTTTAACACTCACGCTGGATTGAGTTTAGCCGTACAACCGCTGCCGATGAAATGTGCGCCTTGTAGGTAGCTGTTCAGCCACCAGGTAAAACAACTACCGAAACCTGCAGTGCGACGGACATTGGCAAACAACACTCCTGACTTCAGACCAAAACCTTGCGAATAAATACAACGTGAGGGAGAGGGTGATCCCCCCCCCCTGATATCATCACTCGGTTAACGCGACAGCCCAAGGACGAACGGGTGCGCTTCGTTATCAGCAGCCTTCACAAGGCTCGCACTGCGAATGACGTCTACGGTTTCCACGCAATGCCGGGCGTCTTCTATGCCATAACCACGCCCAGCAAGGATCTCTTCATAGCTGGTGGTATGCAGATCGGTAAAGCCTTCGGAGAACTCCATTTCTACACCATCAACGGTGATAGAACGGTAGGTAGGTTTCTTGCCTTTGACCGAGTCTGGCAAATCATCGGCGTCGACAGAGAGGAACCAGCGCACGCGAGCCTTCTCGTACTCAAGATAGCCCGCCGCCTTGTGCTCGGACGAGTAGTGCACGACGTTACGTTGCAACTTGCCGAATATGAAATGCAGCATGTCGTAGAAGTGGACACCGATATTGGTGGCGACGCCGAACGACTTGCGCGGATCACCTTTCCAGCTTTTGAGGTACCACTTGCCTCGCGAGGTGATGTAGGTGAGGTCCACTTCGTACTTATGAGCCCGGTTTTCCCCCGCCACTTTGTTCTTCAGGTTGATGATTGCCTGATGGTGGCGAAGCTGCAGGATGTTGTATAGACGCTTCCCGGTTTCCTGTTCGACCAGCGAAAGTTGGTCGAGCATTTCCGGCGTCGGAACCAATGGCTTTTCGCAGATGACATCACATCCCAGGCGCAGGCCGGCAGCGATGTGAGGAAAATGCAGGTAGTTCGGCGAACAGATGGATACGTAGTCCAGGGCAGTAGCCGAATCACGTTTTAGCGTATTCGCATGATCGAGAAAGAATTCGAACTCGGTAAAAAACTCGCTCTGGGGCGAGATGCTATCGATGATGCCGACGGAGTCATTGATGTCGTAGGCGGATACCAGGCGGTTGCCGGTCTCCTTGATGGCACGCATGTGCCGAGGGGCGATGTAGCCGGCTGCGCCGATCAGAGCAAAATTCTTCATGAGTCTTCCTTCGAAAACAGTTGAATCCGCCCGATCACGAGGGGCCGAGCGGATTACCGGTGCGACAAATGGCTCAGGCCTTGATGATATGAGATGCAGGCGCGCGATATTTGCCGCGACTGTCAATGATTAGCTTTGCCTCAGCCTCAATCAATGCGTAATCAAACTTGTCGTGATCAGTTGCCAATACCACCGCATCAAAGGATGCCATGGTCTGCGCGGTCAGCGGCTCACTACTGAGTTCGAAATGATGTTCGCGCATTTTGGGGAAGACAGGAACGTGCGGATCGCTATAAGCCACGATACCGCCCTTCGCCTGGATCAACTCCATGATTTCCACCGAGGGCGACTCACGCATGTCATCGACATTCTTCTTGTAGGCGATACCCAGTACAAGAATCCGACTACCTTTGAGGGCCTTTCCTGCTTCGTTCAGACCATCCATAAGCTTGCCGAGGACATATTCAGGCATCGCCTGATTAACCTCACCCGACAACTCGATGAATCGCGTGTTGACACCGTATTCACGCGCTTTCCACGTCAGGTAGAAGGGATCGATCGGGATGCAGTGCCCACCCAGGCCCGGCCCCGGGTAGTAAGCTGTAAAACCGAATGGCTTGGTGGCCGCCGCATCTACCACCTCGAAGATATCAATCCCCATACGATCCGCGACGATCTTCATCTCATTTACCAACCCGATGTTCACTGCCCGGTGGATATTCTCCAGCAGCTTGGTCATCTCGGCAGCCTTGGTCGAGCTAACCGGCACAATCTTATCGATAGCCTGGTCATATAGCGCGATACCCACTTCCAGACAGCCTGAGGTATGCCCACCGATCACTTTGGGAATGGTGCGAGTCTCGAAGTTTGCATTGCCTGGATCTTCACGCTCCGGGGAATATACCAGGAAAATATCTTTGCCAACGATCAGGCCGTTTTCTTGAACACGAGGCAAGAGCTCTTCTTCGGTCGTTCCCGGATACGTGGTACTTTCCAGAGAGATGACCTGGCCTTGCCGCAGGTACGGCTTGATGGCATCGGTGGTGTTTATGACAAAGCTCATGTCCGGCTCACGATACTTATTAAGTGGCGTGGGGACACACAGAATCAAGGCATCGCACTGCGACACACGAGTAAAATCAGTAGTGGCTTCAAAGCCCTTCTGGCGAGCCTCGGCGATCTTGCCGCTGGGGATGTGCTCAATATAACTCTGCCCGGCATTTAGCTTATCTACTTTGATATCATCGATATCAATACCCAGCACATTGAAACCAATAGCGTTATAACGCAGCATCAGGGGCAGCCCAACATAACCCAGCCCGACAATACCGATCAGGGCTGTTTTGCCCTTGAATTTTTCGACCGCCTGCTTCTTGATATCTATCATATCGCGCAACTCACCCTTCTCTATTACCCGCCTGCACGTTTTTGGCAGGAGGCGGGGCGTTAAAAGATTTTCAAACCATCCAAAACAGTGAATGAGATCCTGCCGTAGGCGGTACGACTCCACGGCTTAGGGCAAGATGCCCTCAACCCGCAAGCACCGGCGTGGAGACCTCAACCATAAGCCATCCTAGCGCTACGCAACAGTACACCGCCGACGCTGTCGCAACCACTTAAGTTATTACCATTCCATGTTGGGGAAAACCAGCACCCGAGTGCCTTATCACCACATTGACATCAGCCATCGCCGGGGGGTGCGATTTCTAAAAATCGTGGTACATCAGGCACCGTGCCGAGGGATGCGAGCAAAAAGCTATCAGGCTTGTTTCTGCCGCGCATCAACGCGGAAAGGCCGAATTCAACCGATATCGGACATTATCCTTGATTCATCCGGCGCCTGAACCACAGCTCTCTTCCCACAGCGACCAAGAAACCGGCCCCAAGCCCGACGACGACACTCAATACCACGATCAAAGCCTTTCTCGGCTTGACCGGTCGATCAGGTTGCTCTACTGCACCGTCTTGCCGATAGACCTGAATCACCGAAGGATCAATCTGCAGATTGCGGTAGAACGTCATCATTTCCTGCTCGTCACGCAAATCTTCGATGAACGGCTCATCAGATGTTCGCGACTCCAGATTTGCAATTTCAGCTTCAAGGGCCCTACTACCGCGCATGTAGGTGAGCGACCCACCCATGGCCGCTGAAACTTCTGCCGAAGGCGATCCTGAAATCAGCGGGGGCTTCTCAAGACCGATGGACTTCGCTACCGCCAAGGACTCTTTCAATTGCGCGACGCGATCCTCGCGCTCTTTGCGTGCGCTAGCCTTGGAGCCTTCGATTTGCCTTTGCAGGTTGTCGGCTTTCGTGATCATGTCGCTTCGATTGCTTTCCAGCACTTCACGCGTGGCATTATCGGCAGCAATCTTGTTATACGTCACGACCCACGCCGCTGCCTGCTGAGGATCTGCGATAGACGCCGTGATCACAAAACGCGTGGACGAGTCCTTGCCAGCAGGTGCGACTTTCAATACGTTGCCCAGTTCGCCGTACAAGGAATCACGAGAGCCTCGACGCTCTTCCTCGCTCAAGCTTGGTAAGTAGACATCTCGAAAAAACTTGTTTCGTACTGCCTCCGATTGCAACGAACGAACGTGCGCTTCGTACACTTCTTTGACAGTCATAGGGGGCAGCTCAGTCTTTCCGCCGCGCCCATAGTTCAACTGTGCAATGTCGTTCTGCATAGGTGACTGTACGAACAGCTTGGCTTCATAAACGGGCGTAGCCAATAACGCGTATGCAACACCAATCGCCACTATCGGGGCTGCCACCAGCCCTATCCAGAGCTTCTGGCGCCACATCCCCTGCATTAGTTCGACAAGCTCGATCTCATCATCTCGGTTCGGGCGCTCAGCTTCGTTGCGCATTTCTTATGGTTATCCTTGGTTCTGTCTTACATCATTCAGAATTTTGAGCCTTTTCGTCTGCTTTGCTTCTGGATTGCTGCCACCCCCTACGGAGCTGTACAGCTAAAGCGGCCTCATTATGCCTGCATGTTTCACGGAATGGCACCCTGCCGCAGAGCAGCTCCCAGGCGGACGCAACAAGCATATTTAGAGCCCTGATGATGCCATTTGTTCCTCGATGCGAGCACACCTATTTTCTTTCCGCCGAGTGGTTAACCGGGAATAGAAACCTAGATCACACACCCCCAAATCGACCAACGTAACGCGTCAGTTGAATGGACTCTTTGCTGACACCTAGCTTTAAGACATTTTCAATCACCAGGGGCAACCGCTTTGCCGACCGAAGGTTCGCTGTACAGGATGGGGCCGCGGCAACTCGCAGCCCGCAGCGCAGGGATACGACCGATGTAATCGAGGTGAACGTGGGTGACGACCAGAGCCTGAATACCAAGAACATCGAACCCGAGCGGCGCCGACTCAGTGCCGGGTACAACATCAACTTGTTCAATGCCGCGGTCAATGGGCAGACTGATAGCCTGACCCAAATGGAGCCGATGGCAGGAGCCGGATACGCCGCGAGTGCCGCGGTGATGGGAAATAACGGGGAAATCCATGTTATTGCGCACTCGGCAAGGCCAAAAATGAAGGACTCGAATACTCCATGATGGCGACCGCGCGTAAAAGTTAGATATTCCTATTTCAAAGTAGGAAAAGTCGTCAGTTACCGCTTAACTCGGCCTACCGGGCCGAGGCTCGCATCTTGCGCTTGCTTCGCAAGACGCCATAGGCTCCCAGCAATGGGCCTACAGCCAAGCCAAGTAGGAGCCCTGCAAGCACCGGAACTGCAACGGGCATTGCAGGGGCGGACCAACCGAACAGAACAAGAGTTACGACCTGCTGGTTTTCCAGCACGAAGAATAGAACCACCGCTGCCAATATCAGGATGAACAGCAATATCAAGGCGCGTTTAAGATTACGCATCAGTCCTCCCATTGCTCATTGGGCCTCACCCTCTTCCTCATTCACCCGATCCCGCAACTCCTTACCCGGCTTGAAATGCGGCACAAACTTGCCATCCAGGCTGACAGACTGACCGGTCTTGGGATTGCGCCCTACCCGTGGCGCACGGTAATGCAAGGAAAAGCTGCCAAAGCCACGGATCTCGATGCGATCTCCGGTCGCCAGGCACTGGGACATCTGTTCAAGCATAGTCTTGATGGCCAACTCGACATCCTTGGATGAGAGCAGCCCTTGATGGGTGACAATACGTTCGATCAGCTCCGACTTCGTCATATTTTTCCCTTCTTTATCAAGCAGCTAGATCATTGCTTCATTGTTTTTAGCATGACCTGAGGGTTTTGAACAGGGTGGTTATTGACTTAATCGAGGATTCTTGTATTGCCCCTTCCGGGGAACAATCAGGGCGCTTTGCTGGTGACTTTGCCAAAGCCAGTCAGCGCAAGGGTTGCAGCCCTGGACACACCCCAAGGCAGCGCAAAATCGCAGGCACAAAAAAGGGCGACCGAAGTCGCCCTTTTTCAGATCCAAGCAGAACTTAGTTCTGTTTGGCCATTGCCTGACGCAGCAGCGCGGCCATGGTGGTATCAGCAGCTTCCGGAGCAGTTTCTTTCAGGCTCTGGATGGCTTCTTTCTCTTCAGCATCGTCTTTCGACTTGATGGAGAGGCTGATGACACGGCTCTTACGGTCAACGCTGATGATCTTGGCTTCGATCTCTTCGCCTTCCTTCAGGACGTTACGCGCGTCTTCAACGCGGTCACGGCTGATTTCGGAAGCTTTCAGAGTGGCTTCGATGTCGTCGGCCAGGGTGATGATGGCGCCTTTGGCGTCAACTTCTTTTACAACACCCTTAACGATTGCACCCTTGTCGTTCGCTTGAACGTACTCGGAGAACGGATCGCTTTCCAGCTGCTTGATGCCCAGCGAGATGCGCTCACGCTCTGGATCAACAGACAGGATGACGGTGTCCAGCTCGTCGCCCTTCTTGAAGCGACGTACGGCTTCTTCGCCGACTTCGTTCCAGGAGATGTCCGACAGGTGAACCAGGCCGTCGATGCCGCCGTCCAGACCAATGAAGATACCGAAATCGGTGATCGACTTGATGGTGCCGGAGATCTTGTCGCCCTTGTTGAACTGGCCAGAGAAGTCTTCCCATGGGTTGGACTTGCACTGTTTGATGCCCAGGGAGATACGACGACGCTCTTCGTCGATGTCCAGAACCATGACTTCCACTTCGTCGCCGACTTGTACGACTTTCGAAGGGTGGATGTTCTTGTTGGTCCAGTCCATTTCGGAAACGTGCACCAGACCTTCCACGCCTTCTTCCAGCTCTGCGAAGCAGCCGTAGTCGGTCAGGTTGGTAACACGCGCCATTACGCGAGTGCTTTCTGGGTAACGAGCTTTGATAGCAACCCATGGGTCTTCACCCAGTTGCTTCAGGCCCAGGGATACACGGTTACGCTCGCGATCGTACTTCAGAACCTTGACATCGATCTCGTCGCCAACGTTGACGATTTCCGATGGGTGCTTGATACGCTTCCAGGCCATGTCGGTGATGTGCAGCAGGCCATCAACGCCGCCCAGGTCAACGAATGCGCCGTAGTCGGTGAGGTTCTTGACGATACCTTTGACTTGCTGGCCTTCCTGCAGCGATTCCAGCAGAGCTTCGCGCTCGGCGCTGTTTTCGGCTTCCAGGACGCTGCGACGGGAAACGACAACGTTGTTGCGCTTCTGGTCCAGCTTGATGACCTTGAATTCCAGCTCTTTGCCTTCCAGGTGGGTGGTGTCGCGCACTGGGCGGACATCAACCAGGGAGCCCGGCAGGAACGCACGGATACCGTTAACGTCGACAGTGAAGCCGCCTTTAACCTTACCGTTGATAACGCCCTTGACCACTTCTTCGGCGGCGAAAGCTGCTTCCAGAACAATCCAGCACTCGGCGCGCTTGGCTTTTTCACGGGACAGTTTGGTTTCGCCAAAGCCGTCTTCGACCGCGTCCAGCGCAACGTGAACTTCGTCACCGACCTTGATGGTCAGCTCGCCAGCTTCGTTGTAGAACTGCTCGAGCGGGATGACGCCCTCGGACTTCAGGCCAGCGTGTACGGTAACCCAGTCGCCGTCGATGTCGACAACGATACCGGTGATGATCGCACCCGGCTGAAGATTGAGGGTTTTCAGGCTTTCTTCAAAGAGTTCTGCAAAGCTTTCGCTCATTTTAATTCCTGTAAATTAGGGCGAGACATACGCCCATCAGCCACATTCCAGACAATGTGGGTTTCGTTCATATAAAGGAAAGCCGACAGGACGTTGACTGGTGCCCCTGCCTGCCTCCCTGGTCATCAGGCGATATCGCGCAGGGCGATCTCGCTCTTGATGCGTTGCAACACCTGCTCGATGGACAACTCCGTGGAATCCAGCTGAATTGCATCGGCCGCCGGTTTGAGCGGGGCCACTGCGCGCTGGGTGTCGCGCTCATCGCGCGCACGAATCTCATCTAGCAGACTCGACAGACTAACATCTTCGCCTTTGCCCTTCAACTGCAAGTAGCGGCGACGGGCACGCTCCTCGGCGCTGGCGGTCAGAAAAACCTTCAAAGGCGCATCAGGGAACACCACCGTACCCATGTCGCGACCGTCGGCAATCAACCCCGGCGCTTCCTGAAACTCCCGCTGGCGTTGCAGCAAAGCGTCGCGCACCGCGGGCAGCGAAGCCACCATCGAGGCTCCGGCACCCACCGTCTCGGTACGGATGACGTTACTGACATCCTCACCCTCAAGAATGATCTGCTGCAGCTTGCCAGGCTCGGCGGCAATGAACTGCACATCCAGGTGTGTAGCCAGCTTGACCAGCAGCTCTTCGTTGGTCAGGTCGACGCCATGATTGCTCGCGGCAAAGGCCAGCAGGCGATACAGCGCACCGGAATCCAGCAGCTTCCAGCCCAGCTCGCGCGCCAACAGGCCGGCAACGGTACCTTTGCCCGAACCGCTCGGACCGTCGATAGTAATGACCGGCGCATTCACGCTCACGACTTGCCCTCTTCTGCAACACGAATCCCGACTTCTGCGCACAACGCCAGGAAGTTCGGGAAGGACGTAGCGACGTTGGCGCAATCATGGATGCGGATCGGTGCCGTAGCCCGCAGCGAGGCAACGCTGAACGCCATGGCAATACGGTGATCGCCGTGACCGTGCACTTCACCGCCGCCGATTGGGCCGCCGTCGATGATGATACCGTCCGGGGTTGGCTCGCACTTCACTCCCAGGCTCAGCAGGCCATCGGCCATAACCTGGATGCGGTCGGATTCCTTGACCCGCAACTCTTCGGCACCGCGCAGCACGGTACGGCCTTCGGCGCAGGCGGCGGCCACGAACAGTACCGGGAACTCGTCGATGGCCAATGGCACCAGATGCTCCGGGATCTCGATACCCTTGAGTTTAGCGCCGCGTACGCGCAGGTCCGCTACCGGCTCACCACCTACTTCACGCTGGTTTTCCAGGGTGATGCTGCCGCCCATCAGATTGAGGATATCAATCACACCGGTACGGGTCGGGTTGATGCCCACGTGCTCGAGCACCAGCTCGGAACCTTCGGCAATCGACGCCGCTACCAGGAAGAAGGCCGCCGAGGAAATATCGGCCGGTACTTCGATATGGGTCGCGGTCAGCTTGCCACCCGACTCCAGAGAGGCCGTCGGGCCGTTAACGTCAACGCTATAACCGAAACCACGGAGCATGCGCTCGGTGTGGTCACGGGTAGGCGCAGGCTCGGTAACGGTAGTCTTGCCTTCGGCATACAGGCCCGCCAGCAGCAGGCAGGATTTCACCTGGGCGCTGGCCATAGGCAAGGTGTAGGTCAGCGCTTTGAGCGTGTGACCACCACGGATGGTCATCGGTGGACGGCCTTCAGCGGCCGTTTCGATTACCGCGCCCATTTCCCGCAGAGGATTGGCAACACGATTCATCGGACGCTTGGACAGCGAGGCATCGCCGGTCAGTACGGTGTCAAATGGCTGCGCAGCCAGCAGACCGGACAACAGGCGCATGGAAGTACCGGAGTTACCCAGGTAGATCGGGCCCGGTGGCGGCTTCAGGCCATTGAGGCCGACACCGTGAATGGTCACCCGACCATGGTGCGGGCCTTCAATGACCACACCCATGTCGCGGAAGGCTTGCAGGGTCGCCAGCGCGTCTTCACCTTCAAGGAAGCCTTCGACTTCTGTGGTGCCTTCGGCCAGGGAGCCCAGCATGATCGAGCGGTGGGAAATCGATTTGTCGCCTGGTACGCGAATTCGGCCAGACAGTTGGCCACCAGGATTTGCCAGGAAAATCAGGTCGTTGGAGTTCATAGCGTCCACATAGGCCCGGCGGGCCAGGATTTTACTGAAATGCTCGCGGGCAACCCGGGCGCGCGTGAAGACGCCCAGCAATTGATGCCCATCCCCTGCATCGACCGCGTCGCGCAAAGCGTCGAGATCGCTGCGAAATGTATCGAGTGTGCGCAGAACAGCTTCGCGGTTGGCGAGAAATATGTCGTGCCACATGACCGGGTCGCTTCCGGCGATTCTTGTGAAATCGCGGAAACCTCCGGCAGCGTAACGGAAGATATCCAGGTTTTCATTGCGTTTGGCCAGGGAATCGACCAGGCCAAAGGCCAGCAGATGCGGCAGATGACTGGTCGCCGCCAGGACTTCGTCATGGCGCTCGACCTGCATATGCTCGACATCGGCGTCCAGCGCACGCCAGAGCCGATCAACCAGGGCTAGCGCGCCCGGATCGGTTTCGGCCAACGGCGTGAGAATCACTTTGTGGCGGCGGAACAGCGCGGCATTGGAGGCTTCCACCCCACTCTGCTCAGAGCCGGCAATCGGGTGCCCGGGCACGAAGTACGCCAACTGTTTGGCAAACGCCTCACGCGCAGCACGCACCACATTGCCCTTGGCACTGCCGACGTCGGTCAGCACCGCATGCCCGAGATCAAGTTGCGCCAGGCGAGCCAGGAGCTTTTCCATGGCCAGAATCGGCACGGCAAGCTGAATGACATCAGCTCCCACGCAGGCAGCAGCCAGGTCCTCTTCACAGCGGTCGACCACACCCAGCTCCACCGCCAGCTTGCGCGACTGCGGATCCAGGTCGACGCCGACCACTTCATGGCACAAACCGCTTTCACGCAGGCCCTTGGCGAAGGAACCACCAATGAGCCCGAGACCAACCACCACCAGGCGGCCGATCAGCGGCTCGACCTTGTTTACCACGACTTCAACCACGGAGCAGGACCCTATTCAAATCTGCGTGCACGTCACTCATTGCCTCAGAGTACTGCCTTGGGATAGGAACCCAACACCTTGAGGGCCACGGCTTCTTGACTGATCTGCTCGAGCACGGCCTTGATCAGGGGATCGCGGTGGTGACCGATGAAATCAATGAAGAACACGTAGGTCCATTTGCCACTGCGCGACGGGCGGGTCTCGATCCGGGTCAGGTCGATACCGTTCTCGTGGAACGGCACCAGCAACTCGTGCAAAGCGCCCGGTTTGTTGCTCATGGAGACAATGATCGAGGTCTTGTCGTCGCCGGTCGGCGGCACTTCCTGGTTACCGATCATCAGGAAGCGCGTGGAGTTGTCCGGACGGTCTTCGATCTTCTCGGCCAGACGGGTCAAGCCATACAGGCCCGCCGCCATGTCGCCGGCGATGGCCGCCGAGTTCCACTCACCCTTGACGCGCTTGGCCGCCTCGGCGTTGCTCGACACAGCGACGCGCTCAACGTTCGGGTAGTGGGCGTCCAGCCACTTGCGGCACTGGGCCAGGGACTGGGCGTGGGAGTAAATGCGGCTGATGCTGTCGGTCTTGGTGTTTTCACCTACCAGCAGGTGGTGGTGAATACGCAGCTCGACTTCGCCACAGATGACCATGTCATGCTCAAGGAAGCTGTCGAGGGTGTGGTTGACCGCACCTTCGGTGGAGTTTTCCACCGGCACCACGCCGAAGTTCACGGCACCGGCCGCCACTTCGCGGAACACTTCGTCGATGGCCGCCATCGGCTTGCTGATCACAGCATGGCCGAAGTGCTTCATCGCCGCGGCCTGAGTGAAGGTACCCTCAGGGCCCAGGTAGGCAATCTTGAGCGGCTGCTCCAGCGCCAGGCACGAAGACATGATTTCGCGGAACAAACGCGCCATCTCTTCGTTGCCCAGCGGCCCCTGGTTACGCTGCATGACGCGCTTGAGCACCTGAGCCTCACGCTCGGGCCGGTAGAACACCGGCACCTCACCCTCAGCCAGGGTCGCGGTCTTGACCCGCGCCACTTCCTGCGCGCAGCGTGCACGATCACTGATCAGCTCGAGAATTTTCTCGTCGAGGCTGTCAATGCGCACCCGCAGCGCCTTGAGTTCCTGCTCCGACATCAGCCGTGCTCCTTCTCGAATTCCGCCATGTAGGCCACCAGCGCTTCCACGGCGTCCAGCCCCAGTGCGTTGTAAATCGAAGCACGCATGCCGCCCACCGAACGGTGACCCTTGAGATTGAGCAGGCCACGCGCGTCAGCACCGGTGAGGAAGGCCTTGTCCAGGCGCTCGTCGGCCAGGCGGAACGGCACGTTCATCCACGAGCGAGCGTTGACGCTGATCGGGTTGCTGTAGAAGTCGCTGCTGTCGATGAAGCCGTACAGGCGATCTTTCTTGGCCCGGTTGCGCTTCTCCATCGCATCGACACCGCCCTGCTCCTTGAGCCACTCGAAGACCAGGCCCGAGAGGTACCAGGAGTAAGTCGCCGGCGTGTTGTACATCGAACCGTTGTCGGCCGCGACCTTGTAGTCGAGCATGGTCGGGCAGCTGCTGCGGGCGCGGCCCAGCAGGTCTTCACGAACGATCACCACCACCAGACCGCTCGGGCCGATGTTTTTCTGCGCGCCAGCATAGATCAGGCCGAAGTCGGAGACATCAACCGGGCGCGAAAGGATGTCCGAAGACATGTCGACCACCAGCGGCACATCACCGGTCTGCGGCACCCAGTCGAACTCCAGACCACCGATGGTCTCGTTCGAGGCGTAGTGCACATAAGCGGCACCCGGAGTCAGGTTCCACTCGTTCTGACCTGGAATGCTCAGGTAATCGTAGGATTTGGCGCTGGCAGCAACGTTGATGTTGCCAAAGCGACGGGCTTCCTCGATGGCTTTCTTCGACCAGATACCGGTTTCGATATAGTCGGCAGTGCCACCTTCAGGCAGCAGGTTCAGCGGGATCTCAGCGAATTGCTGGCTCGCACCGCCCTGCAGGAAGAGAATCTTGTAGTTGGAGGGCACGGACATCAGGTCGCGCAGGTCCTGCTCGGCCTTCTCGGCAATGGCCACGTAGTCGTCGCTACGGTGACTCATTTCCATCACGGACAGGCCTTTGCCACGCCAGTCCAGCATTTCAGCCTGGGCGCGCTGCAGGACAGCGTCGGGAAGCGCAGCAGGGCCTGCGCAGAAGTTAAAGGCTCGTTTGCTCACATCCACTCTCGCTCTGCTCATGATGTCCGTGGAGCCGGCCGGAGGGTGCAAAGACTGCACCACGCCGACCACCCCACCAGGGTTACGCTACGGTGTTAATTATTCCTGCGGTGCCTCTTCGTCGCCAGCGGCCTGGGCCTCTGGTACGTCATCGGCTTCAACGACTGCAACGGCGTCAGCATCTTCCTCGTAGTCCTCGTCGCCTTCCTCCTCGGACGGCTCCTGGACACGCTCCAGACCCACCAGGGTCTCGTCGCTGGCCAGCTTGATGAGGGTCACGCCCTGGGTGTTACGACCCAGGCTGGAGACCTCGCCGACGCGGGTACGGACCAGGGTGCCCTGGTCGGAAATCAGCATGATTTCTTCGCCATCCTGCACCTGCACGGCACCGACCAGACGGCCGTTACGCTCGTTGCTGACCATGGCGATAACGCCTTGACCGCCACGCTTGTACTCAGGGAACTCGCCGATTTCGGTACGCTTGCCAAAACCACGCTCGGAAGCGGTGAGGATCTGGCTGCCCTCCTCCGGAATGATCATCGAGATCAGCTTCTGCCCTTCGGCCAGACGCATGCCGCGCACACCGCGGGCGGTACGACCCATGGCACGAACGTCGGACTCTTTGAAGCGGGTAACCTTGCCGGCGTCGGAGAACAGCATGACCTCACGCTCGCCATCGGTGATGGCCGCGGAAATCAGCACGTCGCCCTCGTCCAGCTCCAGGGCGATCAGACCGACGCTACGCTGACGGCTGAAGGACTCCAGCGGAGTCTTCTTCACGGTACCGTTGGCAGTAGCCATGAAGATGAAGTGACCTTCGGTGTACTCCTCGACCGGCAACATGGTCGAGATATACTCGCCCTCGTCCAGCGGCAGCAGGTTGACCAGTGGTCGACCGCGCGCAGCACGGGAAGCTTCCGGAATTTCGTAGGTTTTCAGCCAGTACACCTTGCCCTTGCTGGAGAACAGCAGCAGCGTGGTGTGGCTGTTGGCGACCAGCAGGTGCGAGATGTAGTCCTCATCCTTGACGCCAGTGGCCGACTTGCCTTTACCGCCGCGACGCTGGGCCTGGTAGGCCGCCAGCGGCTGGGTCTTGGCGTAGCCGCCGTGGGAGATGGTCACAACCCGGTCTTCTTCCGGAATCATGTCACCCAGGGTCAGGTCCAGGCGCGCATCGAGAATCTCGGTGCGGCGTACATCGCCGTATTCAGCACGGATCAGCTCCAGCTCTTCGCGAATCACTTCCATCAGGCGCTCGGCGCTGTTGAGGATGCGAATCAGCTCGCCGATCTGCTTGAGGATCTCCTGGTACTCGGCCAGCAGCTTCTCGTGCTCCAGACCGGTCAGGCGGTGCAGGCGCAGGTCGAGAATGGCCTGGGCCTGTTCTGGCGACAGGAAGTACTTGCCATCGCGCAGGCCAAACTGTTCGTCGAGGTTTTCCGGACGGCAGGAGTCTGCGCCGGCGCGCTCGACCATGACCTGCACGGCACTGGATTCCCAAGGCGTGCTGATCAGCGCTTCCTTGGCCTCGGACGGGGTTGGCGACGCCTTGATCAGGGCGATGACCGGATCGATGTTGGACAGGGCTACCGCCTGACCTTCAAGGATGTGGCCACGCTCGCGGGCTTTGCGCAGTTCGAACACGGTGCGGCGGGTGACCACTTCGCGACGGTGACGAACGAAGGCTTCGAGCAGGTCCTTGAGGTTCAGCACCCGTGGACGACCGTCGATCAGCGCGACCACGTTGATGCCGAAAACGCTCTGCAGCTGGGTCTGGGCGTAGAGGTTGTTGAGAATGACCTCTGGCACCTCGCCACGGCGCAGCTCGATGACGATACGCATACCGTCCTTGTCGGACTCGTCGCGCAGCTCAGTGATACCTTCGAGTTTCTTTTCCTTGACCAGCTCGGCGATCTTCTCGATCAGACGCGCCTTGTTCAGCTGGTAAGGCAGCTCGGTGACGACGATCTGCTGACGGCCACCGACCTTGTCGATGTCTTCGACCATCGAACGGGCGCGCATGTAGATGCGGCCACGGCCGGTACGGTAGGCCTCGATGATGCCCTGACGGCCGTTGATGATCGCGGCGGTCGGGAAGTCGGGGCCCGGAATGAACTGCATCAGCTCATCGACGGTGATGTCGGCGTTGTCGATCAGCGCCAGGCAACCGTCGATGACTTCACCGAGGTTGTGTGGCGGAATGTTGGTCGCCATGCCCACGGCGATACCGCTGGAACCGTTGACCAGCAGGTTGGGGATCTTGGTCGGCATGACCGCCGGGATCAGCTCGGTGCCGTCGTAGTTGGGCACCCAGTCGACGGTTTCCTTGTGCAGGTCCGCCAGCAGCTCGTGCGCCAGCTTGGTCATGCGCACTTCGGTGTATCGCATGGCCGCGGCGTTGTCGCCGTCCACCGAACCGAAGTTACCCTGGCCATCGACCAGCAGGTAACGCAGCGAGAACGGCTGAGCCATACGTACAATGGTGTCGTAAACCGCAGTATCACCATGCGGGTGGTACTTACCGATCACGTCACCGACCACACGGGCGGATTTCTTGTACGGTTTGTTCCAGTCGTTACCCAGTTCGCTCATCGCATACAGAACGCGGCGATGCACGGGCTTCAAGCCATCACGCGCATCGGGCAGTGCACGCCCGACAATGACGCTCATCGCGTAGTCGAGGTAGGACTGTCTCAGTTCGTCTTCGATATTGACCGGGAGGATTTCTTTGGCCAGTTCGCCCATGAGAAGCCTGATTCCTTTTTCTGGTGAAACCTCGTCACATCCATATGGGACGAACGAAGCTCGCCGCTGCAAAGTGACTCCTTGCAGCGACTTACGACAAATCAACAAGTTAAGCCATGGATTTGCGCAGTAAAGACAGCCCCGCAGGCCTGCCTTGGAAACCGTCGGATGTTACCACAATCGCCCAGACGGTGGGAGTAGGCTGCGGCACTACTACCCTACTGCTCGTCAGTAACGCCCGCTAGCCGCCGCAACAGGCCGCAGGCGGGCACTAAAGACTCAATGCAAACGCTTGCGACACATCAGTTGCGCCATCTTCACGGTGTCCGGTCGCTCGACGATGCCCTTCTCGGTCACGATCACATCGATCAGATCCGCCGGAGTCACATCAAATACCGGATTGAAGGCCTCGACATCGGCACCCAACTGCGTGCCGCCGACTGCCATCAACTCACTGGCGTCGCGTTCTTCAAGCAAGATGTCATCGCCGCTGTCCAGGTTCATGTCAATGCTCGAACTCGACGCCACGACCATGAAACGCACGCCATGGTGCATGGCATTGACGGCCAGCTGGTAGGTGCCGATCTTGCTGGCCATGTCGCCATTGGCGGTGATGCGGTCGGCACCGACGATGACCCAGGTGATGCCCTTGGTCTTCATCAGGTGGGCGGCGGCAGAGTCGGCGTTAACGGTCAGCGGGATACCCTCGCCGGCCAGCTCCCAGGCCGTCAGGCGCGAGCCCTGCAACCAGGGCCGGGTTTCATCGACGTAAACGCGTTCGACCATGCCTTCCAGATAGGCCGCACGGATCACCCCCAGCGCAGTGCCGAAGCCGCCGGTAGCCAATGCGCCGGTGTTGCAGTGAGTGAGCACGGCCTGCTCATTGCCCTGGTGCTTGCGAATCAGCTCGACGCCCAGCTGGGCCATGGTCAGGTTGGCCTCTCGATCACTGTCATGGATGGCCACGGCTTCGGCCGCCATGATCGCCGCCACGTCATCACCGTCCTTGAGCCGCAACAGGCGCTCGCGCATGCGATTGAGTGCCCAGAACAGGTTGGCGCCGGTGGGACGTGAGTGAACCAGGATCTCGAAATCCTCTTCCAGGGCCATTTCCCAATCGTCGCCTTCAGCCAGGCGCTGGCGTACGGCCATCGCCAGGCCATAAGCGGCGCTGATGCCAATGGCGGGCGCACCGCGCACCACCATCGAACGAATGGCCTGAGCGACCTCAGCCGCATCGGTACAGGCTTGCCAGGCCTGCTCAAACGGCAGCGCGCGCTGATCAAGCAGGTACAGGACGCCATTGCGCCAATCGATGGCTTTCACCTTCTCTGCTGCCAGTAGCCGATCGCGCATGCCTCACCCCATCATTCGGACATCAAAAGCGCACGATTATAGCGAGCCCCAGGCGCAGACGCTCGGGTATACTTCGCCCTCAGCCCATGTGTCCCAGGAAAATCCTGCCATGCCCAAACCCGCTACGCCGCTCGACCTGCTGCTCCTGCCTACCTGGCTGGTGCCTGTCGAACCTGCCGGGGTGGTATTGAAGGATCATGGCCTGGGTATCCGCGACGGGCAGATTGTGTTCATCGGCACCCGCGCCGAGGCTGATCGCTTTGTCGCCAGCGAAATCCGCGAGCTGCCCGGCTGCCTGCTTAGCCCGGGGCTGATCAACGCCCACGGCCACGCTGCGATGACCCTGTTCCGCGGCCTGGCGGACGACCTGCCACTGATGACCTGGCTCGAAGAGCACATCTGGCCTGCCGAAGGTCGCTGGGTCGACGAAGATTTCGTCCGTGACGGCACCGACCTGGCCATTGCCGAGCAGATCAAAGGCGGCATCACCTGTTTTTCCGACATGTACTTCTTCCCGAAGATCGCCAGCGAACGGGTACACAACAGCGGTATCCGTGCGCAAATCGCCGTGCCGCTGCTGGATTTCCCGATCCCGGGCGCACGCAGCACCGAAGAAGGCCTGCACCTGGGCGTCGAACTGTTTGGCGACCTGCGCCACCACCCGCGTATCACCGTGGCAATGGGCCCACATGCGCCCTACACCGTGAGCGACGAGAATCTGGAGAAGATCCGGGTGATCGCCGAAGAGCTCGACGCACCGATTCATATGCACATCCATGAAACCGCCTTCGAGGTGGAGCAGTCGCTGGCCACCCGCGGCGAGCGCCCGCTGGCCCGTCTTGCCCACCTGGGCTTGCTCGGTCCGCGCCTGCAGGCGGTACACATGACCCAGGTCAGCGACGAAGACCTGGCCCTGCTGGTAGAAAGCAACACCAGTGTGGTGCACTGCCCGGAATCCAACCTCAAGCTGGCAAGTGGTTTCTGCCCGGTCGAACGCTTGTGGCAGGCGGGGGTCAATGTCGCGCTGGGCACCGATGGCGCAGCCAGCAACAACGATCTCGACCTGCTCGGCGAAACCCGTACTGCAGCCCTGCTGGCCAAAGCCGTGGCCGGCTCGGCGGCCGCCCTGGATGCTCATCGGGCATTACGCATGGCCACCCTCAACGGTGCGCGGGCGCTGGGTCTGGTAGCACTGACCGGTTCGCTGGAAGTGGGCAAGGCCGCCGACCTGGTGGCCTTCGATCTCTCCGGCCTGGCCCAGCAACCGATCTATGAGCCGGTGTCACAACTGATCTACACCAGCAGCCGTGACTGCGTAAAGCATGTATGGGTTGCCGGTAAGCAACTGCTCGACGAGCGCCGCCTGACCCGCATGGACGAGCAGGCGCTGCATGCCGCCGCCTGTGCCTGGGGCCAGCGGATTGGCGAGCGTACCGAATAACTGGCTGGCAGCTGCGGCTGCGGGCCCGTAACACCTTTAATCAAAGTTTCAGAGGAGCGCTCCATGAGCAACGTCGACCACGCCGAAATCGCCAAATTCGAAGCCCTGGCTCACCGCTGGTGGGACCGCGAAAGCGAGTTCAAGCCGCTGCACGACATCAACCCGCTGCGGGTCAACTGGATCGACGAACGGGTCAAGCTGGCCGGCAAGAAAGTCCTCGACGTCGGCTGCGGCGGCGGCATCCTCAGCGAAGCCATGGCCCAGCGCGGCGCCACCGTCATGGGTATCGACATGGGCGAAGCGCCGCTGGCCGTCGCCCAGTTGCACCAGCTGGAATCCGGCGTGCAGGTCGAATACCGGCAGATCACTGCCGAAGCCCTGGCCGAAGAGATGCCCGAGCAGTTCGACGTGGTCACCTGCCTGGAAATGCTTGAGCACGTCCCGGACCCGTCTTCGGTAATCCGCGCTTGCTACCGTATGGTCAAGCCGGGCGGACAGGTGTTCTTCTCGACCATCAACCGCAACCCCAAGGCTTACCTGTTCGCGATCATCGGCGCCGAATACATCATGAAGCTGCTGCCGCGTGGCACCCACGACTTCAAGAAGTTCATCCGCCCTTCCGAGCTCGGCGCCTGGAGCCGCGAGGCCGGCCTGAACGTCAAGGACATCATCGGCCTGACCTACAACCCGCTGACCAAGCACTACAAGCTGGCCAACGACGTTGACGTCAATTACATGATCCAGACCCTGCGCGAGGAATGAGCATGCGCCTGAGAGCAGTACTTTTCGACATGGACGGCACCCTGCTCGACACGGCGCCGGACTTCATCGCCATCTGCCAGGCGATGCTCGCCGAGCGTGGTCTGCCCGCCGTTGACGACCAGCGCATCCGTGACGTGGTCTCCGGTGGCGCCAAGGCCATGGTCTCGGTCACCTTCAATCTCGACCCCGAAGCCGCGGAGTTCGAGGCCTTGCGCCTGGAGTTCCTCGAGCGCTACCAGCAGGGTTGCGCGGTCCACAGCAAGCTTTACGACGGCATGGCCGAGCTGTTGGCCGATATCGAGAAAGGCAACCTGTTGTGGGGCGTGGTGACCAACAAGCCGGTACGCTTCGCCGAACCGATCATGCAACAGCTGGGCCTGGCCGAACGCTCGGCGCTGCTGATCTGCCCGGATCATGTGAAGAACAGCAAACCGGATCCCGAGCCGCTGATTCTTGCCTGCAAGACCTTGAATCTGGACCCGGCCAGCGTGCTGTTCGTCGGTGACGACCTGCGCGACATCGAGTCCGGTCGCGATGCCGGCACTCGCACCGCAGCGGTGCGCTACGGTTATATTCATCCAGATGACAACCCTAACAACTGGGGTGCGGATGTGGTGGTCGATCATCCGCTGGAGCTGCGCAAGGTGCTTGATAGCGCACTTTGCGGCTGTTGAACCATTAGCTGGCAAGGCTTTGCCTTGCATCGCCGGCAAGGCCGGCTCCTACAGGGAGCCGGGTTGCCAATGATGAAGCCATCACCCCTCTAGAGGTAAACCCATGTTCGATTACTCCGCCCGCCCTGACCTGCTCAAAGGCCGGACCATCATGGTCACCGGCGCTGGTCGCGGAATCGGCGCAGCCGCAGCCAAGGCCTATGCCGCCCACGGTGCGACCGTATTGTTGCTGGGCAAGACCGAAGCCAACCTGAGCCAGGTCTACGACGAGATCGAAGCGGCCGGCCATCCAAAGCCTGCGGTCATCCCGTTCAACCTGGAAACCGCCCTGCCGCATCAGTACGACGAACTGGCGGCAATGATCGAAACCGAGTTCGGCCACATCGACGGCCTGCTGCACAACGCCTCGATCATCGGCCCACGCACGCCACTGGAGCAATTGTCCGGCGACAACTTCATGCGTGTGATGCAAGTCAACGTCAATGCCATGTTCATGCTCACCAGCACCCTGCTGCCACTGCTCAAGCTGTCCCAGGATGCTTCGGTGATCTTCACCTCCAGCAGCGTCGGGCGCAAAGGCCGAGCCTACTGGGGTGCCTATGGGGTGTCGAAGTTCGCCACCGAGGGCCTGATGCAGACCCTCGCCGACGAACTGGAAGGCGTGGCGCCGGTGCGCTCGAACAGCGTCAACCCGGGCGCCACCCGCACCAGCATGCGCGCCCAGGCTTATCCAGGTGAAAACCCGGAAAACAACCCGCTGCCCGAGCAGATCATGCCGGTCTACCTGTACCTGATGGGCCCGGACAGCACTGGCATCAACGGCCAGGCGTTCAACGCCCAGTAAGTCAACTTTCGGCCAGTTCCGCCTGGACACGGGCGGGCTGGCGCTGTTCCAGCAGCATGCAGCGCTCAAGGAACAGGAACATATAGTCGTAGCTCTTGCAGATCGCCCGGCGCAGTTCGGCCTGCAACGCCTGGGATGGGTGATTGCCGGCCAGGGTACAGACGATTTCCAGCGCCTCCCATGGGTGGGCATCGTCGTACTGGGCGTGCATCTTCAACCACTTCATGGCGCGCTTGCGACCCTCTTCGGGAAAGCCCTGGGCATACACACCCGTTGAACAGACCAGCGCCGACCATTCGCCAGTTGCCCCTTCGATTGCATAGTTGGTCGCCGCGACCGCGACCACCAGTGAATCAGTTGCGCAGGTATGCCAGCACCAGTCGCTCAGGGCGTTGAGCTCAGTCGGTACCTCCTGTGCCTGCAGATCCTCCAGGCTGACACCATGGGCCTGGCTCCAGTACAGCCAGTAATCGGCATGATTGAGCTCAACCCGAATGTTGCGCATCAGCCAGCGACGCGCCATGTCTTCGCCGGGGTGGCGGGCATAGCGGGTCTTGGTCAGGTTCTTGGCCATGTACAGGGAGAACTGCTCCACCACCGGCCAGCCGCCGATCAGGTACTGGCGCATGGTGCGGCCACTGAGCCGCCCGTCACGCATGCGCTGATAGAGCTCGTGTTCGGCTACCCGTCGCTTGCTCTCATGGCAATCCTTGATCAACTGCTGGGCCCAGAGCGGGTAACTGGTGGGGTCCATCAATGGACCGGTACGGATAAACGCGTCAATCACTGTCAGCTCCTTGTTCCTTGTGATTATGTGTGCGGATCTTCAGCGAAAGGTCCCTGGCGCCTTGAACAACAAGGGCCTTGTGGCAATCCGTTGGCGTTGCAAGCTGTCGCAGGTGAACACCTGCGGCCGTTCGATCAGGTACCCCTGGGCGTAGTCGACGCCTATTTCCTGCAAGGCCTGCTCGATCAGCGGCGTCTCGACGAACTCGGCAATGGTGCGTTTGCCCATGACATGACCGATATGGTTGATGACTTCAACCATAGCCCGATTGATCGGATCATCGAGCATGTCTTTGACAAAACTGCCGTCGATTTTCAGGAAGTCTACCGGCAGGTGTTTCAGGTAGGCGAACGACGACATCCCGGCGCAGAAGTCATCCAGGGAGAATCGGCACCCCAGGCCCTTGAGCTCATTGATGAAGCGTATGGCGCTGCCCAGATTGGCAATGGCACTGGTTTCGGTGATCTCGAAACAGATCATGTGCGGCGGAATCCCATACTCACCGAACAGGCGCCGCAGATATTCGAGGAACTTGTCATCACCGATACTGCTGCCTGACAGATTGATCGCGCACATGGCCAAGGGGCCATCACGTCGTTCGTCCAGGCACTGGCGGATGACCTCAAAGACACTGCGCACCACCCAACGATCCAGTGCCGTCATCAAGCCATAGCGCTCGGCAGCAGGAATGAAACTGTCCGGCAGGATGATCCGCCCGCTTTCGTCCTGCAGGCGCAAGAGAATCTCGATGTGCCCCGGCCCCTCATGGGCGCCAAGAGCAGCAATTTCCTGGGCGTACAGACAGAAGCGGTTTTCTTCCAGGGCCACATGCAAACGCTGGATCCAGGCCATTTCACCAAAGCGCATGGACAGTTCGCTGTCGTCCGCATGGTACACCTGCACCCGGTTGCGGCCCTTTTCCTTGGCCATGTAGCAGGCCATGTCGGCTGCGCGCAGGGACGCCTCCAGTGTGGTGGGCGCCTGGGCGATGTGTACCAGGCCCAGGCTCACCGTGGTCATGAACGGGCGACCCTTCCAGACAAAATGCAGGCTTTGAACGGCCTGCCGCAAACTCTCGGCGATACGCTCAGCCTGATCTTGCGGGCAATTTTCCAGGAGAATGCCGAATTCGTCACCGCCCAGCCGCGCCAGGGTGTCGCCTTCACGCAGCCCCGCCTGCAGCACGGCACAAATATGCCGTAGCAGCTCGTCCCCGGCCGCATGCCCGCAGGTGTCGTTGACCAGCTTGAACTGATCGAGGTCGAGAAACATCAAGGCATGTCGCGCCGGCTTGCGCACGAGGGCATTGAGCGCCTGCTCGAGTCGGTACTCGAACTCGCGACGGTTGGCCAGACCGGTCAGTGCGTCATGGGTCGCCTGCCAGGACAGGTTGGCGATGTACTGGCGTTCCTGAGTCATGTCATGCAGAACCAGCACGATGCCACTGACCTTGCCGTCAGCCCGGATCGGCGCGCCTACCAGGGTAACCGACACCGTGCTGCCATCCAGGCGCTGGATCAGCTTGGTGTGTTCGCTACCGCCGCTGAGGCCACCGCTGAGAATGCGTTCGACCAGGCTCAGACTGTCTTTCTCGGCATTTTCATCAAGCAGGCTGAACAATGACGCCAAGGGCAGGCCGTGGGCCTGGGCGGCGTGCCAGTGGGTCAGTTGCTCGGCGGCCGGGTTCATGTAAGCAATGCAGCCTTCGACATCGGTAGTGATCACCGCGTCGCCAATCGACTCCAGGGTGATTTGCGCCCGCTCCTTCTCCACCTGCAAGGCATCGGCAAAGGCCTGGCGCTGAACCAGCAATTTGCTTGAGCGCATCCAGGCCAGGGCAATCAGGAACAGCGCAGTGGCCAGGTTGGTCACCAGCAGCACCCGCAGCAGTACCCGCGAGCCTTCGCCCAAGGCGTCGCTGAACGCTCTGGCCGCGGGCGTCACGCCGTCGTTGATGGTGGCGATGCGCGCCTTCCATTCGCTCACGTCACTGGCAGTAGCCGTGCCTGCGCGAAAGCTTTCATGCATCTGCCGGGCAACCGCGTCCAGTTGACTGAGGAAACTGTCGCCCACTCCCCATAGCTCAATGGCTTTTTCCAGGTAACTGACCTGGCGGAAATTCAAATACAGCCAGATGACACTGGAGATGTCGTCTGGGTGGTTACCGCCCTGCAGAATACCGCGCCGTGCCGCGTCAAGGTCCGGGACCGGCAAATCCAGGGCCGCACGCAAGTCATGGCCGCCCTGCGGTACGGCGAAGGATTTTTGATACTTCTGGAAGACAGCCTCGTCACGGCTATCGGCGTACAGGTTGAGGTAGTAGATCGCGTCCTTTTGCCCCTTGGACCAGAGACTCTCCCCCGCCACATAACCACGCACCGCCGACAAGGCGTACAAGCTGATCCCCCCGAGCAACGCCTGAAACACCACCACGGCAACAAATGGCCAGATAATGCCCAACAAGTTCGGGGCTTCGAGAGTCCTTTTTCGCTTCATGAGGTCCCTTGCACACAGAGCCGAATGAATCTCTATCTTATGAAGGCACAGCCTAGGCTATTTACTCCCAATACTGGAGAGCTTTTCTCAATTACCCACCACTTTGCGCTCAACTCTGTTGCAAATGACCATACAGCTTGGCGTACAAACCACCATCGGCAATCAATTGCTGATGATCGCCATCCTCGGCCACATGCCCGCCATCAAAAACCAGCACGCGGTCTGCCTGCTTCACTGCTGACAGACGATGGGCAATGATCAAGGTGGTACGCGCACTGAGGAAGCGCGCAAGCGCCTGGTGCAGGTTGTATTCGGTGGCCGCATCAAGGGCCGAGGTGGCTTCATCGAGAATGACCACCTTGGGCTCGGCCAGGACCATCCGCGCGATCGCCAGGCGCTGGCGCTGCCCGCCTGACAAACGTACGCCCGAACGCCCGACCACGGTGTCCAGGCCGCGCGGCAATGCGGCGATAGTGGTTTCCAGCTGGGCAATGCCCAGCGCCTGCCAACAGGCTTCGTCGCTGCTGTCGCGGCCCATGGTCAGGTTGGCACGTACCGTGTCGTTGAACAGCGACGGATGCTGCAGCACCACCGCGACATGCTCACGCAGGGTTTCCAGACCGATGTCCTGCAAGGTCGAACCACCGAAGCGGATGGTGCCGGCCTGGGCGCTGTAAAGCCCGAGCAGCAACTGCACCAGGGTGCTCTTGCCGCCACCACTGGCACCGACGATAGCGACCTTTTCGCCGGGAGCAATGGACAGGTTCAACTGGTCGAGCACCGGTTCGTCGGCGTAGGCAAAGCGCAGCCCCTGCACTTCGATACCCACGGTGTCGCGCCCCTTGAACGGATCCACGCCGCCGGGGTATTGCGGCTCGTCGGCACGGGCCAACAACTCGTTGAGGCGGCTCAGCGCACCGCCAGCGGCATAGTAGGCGTACTGCAGGTTGAGCAACTGTTCGACCGGACCGATCATGAACCACAGGTAGCTGAACACCGCCAGCATCTGCCCGATCGACAGGTCGGAGAACAGCACGGTCAGCATCGCCGCGGCACGGAAGATATCAATGCCGAACTGGAACAGCAGGCCACTGGCGCGGCCACTGGCATCGCTCTTCCACTGCGAAGCAACGGCATAGTTGCGCACTTCCTGGGCACGCAGCCCCAGGCGCCCGAGGAAATAGCCCTGGCGATTGCTGGCACGAATCTCCTGGATCGCATCCAGGGTTTCGGTCAATGCCTGGGTGAAGCGGGAAGTGCTGTCGTTCTCCAGCTTTTTCAGGTGTTTGACCCGCTTACCCAACTGCACCGTGGCAAAGATGACCAAGGGGTTGAACAGCAGGATCAACAACGCCAGCTTCCAGTGCATCCACATCAGGATCGCAGCGGTACCGGTCAGGGTCAGCATGGCGACGAGGAAACGACTCAGGGTCTCGCCGACAAATTTGTCCAGGGTGTCCAGGTCAGTGACCAGGTGCGTGGTCACCGTACCACTACCGAGGCTTTCGTATTCTTTCAGGGAAATGCGCTTGAGCCGCTCGATCAGGCGGATGCGCAGACGATAGACAATGTCCTTGGCAAGGCCGGCAAACAGCTTGGCCTGCACCACGTTGAATGCCAGTGCGGCACAGCGCAGGCACAGCGTCAGCGCCAGCATGATACCGATGTAGCCGGCCGCCACCTGCCAGTTGTCCGGCAGCAGCTGGTTCATCCATTTGAGCGCGGCATCACCGTGCCCGAGCAAGACTTCGTCGACCAACAGCGGCAACAGCAAGGGAATGGGAACGCTGCACAAGGCCGCCAGCACTGCGACGCCGTTGGCGATCCACAGGGCTTTTTTATGGTGCAGGGCCAGACGGCGGATTTCCGCCCAGCTCAGTCGATCGGCAACAACTGGCGCCGGCCCCGGCACAGGGTCGGGTGACCCTGGTACATCAAGCACAGGCGGCCTGCTTCAGCCAGCGGCCGAGCAGCGGGCTCAACGCGTCGAGTGACTGGTAGCCATTGGTCAGCAGCGCCAGCTGGCCGTTGCGTTCGGCCAGCATGGTTGGAAACCCGGCGATACCCAGATCCTGTACCCAGGTGAAATCGGAGGCCGTGGTCGCACGCACTTCGGTACTGGTAAAACGCTCGGCAAACACCGCGCGCTCAAAACCCACCTGCTCGGCCAACGCCACCAGCTCGGGTGCACGGGTGACGTCTTCGCCACCTTGATAGAACGCCTGCTGGATGGCAGCAAGCAATGCCCAGGTGCGTTGCGGGTCAAGACCACGCGCCGCCACCAGGGCACGGCAGGCCGGCTCGGTGTCATAGACAAAGCCGTCCGGCATCGCCCCTTCAAGGGTGAAGGGCTGGCCAGTGGCCTCGTTGACCGCTTGCCAGTGCTCAAGGATGTAGCCGCGGGTCGATGCATCCAGCGCGCTGCTGCCGGTGCGCAAGCCGCCGGGCACCAGGTGGGTGTCGACCCCGGCGTCGCGCGCCTGGGCAATCAGGGCTTGTGCAACCGGCGCAAACCCCCAGCACCAGGAACACATCGGGTCCATCACATAGAGCAGGCGTGCGGACATCTATCAGGCCTCGGCAGCTTTGCGGTAGTTATGGCCGATCGGGTGCGGCATGTTACGGGCCTTGGCCAACTCGATCTGCTTCTGCCGGTCAACGGCGCTGCGTCGGGTCTTCTCGCTGAGGCTGTCCCAGCAATGCGGGCAGCTGATGCCTGGCGAATAGTGCTCGGACGCACGGTCTTCAACGCTGATCGGGGTACGGCAGGCATGGCACTGGTCGTAGTCGCCTTCAGTCAGGTCGTGACGCACGGTGACCCGGTTGTCGAACACGAAGCAGTCGCCTTGCCAGCGGCTTTCATCCTGAGGTACCTCTTCGAGGTATTTCAGGATCCCGCCTTTAAGATGATAGACCTCTTCGAAACCTTCACCGAGCATGTAGCTGGAGGCTTTTTCGCAACGGATGCCACCGGTGCAGAACATCGCCACCTTCTTGTGCCGCGCCGGGTCGAAGTTGGCCTTGATGTACTCGGGGAACTCACGGAAGGTCGTGGTTTTCGGGTCGATCGCGCCTTCGAAGGTGCCAATTGCCACTTCGTAGTCGTTGCGGGTGTCGATCAGCAGCACTTCGGGGTCGCTGATCAGCGCGTTCCAGTCCTGCGGCTCGACGTAGGTACCGACCTTGTGGTTTGGGTCCACGCCCGGCACGCCGAGGGTGACGATCTCTTTCTTGAGCTTGACCTTGGTGCGATAGAACGGCTGTTCGTCGCAGTAGGATTCCTTGTGGTCGATATCCACCAGGCGCGCATCGCTGCGCAGCCAGGCCAGCAGGCCATCGATACCTTCACGGGTACCGGAGACGGTACCGTTGATACCTTCTTCGGCCAGCAACAGGGTGCCTTTGACGCCGTTGGCAACCATGCTTTCGAGCAGCGGCTCGCGCAGCTCGACGTAATCTTTCAGGGTGACGAATTTGTACAGCGCCGCCACGACGATAGCTTGGGTCATGCAGTAAAATCTCCAGGTGGTCACCCTCGTAAAGGGCGGACCGGATGACAAAAAAAACGCGCCGACGAGCGGCGCGTTGCACATTCTAGCAAAAACCTGACGATGAAATCAGTGTTTGCTGCCACCTGCACAGGTGGGTGAAGCAGGGGCTGCGCCGACCTTCTGCCACTCGTCGGGGGTGTAGGTGTGCAGGGCCAGGGCATGCACCTGGCCCATAAGCTCACCGAGGGTGGCGTAGACCTTCTGGTGGCGCTTGACGCTGTTCAGGCCTTCGAACTGCTCGCTGACCAGCACGGCCTTGTAGTGGGTTTCTTGCCCACGGCTGTGCATATGGCTTTCGTCGAGCACCGAAAGGTGCTGTGGCGCCAGGGCGGTCAGGCTCTGTTCAATCTTTTGCTGCATGGACATGGACGGCTCCGCGTATTACTTCTTCGCTGGCGCGGCGGCCTTGCCAGCGTTCGGGTCGAGTTCCTTGGTCATGTCAGCCAGCAGCTTGTTGACCACCGGCACTGCGCTTTCCAGCTTCTGCTGGGTCAGCTGAGCCGACTGCTGGGTAACCTGAGGCATTTTTTCCAGGACTTTCTTGCCCAGTGGCGACTGGTAGAAAGCTACCAGGTCCTTGAGCTCGCTTTCGGTAAAGGTGGTGGTGTAGAGCTTGACCATGTCCGGTTTCAGCTTGTTCCAGCCAATGGCCTGGTCCAGGGCGGCGTTGGCCTTGGCCTGGTAGCTGTCGAGCACGGACTTTTTCGAGGCTGGGGCCTTGGTCTGTTCGAAACGCTGGGCAAACATCTGTTGCACCTGCATGTAGACCGGGGTGCCGAGCTTGTCAGCGTGCGCCATCATGAGGAATTTTTCGGCACTGGCGTTGTGGCTGGCGGTGTCGGCAAGCACCTGGCCGCTGGCGCAGACCAGCGCAACAGCGGTGCAAAGGGCGCGAAGACGGGTCATCGTAATTCCTTCATTAGACAGAGGAGGTAGTACCCCAGAGTAGAGCATTCTGCGCCGACTCGGGCACGGCACTCAAGTGGGTCGACGAGCGATGGAACCGCTGCGACAAAAAGGGACCTAAACTGCGAATTCAGACCACAAGGGAGTGATCACAGCATGAGCCGTATCGAAACTGACAGCCTGGGGCAGGTCGAAGTTCCTGACCAGGCCTACTGGGGTGCCCAGACGCAACGCTCACTGATCAACTTTGCCATCGGCAAGGAGCGTATGCCGCTGGCTGTCCTGCATGCGCTGGCGATGATCAAAAAAGCCGCCGCACGCGTCAACAGCCGCAACGGAGACCTGCCGGCCGATATTGCCCGGCTGATCGAACAGGCGGCAGACGAGGTGCTCGACGGCCAGCTCGACGAGCAGTTTCCACTCGTCGTCTGGCAGACCGGCAGCGGCACCCAGAGCAACATGAACGTCAATGAAGTGATCGCCGGTCGCGCCAACGAACTGGCAGGCAAGGGACGTGGGGGCAAGATCCCGGTCCACCCCAACGATCATGTCAATCGCTCCCAGAGTTCCAACGACTGCTTCCCCACCGCCATGCACATCGCCGCCGCCCAGGCCGTGCAGCATCACCTGCTGCCGGCAATTGCCGAGCTGTCGTCGGGGTTGGCAGAGCTTTCGGTGCGCCATCAGCACCTGGTAAAGACTGGCCGCACGCACATGATGGATGCCACGCCGATCACCTTCGGCCAGGAAGTCTCGGCCTACGTCGCCCAGCTCGACTATGCCCAGCGCGCAATTCGTTCCGCCCTGCCCGCAGTGTGCGAACTGGCCCAGGGAGGCACCGCAGTCGGCACCGGGCTGAATGCCCCCCACGGTTTTGCCGAAGCCATCGCTGCGGAACTGGCCGCCCTCTCCGGCCTGCCCTTCGTCACCGCCCCGAACAAGTTTGCCGCCCTTGCCGGGCATGAGCCGCTGACTACCTTGGCAGGTGGCCTGAAGACCCTGGCAGTGGCCCTGATGAAGCTGGCCAATGACCTGCGTCTGCTGGGCTCCGGCCCCCGCGCCGGGTTTGCCGAAGTGCGCCTGCCAGCCAACGAACCGGGCAGCTCGATCATGCCCGGCAAAGTCAATCCGACCCAGTGCGAGGCACTGTCGATGCTGGCCTGCCAGGTACTGGGCAATGACACGGCCATCGGCTTTGCCGCCAGCCAGGGTCACCTGCAGTTGAACGTGTTCAAGCCGGTGATCATTCACAACCTGCTGCAGTCCATCGAGCTGCTGGCCGACGGCTGCCGCAACTTCCAGCAGCACTGCGTGGCGGGTATCGAAGCGGATGCCGAACAGATGGCTGCACACCTGGAGCGCGGGCTGATGCTGGTCACTGCGCTCAACCCGCACATCGGCTACGACAAGGCGGCAGAAATTGCCAAGAAGGCCTACAGCGAAGGCCGCACGTTACGCGAGGCGGCCTTGACCCTGGGTTACCTGACCAACGAGCAGTTCGACCAGTGGGTACGCCCGCAGGACATGCTCGAACCCGGCAAGAAAGGTTGACTCACCGGGCCAGGCGTACGCGCCTGGCCCGCCAGCCGGCCATGATCGATGGGCCCAGCGCGGTCAGCGCCGAGCCCAGCACCACCACCAACGCACCGATGTAACCCAGCGTATTGATCTGCTCGGCGTGCACGTAGTCTGGCCAGAACCAGGCCGCCAGGGCGACGGCAACGAAAGTGATCAAGGGCGTGACCGCCAGGGTGGCACTGACCTTGGAGGCTTCCCAGTGGGCCAGCGCTTCGGCGAAGGCACCATAGGCCACCAGCGTGTTGAGGCAGCAGGCGAGCAACAGCCAGCCTTGCAACGGACTCAGTTGCAGCGCTTCCAGCGGATGCACCCAAGGCGTCAGGAGCACGGCGCAGCACAGGTAGATCACCATCATGACCTGCATCGAATTCCACACCGTCAACAGCTGCTTCTGGCTCAGGGCATAGAACACCCAGATGGTGGTTGCCAGGACAATGGTCAGCACACCGGTGGTGTAGACGCTCAGGGAGGTCAACAGCTCTTCCAGGCGCTGATTGAAAAACAGGCCGAAGCCCATGAGCAGGATGACCAGGCCCATCCCTTGTCCGAGACTGAAGCGTTCCTTGAACAGGAACACGCTGGCCACCAGCAGCAGTACCGGCCCCAGTTGCACGACCAGTTGTGCCGTACCGGGACTGAGCAGGTTCAAGCCCATCAGGTACAGCACATAGTTGCCGACCAGCCCACCGGTCGCCAATGCCACCAGTCCCCAACCGTTGCGCCCAAGCCGGCTGAACGATGGCAGGCGTTTGCTCGCCGCCAGCCAGGCCAGCAACAGGCCGCCGGACACCAGCAGGCGAAACCAGGTCACGGTGATCGGGTCCATCACCTGCAGCACCTGTTTGAGCTTGATCGGCAGGATGCCCCAGAGCAACGCGGACAACAGCGAAAGTGAAAGGCCATAGACCCAGCGTCCGGAAGAAATGTGCATACCAGCCTCAAATGCCCTGTGGTGGGGGGAGTCTGGATTCTACGGGCTGGGCACCGGGAGCCGACAGGTACAATTGCGGAAAAGATTTCGCTACATCATTCCCTGTAGGAGCGGATTCACCGGGACGCCGGACCGCCGCGATGGGGCGCATAGCGTCCCCCTTCACTGGGAATGGGGACGACTTTGTCGTCCATCGCGGATAAATCCGCTCCTACAAAGAGTAGGCCTCAGTTATTTCTTGTCCTTCTTGAAGGCCGCCTCCAGCGCATCATTGATGGTGCGCAGCACCTTGACCCGAGCCCAACGCTTGTCGTTGGCCTCCACCAGCGTCCAGGGCGCGATCTCGGTACTGGTGCGGTCAACCATGTCACCCACCGCTTCCGCGTACTGCCCCCATTTTTCCCGATTGCGCCAGTCTTCCTCGGTGATCTTGAAGCGTTTGAACGGTATCTGCTCACGCTCCTGGAAGCGCTCGAGCTGGGTTTGCTCATCGATCGACAGCCAGAACTTGACCAGCACCACGCCGGCGCTGGTCAGCTGTTCTTCGAAGTCGTTGATCTCGCCATAAGCACGCATCCAGTCGGCCTGGCTGCAGAAACCCTCGATCCGCTCGACCAGCACCCGTCCATACCAGGAACGATCGAACACGGTGAACTTGCCCCGTGCCGGAACATGCCGCCAGAAGCGCCACAGGTACGGTTGCGCTCGTTCTTCTTCAGTGGGGGCGGCAATCGGCACGATGCGATACTGCCGCGGATCCAGCGCTGCAGCCACCCGGCGGATAGCGCCGCCCTTGCCTGCGGCGTCATTGCCTTCGAACACCGCCACCAGCGCGTGACGACGCATGTGCTTGTCTCGCAGCAAACCGGCCAGGCGGGCTTGCTCGGTAATCAATTGTTCCTGGTAGTCGTTTTTGTCCAGGCGCAAGGTCATGTCCAGGCTGCCCAACAAACTGCGCTGATCGATGCTCTGGCCCAGCGGGGCAATGTTGGCCTGATGAACCGGCGCGTGCTGGGCCTTGAGCGCGGCCTGCAGACCTTCGAGCAGGATGCGCCCGACCGCCAGGCTGCGGTAATGCGGATCAACCCCTTCAATCACATGCCAGGGCGCATAGTCACGGCTGGTCTGGCGCAGTACGCGTTCGCCGAAGCGCACAAAGCGGTCGTAGGTTTCCGACTGCTGCCAGTCCAGCGGGCTGATGCGCCAGCTGTGCAGCGGATCGTCCTTGAGCGCCTTGAGCCGGGCCTTCATCTGTTTCTTCGACAGGTGGAACCAGAATTTGAAGATCAGCGCGCCTTCGTCACAGAGCATTTCTTCCAGGTGCTCGGCGCCACGGATGGCCTGGTCGAGCACGGCGTCCTTGAAGTGGCCATGGACCCGGCCCTGCAGCATCTGGCTGTACCAGTTACCGAAAAACACCCCGATCCGCCCCTTGGCCGGCAGCGCACGCCAGTAACGCCAGGCCGGCGGCCGGGCAAGCTCTTCGTCGGTCTGCTGGTCAAAGGTACGCACTTCGATCAGGCGCGGGTCCATCCACTCGTTGAGCAGTTTTACCGTCTCGCCCTTGCCGGCACCTTCAATGCCGTTGATCAGCACAATCACCGGGAAACGTGCCTGCTGCTTGAGCTCGAACTGTGCCTCGAGCAAGGCCTCACGTAATGCTGGAACTTCGGCTTCGTAGGTTTCTTTATCGATGGCGTGACCAATTTCAGCGGATTCGAACATACCAGGCTCCCTACATGGATAAGCAAGACTAGCGGATCCGGGTAGACTTTGTCCGGGTAAGCTAAAATGCCGCTCTAGACATGCCTGAGCCGACCATGACCGAAGTTACCCACTACGCCCAGATCGACTGGGACGACCAGGGCCGCCCCCACTCACGCCAGTTCGATGACATCTACTTTTCCAAGGACCAGAGCCTGGAAGAGACCCGCCATGTGTTCATCGACCAGAATGACCTGCGCCAGCGTTTCAGCGCGATGGCGCCCGACCAGTGCCTGGTGATCGGTGAAACCGGCTTTGGCACAGGCTTGAACTTCTTCTGCGCCTGGCAGCTGTTCAGTGAATGTGCCAATCCTGACGCCCGCCTGCATTTCGTCAGTGTGGAAAAGTACCCGCTCAGCCACGCCGACCTGACCCGCGCCCTCGCCCTGTGGCCGGAACTGGCACCTTTCAGTACGCAGCTACTGGCGCAGTACGTGGCGGTACACGAGGGTTTCCAGACCTTCGTTTTCGGTCAGGGCCGGGTACGCTTGACCCTGATGATCGGTGATGTTCTGGAGCAGTTGCCGCAACTGGACGCCCAGGTCGATGCCTGGTTTCTCGACGGTTTCGCGCCGGCGAAAAATCCGCAAATGTGGACCCCGGAGCTGTTCAGCCAGATCGGCCGCCTGTCAGCCGCCAATGCCACTCTGGGCACGTTCACCAGCACCGGCTGGGTCCGTCGCGGCCTGATTGCCGTCGGCTTCGAGATGAAGCGCATTCCGGGTATCGGCAAGAAGTGGGAGGTGTTGCGCGGTGTCTTTCGCAGCACACCTGAAACGCTTGCTACGCCGGCCCCGGCAGCCCCCTGGTTCGCCCGGCCCGCCGCCCTGCCCGGCCCGCGCCAGGCCCTGGTGATCGGCGCCGGCCTGGCCGGTTGCGCTACCGCCGCGAGCCTTGCGGCACGGGGTTGGCAGGTCAGCGTGCTGGAGCGGCACGCCACCCCGGCAGCCGAAGCCTCGGGCAATCCGCAGGGCGTGCTCTACCTCAAACTTTCGGCCCATGGCACCGCCTTGTCGCGCCTGATCCTCAGCGGCTTCGGCTACACCCGGCGGCTGCTCGAAACCCTGCAGCGTGGCCAGGACTGGGACGCTTGCGGTGTCTTGCAGCTGGCCTTCGATGCCAAGGAAGAACAACGTCAGGCGCTGTTGGCCGACGCCTTCGACCCGCAATTGCTCCAGCGCCTGGATCGAGAGCAGGCGCAAACGCTGGCAGGTGTGGCCCTGACCAGCGGTGGCCTGTTCTACCCGGAGGCGGGCTGGGTGCATCCGCCGGCGTTGTGCCAGGCACAGTTGCAGCATCCGAACATCACCTTGCTGACCCACCATCAGGTGCTGCAGTTGCGCAAGGTCGACGGCCTTTGGCAGGCATGGGAAAGCGAGAAGTTCCTCGCCAGTGCACCGCTGGTGGTGCTGGCCACCGCCGCCGAGATCCAGCGTTTCGAGCCGTGTGCGGCCCTGCCCCTGAAACGCATACGCGGCCAGGTCACCCGCCTGCCCGCTACCGCGCAAAGCCAGGTGCTCAATACCGTGGTCTGCGCCGACGGTTATGTCGCGCCTTCACGCCGAGGCGAACATACCCTGGGCGCCAGTTTCGACTTCCACAGCACTGATCTGACGCCCACCACCGGCGAGCACATCGGCAACCTGCGACTGCTCGAAGAGATCTCCAGCGACCTGGCCGAGCGCCTCGACACCCGCCAGATCGATCCGCACACCCTTGAGGGCCGGGCAGCCTTTCGCTGCACCAGTCCTGACTATCTGCCCATCGTCGGCCCGCTTGCCGACCAGCAGGCGTTCAACCAGCACTATGCAGTGCTGGCCAAGGACGCGCGCCAGGTGCCAGATACGCCCTGCCCCTGGCTCGAAGGTCTGTACATCAATAGCGGCCATGGCTCGCGCGGGCTGATCACCGCGCCGTTGTCAGGCGAAATGATCGCCGCCTGGGTCGACAACGCACCGCTGCCCGTACCGCGCAGCGTCGCTGAAGCCTGTCATCCGAATCGCTTCATGCTGCGCGAACTGATACGCGGCAAAGGCAAGGGAGGCTAAGCGCTTATAACCGATCGATCTAAAACTCTCGCTATCCGCACCGGTCAGTTTCAATGTGCCCGCGTTCGGGCACCTTCCCCAACGGCAAAACCGGTAAGGACTTATGTGCGGATTAGCTGGAGAGTTTCGTTTCACCCCTGTTACCCACCCACCACGCCCGGCGGACCTCGCCGCGGTCGAGCGGATTACCCATCACCTGGCCCCTCGTGGCCCCGACGCCTGGGGCTTTCATAGCCAGGGCCCGATTGCCCTGGGTCATCGCCGCCTGAAAATCATGGACCTGTCCGACGGCTCGGCGCAGCCCATGGTCGATAGCCAGTTGGGCTTGTCGCTGGCCTTCAACGGCGCCATCTACAACTTCCCGGAACTGCGCAACGAACTGGAAGACCTGGGCTACGCCTTCTACTCCGGTGGCGATACCGAAGTGCTGCTCAAGGGCTATCACGCCTGGGGCGCCGATCTGCTGCCGCGTCTTAACGGCATGTTCGCCCTGGCGATCTGGGAGCGCGACAGCCAGCAGCTGTTCCTCGCCCGTGACCGCCTCGGCGTAAAGCCGTTGTATCTGTCGCGCACGGGTGAACGGCTGCGCTTCGCCTCCAGCCTTCCGGCTTTGTTGCAGGGTGGAGACATCAACCCGATGCTCGACCCGCTGGCGCTCAACCACTACCTGAACTTTCACGCGGTGGTGCCCGCGCCGCGCACCCTGCTGGCCAATGTCGAGAAACTGCCGCCGGCCACCTGGATGCGTATCGATGCCCAGGGCCGCAGCGAACAACAGGTGTGGTGGCAGCTGCAGTACGGCCCGCGCACAGACGAGCAGCATCTGAGCCTGGAAGACTGGCGCGACCGGGTACTCGACAGCACCCGTGAAGCCGTGGCGATTCGTCAACGTGCGGCGGTGGATGTCGGTGTGCTGTTGTCCGGTGGCGTCGACTCCAGCTTGCTGGTCGGCCTGCTGCGTGAAGTGGGCGTTGAAGACCTTTCGACCTTCTCCATCGGCTTCGAAGATGCTGGCGGCGAGCGCGGGGACGAGTTCCAGTACTCTGATTTGATCGCCCGTCACTACGGCACCCGTCATCACCAATTGCGCATCGACGAGCGAGAAATCATCGCGCAACTACCGGCGGCATTCCGCGCCATGAGCGAGCCGATGGTCAGTCACGACTGCATCGCCTTCTACCTGTTGTCGCGGGAAGTCGCCAAGCACTGCAAGGTGGTGCAAAGCGGTCAGGGTGCAGACGAACTGTTCGCCGGTTATCACTGGTACCCGCAGGTCGACGGCGCTCAGCAGCCCTATGACGCTTATCGCGATGCTTTCTTCGACCGCAGTTTCGACGACTACGCCGCCACCGTGCAGCAGCCATGGCGACTCGGGCACGATGCTGCCGGTGATTTTGTCCGCCAACACTTCGCCCAACCCGGCGCCAGCGACGCGGTCGACAAAGCCCTGCGCCTGGACAGCACGGTGATGCTCGTCGATGACCCGGTCAAACGAGTCGACAACATGACCATGGCCTGGGGCCTGGAAGCGCGCACGCCGTTTCTGGACTACCGCCTGGTGGAACTTTCGGCGCGTATTCCGGCGCGCTTCAAGCTGCCCGACGGCGGCAAGCAGGTGCTCAAGGAAGCCGCACGCCTGGTGATTCCCGCTGAAGTGATCGACCGCAAGAAAGGTTACTTCCCGGTGCCCGGCCTCAAGCACCTGCAAGGTGCGACCCTGGACTGGGTGCGCGAGTTGTTGCTTGACCCCAGCCAGGACCGCGGTCTGTTCGAACCGGCAGCGCTTGACCGCCTGCTCAGTGATCCCCATGGCCAGCTGACGCCGTTACGCGGCTCGAAACTCTGGCAACTGGCAGCCTTGAACCTGTGGCTCAGCGAACAAGGAATCTGACCGATGAAAGCCCATGCATCACCTTATGGCCAACGCCTGGTGCGCGGCCAGGTGCCGTCCTATGAGCGCTTGCAGGCGCAACGGGCCGGTGACGGCAGCGACCCTCACGACCAGCCGCGCTCACTGCATTGCGGTTGGGGGCGGTTATTGATAGGCCACACCTACCCGGACCCGGCGAGCCTGGCCAATGCCTTGCAAGATGAGCATCCCGGCGAGCGTGATATCGCCCTGTACGTGGCCGCCCCCCAGCAGGTCCTGGCACAAGCTCCGCAACAGCTGTTCCTCGACCCCTCCGACACGCTGCGTCTGTGGTTCAGCGACTACCGCCCGGCGCAACGCGTATTTCGTGGCTTTCGTATCCGCCGCGCACAGAGCGACGGCGACTGGCAGGCGATCAACGCCCTGTACCTGGCCCGCGGCATGCTCGCCATCGACCCGGCATTGCTGACCCCGCGCCACCTTGGCGGCCCGGTGTACTGGCTGGCCGAAGATGAACACAGCGGCGCAGTGATCGGCAGCGTCATGGGCTTGAACCATCACAAAGCCTTCGCCGATCCCGAGCATGGCAGCAGTCTCTGGTGCCTGGCGGTAGACCCGCATTGCACCCGGCCGGGCGTTGGCGAAGTGCTGGTCCGACATCTGATCGAGCACTTCATGAGCCGCGGCTTGAGCTGCCTCGATCTCTCGGTACTGCACGATAACCGCCAGGCCAAGCGTCTGTACGCCAAGCTGGGGTTTCGTACCCTGCCGACCTTCGCGATCAAGCGCAAAAACGCTATCAATCAGTCACTGTTTCTCGGCCCGAGCCCTGAGACCGGGCTCAATCCCTATGCCCGGATCATTGTCGAGGAAGCCTACCGGCGCGGCATCGAAGTTCAGGTGGACGACGCCGACGCCGGCCTGTTCACCCTCAGCCTGGGAGGACGCCGGGTGCGCTGCCGCGAATCCTTGAGTGACCTCACCAGCGCCGTGAGCATGACCCTGTGCCAGGACAAGAGCCTGACCCACAAGGTACTGAAAAGCGCCGGCCTGCAGCTGCCGGCGCAACAGCTGGCAGGCAATGCCGATGACAACCAGGCGTTTCTCGAAGACCACGGCGCGGTGGTGGTCAAGCCGCTGGATGGCGAACAGGGTCAAGGCGTGGCGGTAAACCTGACGAGCCTTGAGGAAATCAACCAGGCCATAGCAAACGCTCGGCGCTTCGATAGCCGGGTGCTGCTGGAAAGCTTCCACGAAGGGCTGGATCTGCGCATCGTGGTCATCGGTTTTGAGGTGGTGGCCGCTGCTATTCGCCACCCGGCGCAGATTGTCGGCGATGGCCAGCATGCCGTCGGCGCGCTGATCGAAGCGCAAAGCCGCCGACGCCAGGCCGCCACTGCGGGTGAGAGCCGCATCCCGCTGGATGACGAAACCCAACGCACGCTGCACGCGGCGGGAGTTGACTACGACAGCGTGCTGCCCGCAGGCCAGCGTCTGGCCGTGCGTCGCACCGCCAACCTGCATACCGGCGGTTGCCTGGAAGATGTCACCGAACGCTTGCACCCGCTGCTGGCCGATGCCGCGATCCGCGCCGCCCGCGCCCTGGATATACCGGTGGTCGGCCTGGATTTGATGGTCACCGCCGCCGACCAGCCCGAGCACGTGTTCATTGAAGCCAACGAACGGGTCGGGCTGGCCAACCACGAACCCCAACCCACTGCCGAACGCTTTGTCGACCTGCTGTTTGCGCACAGCCGGCCGGCACCCTGAGCACAGGAGGCTACATGTCTGAACAGCTCCCGCAACCTGACCTCAACTACCTGCAGAAAGTCTTGCTGGAGATGCTTGCCATTCCCAGCCCGACCGGCTTTACCGACACCATCGTGCGCTATGTTGCCGAGCGCCTGGAAGAGCTCGGCATCCCCTTCGAACTGACGCGCCGTGGCACCATCCGCGCCACTCTCAAGGGTCGCAAGAGCTCTCCTGACCGTGCCGTTTCGGCGCACCTGGACACCATCGGTGCCAGCGTGCGGGCGATTCAGGACAATGGCCGTCTGTCACTGGCGCCGGTGGGCTGCTGGTCCAGCCGCTTTGCCGAAGGCAGCCGGGTCAGTGTGTTCACCGACAACGGTGTCCTGCGTGGCAGTGTGCTGCCGTTGATGGCCAGCGGGCACGCCTTCAACACTGCCATCGACCAGATGCCGGTGAGCTGGGAGCATATCGAGCTGCGCCTGGATGCCTACTGCGCCACCCGCGCCGATTGCCAGACCCTGGGAGTCGACATCGGAGACTTCGTCGCCTTCGACCCGCTGCCCGAATTCACCGAAAGCGGCCATATCAGCGCCCGTCATCTGGATGACAAGGCCGGAGTCGCGGCGTTGCTGGCCTCGCTCAAGGCCGTCGTCGATAGCGGTGCACAGCCGCTGATTGACTGCCACCCGCTGTTCACCATCACCGAGGAGACCGGCTCCGGCGCGGCGGCGGCCTTGCCCTGGGATGTCAGCGAGTTCGTCGGCATCGACATCGCCCCTGTCGCACCCGGCCAGCATTCCAGCGAGCATGCAGTCAGCATCGCCATGCAGGACTCCGCCGGCCCTTATGACTATCACCTGTCGCGCCACTTGCTCAAACTTGCCCGCGAGCACGAACTGCCGGCGCGCCGCGACGTTTTTCGCTACTACTTCAGCGATGCCCACTCGGCCATCACCGCTGGCCACGACATTCGCACGGCGCTGCTGGCCTTTGGTTGCGATGCCACCCATGGCTATGAACGCACCCACATCGACAGCCTGGCTGCACTCAGCCGCCTGCTGACCGCCTACCTGCTCAGCCCACCGGTGTTTGCCAGCGACTCGCAGGCGACCGGCAGCTCCCTGGAAAGCTTCAGCCACCAACTGGAACACGACACCCAGATGGAAAGCGAAACCCGGGTGCCTGCAGTCGACAGTCTGGTCGGCAACAAGCACTAGCGCCTACACACTCGGGACAGGTTTCGCGTAGCATGAGCGCACACTTCGCCAAGCCTGTCCTGTTTATGCTGATTCCCTACGACCAACTGGAAGCCGAAACCCTGACCCGCCTGATCGAGGATTTCGTCACCCGCGACGGCACCGACAACGGCGACGACACGCCGCTGGAAACTCGCGTGCTGCGCGTTCGTCAGGCCTTGGCGAAAAAACAGGCATTCATCCTCTTTGACCTCGAAAGCCAGCAATGCCAACTGTTGGCCAAGCACGACGTGCCCAAGGAACTGCTCGACTGATCAGCCAGCATCCTTGGCTGCCTGTTCGGCAATGCGCCGATAGATTTCTGCTCGATGTACTTCAATGTCGCGGGGTGCGCAGATACCAAAGCGCACCACATTGCCCTCCACAGAGAGCACTTTGACCTTGATGTGCTCATCAATGGCGATCACTTCACCTACTTCGCGGCCTATTACCAACATGCTCCGATCCTCCACAAAGTTGAGAATTCGGAGACTGCACGGGGTGTCGGAACGCTTCAATACTCCATTGATCAAATAGACCGATCCCACCACAACTGACGAATTTGCCTACAAATTCCGCTCATTTTCGCCTGATCAAGCACTCTGCAGACGTGGCCCCAGAACAATGATGCTGGCCCCCAGCACACACAGCAGCGCGCCGATCCAGTCGCTGCCCAACGGCCGTGCCCGTTCGACCAGCGCCAGCCAGAGCAATGAAGTGACGATGTAGATGCCGCCATAGGCGGCGTAGGCACGACCGGCGTAAGCAGCTTCGACGCGGGTGAGGATCAGTGCAAACAGGGTCAGGCTGAGCAGCGCGGGCGCAATCCACCAGCCGCTTTTGCCTAACCGCAGCCACATGTAAAAGGCATAGCAGCCAGCGATCTCGAAGACCGCCGCGAGAAAAAACCACAGATAATTGATCACGCCAGGTACTCAGGTGCTTGAGAAAGCGCCAAGAATACCTGATGCGCGGACTCAGCCCGGAGAGGGACGGGCCTTGGCGCGCATTTTCTCGGCCATGCTGGCCATCTCGTCATAGAGCAGTTTCGGGTTGCGCTGCTTGAGCTTCCAGGCTTCACGCCCCTGCTCATGGGGCAGGATCAGGAACTCGCCCTCTGCAACCTGCTGGTAGATGTAGTCGGCGATATCCGCAGCGCTGATCGGCGAGCTTTCCAGGAGCTTGCCGACCTGGGCTTTCATTGCCGGAGTCGGGCCACGGAACGAGTCCAGCAAGTTGGTCTGGAAGAACGATGGGCATACCACATGTACCGCCACTTCCTGCTGACGCAATTCGATCAGCAAACTTTCCGAAAGCGCCAGAACCCCCGCCTTGGCCACGTTGTAGTTGCTCATGGCCGGCCCCTGCATCAACGCCGCCATCGAGGCGATGTTGATGATCCGCCCTTTGCTGCGCTCAAGCATCGGCAGGAACGCCTTGCAGCCCTTGACCACGCCCATCAGGTTGATCGACAGCTGCCACTCCCAGTCTTCCAGCGACAGCTCGGAGAAGAAACCTCCTGAGGCGACCCCTGCATTGTTGACGATCACATCGATGCCGCCGAACTTCTCCTCGCAGGCTTGCGCCAATGCCGTCAACTGGCTGTAGTCGCGAACATCGCAGCGTTGCACGAAGCCCTGGCCGCCGGCTTCCTTGATCAGCGCGAGGGTTTCCTTCAGGCCCGCCTCGTTGACATCCGCCAACGCCAGCTGCCACCCCTCCCGGGCCCAACGCAACGCGATCTCGCGACCGAGCCCCGAGCCTGCGCCAGTAATCATCATGCGGTTTTGCATAGACGGATGCCTTGTACGGTTCTGAAAGTTATCGCCAGTGTAGCGAAGCCATGAACCGTACCCACGCTGTATCAGGATGCTGAATGGCCCGGGCAAACAGTGGTGAAACCGGATAATTAAACTTTTCGCTGTACGCGAGAGTCGGAATTAACAAGCGGGCATGAAACGCATGACCGAACAGAAGGATTGAACTGATACGCCTACCCCCTCACGTCAAACAAGGATACTGCCATGGGCACCATACTCATCATCATTCTGATACTGCTGTTGATCGGTGGCTTACCTGTCTTCCCGCACTCCAGAAGTTGGGGTTATGGCCCGTCCGGTATCATCGGTACCGTACTGATCATCCTGTTGATCCTGTTGTTGCTAGGCAAAATCTAGGCAATAAAAAAGGCAGCCTCGCGGCTGCCTTTTACTTCGCGCTTAACTAATCAGTGCGACACCGCACCGCTGGCACCCAGGCCAGTCTGCGAACGCACGAACTGCGGGATGAACAGTGCACGCTCCTCATCTGCCGCCTTGGACTTGTCAGTGATCGAGAAGAACCAGATCCCTGCAAAGGCAATCAGCATCGAGAACAGCGCCGGGTACTCGTACGGGTAGATGGCTTTCTCGTGACCGAGGATCTGTACCCAGATGGTCGGGCCAAGCACCATCAGCGCCACGGCACTGATCAAGCCCATCCAGCCACCAATCATGGCGCCACGGGTGGTCAGCTTCTTCCAGTACATCGAGAGCAGCAGCACCGGGAAGTTGCAGCTGGCAGCAATCGAGAACGCCAGACCGACCATGAAAGCGATGTTCTGGCTTTCGAACAGGATACCCAGACCGATTGCCAGTACTGCCAGGGCAATGGTGGTGATCTTCGAGACGCGGATCTCATCCTTCTCGTTGGCCTTGCCTTTCTTGATCACGCTGGCGTACAGGTCGTGGGACACCGCCGAAGCGCCGGCCAGGGTTAGGCCCGCTACTACCGCAAGGATGGTCGCGAAAGCTACCGCCGAGATAAAGCCGAGGAACACGCTGCCACCGACGGCGTCGGCCAGGTGCACCGCTGCCATGTTGTTGCCACCGATCAGGGCGCCAGCAGCGTCCTTGAAGTCGGGGTTGGTGCTGACCAGCAGGATCGCGCCGAAGCCGATGATGAAGGTCAGGATGTAGAAGTAGCCAATGAAACCGGTGGCATACAGAACGCTTTTACGCGCTTCCTTGGCATCGCTGACGGTGAAGAAGCGCATCAGGATATGCGGCAGGCCAGCGGTACCGAACATCAACGCCAGGCCGAGAGAGAAAGCCGAGATCGGATCTTTCACCAGACCGCCAGGGCTCATGATCGCTTCACCTTTAGGGTGAACATCGATGGCCTGGGAGAACAGCGCATTGAAGTCGAAGTTGACGTGTTTCATCACCATCAGCGCCATGAAGCTGGCACCGGAGAGCAGCAGTACAGCCTTGATGATCTGTACCCAGGTGGTCGCCAGCATGCCGCCGAACAGCACGTACATGCACATCAGGATACCGACCAGAATCACCGCAACATGGTAGTCCAGACCGAACAGCAGCTGGATCAGCTTGCCGGCACCGACCATTTGCGCGATCAGGTAGAACGCCACTACCACCAGCGAGCCGGAGGCCGACAGGGTGCGGATTTCTTTTTGCCCGAGGCGGTACGAGGCCACGTCGGCAAAGGTGTATTTACCCAGGTTACGCAGGCGTTCGGCGATCAGGAAGAGAATGATCGGCCAGCCGACCAGGAAGCCGATCGAGTAGATCAGGCCATCGTAGCCGGAGGTAAACACCAGGGCGGAAATACCCAGGAAGGACGCTGCCGACATGTAGTCACCGGCAATCGCCAGACCGTTCTGGAAACCGGTGATTCGCCCGCCGGCGGCATAGTAGTCGGAGGCGGACTTGTTACGCTTGGACGCCCAGTAGGTGATGCACAGTGTGGCACCGACGAAAGCGACGAACATGAGGATCGCCGCCACGTTCAAAGGCTGCTTGTGCACCTCGCCAGTGAGGGCGTCGGCGGCCCAGACGGCAGGTGCGAAAATGCCGAAGGCCAGGGTTGCCAGAAGACGCCGGATCATTGCTGTGCCTCCTTGAGAATCGCTTTGTTCATCTCATCGAACTCACCGTTGGCGCGACGCACATAGATCGCTGTGAGCACGAAAGCCGAGAGGATCAGGCCGACACCGAGGGGGATCCCCCAGGTAATCGAAGAGTCAGGGCTGAGCTTGGCACCCAAAATCTGCGGGCCATAGGCGATCAACAGGATGAAAGCGGAGTAGAGGCCGAGCATGATCGCCGAGAGAATCCAGGCGAAACGTTCGCGTTTTGACACCAGCTCCTTGAACCGCGAGCTGTTTTGTATCGATTGATAAATGCTGTCGTTCATTGTTTTTGTCCTCGCAGCACAGATTAGGTAGTACCCGCTCCACTTTATGCTGCCTTTGAACGCACTCCAGACGACCTTAGTCTTAGATGCAAAACTGTTTTACCGATTCGGTAACAGCCAGAAACGACAAGGGCCGCAGCACCGTTTCTGGTGCTGCGGCCCTGGAAGGTGCCAGATAGAAGCTTCAGGCCATTATTTTGCGGTCCACTCGGCGACGCGCTCAGGGTGTTTGGCCACCCAGTCCTTGGCGGCGGCCTCGGGTTTTGCGCCCTCTTGAATGGCCAACATGACCTCGCCGATTTCATCCTTGGACTGCCACTGGAACTTCTTCAGGAACTCAGCCACGTCTGGCGCCTTGGTTGCCAGTTCCTTGCTGCCGATGCTGTTGACGGTTTCCGCAGCGCCGTACACGCCTTTGGGATCTTCGAGGAATTTGAGTTTCCACTTGGCGAACATCCAGTGCGGCACCCAGCCGGTCACGGCGATGGATTGTTGCTTGGCATAGGCGCGGCCCAGTTCCGCGGTCATCGCCGCGCCGGAACTGGCCTGGAGTTTGTAGCCGCTGAGGTCGTAGTCCTTGATGGCCTGGTCGGTCTTGAGCATGACGCCGGAACCGGCGTCGATACCGACGATCTTGTGCTTGAAACTGTCGTCGGTCTTGAGGTCGGCCAGGGAGTTGGCCTTGACGTAATCGGGGACGATCAGGCCGATCTTGGCGTCTTTGAAGTTGGGGCCGTAGTCGACGACGTTGTCTTTGTTCTTGGTCCAGTAATCACCGTGGGTCACCGGTAGCCAGGCCGACATCATCGCGTCGAGTTTGCCGGTCGCCACCCCCTGCCACATGATCCCGGTAGCCACGGCCTGCAGTTTGACGTCATAACCGAGCTTCTGCCTGATCACTTCGGCCGCCACGTTGGTGGTCGCTACGCTGTCGGACCAGCCATCGACGTAGCCGATGCTCACTTCCTTGGCCGACACTTGCGCAGCGCCTATGGCCATTACCAGGGCTGTGCCCACCCCCAGGAGTCGTCGCATTTTCATCAAAGCATCCCCTCGTCACGTCACGGAAGCTGCATCATCAACCGCTGATGCACCCTGACCTGCTCTGGCAACGACCTCCAGGCATCGACAAGCGACATCACATCGCCAGCTAGTGATGTCGTTACATGAAGCAACATCCAACCTGGGTAACTTTGCCCGCCAAGGCTTTAGCCCGTGTCATTTGCAGGTACTATTGGCGGCTTTGTTCCCTGACGGTCTGATCCATGTCCCCGACTGCCCGCTTCCCCCTGCTGCCCTATCTGTTTGCCTGCCTGCTCGGCCTGTTTGCGCTGGGAGGGCTCTGGTACGGGCTGGGCAAGCCGGTGGTGCTGCCTGATGCGGCCAGTGCCTCGCACAAACTGCAGTGCGCGTCCTATACGCCGTTCGACAAGGACCAATCGCCGTTCGACCAGCCGTTCCAGCTACGTCCGGCACGCATGGACGCCGACCTGGCCCTGCTGGCGCAGCGCTTCGAATGCATCCGCACCTATTCGATGACGGGGCTTGAGGCAATACCGGATATCGCCCGCAAACATGGTCTGAAAGTCATGCTCGGCGCCTGGATCAACGCCAACCCGGAAGACACGCAAAAAGAGGTCAAGGCCCTGATCGCCTCGGCCAACGCCAACCCGGATGTGGTCAAGGCGGTGATCGTCGGTAACGAAACCCTGCTGCGCAAGGAAGTCACCGGCCCGCAACTGGCGACGTTGATCAAACAGGTGAAAAGCCAGGTCAGCGTGCCGGTAACCTACGCCGACGTCTGGGAGTTCTGGCTGCAGCACCCGGAAATCGCCCCGACCGTGGATTTTTTGACCATTCACCTGCTGCCCTACTGGGAAGATGATCCCAAGGGTATCGACGATGCCCTGGTGCATGTCGGCGAGATCCGTCAGGTGTTCGGCAACCGCTTTGCGCCCAAGGATATCGTCATCGGCGAGACCGGCTGGCCCAGCGAAGGTCGCCAGCGTGAGACCGCCCTGCCCAGCCGGGTCAACGAAGCGCGCTTCATTCGCGGCTTCGTGGCCATGGCTGAGCAGAATGGCTGGCACTACAACCTGATCGAAGCCTTCGACCAGCCCTGGAAGCGTGCCAGCGAGGGCGCGGTGGGCGGTTACTGGGGCTTGTACGATGCTGATCGCCAGGACAAGGGCATTCTCGAAGGCCCGGTGAGCAACCTGGTGTTCTGGCCGCAATGGTTGATCGCCAGTGGCCTGCTGTTCATTGCCACCCTGCTGCTGGCGGGGCGCGTACGCACTACGCGGTCGGCCTTGTTGTTGCCGCTGCTTGCCGCCCTGGGTGCCGCAAGTCTGGGCCTGTGGGGTGAGCTGGTGCGGATCAACAGCCGCTTTGCCGGTGAGTGGATCTGGGCAGTGCTGTTGGCCGGGTTGAACCTGCTGGTCCTCGCCCATGCGGCGTTGGCCCTGGCGCAACGTGACGGCTGGCGTGAGCGGGTCTTCGCCTGGCTTGAGACGCGGGCTGGCTGGTGGTTGCTGGCGGCAGGTTTTGCTGCAGCGGTGAGCATGCTGGCGCTGGTGTTTGATCCACGTTATCGCAGCTTCCCGAGTGCCGCGCTGATATTGCCTGCGGTGGTGTACCTGTTGCGTCCGGTACGCGGGCCGCGGGCCGAGATCGGCCTGCTGGCCTTTATCGTCGGAGCCGGCATTGCCCCGCAGTTGTTCCGTGAGGGCTTCAGTAACCAGCAGGCGCTGGTCTGGGCGGGGGTCAGTGTGCTGATGGTGGGAGCGTTGTGGCGTAGCCTGCGGGTGCGTTGAGTAGGAGCGGATTTATCCGCGATGGGGCGCGTAGCGGCCCCTAGAGATGGGACTGCTACGCAGTCCATCGCGGATAAATCCGCTCCTACTCAGGCTTGACGCGAGCGCCGCACCAGCCGCAATCCGGCCAACACCACGGCAAACACCGCGATACTGGCGCTGTACAACACCAGCGCCGGAATCGCGAACACCAGCGCCAGCACCGCCAAACGCCAACCGGCCCGCGCAGGTACCACCTGAGCCAGCAACGCCAGGCCCAACGCGGACCAGGCAATCACCCTGAAGTGAATCATCAGGCCCAGTGCCGAGCGCACCTGGCATTGCCACAATTGCGCCTGCTCGGCACAGACACCGACCCACTGAGCGTCTTCCATCAGGACATAACGCACCCCGTAACTGGCTGCCAGCCACACAGGCAGAAACAGCAACAAGGTGATCAGCGGCAAACGGCGAGACATGAAACGCTCCGGAATCTTCGAAATCGGCGCCCAGCATAAAGCTCCGGGGCGTCTATGCAAGGCAAAAGCGCCCAGTTCAGCTACTTTGAAGCAAAGATAAATGGAACCAATTGTTGCCGCGCCACCAGCGAAAACGGCACCATCGGGGACGACAAATGCCGGAGCGCCAGGCAACTTTGCCAGGGACATGATGGTCCTAGCCTGCGTAACACACTTTGCTGCTGCTTTTTTTGGGGATCCGTCATGCTTCGATTACCACGCCTCGCTGCCCTCCTGGGCGGCCTTATCCTGAGTGCGTCCGCTTCGGCACAAGATATCGATGCCGCCAGTTACGGCTACCCGCTGACCAACCCGTTCGAGGCAACCATCGCCACGACGCCGCCGGACTTGCGCCCGGAGTTGCCCAGCGACGATGACATCACCCAGTCCGACTACAGCCTGACCATGCGTCCGGAGCGAGCCTTCACACTCCCCGACAACTTCTGGGCGGTAAAGAAGCTCAAGTACCGGCTGGCCGAGCAGGATCATCCGGCGCCGCTGATTTTTCTCATTGCCGGTACCGGTGCGCCCTACTCCAGCAGCATCAACGAATACCTCAAGAAGCTTTTCTACAAAGCCGGCTACCACGTGGTGCAGCTGTCTTCGCCGACCAGCTTCGACTTCATCACCTCGGCCTCGCGCTTCGCCACACCTGGCGTCAGCGGTGAGGACGCCGAGGACCTTTACCGGGTCATGCAAGGCGTGCGTGCCCAACACCCGCGCCTGCCAGTGACCGAGTACTACCTCAGTGGCTACAGCCTCGGCGCCCTGAATGCGGCGTTCGTCAGCCACCTGGACGAAACCCGGCGCAGCTTCAACTTCAAGCGCGTGCTGTTGCTCAACCCGCCGGTCAACCTCTACACCTCGATCACCAACCTCGACAAGCTGGTGCAGACCGAAGTCAAAGGTGTCAACAGCAGCACCACCTTCTACGAGCTGGTGCTGAGCAAACTGACCCGCTACTTCCAGCAGAAGGGCTACATCGACCTCAACGACGCCCTGCTCTATGACTTCCAGCAGTCGCGCCAGCACCTGAGCAACGAGCAGATGGCGATGGTCATCGGCACTTCGTTCCGTTTCTCGGCCGCCGACATCGCGTTCACCTCCGACCTGGTCAACCGCCGCGGGCTGATTACCCCGCCCAAGTACCCGATCACCGAAAGCAGCAGCCTCACGCCGTTTTTCAAACGGGCGCTGCAGTGCGACTTCGATTGCTACATCACCGAGCAGGTCATTCCCATGTGGCGCGCCCGTACCGACGGTGGCAGCCTGCTGCAACTGGTTGATCAGGTCAGCCTGTATGCCCTCAAGGACTACTTGCAGCAGAGCCCGAAAATCGCCGTGATGCACAACGCCGACGACGTCATTCTCGGCCCGGGCGACATCGGCTTTTTGCGTAACACCTTTGGCGAGCGCTTGACCCTTTACCCCCACGGCGGCCATTGCGGCAACCTCAACTACCGTGTCAACAGTGACGCCATGCTGGAGTTTTTCCGTGGTTAAACACCTACTGATTGCTAGCGCCTTGTGTGCCAGTGCCCTGGTACAGGCTGAAGAAACCGCGCCGCGCGCCAGTGTGGTAGATAGCGATGGTTTTACCGAGCCGCTCAAAGAACTGAAATTCAACCCGGGACTGGACCAGCGCGAATTCGAACGCTCGACCCTGGCGGCGCTGAACGTCTATGACCCGCTGGAGTCGATGAACCGGCGGATCTACCACTTCAACTACCGCTTTGACCAATGGGTGTTCCTGCCGGTGGTCGATGGCTACCGCTACATCACCCCAAGCTTTGTCCGCACCGGTGTGAGCAACTTCTTCAGCAACCTTGGCGATGTACCCAACCTGCTCAACAGCATGCTGCAGTTCAAGGGCAAGCGCTCGATGGAGATCACTGCGCGCCTGTTGCTCAACACCACCATCGGCGTTGCCGGCCTGTGGGATCCGGCGACGAAAATGGGCCTGCCGTACCAGAGTGAAGACTTCGGCCAGACGCTGGGCTTCTATGGCGTACCTGACGGTCCGTTCCTGATGCTACCGATCCTCGGGCCGTCGAACCTGCGCGACACCGGCGGGTTGGTGGTGGATTACAGCGCCGAGAACTGGATCAACTTCCTCAATGTTGCCGAAGTCAGCAGCAACCACCCGGAAGTCTGGTTGCTGCGCGCCGTCGACAAGCGCTACACCACGCGGTTCCGCTATGGCCAGCTGAACTCGCCGTTCGAGTACGAGAAAGTCCGCTACGTCTACACCTCGGCACGCCACCTGCAAATCGCCGAGTAGCCGGATTCAGCCAGTCACCGGAGGCAAACCGAGGAAGTTGCACAGTTCCCGGCGCTTGGCCAGCGCATCGCGCCGGCCAAGCTCGATCAGCTCGCTGCAGTAGCCTGCTTCGAACAACAGGTAGCTGAGTACCCCGGCACCACTGGTCTTGGTTGCCCCCGGGCCGCGCAGGAACAGGCGCAGTGCCGCGGGCAGCTCACGACGATGGCGTGCGGCAATTTCATCCAGCGGCTGGCTCGGGGCGACCACCAGCACCTCCACCGGTGCCAGTCCCAGGCGTCGACGCTCCAGATGTTCGGGCATCAAGTGACTGAGGTGGTTCAGGCGCTGCAACAGCTCGATATCGTCTTCCAGACTGTCAATGAAGGTGCTGTTGAGCATATGGCCACCAATCTGCGCCAGGCTCGGCTGCTGACCACTGAAAATACGTGAGCGTGGTTCGCCTTCGACAGGACGCTGCGGGTTACCGCTGACCCCGACCACCAGCACGCGACTGGCGCCCAGGTGCAGCGCCGGACTGATCGGTGCCGATTGACGCACCGCACCGTCGCCGAAATATTCCTCGCCGAGCTTGATCGGTGCAAACAGCAGCGGAATGGCTGAACTGGCCAGCAGGTGCTCGACACTCAAGCGGGTTGGCAAGCCGATGCGACGGTGGCGCAGCCAGGGATCGATGGCGCCCCTGCCCTGATAGAACGTCACTGCCTGGCCGGATTCATAACCGAAAGCCGTCACCGCCACTGCGTGCAGGTGCTGCTGTTCAAGGGCATGGCCGATGCCATTGAGATCCAAGTGTTGATTGAGCAGGTGACGCAGCGGCGAACTGTCGAGCAGCGCAACGGGTACCGGTGCGCCAAGACCGAGCAGGCTATGGCCGACAAAACGGCTGGCCTGGCGAATCACCCCCGGCCAGTCGCTGCGCAGCACCTGATGGCTGCGAAAGCCCTGCCAGAAGCTGGTCAGGCGGCGGATGGAGTCGGCAAAGTGCACCGCGCCACTGGCCAGAGTCACCGCATTGATGGCCCCTGCGGACGTACCGACGATCACTGGAAACGGATTGGCCGCGCCGGGCGGCAACAAATCGGCAATACCGGCCAGCACACCGACCTGGTAGGCGGCGCGGGCGCCACCGCCGGAGAGGATCAATCCTGTGATCGGTCGTGCTGACATGGGCTCTTCCCGAGGTGTGTTTTGTCCCCATCGCCGGCAAGGCCGGCGCCTACAGGTTTCGGCCCAGCCCCATCCCTGTCGGCGCCGGCCTTGCCAGCGATGGCTTCAATGCCGTTTATCGTAGAGTTTGGGCGCCCCCGGCGGACGCGACTTGAAGCGTCGATGCGCCCACAGGTACTGTTCCGGGCACTCGCGCAAGGACACTTCGATCCATTGGTTGATGCGCAGGCAATCAGCCTCTTCGGTCTCGCCGGGGAAATCCGTCAGCGACGGATGAATCACCAGCCGATAACCACTGCCATCGGCCAGGCGCTGCTGGGTGAAAGGGATCACCCGCGCCTTGCCCAGGCGGGCAAACTTGGTAGTGGCGGTGACCGTCGCGGCCTGGATGCCGAACAGCGGCACGAACAGGCTCTGCTTGGCGCCGTAGTCCTGGTCCGGTGCGTACCAGATCGCACGGCCGGCGCGCAGCAGCTTGAGCATGCCCCGCACGTCCTCGCGCTCCACGGCCAGCGAGTCGAGGTTGTGCCGCTCGCGGCCACGGCGCTGAATGAAGTCGAACACCGGGTTACCGTGCTCACGGTACATGCCGTCGATGGTGTGTTCCTGGCCGAGCAGCGCCGCGCCGATTTCCAGGGTAGTGAAATGCAATGCCATGAGAATGGCCCCCTGGCCATCACGCTGGGCAGCCTGCAAATGCTCCAACCCTTCGATGTGTGCCAGGCGCGCCAAGCGGGCTTTTGGCCACCACCAGCTCATGGCCATTTCGAAGAAGGCGATGCCGGTGGAGGCGAAATTTTCCTTGAGCAGACGCTTCCGTTCGACGGACGGTAGTTCAGGGAAACACAGCTCCAGGTTGCGCGCGGCAATATACCGGCGTTCACCGGCCACCCGGTACATCAAGGCGCCCAGCACGCGGCCGATCACCAGCAATACCCGGTATGGCAGCTGCACGATCAGCCACAGCAGCCCCAGGCCCAACCACAGCGGCCAGAAGCGCGGGTGCAGAAAATAAAGACGAAAACGCGGGCGATCCATTAAAGATTCCGGAATGACAATGGCCGGGCATTCTACAACGGTTCGGCACGGGTTGCGGCTAACCGGCGTTCTCGTTATAAGTCTGAGCACTTTTTCGTAACAAGCCGTCCTATGCAGACCATGAGCCAAACCCAAACGCCAGACCAAGACCCCGTGTTCCAGCTCAAGGGCAGCATGCTCGCCATTACCGTGCTCGAGCTCGCCCGGAACAACCTCGAAGGCCTCAACCGGCAGTTGGCGGCCAAGGTTGCCCAGGCGCCTAATTTCTTCAGCAACACACCGCTGGTGCTGGCCCTGGACAAGCTTCCGGCCAGTGAAGGTCCGATCGACCTGCCGGGGCTGATGCGCGTCTGCCGCCATCATGGTCTGCGCACCCTGGCCATTCGTGCCAGCCGCATTGAAGACATCGCCGCAGCTATCGCCATCGATCTGCCGGTGCTGCCACCGTCCGGCGCCCGCGAGCGGCCGGTCGAACCCGAGCCTGAGGTGATCAAGCCGGAACCTGCGCCCGCCCCCGCACCGGTTCCAGAGCCTGAACCTGCGATCAGGCCGACCAAGATCATCACCACACCGGTACGTGGCGGCCAGCAGATCTACGCCCAAGGTGGCGATCTGGTAGTAGTGTCGTCGGTCAGTCCAGGCGCGGAACTTCTCGCCGATGGCAATATCCATGTGTACGGTGCAATGCGTGGGCGGGCGCTGGCCGGGATCAAGGGCAATACCCGGGCACGCATTTTCTGCCAGCAGCTGACAGCCGAAATGGTCTCGATCGCCGGCCAGTACAAGGTCTCCGAAGACCTGCGCCGTGATCCGCTGTGGGGGGCCGGCGTGCAGATCAGCCTGTCTGGTGACGTGTTGAACATCACCCGTCTTTAACGGATACTTGCCGCCATTTTCTGCGCAACTTATTTCCATGTTGCCGTTTTTTGTATTTTTGGGACTCAACGTCCTTTTTCATTAGGGGTGAAACACCTTGGCCAAGATTCTCGTGGTTACATCCGGCAAGGGTGGTGTGGGTAAGACCACCACCAGCGCCGCTATTGGTACCGGCCTCGCTCTGCGTGGTCACAAGACTGTCATCGTCGACTTCGACGTCGGCCTGCGTAACCTCGACCTGATCATGGGCTGCGAACGCCGCGTGGTGTACGACTTCGTCAACGTGGTCAACGGCGAAGCCAACCTGCAGCAGGCGCTGATCAAGGACAAACGCCTTGAGAACCTCTACGTTCTGGCCGCCAGCCAGACCCGCGACAAAGACGCGCTGACCCAGGAAGGCGTGGAAAAGGTCCTGATGCAGCTCAAGGAAGACTTCGAATACGTGGTCTGCGACTCCCCGGCCGGTATCGAGAAAGGTGCTCACCTGGCCATGTACTTCGCTGACGAAGCGATTGTCGTGACCAACCCGGAAGTCTCCTCGGTACGTGACTCGGACCGCATGCTCGGCCTGCTGGCGAGCAAATCGCGCCGCGCCGAACGCAACGAAGACCCGATCAAAGAACACCTGCTGATCACCCGCTACCATCCAGAGCGCGTGAGCCAGGGCGAAATGCTTGGCGTCGAAGACGTCAAGGAAATCCTCTCGGTCGCCCTGCTGGGCGTTATCCCCGAATCCCAGGCGGTGCTCAAGGCATCCAACCAGGGCGTGCCGGTGATCCTCGACGACCAGAGCGACGCAGGCCAGGCCTACAGCGATACCGTTGATCGCCTGTTGGGCAAAAATGTGGAACATCGGTTCCTTGATGTGAAGAAGAAGGGATTCTTCGAGCGCCTGTTTGGAGGCAATTAACCAATGAACCTTTTTGACTTCTTTCGTGCCAGCAAAAAAGTAAGCACCGCGTCGGTCGCGAAAGAGCGTCTACAGATCATCGTGGCGCACGAACGCGGCCAACGCAGTACTCCGGACTACCTGCCAGCCTTGCAGAAGGAACTGGTGGAAGTGATCCGCAAGTACGTCAACATCGGCTCCGATGATGTGCAGGTCGCTCTGGAAAACCAGGGCAGCTGCTCGATCCTGGAACTCAACATCACCCTGCCCGATCGTTGATCGGCGCCTACGGGTAACCTGCCACGGCGGCGGCCGGGCCCGGGCTTTACAGTCCGGGCTCGCCCGTCGCCGTTGGCGTTTGCAGAGAATACGCAATGCCGCTGTCCAATGTTCAGGTCCTCTTTGAGGATGACGCCATCCTGGTGATCAACAAGCCGACCCTGCTGTTGTCGGTGCCCGGCCGGGCCGACGACAACAAGGATTGCCTGATTACCCGCCTGCAGGAAAACGGCTACCCCGATGCCCTGATCGTCCATCGCCTGGACTGGGAAACCTCGGGGATCATCCTGCTGGCCCGCGATGCCGACAGTCACCGTGAGCTGTCCCGGCAGTTCCATGACCGGGAAACCGAGAAGGCCTACACCGCCCTGTGCTGGGGCCAGCCGGAACTCGACAGCGGCAGCATCGACCTGCCCCTGCGCTACGATCCGCCGACCAAGCCGCGCCACGTGGTCGACCACGAGCAGGGCAAGCACGCCCTGACCTTCTGGCGCATCGTGGAACGCTGTGGCAACCATTGCCGGGTCGAACTGACGCCGATTACCGGGCGCTCGCATCAGTTGCGCGTGCACATGCTGTCAATCGGCCATCCGCTGCTGGGTGACCGTCTGTATGCCTACCCCGAAGCCCTGGCAGCGCATGAGCGGTTGTGCCTGCATGCGAGCATGCTCAGCTTTACTCACCCGGTGTCCGGGGAACGGCTGCGCTTCGAGTGTCCGGCGCCGTTCTGAGCGCGCGCATCGCGGGACACGTCGAGTCCCGCGATGGCTACAGCGGCTTGCCTGCTTCAGCGTAACCCTCTAGCCGCGCGCTTAATGCAAGTATCGCGGCGCGTAGCACCTTGACCTCTCGCTGCATCCGCCGCTGCGAAAACGGCTTCTCGCTGCAACACGTCTCGACCCGCTCACAGGCCTCTACCAGCGCCTGCGCCCGGACAATACGTGCGCCGCCCTTGATACGGTGTGCTAAATCCCTCAAGGCATGCGGCTCGCCCTCCCGGGCAAGCTGTCCCATACGCTGCAGGTCTTGCCGGAGGCTTTTCTGCAACTCCCCCAGCAAGGTCTTGAGCGCCGCCGGATCGCGGGCTGTGAGGTGTTTGAGCCCGGTTAGATCGAGCCCGTCGCGAGGTTCATCCGGAAGCGGCGATTGCATGTAGTGCTCAACCTCTGACTTGGCAGCCAACGCCTGGCTCAGAGTGTCGAGACTCAAAGGCTTGAATAAACAGCCATCCATTCCCGCCATATGACAGCGGCGTCGCTCACCGGCAATGGCATTGGCGGTGAAACCCAACACCCGGCAACGCGCGGCCTGGGTGCGCCGTTCATGTTCGCGTATAGCCCTGACCAAGGCATAGCCGCTGAGCCCTGGCATATTGCAGTCGCAGATGACTACATCAAATTCCCCCGTCAGCCAGCGATGCAACGCCTGAGCGCCATCCTCAACCACGCTGGTACGGTGCCCCAGATAGTGCAACTGATGTTCAAGCAGCAAGCGATTAGCGGGGTTGTCGTCGGCCACCAGCACCCGCAAACGCATAGCCGGTGCTGGTGCCTTGGTGCTCGGCCGCGATGGGACGGATGCCTCAATTGCCAGGCAGGACAGTTTCAGCTGGATATCGACCCGCGTCCCTTTGCCAAGGGTGCTGCGCAAGCGCATCTGCCCGCCCATCGCTTCACACAGGGCACGACAAATACCCAGCCCCAGACCTGCTCCACTACGGGCTGCCGGGCAGGAATTGCTTGCCTGCCAGAACAGTTCGCCCAGGCGCTTCTGATCTGCCTCGCCGATGCCAATGCCAGTGTCCTCAACGCACAGCAGCAGCGTCAGGCTCTCCCCCTCAGCCTGCGCCTTGAGCTGCACACAGATGCGCCCTTGATGAGTGAACTTGATTGCATTGCTGAGCAGGTTGGCCAGTATCTGCTTGAAGCGCAGCGGATCGAGCAACACCAGGGCATCCACCTGCCCTGCCAGCTCCAGCACCAATTGCAGTCCTTTGCTGCGTGCCTGCTGGTCGAACAGCTGGACAACCCGGGTGACCTGGTCGCGCAACTGTACCCTCTGCGGCGCCAGCTCCAGGCGGCCGGACTCAATGCGGGTGACGTCGAGCACGTCGCCAATCAGATCGAGCAGGCTGTGCGCCGCATCACTGGCCACGTCGATCGACAAGCGGTCGAGTACCCCTTGCGCGGCCTTGAGCGAGGCCAGTTCGAGCATGCCGAGGATGGCATTCATCGGCGTGCGGATTTCATGGCTCATGGAAGCCAGGAAACGGGACTTGGCCCGGTTGGCACTTACAGCCTCTTCTTTGGCGTGCAGCAGCGCCGATTGCAGGCGCTTCAGGTAACGGTTCCAGGCCAGAACCAGTGCCAACAGCAGCGTCGCTGCCACACCCAAAGGAATCAAGGTCCAGCGATGACGCAGCCAGAACCCGTCAGCCACAATTACTTGATGACGCCAGCGCCGCGTCAGGGCATCCAGTTCTAGCGGCGGAAGACTCAGCAGCGCTTTATTCAGGATTGACTGTAGCTCGGTCGCGCCGCGGACACTGGCCAGACTGAAGTACACCGGTTCCAGGGCCAGGCTGGCAGCGACCTTCAAACGCCCCGGATAGCTACGAGCGATCAATTGGCGTGCGCCGACCAGCCCCAGAATCGTTGCCGCCACTTCGCCACGGGCGACTTTATCCAGCGCATCGAAGGCGCTGCTGGCAGCAACCAGATGGATGGCGGGATACTCCTGGCGCAGCAGCCCTTCCAGGGCACTGTCCTCGATCAAGGCCAGGCGTTGGCCGTTCAACTGTTTCAGGTCGGTAGCGGCGTGATCGACATTGGCAGTGACCAGGACCCGGGTTGCGCCCAGGTAGGCACGGCTGAAACTCAACAGTCCTTCGTGGTGGGGGCTGGCCACCATACCCGCAATCAATTGTGCGTCACCGTGCCGGAGCTGACGGGTCATCTGCGCGACAGAGCCGCCTTCAACCAGTTCGAACTGTAGGCCGGTTCTGCGACTGATACGGTGCAGCACATCGACGCTCAGACCTCGCCACTGGCGGTCGGCGTCACGGTAGCTGAACGGCAGAAAGTTGTCGTTAAGCAACACCCTGACCTGCGGATTGGCCTGCAGCCAGCGTTCTTCATCCGCACTCAAAGATACCGTGCCGCCCTCACCCCAGCCAGTCTCGACGGGGCTCCAGCGCTGATGGATACGCAGGTGTTCATCTGCGGGAATGTTGGCCAGCACCTTGTCCACCAGGTGCTTCAACTGACCACGTTGAGCGTTGAGGGCAAAGCCCAGACGCTGTGCAGGCAGGGTTGCGGGTCCGGCTGCCGTGAGTGCGCCGAGATGATTTTTACCGCGTAGATAGCGCGTAACCTGGGCATTGCCAAGGAACAGGTCAGCCTGCCCAAAGGCCAGTGAACTCAAGGCGCTGGATGCAGAGGGATGAACCTGAAGCTGTGCATCGGGATACAGCTGACGTACCTGCTCCAGGGATCGATAGCCCCGCACCATTGCCAGCCTGAGCGGCAGCGGGATGGCGTCCGGTGCCAGCGGCGGCTCCTCTCGAACCATCAATAGCGGCTGATCTTCACTGTAGCTGATCGAAAGCTCCAGCCCCTCCTCCTGCGCCTGCTCAGTGCTGACGCTGGCGAGCAGATCGATTGTGTCGGCTTTCAGTGCTTCTACCGCCGCCGTTACGGAAAGAAAAGGCCGGACCTCGATGTCTACACCCAACTGCCTCGCGATCAAGCCTGCATAGTCAGCCGTGATGCCCTCGAACGTGCGACCGGTCCCAAGAATATCCAGGGGCGGGTTGTCCGGGCGTACCACCCCCAGGCGCAACTGGCGCTGCTGCCTCAGCCAACGCAGTTCGACATCGCTCAAGGCCGGCGGCCCTTCATACATGCTACGACCGTGCAGCTCTGGCAAACCTTGCGCCGCCGACAAGCAGGGCAGATAGACAAACAGCACCAGTAACAGACCACGCACACTCACGGAAGGTATCTAGATCAACAGGTTTCGCCTGGCCAGATCAGCAAGGTCGACCAGCGATTTCACTCGCAGCTTTTCAATCAGGCGCGTCTTGTAAGTGCTGATGGTCTTGTTGCTGAGCAGCATGGCATCGCCGATGACCTTGTTGCTCAGGCCGCGCGCCAATTGCTGAAGAATCATCAGCTCGCGATCACTGAGGGCCGCAATGCGCTGTGCTTCGGAAGCATGCATGTGCTGTTTGTTAACAGTGCCCAAGGCGATCTCGGGGAAGTAACTGTAGCCCGAGAGCACAGCGTGCAACGCCTTGCTCAGCTCACACAGGTCGTCGGTCTTCGACACGTAGGCCAGGGCCCCGGCCTGCATGCAACGCAGTGAGAAGTAGTCGGGCAGCTGTGATGTCAGTACCAGCACCTTGGCCGGACGCTCCATGCCCCTGACCCGGGCGATCACCTCCAGGCCATTGAGGCCAGGCATGGTAATGTCGAGGATCATCACGTCGGGCGAATGCTCGCGGGCCAGGCGCACGGCATCGATGCCGTTGTCGGCCTGGCCGATGACCTTGATACGTTCCTGGTGCAGCAACATACACACACTGGAGCGGATGAAAGGATGGTCGTCGACCACTATTGCGCTGTACATGGTTGCTCCTTGCTGAAAAAAGCCATTGGCCTACAACTCGGCATCGAACACCACGGTCACATGACCGGTGTAGGTAGTGCCGGGGTTCGCTAGCATGGCGCGCACGTCATCGCGACCGACTTCAAAGTGCAGTTGGCCGGGGCGATTGAGCGTAGGTATTACGGCTTCGAACTGCAGCGCGGCGAGCCGTCCGGTGGGCAATGCCACGCGGTTGATACCGCCACCTCGGTACTGGATGCCACCTGGCAAGCTCAAGGCGACCTCCACCGGTACCTCATCGCTGCCCGCGTTGCGAATACCGCAGCGGTCTCCGGCGTCGTACTGGCATAGCTTGTAGACCTTGAATGGTCCGGTCGACGACAGTCGGAAAGGTAGATCACGATAGAGCCGCTGGGGCGCGCTACCGCCAGCCAACCAGGCTTGCCATCCGCCAGGCGGTTCCAACACGGCGCGGTCCGAACCGGGCGGGAAGTCAAAGAAAAACGCGTGTTGAACATCGAGAACGAAATGAATGGTCAAGCTATTGCCACTAAGATTGGTGACCGCGTCACCGAAGTCGAAGTCACCACCTGGACCAATCGAATAGGTGCTGCTGCCGCGGTAGATTCCCGGTTTCATCCGATAAGGCCCCGGCATGGACAGCATGTACCCGACACCCATTTCCATTCCCGTGACGACCTCGCGGTAGTCCGGTTGAGCTCTGTTATAGCTTGCATGGCAAGCCGTAGGTGACTGAGGACTTTCAACCCTCCATAGATGCAAGACATGGGGTGGATTTGCAAAGTTGTGCAGTCGTGTACAACCGCCCTGCAGTATCGAGTTGTAGAGCGGACTTCGGTTCCACGCCACTCCGCTTGTTCTCTGACCAACCGCGATGAACTCAAAAGGTACGACGTGAGGTTCCCCGGTGTGGTCTCGAAAAATATCGACCTGTCGCCGCGCAGGCATCTTGACGTAGAACTCATCCCGCGGATTACCCACGGTCACCTCCTTATCAAAGGTGATAGGCAGGTCGACCACACCCAGCACACCGGTCAGGCCAGACTCGTTGCACCGCTGTGGCCAGCGTTGACAGAAGAAAGCTGGCGGCGTGGTGTTTTCGAAGCGTGCCGAGGCGTCTCCGCGGTATTGCGCGGTGATCGTTACCTCAAGCGCGTGGGTCACGGGGGCGGTCAACGCAAGCGCTACGACCAGGCCCAACGTGCGCCAGACGTTTTGCAGACAGGTCATGCGGCTCATCCTTCCACCCGCATCTGCTGGTGGTTGTCGCCTTCGTGCAGTTCGAACTGATGAACCTTTGCAGCCTGTCCATCGAACACCCGGCTACGTCCAGGCAACAGGTGATGCTTGGTGGCCGGGTCGCAGTCATGGCCAGCGGGCTGACACTGACGGAAATGGTCGAGCACCACAGTGGCATTGCCTTGATTTACGACGGTCAGCTGACCACCTTGGCGCAGCACAGGTGTCTGGAAACGTGACTCGCTGGGCCGCACGAACAATAACGAGCCATAACCGGCCAACAAGTTGACACCGGCCTTGAGCTCATCGCGGTAGGCCTGCGCTTCTTTCTCATCCACAGCAAACCCGTCGCCCAGTTCCGGCAACACCGGTATGAAGCGCAAACGGAAGTAGCGCTCCCGTTCCCGCGTACCGCGATACAGCAAGCGCACCGCTTGCATTCCCTGAGCAGGAACGATAAGCCGCGCCGGACTTGCCACCAGACCGCGTTGTTCCAGCGGCAGGCCATCGGTAGCCACCTCGCGGGCGATACCGTTGTCGTCGTACACCAGCTCGACGACACTGACCTTGACGAAGGCGGTGGTGTCGCCGCCGTTGCGCACCCGCTTGAGCAAGGTGCTCTTGCCGCTGTCGAGGTAGTCGTACAGCCCACCGATGTTCAGCTCGGGTGCAGCGTGCAGCGGTGTCGAAGCGAGCAGCGCTACCAATACAATCAGACGATGGATGTTCATCGTGTCAGTCTCCATGGACGTATAGCGAGAATATTGCTGCGGGTGCTGCCGTGACCATGGCGAAACCAGCAGGATTGCTCCCAAAATCAAGTCAGTTATTTCGTCGGCCATCCCGGACCGATACCAGTCAGCCTTTGCCCTGCCCGCCCTCGCCGTCGGCACGCGCCAGGCTGGCTGGGCTGCAGACCTGATCGCCGGCCAGCAGTACATCGCCTTCTCGTTCCAGCCGAGCGAAGTCGAGACTCAACAGGCAGGTCGGCGATCCCCCCTGGCGAATCTCCAGGGTCGGGGTGGACTCGCTCATTTCCACGGCGAAGAAGCCGTCGGCCTCACTCACACTACGGCTGGCATGGTTGATCACCTGGGCGCCACGCATCGGTTGACCGTGACCATCGAACAACCGGCCCAGCACAGTCACAGTGCGCAATACCCGCAAGCGGCGATACTCGACGCCCCCACGGTTGAGGTGGTAATCCAGACTGGCGGGCTGAATGACCGCCGCGGTGGCGTCACGGCCATCGAAGTCAAACTGCACGTTGCCGGCCTTGTAAGCCGACACCGGGATGACGTTACGCCCCGGGCGCAGGGTGGCCGTGGTACCGCGCAAGTCTTCGGCATGCAACTTGAGGTTGGGCAGATCGGTCTCGACATCAACAATCAGTCCCGCGCCATGGGGCAGGTACTGACCGCTGAGCGCGGCCTTACCCGCGCCCACGGCGAGGAGGCTCTCCAGGTTGAGGCCACCATTGAACTCGCCGTTATAGGACGATTGCTGGAAATAGGCGTCGCCGAGCATGACCTCGTTCTCGAACTGGGTATCACCGCCCAGACCGGCTCCGTAGCGGTCGGCTGTGGCGGTAATGCCGACGCTGCGCAAAGCGCCCAGGTCGACATCCTGCTGGTAGGACAACGAGGCGTTCAGGTCGCGGCCACCGTCACGCGAGGTGCGCGTACCGACACTGGCGGCGACGCGCCGGCCCGGCGCGCCGAGACTGACGTTCAGGCTGAGGTTGACGCCGCGGCTGCGGGCCTGGTCGGTGCCCTCGGTACCGGGCCGGTCAAACACAGACAAACGCCAGTTGGCATCGGAACCCAGCACCTTGCCGAAGTACGACCACCCCAGGTCCAGGCCTGTACCTTCACTGGCGCCACTGCTGTGGGTGACCCGCAGAGTGGCGCTGTTGCGCGGATCGAGCCGATGGCTGAGCGAGACTGATGTCTGGCTCAGTGACTGCACAAAAGGGCCATCGCGATAACTTCGCGGACGGTCCAGCCAGGAGCGACTGCGACTGGCCACCAGAGAGCCGCTGTCATAGGTGTGGATGGCCTGCAGGTCATAACCTGTGCCATGCCCCTGACTCTGGAACAGGTTGCCGTAGAGCTTGAAACGCGGCTGTATGTCCCAGTCCAGCGAAGTGCCGTACTGCATGGCTTGATCGATGTGCTGTGCAGACAGACCAAGAATTGCGCGAGGGTGGAGCAAATAGTTGGTCATGATCCCGGCACTGAGACTGGCGTCAAAGTCGCGCTCCCAGTTGCTCAGCAGGCTGCTCTGGCGCCCGGCGTAGAGGTTGTAGCGCCAGGGCTGGTCGGTGCTGCGCCAGTTCGACGGCTTGTAGATAAATTCCTGGCTGCGTGAACTGACCTGGCCATCTTCGACCAGGCGCACCTCGATCTCATAGATGCCACCGGGCAACACGCGGGTGTCGAGAGTCTGCAGGCCCGGCTGGACCGGCTGGCTGTTGATCAACACACCGTTGCGGTAAATCTCGGCTACGGCGGGACGATCGGGGGTGACATAAATGGGCGTGGTGCTGGGCGCACCGTTATCGATGGTCAGGCTGTCACTGCTGCCGAACATCATTCCCAGGGTGGTGTCAGGGCTGCTGCCCATCAGCCGCGGCTGGCGCGTCAGCCCTTGCGCCCCGGGGGTGAAGTAGCCGAGGCGGAAAAAATGCTCCTGCACCAGCCGTTCGCCATAAAGCTGCTCGAGGTGATAGCGGGTGGACTGCTGACTGTCGCTGCCGCGGTCGAGCTGACCATCAGCCAAGGCCGTCCAGTTGCCCACACTGCTCTGCCCTTGCAGGCCATAGCGGCCGCTGGTGCCGCGTTCATCGCCGACCAGGTTGAGCTGGTTGCGCAGCAGCAGGCCATAGCTGCCGTGCTCAGGCAGACGGTGATAGCGTTCGCTGATGCCGTCGGTCTCGGCGCTATTGGTCAGCAGCGACAATTGCGAGTTGACCAGACTGTAGTGCACCGCGCGCAAGCCATCCGGGCAGTCCTGACGACAATCGCCCAGCGGCCGGCCGTCGGCCAGGCGCTCCTGCCAGCGTCGGCGCAGGCTTTCCGGCTCGCGGCTTTCCAGGGTCTCGGTGAATTCCAGCAGTTGCACGCGATCGTCACGGCCGAGCACCACCATGGCGTCGCCCAGGTAGCGGCCGTCGAGGTCGACCCGCACCGCAAGGGGCACGTCGTAGAAATGCGCTTCGAAGTCCTTGGGCAGGCCCTCGACCTGGCCCAAGCCACCCAGCGCGGCGGACGGGTTGGCCAGTGCAACGCACGGCAGCGCAACCAGGCAGGCGCTGAAGGGCAGCCAACGACGAAACGAAGCAGTAATCGAAGGAAAAGTCGGCATGAGGGGTCGCTTGCGGGTAAATACCCGCCCTTCCCTAGCGCATGGGCGCAGGGAGAGGGCAGGTGGAAACGGTACTTAGCGGTGGGCAATGAAAATCAGGGCACGTCGGTTTCGAACATCATGCTCACCAGTCCCTGGTAGCTACCCGGTACATAACCGCTGCCCGTCGCGGGTTGCGCTGCGACCTCAAAGCCGATGATCGAGCCAGGAGCGGCCTGGGCGGCGTTGACTACTTCGGCGCTGGTGGTGGTGAGGACAGTGTCACCGACCTTGACGTCCAGGCCGATGTTGTTGCTGCCGCTGGCGATCACCGCGGGGGAAATCAGGTAGGCGGTGATCGGCCCGATCGTGCTCTTGACTTGCAACTGCTTGCGGATCGGCTCGAGCTGGCTACGAAATGAGTTCCAAGCCATTTCCTGCGGGTCATTCATCCAGTTACCGCCCACGGGCTCGACGTAGAAGGCATCGGTAGGCACCTGGGCGGTGACCTGCACCTGCTTCTCGATGGGGTCGACGGCGTAAGCGGTGGTGGTAGCCAGTAAGGCCAGGGGAAGTGCCAAAAGTGCGTGTTTCACGAATACATCTCCTTGAAGGTTTTCATGCCGATAAGCGGCGTTGCGCTTGGCGGGGAGAAGTATTCGGCAGGGGCTGGACGCGAAGAGTAGGACCGTTCCGGCCGAGCTTGGGAAATTTCCGAGCGATCAACCACAGAGAGCGGGATTGCCCACGATTGATTGCATTGGCGCGTCGCCGGGCAAGCCGGTCCCTCATACCCCGCGACAGCCCAAGTACGTTAAACTCGCGCCACTGCTGTCTGGAGTGACCTATGCGCGATGCACTGAACCAAGGCCTGATCGACTTTCTCAAGGCCTCCCCCACGCCGTTCCACGCCACCGCTGCCCTGGCTCAACGCCTGGAAGCCGCCGGTTACCAGCGCCTGGACGAGCGCGACAGCTGGGCCACCGTGGCCGGCGGTCGCTACTACCTGACCCGCAACGACTCCTCGATCATCGCTTTCAAGCTCGGTCGTCATTCGCCGCTGCTCGACGGTATCCGCCTGGTCGGCGCTCACACCGATAGCCCGTGCCTGCGGGTCAAGCCGCAACCGGAACTGCAGCGCCAGGGGTTCTGGCAGTTGGGTGTGGAAGTCTACGGTGGCGCCCTGCTCGCGCCCTGGTTCGACCGCGACCTGTCGCTGGCCGGGCGGGTGACCTTCCGTCGTGACGGCAAGGTCGAAAGCCAACTGATCGATTTCAAGCTGCCGATCGCAGTCATCCCCAACCTGGCAATCCATCTCAACCGCACCGCCAACGAAGGCTGGGCGATCAACCCGCAGACCGAACTGCCACCGATCCTGGCCCAGGTCGCCGGTGACGAGCGTGTCGATTTCCGTGCCCTGCTCACCGACCAGCTGGCGCGCGAGCATGGTCTGAACGCCGACGTGGTGCTGGACTACGAGCTGAGTTTCTACGACACCCAAAGCGCCGCCTTGATCGGCCTGCACGGTGAGTTCATCGCCGGAGCGCGCCTGGACAACCTGCTGTCCTGCTATGCCGGCCTGCAGGCCTTGCTCAACGCCGATAGCGAAGAAACCTGCGTACTGGTGTGCAACGACCACGAAGAAGTCGGCTCCTGCTCGGCCTGCGGTGCCGATGGCCCGATGCTCGAACAGACCCTGCGCCGCCTGATGCCGGAGGGTGACGACTTCGTCCGCGCTATCCAGCGTTCGCTGCTGGTCTCGGCCGACAACGCCCATGGCGTGCACCCCAACTATGCCGACAAGCATGACGCCAACCATGGTCCCAAGCTGAACGCCGGGCCGGTGATCAAGGTCAACAACAACCAGCGCTACGCCACCAACAGCGAGACCGCCGGGTTCTTCCGTCACCTGTGCATGGCCGAAGAAGTACCGGTGCAAAGCTTCGTGGTGCGCAGCGACATGGGCTGCGGCTCGACCATCGGCCCGATCACCGCCAGCCACCTGGGGGTGCGTACGGTGGACATCGGCCTGCCGACCTTCGCCATGCACTCGATTCGTGAGCTGTGCGGCAGCGAAGACCTGGCGCATCTGGTCAAGGTGCTGACGGCGTTCTATCGCAGTCGCGATTTGCCCTGATGTAGGAGCAACTGTCTGTCACCTGGTTAACTGTAGGAGCGGATTTATCCGCGATGGACTGCGTAGCAGGCCCATCTTTTGGGGCCGCGATGCGCCCCATCGCGGATGAATCCGCTCCTACACAAGCCCCTCCACTGACTTCAATCACACTCCCCCTGCGCCATACCCGCTATCCTTGCAGCATAAATTTGAAACTCAAGGACCTTGCCGCATGTCAGCTTTTCAATCCCTGTTCCTTCCGGTCATCGCTGGCCTGATCCTGCTGACCGTTGGTTTCAACATGCGCGACCGCAATATCGGCGTGTTCATGATGTGGATCGGTACCCTCGGCATGATTGGCATCATGTGCTGGAAGATCCTCGAGAAACTCAACTGACAAATACACTACACTCGGGCGATTGATCGTTTTAAGGTTGATTGTCCGGTGCCTGCTTTTTTCCGCGTTGTAACCTTGTTCCTGGCGTTGTTTATCCTGGCCCCGGCCCACGCTGCGGGCCTGCCGAGCCTGCTGGGCGGTAGCAAGGCCCAGCCCGAGGCCACCGAACCTCTGGCTCAGTCGCTGGACGAGGTCATCAAGAACCTTGAAAACGACCAGCAACGCAGCAAGCTGCTGGCCGACCTGAAGAAGCTGCGCGACAGCACCAAGCAGGCGCAGCCCGCTGCCGAACAAGGGGTGCTGGGCTTGATCGGCACGACGTTCGCCGAGCTGGAAAAGCAGTTCAGTGGGGAAGCCAGCCCGCTCACGCGCTGGACCCGCGAACTGGAACTGGCGCGGATCGAATTCGATGCCCGTCTGGTGCCGCTGCAGGAATGGCCGCCGATCCTCTTCGGTTTTGCCACCATCATTGCCCTCTGGAGCCTGCTGGCCTACGCCCTGAACTGGGTCAGCCATCAAGTGCGCCTGCGCTTCGGCCTCACCGAGGAGTTACCGCAACATCCCCGCACCTGGGACCTGGTGCGCTTTGCCCTGCGCAAGCTCGGGCCATGGCTGGTCGCCCTGCTCATCACCGTGTACCTGAGCTTTGTCCTGCCGTCATCGCTGGGCAAGTCGATGGCCATGGTGCTGGCCTACGCGCTGGTGGTGGGCACCTGCTTCTCGGCGATCTGCGTCATTGCCTTTTCGCTGCTCGATGGCCCGCACCGCCATCGCGCCCTGCATATCCTCCGCCACCAGGCCTTTCGGCCGCTGTGGTTGATCGGCAGCTTCGCCGCCTTCGGCGAGGCGATGAATGATCCACGCATGGCCGGCACCCTGGGCGATCACCTGGCCCATACCCTGGCGACCCTGGCGAATATTCTCGCGGCACTGTCCACCGGACTGTTCATCCTGCGCTTTCGCCGCCCTATCGCCCACCTGATCCGCAACCAGCCGCTGTCCCGGCGCCTGACCCGGCGGGCGCTGAGCGACACCATCGACATCCTCGGGACCTTCTGGTATCTGCCGGCCCTGGTGCTGGTGGCGATCTCGCTGTTTGCCACCTTCATCTCGGCCGGCGATACCAGCACCGCCCTGCGCCAGTCGCTGATGTGCACCGTGCTGGTGATCCTGTGCATGGTCATCAATGGCCTGGTGCGCCGCCATAGCCTCAAGCCGCAACGCGCCAACCGCCGTCAGGCGGTGTATGGCGAACGCCTGCGCAACTTCGGCTACACCCTGGTGCACATGGCGATCTGGCTGGTGTTCATCGAACTCGGCCTGCGGGTCTGGGGCTTTTCCCTGGTCGGCTTCGCCGAAGGTGAAGGCCATGAAGTGGCGGTGCGCCTGCTCGGCCTGGGCGGCACCCTGATCGCTGCCTGGCTGGTGTGGATTCTCGCCGACACCGCCGTGCACCATGCCTTGACCCGCTCGCGCAAAGGCCTGGCCAATACCCGCGCACAAACGATGATGCCGCTGATCCGCAACGTGCTGTTCGTGGCGATTTTCATCATTGCGGTGATCGTGGCCCTGGCCAACATGGGCATGAACGTCACCCCGCTGCTGGCCGGTGCCGGTGTGATCGGCCTGGCGATCGGCTTTGGCGCCCAGTCACTGGTGGCCGACCTGATCACCGGCCTGTTCATCATCATCGAAGACTCCCTGGCCATTGACGACTATGTCGATGTCGGCGGTCACCTGGGCACGGTCGAAGGCCTGACCATCCGCACCGTGCGCCTGCGCGATATCGACGGTATCGTCCACACCATCCCGTTCAGCGAAATCAAGAGCATCAAGAACTACTCCCGCGAGTTCGGCTACGCGATCTTCCGCGTGGCGATCCCGCACAGCATGAACATCGACCAGGCCATCAGCCTGATTCGCGATGTCGGCCAGAAAATGCGCAACGACCCGTTGATGCGCCGCAATATCTGGTCGCCGCTGGAGCTGCAAGGGGTGGAAAGCTTCGAATCGGGCTCGGCAATCCTGCGCGCACGTTTCAAGACCGCGCCGATCAAGCAATGGGAAGTGTCGCGGGCGTTCAACCTGGCGCTCAAGCGTCAGCTCGACGAAGCGGGCCTGGACCTGGCCACCCCGCGCCTGAGCGTGCAGGTGATCACCACCGATGCCAGCACGCCGTTCAGCGAAACCAGCCCCAAGGCCTAACCGGCCTCGGCCTTGATGCGGATTGCATCGTGGCGCCAGTACTCAAGGTCACAATCGATCAGCCTTGCGTGCTGGTCGCTGTTGACCCGGGTGATGTGCAGGCCAGGACTACCGGCCGACACCTTGAGCGCGGTGGCCGCCGCAACGGGCAAGGCCGTGGGCAAAATCTCGAATCGCACCGTGCCGTACTGGATGCCGTAGTGACGGGCATAGAGTTCGGTCAGCGACTGGCTCAGGTCATGCTCGAGAATGCCCGGGAAGTACTCCGGGTTCAGGTAGTGCTCGGCATACAGCACCGCGCGGCCATCAATCCGGCGCAGGCGGCAGATCTGGATCACGCTCGACAGCGGCGACAGTTGTAACCGCGCGCACACCGCCGCCGCTGCCGGCAACAAACGCGCCGACAGCAACTCCGTGCTGGGCTCACGCCCTTGCTCGCGGACCATCGCATGAAAGTGGCTGCGCTGGATCAGGTCGTAGGTCAGCCGTTCGGGCGCGACGAACCAGCCACGCCGCTCTTCCCGGTAAATCAGCCCACGCGCCTCCAGTTGCACCAGCGCCTCGCGCAGGGTAATTCGCGTGGTGTCGAACACCTCGCTGAGCTTGCGTTCGGCCGGCAACTTGCAGCCGGGCGAGAGAAGGCCATGCTCAATCTGCTCCTGCAGGGCATGACAGATGGCTGTTACTGCTCGCGGTGGCAGTGGCTGCATCGAAGGTTACCTATCTGGACTAGTCCAGCACCGGCAGCGCGCAAATTGGGCGCCTTCCGGGCTATGAGAATAGTGCAAGCCTAGGCAAACCAGATGAATGTCAGATGACAGCCAGGGTGGTCTACGCTTGATTTTCAGGGGCGCAGGCCCTGACCAGGCGCGGCGCTGGACATCAAATTGTCATGCAACAGGCCTACCTTGGCTCGGGTATTGCTGACCTAGACCAACCGAATCGCAACAACGTCCAACAACACTATTCGCGTTTTGCACGGCACCCACCAAGGAGCTTCGGATGAAACAGCTTTTTCTGGCATCACTGCTAGGCTCGACCATCGCCCTGTGCACGTCGGCGATGGCCGCCGACACTGACCTCAAAGCCCTCGAAGACGCCGCCCGCAAGGAAGGCGCAGTCAACAGCGTGGGCATGCCCGATGCCTGGGCCAACTGGAAAGGCACCTGGGAAGACCTGGCGCAAAAATACGGCCTCAAGCACATGGACACCGACATGAGCTCGGCTCAGGAAGTGGCCAAGTTCGATGCCGAAAAAGACAACGCCAGCGCCGACATCGGTGACGTCGGTGCCGCCTTCGGCCCGATTGCCGTCGCCAAGGGCGTGACCCAGCCTTACAAACCCAGCACCTGGGAGCAGGTTCCGGCCTGGGCCAAGGATAAAGACGGCCACTGGGCCCTGGCCTATACCGGCACCATCGCCTTCATCATCAACAAGCAGCTGGTGAAAGAAGCAGACATCCCGAAGACCTGGCATGACCTGGAAAAGGGCAAGTACAAAGTCGCCATCGGTGACGTCAGTACGGCGGCCCAAGCTGCCAACGGCGTGCTGGCCGCCGCCATCGCCTACAAGGGTGACGAGAAGAACATCGAGCCAGGCCTGCAGCTGTTCACCAAGCTGGCCCAGCAAAAGCGCCTGTCGCTGGCCAACCCGACCATCCAGACCCTGGAAAAGGGTGAGATCGAAGTCGGCGTAGTCTGGGACTTCAACGGCCTGAGCTACCGTCAGCAGATCGACCCGACCCGTTTCGAAGTGCTGATCCCGTCTGACGGCTCGGTGATTTCCGGCTACACCACGATCATCAACAAGTACGCCAAGAACCCCAACGCCGCCAAGCTGACCCGTGAATACATCTTCAGCGATGCCGGGCAGATCAACCTGGCAGAAGGTCACGCCCGGCCGATCCGCGCCGAGCACCTGACACTGCCGGCCGAGGTACAGGCCAAACTGCTGCCCAATGAGCAGTACAAGGCCGTGCAACCGATCAAGGATGCCGCGGCCTGGGAAGCGACTTCCAAGGCACTGCCGCAGAAGTGGCAGGAGCAAGTGATCATCGAGATGGAGTGAACCCTGACCGCGTGTAGGAGCGGATTCATCCGCGATGGGGCGCGTAGCGGCCCCAAAAATGGGACTGCTATGCAGTCCATCGCGGATGAATCCGCTCCTACACGCGATGAGGACACTACCTATTCCGGAGCAATCATGAAAAACAACGTCATCCTGGTCCTGCTCGATGGTCTCAACCATCAGGTCGCCCACCACGCCATGGGCCACCTGCACGCCTATGTCGAAGCCGACCGCGCCGCCTTGTATCGCCTGGAATGTGAACTGCCAGCGCTGTCGCGCCCGCTGTACGAGTGCATCCTCACCGGCGTACCGCCCATCGACAGCGGCATCGTGCACAACAACGTCACCCGCCTGTCCAACCAGCGCAGCATCTTCCACTACGCTCGTGAGGCTGGTCTGGGCACGGCGGCGGCGGCCTATCACTGGGTCAGCGAGCTGTACAACCGCTCGCCCTTCGACCCGCTGCGCGACCGTCACACCCATGTGCCCAAACTGCCGATCCAGCACGGGCTGTTCTACTACGCCGACCATTACCCGGATTCGCACCTGTTCGCCGATGCCGAGTACCTGCGCCGTCGCCACGCACCGAACTTTCTCCTGGTGCACCCGATGAACATCGACGACGCCGGCCATCGTCATGGCCTGGACAGTAGCCAGTACCGCAACAGTGCGCGCAGCGCCGACATTCTCCTGGCCGACTACCTGCACACCTGGTTGCAAGAGGGCTATCAGGTGCTGGTCACCGCCGACCATGGCATGAACAACGACCGCTCGCACAACGGCCTGTTGGCCGAGGAACGCGAAGTACCGCTGTTCGTGTTCGGTGATGCCTTCAGCCTCGACCCTGCGGCCAAACCGCTGCAAACCGAATTGTGCGGGACCATCTGCGAGCTGCTCGGCGTGCCCCACGACAAGACGGTGTGCCGGGAGTTGCTCAAGTGAATTCGATCAAACGCAGCAAGTGGCTGGCAACGTTGTGCCTGCTGCCGTTTGCGCTGTTCTTCATCATTTTCCAGATCGCCCCGCTGGCCTGGGTGGCGATCCACAGCCTGCAGGCTGAAAGTGGTTGGGGCCTGGCCAATTTCAGCAAAGTGTTCGACTCGCGGTTCTACCGCCAGGCGATTCAGCACAGCCTGGAAATCAGTTTCTGGTCGAGCCTGTTCGGCATCATCATCGCCGTTCTCGGCAGCTATTCGCTACGCAAGGTCGACTCGCGCCTGCGCGATTTCGTCAACGCGTTTGCCAACATGACCAGCAATTTTTCCGGCGTGCCGCTGGCCTTCGCCTTCATCATCCTGCTCGGTTTCAACGGTGCGCTGACCATGCTGCTGAAGCAGGCCGGAATCATCGAAGACTTCAACCTGTATTCGAAAACCGGCCTGATCATTCTTTACACTTACTTCCAGATTCCCTTGGGCGTGCTGCTGCTCTACCCGGCGTTCGATGCCCTGCGTGAAGACTGGCGCGAATCGGCAGCGCTGCTCGGCGCCAACGCCTGGCAATACTGGCGGCACATCGGTCTGCCGGTCCTGACCCCGGCGCTGCTGGGCACCTTCGTGATCTTGCTGGCCAACGCCCTGGGTGCCTACGCCACGGTCTATGCGCTGACCACCGGCAACTTCAACGTCCTGCCGATCCGTATCGCCGCACTGGTGGCCGGGGACATTTCCCTGGACCCGAACCTCGCCAGCGCCCTGGCAATGATCCTGGTCGGGCTGATGACCCTGGTGACCGTGGTCCATCAATGGCTGTTGAAGAGGAGCTACCATGTCGCGCGCTGAAACGGGCACGACCCGCCTCTACCATCACCTGATGGTGTACTTGCTGTTCATCATCCTGTTGCTGCCGCTGGCGGGCACCCTCCTCTATTCATTGGCCACCAGCTGGTCGGCGAGCCTGTTGCCCAGCGGCCTGACCTTCAAGTGGTACCTGGCGCTGTGGAGCGATCCACGCTTCCTGGCCGCCTTCGGTCAGTCGCTGTTGGTCTGCGTCGGGGCGCTACTGCTGTCGGTGCTGTTGATCCTGCCGTTGCTGTTCGTGGTGCACTACCACTTCCCACGCCTCGATGCGCTGATGAACATTCTCATCCTGCTGCCATTTGCCGTACCGCCCGTGGTGTCTTCGGTGGGCCTGCTGCAGCTGTACGGCTCAGGGCCGATGGCCATGGTCGGTACACCGTGGATCCTGATCGGCTGCTATTTCACCGTGGCCTTGCCGTTCATGTACCGGGCGATCACCAACAACCTGCAAGCGATCAACCTGCGCGACCTGATGGACGCGGCCCAGCTCCTCGGTGCCAGCACCTTCCAGGCCGCCTTCCTGGTGGTGTTGCCGAACCTGCGCAAGGGCCTGCTGGTGGCCTTGCTGTTGTCGTTCTCGTTCCTGTTCGGCGAGTTCGTCTTCGCCAACCTGCTGGTCGGCACCCGCTACGAGACCTTGCAGGTGTACCTGAACAACATGCGTAACAGCAGTGGCCACTTCAACAGTGCCCTGGTGATTTCCTATTTCCTCTTCGTGCTGGTGCTGACCTGGGCAGCCAACCGCCTGAACAAGGACAAGTCCTGATATGAGTTTTGTCAGCGTACAGAATCTGCAGAAAAGCTATGGCGGCAGCCCGGTGTTCAACGACATCAACTGCCAGATCCAGCGCGGCGAGTTCGTCACCCTGCTCGGCCCTTCCGGCTGCGGCAAGTCCACCCTGCTGCGCTGCATTGCCGGTCTGACCGCAGTCGACAGCGGCAAGATCCTTCTCGACGGCAACGACCTGGTACCGCTGAGCCCGCAAAAGCGCGGGATCGGTATGGTGTTCCAGAGTTACGCGCTGTTTCCCAACATGACCGTGGAGCAGAACGTCGCCTTTGGTCTGCGCATGCAAAAGGTCAATGCCGATGACAGCCGCACGCGGGTACGCGAAGTACTGCAACTGGTGGAGCTGCAGGATTTTGCCAGCCGCTATCCCCACCAGTTGTCTGGCGGCCAGTGCCAGCGTGTGGCCCTGGCGCGCTCGCTGATCACCCGTCCGCGCCTGCTGCTGCTCGATGAGCCACTGTCGGCACTGGACGCACGGATTCGCAAGCACCTGCGTGAACAGATCCGGCAGATCCAGCGGGAACTGGGCCTGACCACCATCTTCGTTACCCATGATCAGGAAGAGGCGCTAACCATGTCGGATCGCATCTTCCTGATGAACCAGGGCCGTATCGTCCAGAGCGGCGATGCCGAAACCCTCTACACCACGCCTGTGGACGCGTTCGCCGCAGGTTTTATCGGTAACTACAACCTGCTCGACGCCCAGAGTGCCAGCCGCCTGCTGCAGCGTCCGGTGAACGGCCGCCTGGCAATCCGCCCGGAAGCCATCGTCCTGAGCCTCAACGGTGAACTGGAAGGCCAGGTGCGCAGCCACAGCCTGCTGGGCAACGTGATCCGTTACCGCGTCGAAGCCCGCGGGGTAGAATTGTTGGTCGATGTACTCAACCGCTCGTCCGCCGATCTGCACCCGGACGGCCAGCGGGTATCCTTGTCGATCGATCCCACCGCCCTCTGCGAAGTCGCCTGAGGGTTGCACAGGAGTTTTTCTAAACATGGCACTAGCGATTTTCGATCTGGATGAAACCCTGATCCACGGCGACTGCGCCTCGTTGTGGAGCGAGCAGATGGTCCGCCTTGGCTGGGTCGATGGCGAATCCTTCCTGCGTCGCGACAAGGAGCTGATGGACGCCTACGGCAGGGGGCACCTGGCCATGGAGGACTACATGGCCTTCAGCCTCGAGCCGTTGATTGGACGCACGCCGGAAGAGGTCGATCATCTGGTGGGACCGTGGGTGGAAGACTTCATCGAGCCGATCATCTTCAGCGATGCGACCCGCACCATTGCGGCTCACCGCAAGGCCGGTGACCGGATTCTGGTGATCTCTGCTTCCGGTACCCATCTGGTCGGGCCGATTGCCGAACGTCTGGGCATTGATGAGATTCTCGGTATCGAGCTGGAGGTGGTTAACGGGGTGTACACCGGCAAGACCGTCGGCACCCTGACCTACCGTGAAGGCAAGATCACCCGCTTGCTGGAGTGGCTGGATCAGGAGGAAGAGAACCTCGAAGGCGCGAGTTTCTATTCCGACTCGCGTAACGACCTGCCGCTGTTGCTGAAGGTGGATTACCCGCACGTGGTCAATCCGGATCCGGTGTTGCGCGAGCAGGCCGAGAAGGCTGGCTGGCCGATTCATAGCTGGAGCTGATAGGCCTGTAGGAGCGGATTTATCCGCGATGGACCGCAACGCGGGCCCTGGATGGGACTGCTACGCAGTCCATCGCGGATAAATCCGCTCCTACAGATAGGACTTAAACCAAGCTCTCGTCGATCACCAGCACCAATTTGCCAGACACCTGGTTACTGGCGAGCTCGGCAAAGGCTACCTCGGCATCCTTGATCGGGAAAGCCTTGGCCAGCTGCGGCTTGAGCCGCCCTTCACTGAACAGCGGCCACACCTGCTGGCCCAGGTCGCTGAGCAGATCAGCCTTGAACTGATCATCGCGCGTACGCAGGGTCGAGCCGAGTACCTGCACGCGTTTGAGCAGCAGCTGAGCCAGGTCCAGCTCCGCCTTGCGCCCGCCCATCAGGCCGATGATCACCCAACGGCCATCACGGGCCAGCAGCTTGAGATTGAGCTCGGCATAATTGGCGCCGACCGGGTCGAGGATCACATCGAACGGACCGAAATCGTTCAGGCCATTGAGGTCTTCGCCGCGCACCACGCCCCCGGTAGCACCAAGGCTTTCGCAGTAGGCCAGGCGCTCGGCCGAGCCGACACTGACCCAGCACGGGCTGCCAAAGGCCTTGCACAGCTGGATCGCCGCCGAGCCCACGCCACTGGCGCCGGCATGCAGCAAGACCTTCTCGCCCGGTTTCACCGCCGCCAGCTGGAACACGTTAAGCCAGGCCGTCGCATACACTTCGGGAATCGCCGCAGCCTCCTGCAGGCTCAGGCCTTCCGGGACCGGCAGGACATGACGGGCATCGACCACCACTTCCTCGGCCATACCACCACCGGCCAGCAGCGCGCAGACCCGGTCACCGACCTGCCAGGAAGCGCCAGCACCCACTTCGCTGATCACCCCGGAGCACTCCAGGCCAAGAAACTCGCTCGCCCCGGGCGGTGGCGGATAGAGCCCGGCACGCTGCAGCAGGTCGGCACGATTGAGGCCCGCAGCGGCCACGCGAATTCGTACTTGACCGATATCGCACGTTGGACTTGTCGTCGCAACCCACTCCACATGTCCGTCAACGCCTTGCAATGCCTTCACAGTGCCTCCATAGTTGAGTCATGACTGAGCCCGGGGAACGCACACCCCAGGCTTTTTGCAGTATTTGCCCGGTTCCAGGG
>JAVXRI010000002.1:0-149797 GCA_036643775.1 Pseudomonas sp. | reverse complement strand
CAGAGCGGTGTAGTGCAGGTGGTGGGGACCGGCCCAGATGTACAGGGTGATCAGCGCCCAGAAGTGCACGATCGACAGGCGATAGGAGTACACCGGACGGCCGACCTGCTTGGGCACGAAGTAATACATCATGCCGAGGAAGCCGGTGGTCAGGAAGAAGCCCACGGCGTTATGGCCGTACCACCACTGGACCATGGCGTCAGTGGCGCCGGAATAGACCGGGTAGGACTTGAACCAGCTGACTGGAATCGACAAATGGTTGACCACGTGCAGCATGGCAATCACCACGATGAACGCACCGAAGAACCAGTTGCCGACATAGATGTGCTTGGCTTTGCGGCGCATCAGGGTAGCGAAGAATACGATGCCATACGCCACCCAGACGATGGCCATCCACACCGCGCCGGTGAATTCGATCTCGGCGTATTCCTTGGTGGTGGTCAGGCCCAGGGGCAGGCTGATCAGCATGATCACGATGGTCGCCTGCCAGCCCCAGAAGGTGAAGGCCGCCAGCTTGTCGCTGTACAGGCGTACCTGGCAGGTGCGCTGGACCGCGTAGTAACTGGCGGCAAATTGGGCACTGCCGGCAAAGCCGAAGATCACCAGGCTGGTGTGCAGAGGGCGCAGGCGGCCGAAGCTGGTCCAGGGTAATTCGAGGTTGAGTTCCGGCCAGACCAGTTGTGAGGCGATCCATACGCCCATCGCCATACCGACGATGCCCCAAACCACCGTCATGATGACGAATTGCCGGACCACCTTGTAGTTATAGGCCTGGGCCTGTTGATGTGTGCTCATGGCTAGTTTCCACAGTTCCTGTAAGGCTCGTCCTGCCAAAAGTGGGCAGAACACCGGCGCAGACTGTAGGAACCTGCCGTTATTCAAAACAGACTCAGAAACTGGGCATAACACCGGATCAGATAAAAGCCCCGTATTTACTGGGGGTAATTCCCTCTGATATGGGCAAGGTGCGACGATTTATCTCTGTTCTGTGTGAAATTTCCTAGAAACCAGTGGCTTTGTGTCGCAGTCCCGTGGCGGTGGAATTACCTTGACATCACCTTTGGGGCGACCGCAGAATTTCCACAAACTTTGCGCGCAAAGTTTTGGCTGTGATCGCTTGGATCGTGTCAGTGATGCGCAATCAGATATGAAGCCAATCCGCCATCGAGCGTGTGCGCCGGTGCTTACACGCCGAGAACAGCAGCGCCGCCAGAGCGGGACACTATAAGAACGACGGGAGCAACAGATGAAGCTTTCCAAGGACCTGGTTCTCCAGGCAAAAGCGACGTTCGGAACACCGACCTACCTCTACGATGAAGCCGTGCTGCGCAGCAGTTTCAACGAGTTGCGAGAGGCATTGCCGGACTGCGTGGATATCTTCTATGCGTTGAAGGTCAACCCGAACCTGTCCCTGGTGAAATTGATCCGTTCATACGGTGGCAATACCGAAGTGTGCTCGCTGGCGGAGCTGGAAATTGCCCTCAAGGCCGGGGTGGCGCCGCAGGACATTATTCTGCTAGGCCCTTACAAAAAGCCTGAAGAGCATCGCCGCGCGCTGGAAGTGGGGGTGTTCGCCATCGTTGTCGAGTCTGAAAGCGAGTTACGCAAGCTCTCGGCCCTGGCTGGGGAGCTGGGTTGTGACGCGCCGGTAGCGATTCGTATCAATCCGAACTTTTCCGCCGCAGGCTCACCGTGGAAGATGGGCGGGCGGCCCACCCACTTCGGTATCGAGGAAGACACCGCGGTGGCCAACTTTGCCGAGTACGTGGCGCTGCCCAATATCAGGGTCAAGGGTATTCACGTGTACAACGGCACCAAGATCCTCGACGCGCAGTCGGTGTACGACAACGCGGCGTACATCCTCGAGCTGTTCCGCAGCCTGTCCCGACACCATCAACTGGACATGCGCATGGTCGATGTCGGTGGCGGCCTGGGTATCAAGTACTACGAAAACGAAACAGAACTTGATACCGCTCAGCTCAAGCAACTGCTGGCGCCGTTGTTCAATGCCTTCCATCACGAATTTCCGCGTACGCGCATCATCCTCGAATCGGGGCGCTTCATTGCCGGCAAGTGCGGGTCGCTGCTGGTCACCGTCGACAACATCAAGGAAAACCACGGCAAGACCTTTGCCGTCACCGATGGTGGTACCAACTGCCATGGCGCGGCGGCGGGCAGCGGTCAGGTGCTCAAGCGCAACTTCCGTATCGTCAAGGCAACGGGCAACAGTGGCGGACCGCTGTTTGAGTACCATGTCTCCGGGCCGCTCTGTAGTCCCGACGACCTGTTGGGCCGGGATGTACGTCTGGAGGCCCTGCATGAAGGCGACATTCTCGCCGTGACGGCATCGGGCGCTTATGGCCCTTCGGCTTCACCGACCCTGTTTCACAGCCACGGCCACCCGGCTGAAGTGGTGGTCAGCAACAACCAGCTGTTTCTCGTCCGGGCGCGGCAGACTGCCCTGGATATTCGCGACAGCCACACCGATGTGGCGCTTGAGGCCATGCTACGCCCGGCCCCTGTCGCGGAACCTGCAGCCGATCTGCAGTTGGCAACGCTGAGTCAGCTCAGCGACATTCTACGGGTGGTGTTGAAGCTGCCGGAACATACCGTCATCAACAGCGACACCCACTTGCGTGACAACCTGGGGCTGGACTCGCTGACCTCCATGGAGCTGCTGATCAGCCTGGAGGACGAAATCGAAGGTTTCTTCGTCAATCCGGACACCCTTGTTCCGGGGCACTTCAACACCGTCGCGACCCTGGCCGGTTATATCGATGCCCATCGACAGACCCGTGCAGCACCACGACCCATGGGGGTTGTCGAGGTACAGCATGAAAGCGCCTGAAGTCCTTCTGCAGGACGTACTGGAAACCCGCAACGGCTTGCATCCGGACAAAGCCGCGATCATCTACGCCGATGAAACCTATACCTATGCGCAACTGGACGAAGCCAGCGCGCGCCTGGCGGCAGGCTTGCAGGTCAATGGCCTGCAGCGCCAGGACCGGGTCGTGGTGTGCCTGGGCAACCGGGTTGAAACGGTCTGTGCTTTCTGGGGCATCCTCAAAGCGGGCGGGGTGGTGGTCAATGTCGGCCTGGAAACCCCGGCGGACGGCCTCGACTACATTGTTCGCGATGCCGAGGCGTCGGTGCTGATCACCACTACCGAAAAAATCGCCAGCCTGCCAGACAGCACCGCCGCGCTCGAACACCTGAAACTGATCGTACTGCTCGATGGCGAGGCGGGTTCAACCGCGGCCCAGACCTTTGAAAGCCTGCTCGGGCAGGGCGCCGGTGTACCGCTGCCGTGTGCCAACCTCGACCTGGACCTCGCCGCGATCATCTACACCTCAGGCTCTACCGGTGCGCCCAAGGGGGTGATGCTGACCCACCGCAACATGCTCGCAGCCCTGACGTCGTTGCACACCTACCTGGGCTACAACGAGAGCGACAACGTGCTCTGCTCGTTGCCGTTGTCATTCGACTACGGCCTGTACCAGATGATCATGGCCATCAGCTCCGGGGCCACACTGGTGCTGGAGAAGGAGTTCACCTGGCCGATCTTCCTGATCCGCAAGATCCGCCAGTATCAGGTCACGGTGATCCCGTTCGTGCCGACCATGCTGATGCTGTTGCATGAATATGCGCACAAGCGTGAGGCAGTCTTTGCCGATGTGCGCATGGTCACCAACACCGGTGCCGCACTCAAGGCCGGGCATATTGCCCAGATGAAGGCGCTGTTTCCCCAGGCGCAGATCTTCTCGATGTACGGCCTGACCGAGTGCAAGCGTTGCACCTATCTGCCACCTGAAGACATCGACAGCAAGCCGGGCAGTGTTGGCATCGCCATCCCCAACACCGAGTTGTGGCTGGTGGACGATGAGGGCCGACGCATCGACCAGCCGCATCAGATCGGCCAGTTGGTGATTCGCGGTGCCACGGTCATGGCTGGCTATTGGCGCAACCCCGCGGCCACCGCGCTGAAGCTCAAGCCTGGGCGCTATCCGGGTGAAAGCGTGCTGTATACCGGCGACAACTGCAGTCTCGACGAAGACGGCTATCTGTATTTCCACGGGCGCATGGACCATATGATCAAGTCACGGGGCATGAAGGTCAGCCCCAGTGAAGTGGAAGGCTTTCTCTACGCCATTGACGGCGTGGAGGCCGCCGCCGTGGTCGGGGTCGAACATGCGGCGGTGGGTGAGGGGCTGTGTGCGTTCATTACCCTGGGACAAGGTGTGAGCCTGAGTGCCGGGCAATTGCTCGAGCGTTGCCGACTTGGCCTGGAGGCGCACAAGGTGCCGTTGTCCATCAGTATCGAAAGCAGCCTGCCACGTACTGCCAATGGCAAGATCGACCTGCTGCAGCTGCAGCATTCGGCGCGCAATGCCCCGTTGGCGGTGGCCGGATGACGGTCAGGGAAAGTCGGCAGCACACGGAGGTGTGTCCATGAGCCTGGGCCATTCGGGGCGCGACCAGTCGCTGGATGTCAACGGCAACCACTTCGCCTTGCGTACCTGGGGTGATGAACGCGGTCATCCGGTGCTCGCCCTGCACGGCTGGCTGGACAATGCCGCCTCCTTTGAACGTATCGCCCCCTTGCTGCGCGGCTGCTTTGTGGTGGCGCCGGACCTGGCCGGGCATGGACGCTCCCAACACCGCCGGGCCGACAGCGGCTACTACCTGTGGGAACACGCCGATGATATGAATGCCCTGGTCGAGTGTCTGGGCTGGAAACGCTTTTCCGTGCTCGGCCATTCCATGGGCAGCGGTGTCGCGTCGATTCTGGCGGCCATGAACCGTGCCATCGACAGCCTGGTGTTTCTCGATGGCATGGGCGCGCCGTTTACGCTGGACGACGGCAACACCGTCGAGCATATGCGCAAAGCCCAGCGCCTGCTGCGACTGGCACTGAAAACGCGCCTGCACGGTTTCAGTGGGCCTGAGGAGGCACAGTTCAGCAGCCTGGAGGCGGCCATCAACGAGCGGCGCAACAGTGTCGGTGGCAGTCTCAGTGCGGAGGGCGCACGGCTGTTGGCGCAGCGCGATCTGCTTAACGTCGGGCATGGCTATCGCTGGCGCCATGACCCGCGCCTGGTGCTACCCGAACTGCTGCAACTGACCGAACGCCAGGCGTGCGAGTTTCTGCAGCAGATCAGCTGCCCGCTGCACCTGATGCTCGGGCGCCAGGGACTGTTCGCCGGCAGTGCGTTCGACAAACGGAAAAATGCCTTGCCCGCGCAAACCCGGGTGCAATGGCACGAGGGTGGTCATCACTTTCATCTGGATGAACCAACGCCGGCGTTGATCGAACAGCTCAACGTTGCGCTGGGCCAGGGTGAGTCGGGGCCATTGCAACGCTTAGTCAATGAGTAATGGAGTACGCACGTGAAAGAGTTCTGGATTGCACCGTCGATACTGGCGGCTGATTTCGCTCGCCTGGGTGAAGAAGTCCTACAGGTACTGGCCGCCGGTGCCGATGTCATCCATATCGATGTCATGGATAATCACTATGTACCCAACCTGACCATGGGCCCGCAGTTCTGCAAGGCGTTGCGCAGTTACGGGATTACTGCACCGATCGATGTGCACCTGATGGTGTCGCCGGTGGACAGCATGATCCAGGCGTTTGCCGAGGCGGGGGCCGATTACATTTCGATCCATCCCGAGGCGACCCTGCACCTGGACCGTTCCGTGCAACTGATCAAGGACCTGGGCTGCAAGGCCGGCCTGGTGTTCAACCCGGCCAGTACTCTGGACGCCGCGTACTACCTGCTCGACCGGCTCGACCTGATCCTGCTGATGTCGGTCAACCCGGGCTTTGGCGGCCAGCGTTTCATCCCGCAGGTGTTGCCCAAGATTGCCGCAGCGCGCAAGCTGATTGACGACAGTGGTCGCAACATCCGCCTGGAGGTGGACGGTGGGGTCAATCTGGACACCATCGGTCAGGTCGCAGCAGCAGGCGCGGACATGTTCGTCGCCGGTACGGCAATATTCGCCCAGCACGACTACCGCGACACGATTTCGGCTTTGCGTCGCAAGATTGCCGACGCTGTGACCCATCAGAACTGATCGGCGGCCATAACCACGATTCTCGCGAATCCAGCATGAGTTACCTGTCCTTGCACAATAAAATCGAAACCACCTTGCTGCCGCTCAGTCGGGTCAAGGGAGATGGGCATGCTTGACCCGACCTTCGACTTCGACAAGATGCTGTGCTTCTCGCTGTACTCGACCGCCAACGCCATGGTGCGCGACTATGCGGAACCGCTGAAACAGCGTGGCATCACCTATCCGCAACTGCTGGTGATGGCCGGGTTGTGGGGTCAGGACGATGTCTCGATCAGCGCCCTGAGTGAACTGACCCTGTTCGATCTGGGTACCTTGACGCCTATTGTCAGGCGCCTTGCCGACAATGGCTTCATCACCGTCTACCTTGATCCGGCCGATCGCCGGCGGCGCAACGTGTTGCTGACCGACAAGGGCCGCGAACTCAAGGCTGAAGCGGCCCAGGTGTTCAACAGCATGGCGTGCAAGATCGACCTTGCCGAGGGTGAGGTGGCCCAGGTACTGAGTGTCTGCCAGCGGATTCGTACGCGCTTGCGTTGAGGAGTGGCCAATCGCCGGCAAGGCCGGCTCCCACCGTACTGGACTGCCCCCAAGACCTTGGATGGGGCAGGGTACAGACCTTGTGGGAGCCGGCCTTGCCGGCGATGAGGCCCAGATCAGCGCTGAAGAAACTCCGGCGTATTGAAGTTGCTCAAGCGACGATCATCCTCGGCATACTCCAGCGCCCGCACCGGGTGCTTGAGCAACGCCCGCTGAATGCCCCGGTCACCCTGTTCCCAGGCCTGTTCAAGGTCAGCGCGCAAGGCACATGGAATCAGGCTGAACATCGGCTGCCAGTAGCCACCCTGGCGAATCATCGCCGGTTGCCCCTGGCCGTTGGCCTGGCTGAGCAAATCAACAATCAACGCGCTGTCGATCAACGGCGCATCACAGGCCAGCACCAGCATCCACGAGTGACGTGCCACGGCAAGGCCGGCCAGTACGCCCGCCAAGGGCCCGGGAAAATCCGCCTGCGCATCGCCGACCAGTTGATCGGCAAAGGGCCGGTACTGGTCCTGGTTGCGGTTGCAGGAGATGATCAGGTCATCGGTCAATGGCCGAACCACGGCGTGGATGTGGGCAATCAGCGGTTTGCCCTGCCAGGCCAGCAGGCCCTTGTCCTGGCCGCCCATGCGCTGGCCGCGACCGCCGGCCAGGAGAAGAATGGAGCAGGGGGGAGTGGCGGCGGGCATGGCTAAGGTTCCTGGCGGTATCAGCCGGTTACCTTCCCATGCACGCCGCCCGCTGTCCAGATCAGCGCTCTTCGAGCACCGCAGGCGGTTGTTGCGCCTGCGTCCGGCGTTTGCCGGTCAGGCGCATGACGACGACGAAGAACACCGGCACGAACACCACCGCCAGCGTGGCACTGAGCATGCCGCCGATGACCCCGGTACCGATGGCCTGCTGGCTTGCCGAGCTGGCGCCACTGGCGATGGCCAGGGGTACCACGCCGAGGATGAATGCCAGCGAGGTCATGACAATCGGGCGCAAGCGCAGGCGCGCGGCCTGCACGGTAGCGTCGACCAGGTCATGGCCTTCATCGACCAGGCTTTTGGCGAACTCGATGATCAGGATGGCGTTCTTCGCCGAGAGGCCGATCAGGGTGATCAGGCCCACCTTGAAGAACACGTCGTTGGGCATGCCGCGCAGGCTCACGGCAATCACCGCACCGAGCACACCCAGGGGTACTACCAGCAACACCGAGGTCGGAATTGACCAGCTTTCGTACAGCGCCGCCAGGCACAGGAACACCACCAGCAGCGACAGCGCCATCAGCATCGGTGCCTGCGCGCCAGACAGACGCTCCTGCAACGACAGGCCGGTCCATTCCAGGCCCATCCCCAGTGGCAACTGGTTGACCAGGCGCTGGACCTCTTCCATCGCCTGCCCCGAGCTGTAGCCCGGCGCCGGCTCACCCGACACGGCAATCGCCGGGTAACCGTTGTAGCGGGTCAGTTGCACAGGGCCGGTGACCCATTTGGCTTGAACAAAGGCTGACAACGGGACCATCTTGCCGCTGTTGTTGCGCACATGAATCTTCAGCAGGTCTTCCACCTGGGCACGCTGGTCGCCTTCGGCCTGCACCACCACGCGCTGCATACGGCCCTGGTTGGGGAAGTCGTTGACGTAGTTGGAGCCCACCGCGGTGTTGAGCACATTGCCGATATCGGCAAAGGACACGCCCAGGGCGTTGGCCTGCTTGCGGTCAACTTCAAGCTGCACTTGCGGGCTTTCCGCCAGGGCGCTTTCGCGAACGTTGACCAGCACCGGGCTCTTCTCGGCATTGGCCAGCAACTGGTCACGGGCAGCCATCAACGCCGCATGCCCCAGGCCGCCGCGATCCTGCAGGCGGAACTCGAAACCGCTGGAGGTACCCAGGCCGTCCACTGGCGGCGGCAGTACGGAATAGGCAATGGCATCCTTGAGCTGGCTGAAGGCCGCATTGGCGCGGTCGGCAATCGACTGTGCGCTGTCGTCGGCACCGCGCTCGGACCAGTCCTTGAGCGTGGTGAACGCCAGTGCAGCGTTCTGGCCATTACCGGAGAAGCTGAAACCGAGAATCAGGGTGCTGTTGCCAACTCCCGGTTCACTGGCGTTGTGGGCTTCGATCTGCGCCGCCACCGCCTCGGTACGCGCCCGGCTGGCGCCTGGCGGCAGCTGGATGTCGGTGATGGTGTAGCCCTGGTCTTCGGTGGGCAGAAACGAGGAGGGCAGTTGGCTGAATCCGTACACCAGCCCTGCAACCAGCAGCAGGTAGACCGCCAGGTAGCGGCCGCTGCGCTTGAGGGCCTGGATGACCCAGCGCTGGTAACCGTTGGTCAGGCTTTCAAAGCGGCGGTTGAACCAGCCGAAGAAACCCCGTTTCTCATGATGTTCACCCTTGGCGATCGGCTTGAGCAGGGTAGCGCACAGGGCCGGGGTCAGGCTCAGGGCGAGGAACGCCGAGAACAGGATCGACACCGCCATGGATACCGAGAACTGCTGGTAGATGACCCCCACCGAACCCTTCATGAAGGCCATGGGCAGGAACACCGCCACCAGCACCAGGGTAATACCGACGATGGCGCCGCTGATCTGGGTCATGGCTTTTTTGGTCGCGTCCCGCGGCGACAGGCCTTCTTCACTCATGATCCGCTCGACGTTCTCAACCACCACGATGGCGTCGTCGACCAGGATACCGATGGCCAGCACCATGCCGAACAGGGTCAGCACGTTGACCGAGAAACCGAACGCCAGCATCACCGCGAAGGTGCCCATCAGCGCAACCGGCACGACCAGGGTCGGGATCAGGGTGTAGCGGATGTTCTGCAGGAACAGGAACATCACCGCAAACACCAGGGCCATGGCTTCAAGCAGGGTGGTGATCACCTGCTGGATCGAGACCTTGACGAACGGCGAGGTGTCGTAAGGGATGTCGAATTTGGCGCCTGCCGGCAGGAAGCGCGACAGTTCATCGAGCTTGGCGCTGACCAGGGTCGCGGTTTCCATGGCGTTGGCGCCCGGCGCCAACTGCACGCTGAAGGCACTGGTCGGCTTGCCGTTCAGACGGGTGCCGTACTGGTACTCCTGACTGCCGATCTCGACCCGGGCGACGTCGCCGATGGTCACCCGGGAGCCGTCCGGGTTGGCACGCAGGACAATGTCGGAAAACTCCTGCACCGTGCTCAGCTGCCCCTTGATCACCACGTTGGCAGTGATTTCCTGGGTGCCGGTACCGGGCAGGTCGCCGATGCTGCCGGGGGCGACCTGGGCGTTCTGCGCGGCAATGGCCTCGTTGACATCATCGGGGGTGAGGTTGAAGCCGATCAGCTTCTGCGGGTCGAGCCAGATCCGCATGGCCCGCTCGGAACCATACAACTGGGCCTTGCCGACGCCCTTGAGGCGGCGGATCTCGTTCATCACGTTGCGCGCCAGGAAGTCGCTCAGCGTCACTTCATCGAGGTTGCCGTCTTCGGCGGTGAGCGTGACCAGCAGCAGGAAGCCGGTGGATACCTTCTCCACCTGCAGGCCTTGCTGGGTTACCGGACGCGGCAGACGTGACTCAACCACTTTCAGGCGGTTCTGCACGTCGACCTGGGCCAGGTCAGGGTTGGTGCCCGGTTCGAAGGTTGCGGTAATGGTGGCGCTGCCCAGGCTGCTCTGGGAACTGAAATAGAGCAGGTTGTCGGCGCCGTTGAGCTCCTCTTCGATCAGGCTGACCACGCTTTCGTCGATGGTCTGTGCCGAAGCACCCGGATAGACGGCATAGATCTCTACTTGTGGAGGTGCGACATCGGGGTATTGCGCCACCGGCAACTGCGGAATCGCCAGGGCACCGGCGAGCAGGATGAACAGCGCGACCACCCAGGCGAATACCGGGCGGTCAATGAAAAACTGCGGCATGAATCAGGCCCTCACTGGCCGGTGGTCTGAACGATGGAAGGGGCTTCCTTGCCCGCGTTGTCGACCTGTACCTGGTCGCCCGGATTGACGTGCTGCAAGCCCTCGACCACCACCCGGTCACCGGGGGCCAAGCCTTCGCTGACGATCCAGCGGTCGTTTTGCGCACTGCCCAGGACAACCGGGCGCGCGCTGATACGCTGCTCGGCATCGACCAGCAACACCCGCGGTTTGCCGGCGCTGTCACGCAGGATGGCGCGTTGCGGCACGCTGATGCCCTGCGGCTGGATGGCTTGCTCCAGGCGCACGCGAATGAAACTGCCCGGCAACAGGTCCAGATCAGGGTTGGGGAACTCGCTGCGCAGGGTGATCTGCCCGGTGCTCGGATCGACACTGATGTCGGAAAACAGCAGCTTGCCTGGCAATGGATACGGCGTGCCGTCGTCCTGGATCAAGGTGGCGCTGGCCTGGTCCTGGCCGACCTGTTGCAACTCGCCGGCGCGCAAGGCCCGGCGCAGGGCATTGAGCTCACGGGTCGACTGGGTGACATCGGCGTGGATCGGGTCCAGTTGCTGGATGGTCGCCAGTGGCGTGGTTTCGTTCTGCCCCACCAGTGCCCCCTCAGTCACCAGCGCACGGCCGATACGCCCGGAAATCGGGGCGGTGACAGTGGCGTAGCCGAGGTTCAGCTTCGCGCGTTCCAGCGCCGCCTTGGCTTCGGCAACGGCAGCGTCGGCTTGCATGAGCGCGGCACGGGCGTTGTCGTGATCCTGGCGGCTGACCGCATTGATGGTGATCAGTTCGCGGTAGCGTTCATCCTGCAGGCGCGCCTGGTAGCGCGTCGCCTCGGCTTTGGCCAGGCTCGCGCGGGCACTGTCATAGTCGGCCTGGAAAGGCGCAGGGTCGATGCGGAACAGCACATCGCCTTGTTTGACGTCGCTGCCTTCACGGTACACACGCTTGAGCACCACGCCGGCGACGCGGGCGCGGACCTCGGCGACACGCGGGGCGAGGATACGGCCATTGAGCTCGGTGCTGATGGCCAGCGGCTGGACTTTTACCGTTTCGATACTGACGGTGCTGGACGGGGCCTGTTCCTCGTCCGGGGTGCTGTCGTTGCAGCCACTCAACGACAGGGAAATGGCGAACAGCGCGAGCAGGGCGCGTAGACGGACGGGGCTTGAACTGAACATGCGGATCTTCCATAAATGACCCGGCAATGCTAAGGCAGGAGGCCAACGTCCAACTGTTAAGCTGTGTAGGCCGAGTGTGAAAAAGTGTGAAGGGTTGCGCTGGCTGAGCGTAAGGTCCTATATCCTTGCCTGACTTTCCCTGTCTGTCAAACTGCCCATGCCGAACATCCTCCTGGTCGAAGACGACTGCGCCTTGTCTGAGTTGATCGCCAGCTACCTGCAGCGCAATGATTTCTGCGTCACCGTGATTGCCCGTGGTGACCACGTGCTGGCCGAGGCGCGACGCAACAAACCGGACCTGGTGATTCTCGACCTGATGTTGCCAGGTCTCGATGGTCTTCAGGTCTGCCGGTTGTTGCGCGCAGAGTCGCAGTCCTTGCCGATCCTCATGCTGACCGCCCGTGATGACAGCCACGACCAGGTTCTGGGGCTGGAGATGGGCGCCGATGACTATGTCACCAAACCTTGCGAGCCACGGGTGCTGTTGGCGCGGGTACGGACCTTGCTGCGCCGCAGCTGTATCAATGAACCGCGCCTGGAAACCGACCTGATCGTGGTCGGCGGCCTGCGTATCGATCTGGCGGAGCGCAATGTGTTCTGGCGCGAGCAATTGGTCGAACTGTCCAGTGGTGAGTACAACCTGCTGGTGGTGCTGGCGCGCAATGCCGGGGTGGTGCTCAGCCGCGACCGCATCCTGCAACAGCTGCGCGGTATCGAGTTCAACGGCACCGACCGCTCGGTGGACGTGGCTATTTCCAAGTTGCGCCGCAAGTTCGATGACAGCGCCGGCGAAGCGCGCAAGATCAAGACGGTATGGGGCAAGGGGTATTTGTTCAGCCGTGTGGAATGGGAGTTCTGACGCGGCATGCTGAAAATCCTGATTCGCCTGTACCTGGTGATCATCGCCGCTTACGCCGGGGCCCTGCTGCTGATCCCCGATGCCATCGTCGGTGCGTTTCATGAGCGCTTCATTGCCTACAACCTGGACCAGTCCAAGGGTGTGCAGAAACTTCTCGTCGAGCGTTTTCACCAGGTGCCGGCGGAGCGCTGGCCAGCGGTCGCGCGTGAACTGGCGGCAGATTTCGCCCCCCTGGAGATCGAGTTGCGGCGCCAGGACCAGATCGGTCTGACACATGCCGACAAGGCCCGTTTGGCGGCGGGGGAGAATGTTGTGCGCCTGGGGGACTGGGGCTACTACAACTCGGCCCTGGCCCCCCTGGATTCGACCTGGGCGGTGGAACTGCGTAACCCGCCGGACCCGCTGGACATAAACCTGCTGTCCTGGGGGGTCACGGTATTGATCGGTGCTGCCTTGCTCGGTTGCTTGTTGCTGTGGGTCTGGCCGCACTGGCGTGACCTGGAGCGTCTCAAGGAAACCGCGCGCAGCCTGGGCCAGGGACGGCTCTCGGAACGTACGCAGATTCCTGCGCGTTCGAACATCGGCGAGCTGGCCGAGGTGTTCGACACCATGGCCCAGGACGTCGAACGGTTGCTGACCCAGCAACGCGAACTGCTCAACGCCGTTTCCCATGAACTGCGCACGCCGCTGACCCGGCTTGATTTCGGTCTGGTGCTGTTGTTCGACGAAGTCCCGCCGCATTGCCGCAAGCGTTTGCTGGAGTTGGTCGGGCACGTGCGTGAGCTGGACGAACTGGTGCTTGAGCTGTTGTCGTACAGCCGCCTGCAGAATGCCGATCAGGCGCGCGAACGGGTCGAAGTGTCGTTGCTGGAACTGGTCGACAGCATCCTTGGCAGCTTTGCCGAAGAGCTCGACAGCCGCGGTATTGAATGGCACGTTCAGGCCGATGCCAACCTGCCGCGCTTTATCCTTGATCCCCGCCTGACGGCGCGGGCCCTGCAGAACCTGGTGCGCAATGCGATGCGTTATTGCGACCGGCAACTGTTGCTGCGCCTGAGTCTGGATGCTGAAGGCCATTGTCTGCTGACGGTTGAGGATGACGGCATCGGCATTCCCCACGACCAGCGTGAACTGATCTTCCAGCCGTTCTACCGCCTGGATCGCAGCCGCGACCGTGCCACGGGCGGCTTTGGCCTGGGACTGGCGATCAGTCGGCGGGCGATCGAGGGGCAGGGCGGAACGTTGACCGTGGCGCAGTCGGCGCTGGGCGGGGCGCAGTTCAGGATCCGCTTGCCGCGCGGGTGAGCTGATACCGCGCTGACCCCATCGCCGGCAAGGCCGGCTCCCACATTCGTCAGCCAGAGCAAGAGGGTATCAGCTGGCCTCTTGCCACAGGACATAGCGATCTTTGCCCTCATGCTTGGCCTGGTACAAGGCTTCGTCAGCCTTGCTCAGCGCATTGCTCAGGTTATCGTCGTGGTCAATGCGGGTCAGGCCGATGCTGATGGTCACCGGGTGTTCGGTCAGGTCCTCGCGCACCCTGCGGCACAGGGCATTGACCCGCTGCTCGGCATGTTCCTGACTGACCCCCCAGAGGCAGATGACAAACTCCTCGCCACCGAGGCGCGCGTACTCGAACTCGGTCATCGACGCCTTGATGTTGGCCGCAGTGCGTTTGAGCACCACATCGCCGATGTCGTGGCCGTACTGGTCGTTGACCTTCTTGAAGTTGTCGATATCGATCATCGCCAGGTAGCGGCTCCGCTCGTCGCCTTCCTGCAGACGGGTCTGGGCCTTGGTCATGAAGGAACGGCGGTTGGGGATTTCGGTGAGCGCATCGACGTAAGCCTGCTCCAGCAGCACCTTGGACATGTAGAAGTTGTACAGCTTGGCGCGGCGCATTTTCAGGTAGGTGTAGAGGATCAGGCCGTTGAGAAACACCGCATAGCAGAAGAACATGATGCCGCGCAGCTCGAAAACGTGTATGCCGGGCACCTGGAACGGGTTCAGGTTGATCCAGGTGATCAGCAGCGCGGCGAAAAATGACCAGCGCCGTACCGGCAGCACTGACACGCTGTACAGCACGCTGGAAGCGCCCAGCATCAGCCAGGCCGGTTCCAGTCCAAGCGGCAGGCCTTCGATTACCAGGCGCATGGCCAGAGTAATGACGCCAATGAACACCAGGTTGAGGATGTCGAAATGCCCGGCCTTGCGGGTGAAGGCGAGGATGATGGTGAGGGTCGTCAGGACGGTGATGAACGCCATCGATTTCCAGGTGAAATCCTGCTGCCCCAGGTAGCTGACGATCAGGTCGAAGAGCAACCAGATGCCGATACTGACGCAGAAGATCAGCAGGCAGAACGAGTGCAGGTTCTCGAAATCATGCTGGCGGAATTCCCGGCGCAGCTCGGGTGGCGCAATGTTCCTGCGCACCTGTTGTTCGATGGTCTTGTACATGGTGGCCTTGCGAATTCAATGAGTTCTTATAGTGCTTCCATTGCCGCTCAAGGTTAGCAGGCCCGCTATACAGGAATAACGTCGATAGTCGTTTCTCTCATGACTCGGCAGGCTCGCGGGGGTTTTCCTCAAGCCAGCGGCTCAGTCGCTCGGCAATACGCTCGCTGGCATGGCCATCGCCATAGGGGCTGAACACTCGGCTCATCTGTTGGTAGGCGGCGGGGTCGTCGAGCAGGAGGCTGGTCTCCTTGACGATGCGTTCGGTCTGGGTGCCCACCAGTTTCACCGTGCCGCCTTCGAGCACCGAGTGCCGTTCAGTCACTTTACGCAATACCAGCAAGGGTTTGCCCAAGGCCGGGGCTTCTTCCTGGATGCCGCCCGAGTCGGTGAGGATCAGGTAGGCGCGGTCCATCAGCCAGACGAAATGCTGGTAGTCCTGCGGAGGGACCAGGAGGATATTCGATTGGTGCGAGAGTACCGCGTACACCGCTTTTTGCACCTGCGGATTGAGGTGTACCGGGTAGACGAACTGTACCTCCGGGTATCGCAGGGCCAGTTCCGCCAGGGCCAGGCAGATGCGTTCGAAGCCCTGGCCGAAGTTCTCCCGCCGATGGCCGGTGATCAGCACCAGGCGCTGATCGTCGTGCAACTGTGCCAGCGGCGAGCCGGCGGCCGGCTTCCAGCGGCTCTTGATCAAGTGTTCGCGCATCCACAGCAAGGCATCGATGACGGTGTTGCCGGTAACTTCGATCTGCTCAGGTGCCACGCCTTCGTGCAACAGGTTGTCGCGGGCGCGGTTGGTGGGCGGGAAGTGCAAGTCAGTCATCACCGTAGTCATGCGTCGGTTGGCTTCTTCGGGCCAGGGCGCCTTGAGGTTGCCGGAGCGTAAACCGGCTTCGACGTGAGCGACGGGTATCTGCCGGTTGAAGGCGGCGAGGGCAGCGATGAAGCTGGTGGTGGTGCTGCCATGAACCAGGACGATGTCCGGCTGGATGCGCGCGTAAGTGCTGTCCAGTTGGGTCAGCAACTGCTGCGACAGGCTGTTGAGGGTCTGATTCTGGGCCATCACCCGCAGGTCTTCATCCACGCTCAGGCCAAAGTCCCTGAGTACTTGCTGGAGCATCTCCCGGTGCTGGCCGGTGGAGCAGATGTTCAGCTCGATGTTCGGCCACAGGCGCAGTATCTGCGCCAGGGGAGCCATCTTGATGGCTTCAGGACGTGTGCCAAATACCATCATGACTGTGTACGCCATTGTCCTGCTCTTTTGCAGTTTTGTAGGGTTTAGATACAAGCAGCAGAAGGCCGGGTTGTCCACTGCCTGTGTAGGAGCAACTGTCTGTCACCTGGTTAACTGTAGGAGCGGATTTATCCGCGATGGGGCGCGTAGCGGCCCCCAAAATGGGCCTGCTACGCAGGCCATCGCGGATAAATCCGCTCCTACACCAACCAGTCGAGGAAGGCCCTGAGCGCCGGTTCGCGCTCACGCCCCGGCAGCCACACCGCACTGTACTGCGCCGCCGCCAAACGCACGTCTTCGCGCCATGGCTGCAGCACGCCTTGCCTGACACTCTCGGCCACCAGCACGTTGCTCGCCAGCACCAATCCATAGCCTGCCGCGGCAGCCTGCAAGGCATGCTGCTCATCGTCGTAGTGATGAAAACGCGCGCGCTGCAGCCAGTCGTTGCAACCAGCCAGGGCGCACCAGCGCGGCCAGTCGATGACCACCCCACTGACCGACACCCAGGGCACCTCCAGCAGCGCCAAGGGCTGGTCGGCAGGCGGCTCCTGCCAGCCCGGCGGGGTATACACGGAAAAGTACTCGGCCAGCAGCGGCAAGCGTTGCAACGCCGGGTCGGGGGCGAATTCGGCGCGCAGGGCGAGGTCGAAACGGTGGTCGCGCTGCAGGTCGACCACTTCGCTGCCGGTCAGCACGCGGACCTGGATGTCGGCATGACGGCGGTGGAAATCACCCAGGCGCGGGATCAACCACAGGCTGGCGAAGGCGGCGGTGGTGGTCAGGGTCAGTTGCTGACGATCACAGGGTGGCTGCAGGTCGTTGAGACTGCGTTGCAGGTCGGCCAGGCCCCGGTGCACCTGGTGATACAGACGTTCGCCGGTTTCGCTGAGCGTCACGCCCTGGGCAGTACGTTGAAACAGCAGCAGGCCAAGCTGTGATTCAAGACGTTTGATCTGGTGCGAGATCGCCGCCGGGGTCACGGCCAACTCATCGGCGGCAGCCTTGAAACTACCCAGTCGGGCGGCAGATTCGAAGGCGCGCAGGGCGGTTAGCGGCAGCTTGGCGAACATGACGTTCAACCTGATTGAGGGAGGCTCAATTTAGCTCAATTGAGCCACTGTCTCAATGTGGCTAGGGTGGGGGCTCATTCCTCGAACGGAGCCGATCATGCAGGGCAAGGCGCGTAAAGTGGTCCAGGCGATTCTCTATGAAACCATCGCAGTGATCTGCGTCGCGCCGGCATTGTCCTGGGCTTTCGACGCCGGCATGGCGCACTCCACGGTGTTGTCGTTGATCCTCTCGGCTGTGGCCCTGGCCTGGAACATGTTCTACAACTGGGCTTTCGAATACTGGGAGGCGCGCCAGCCGCAACGCCGACGCACCCTGTGGCGGCGTTTCCTGCATGCGCTGGGCTTCGAAGGCGGACTGGTGCTGATTCTCCTGCCGGTGGTGGCCGGCTGGCTGCAGATCAGCCTGTGGGCGGCGCTGCTGACCAACCTGGCACTGTTCCTGTTCTTCTTCGTCTATGCCTTTGTCTTCCAATGGGGTTTTGACCGGGTGTTCGATGTACCGGAATCGGCGCGTGAGCCTGCTTGACTTTAGCGGTACGCTTGCGCTAGTTTCGTGGCCATGAACACATTCCTGCAGTCGCCTCAGCACAGCATTATTACCGCCATTATCGTTTTGGCGGGCTAGCTGGCACTTGCACCGAACCCGCCCTGGAGGCGGGTTCTTTCTCTCTCTCCTGGGCACTTTGAAAAAACCAGGAGTCACTGATGACCAGCCTTGCCGTTAGCCCTCGCACACCGTCCGCGTCGCTGAACCTGCTGTCCGATTATGTGCGGCGGATTCTTGCTGCCCCGGTGTACGACCTGGCCATCGAGACGCCCTTGCAGCGTGCGCCAGCCTTGTCCGAGGCGCTGGGCAACCAGGTGCTGCTCAAGCGTGAAGACCTGCAACCGACGTTCTCGTTCAAAATCCGCGGCGCCTACAACCGCCTCAGCCGCCTGAGCCCGGCCCAGCGCGCCCGCGGGGTGATCACCGCGTCCGCCGGCAACCATGCCCAGGGCGTGGCCCTGGCCGCCCGCGAACTGGGCATGCGCGCCACCATCGTCATGCCGACCACGACGCCGGAGCTGAAAGTCAATGGCGTGCGCTCGCGCGGCGGTGAAGTGGTGCTGTACGGCGACAGTTTTCCTCATGCGCTGGCCCATGCCTTGAAGCTGGCCGACAGCGAAGGCGCAACCTTCGTGCCGCCCTTTGACGATCCGGACGTGATCGCTGGCCAAGGTACGGTGGCCATGGAAATCCTGCGCCAGCAGCCCGGCGCCCTGGATGCGATCTTCGTGCCTGTGGGCGGTGGCGGTTTGGTCGCCGGGATCGCTGCCTACGTCAAATACCTGCGCCCTGAGGTGAAGGTCATCGGCGTCGAGCCGCAAGACTCCAACTGCCTGCAGGCTGCCATGCTCGCCGGTGAGCGGGTGGTGCTGGCGCAGGTCGGCAGCTTCGCCGAAGGTGTAGCGGTGGCGCAGATCGGTGCGCATTGTTTTGAGGTGTGCCGACACTATGTCGACGAGGTAATCACCGTCAGCAATGACGAACTGTGCGCGGCGATCAAGGACATCTACGACGACACCCGCTCGATCACCGAACCGTCCGGAGCCCTGGCCGTAGCCGGGATCAAGAAGTATGTGGCCCGTGAGAATGCCCAGGGCCAGACCCTGGTGGCGATCGATTCGGGTGCCAACATCAACTTCGACCGCCTGCGCCATGTCGCCGAACGCGCCGAGCTGGGCGAGCAGCGTGAAGCGATCATCGCCGTGACCATCCCGGAGCAGCCCGGCAGTTTCCGCGCCTTTTGCCAGGCCTTGGGCAAACGGCAGATCACCGAGTTCAACTACCGCTATTACCCTGGCAAGGAAGCCCGCTTGTTTGTTGGCGTGCAGACCCATCCGCAGCACGATCCGCGTGATCAGTTGCTGGCCAGCCTGCGCGCCCAGGGTTACAGCGTGCTCGACCTGACCGACAACGAGCTGGCCAAGTTGCATGTGCGCCACACCGTGGGCGGGCATGCAGGGCCGGGGGCGGATGAGCGGGTGTTGCGCTTCGAATTCCCCGAGCGTCCGGGGGCGTTGCTGGGGTTTCTTGAACGCTTGGGCAAGCGTTGGAACATCAGCCTGTTCCATTACCGCAACCATGGTGCGGCTGAAGCACGGGTGTTCGCCGCACTGGAGGTCCCGCAAGAAGAACAGGCCGGGTTGCCGGCGGCCCTTGATGCCATGGGCTACCGCTACTGGGATGAAACCGACAACCCGGCGTATCGACTGTTCCTCGGCTGACCAAGCTTTGCCCCAGATCAACACGGGGCAGGGCCTGGAGGCGGATCCTGAAGGCAATGGAATATTGCACGAGGGTTTCGCCATGAGCAGCACGTTCTTCATCCCCGCCGTCAACATCATGGGCATCGACTGCCTCGACGAAGCGATGGCCGCCATCGCCGGCTACGGATTGCGCAAGGCGCTGATTGTCACCGACAGCGGCCTGGCCAAGGCCGGTGTTGCCGAGCGCATCGCCGAACTGCTGGCGATGCGCGACATCGACTCATCGATCTTCGATGGCGCCAAACCCAACCCGAGTATCGCCAACGTCGAGCAAGGCCTGGCGCAGTTGCAGCGCGAACGCTGCGATTGTGTGATCTCCCTGGGCGGTGGCTCACCGCATGACTGCGCCAAGGGCATTGCCCTGTGCGCCACCAACGGCGGGCACATCAGCGACTATGAGGGTGTCGACCGCTCGGCCAAGCCACAGCTGCCGCTGATTGCGATCAACACCACGGCTGGTACGGCCAGTGAAATGACCCGTTTCTGCATCATTACCGACGAAGCGCGCCATGTGAAAATGGCCATCGTCGACCGTAACGTCACGCCCCTGCTGTCGGTCAACGACCCGGCACTGATGGCGGCCATGCCCAAGGGCTTGACTGCAGCCACCGGTATGGATGCGCTGACCCACGCCATCGAGGCCTATGTGTCCACGGCCGCTACACCGATCACCGATGCCTGTGCGATCAAGGCCATCGAGCTGATCAGTGCTAACCTGCGCCGGGCCGTGGCCGTTGGTAGTGACTTGCAGGCGCGGGAGAACATGGCCTACGCCCAGTTCCTCGCCGGCATGGCCTTCAACAATGCCTCACTGGGTTACGTGCATGCGATGGCGCACCAGTTGGGGGGCTTCTACGACCTGCCTCATGGTGTGTGCAACGCGGTGCTGCTGCCCCATGTGCAGCGCTTCAACGCCAAGGTCAGCGCCGCGCGCTTGCGTGATGTTGCCAAGGCCATGGGCGTGGAGGTGGCCGCCATGACGGCGGAGCAGGGTAGTGATGCGGCAATTGCGGCGATCGAGACGCTGTCGCGGGACATTGATATCCCGGCCGGGTTGGCGGTGCTGGGGGCGAAAGAAGCGGATGTGCCGACCTTGGCCAGTAATGCGTTGAAGGACGCCTGTGGCCTGACCAATCCGCGGGTGGCCAGTCAGGAAGAGATTGAAGGCATATTCAAAGCGGCCTTCTGACTACTGTAGGAGCGGATTTACCGGGGCGCCGGACCGCCGCGATGGACTGCGCAGCAGGCCCATTTTTTGGGGCCGCTACGCGCCCCATCGCGGATAAATCCGCTCCTACAACAACAAGTTATTCATAAGCAACAAAAACAACTACAAGGCAATATCGATGACTGATGTAAACACCACCACCCACCTGGGTGCGAGCACTGCTGCGCCCGCGCAAAGCAAGACCTGGAACCGCCACGACACCACCTGGGTCCTGGGTCTGTACGGCACCGCCATTGGTGCCGGTACCCTGTTCCTGCCGATCAATGCCGGGGTAGGGGGCTTCTGGCCGCTGCTGGTCCTGGCGCTGTTGGCGTTCCCCATGACCTACTACGCGCACCGTGGCCTGACCCGTTTCGTCCTGTCGGGCAAGCGCGGCGGCAGCGAAGACATCACTGAAGTGGTCGAAGAACATTTCGGTGTGGGGGCCGGCAAGCTGATCACCTTGCTGTACTTCCTGGCCATCTTCCCGATCCTGCTGGTCTACAGCGTGGCGCTCACCAATACCCTGGGCAGCTTCATCGAGCACCAGTTGCACATGACTCCGCCACCGCGGGCTTTGCTGGCCTTGCTACTGGTGTGCGGCCTGATGATCGTGGTCCGCAGTGGCCAGGACATCATCGTCAAGGTCATGAGCCTGTTGGTCTATCCCTTTGTCGCCGCGCTGCTGTTGCTGGCCCTGAGCCTGATCCCCAACTGGAACGGTGCCTTCTTCGCCCAGGCCTCCGAAGGCATGCCGCTGGACCTGTTCCTCAAGACCTTGTGGCTGGCAATCCCGGTGATGGTCTTCTCGTTCAACCATTCGCCGATCATCTCGGCGTTCGCCGTCGACCAGAAACACCGCTACGCCGAGCAGGCAGACCGGAAAAGCAGCCGCATCCTGGCCAGTGCCCATGTGATGATGGTGCTGACGGTAATGTTCTTCTGCTTCAGCTGTGTACTGGCCCTGAGCCCGACCGACTTGGCCGCAGCCAAGCAACAGAACATTTCGATCCTGTCCTACCTGGCCAACCACTTCCAGACACCGGTCATTGCCTATGTCGCGCCGCTGATTGCCCTGGTGGCGATCACCAAGTCGTTCCTGGGGCACTACATCGGTGCCAGTGAAGGCTTCCAGGGCATGATCGTGAAAAGCCTGCGTAGCCGAGGCAAGCAATTGCCCGCCAAACGCCTGGAGCAACTGACCGCACTGTTCATGGTGCTGACCTGCTGGATCGTGGCCACCCTCAACCCGAGCATCCTTGGCATGATCGAGAGCATCGGCGGGCCGATCATCGCGTGCTTGCTGTTCCTGATGCCGATGTACGCGATCCACAAGGTGCCGTCGCTGCGCAAGTACTCGGGCAAGGTGTCCAATGTCTTCGTGGTGCTGATCGGCCTGATCACGCTGTCGGCGATTGTGTATTCCTTCTTCGCCTGATTCAGTCGTTCCAATCGCAGGACACTGCAAGCTGTGATTGCATCTTCCCCTGCGCCGGGTCTGACGCTAGTGTAAACACACTCGCGCCAGGCCCTTTCGGCTTGGCCATCGCAAAGGAAGCCCTCGCAGATGACCGATTCGACCGTCCACGCCGAACTGGGTGAGATTCCCTACACCGTCAACCTGTCTGCTGGTGTGAACCAGTGGCTGGCCGACGAAAACCAGGCACTCGGTGGCCATGATGCCGGCCCCAACCCCCATCAGTTGTTGCTCTCGGCGTTGGGGGCATGTACCGCAATCACCCTGTCGATGTACGCACGGCGCAAGGAATGGCCGTTGCAGCACGTGCATGTGCAACTGGATATCGTCAAGGAGGAGAAGACAGCGCCGGCGTACACCGAGATCAAGCGTGTCATCGAACTACACGGTGATCTCGATGCGGCCCAGCGTGAGCGGCTGCTGGGTGTGGCCAACGCCTGTCCGGTACACAAGCTGCTCAGCGGCAGCATTGTCATCGACAGTCATCTGAGTGACTAACGCGACTCGCTCTTGAATTTGACGAAGCTGCGGCGCATGTCCGAGGCCCAGCCGTCGAGCACCGGTTTGACGTCTTGTACGGTCAGTTTGGTGGTGTCGTTCTCAAGCTCCTTGCCGGCGCCTTTACGCACCACCTGGGCCAGTACCGTATTGTTGCCGCCATCGAGAAACGCCGCTTCGGTGGCGATCTCGACATCCTGGTCACGACCACCGGCTGCGGTGTTGACGGCCGCCGCCACCAGTGCGATCGGGATTACTTCATAGGGCTTGAGCCCTTCAGTGTGGGTTGCCACTGCGGTAATCGCCGGGCGCACCACCAACACATTCGGTCCAGGTCCTGTGGCCAGTGGCATTACTGCACCCAACTCGCGCTTGAGCGCCGTGTCGTAATAGCGGGTAATTTCCTGCAGCGTTTGCGGCGAGATCACTGCCGTAGGCTGCGGCTTGGGGTAGAACTGGCTGGGCTCGATGTAGACCTGGCTGTAGCTGGCGGCCTTGAGGTTGGGGTTGATCCAGCGCATCACCGGCGCGCCGGAAATACTTTCCGCCTCCTTCAAGCGGCTGTAGTCCTTGAGAAAACCGGAGTACTGGCTGGGGTCGACCCTGGAGCTGGCGCAACCGGCCAGGGCAATAAGTGTGGCGCACAGCAGTGTAGAGCGCAGAGTTGGCTTCATATCCGGTTGACCCTCGAGTTGGCATGCAAACAACGCTAGCAGGTGGGCGGCGCTTGGCCAGTGCAATGCGACAATTTTGTGCGTGCAATCCCGGCGCTACGGACGGAGACTGCGCTCAACCTGATACAACATCGAAATCACTCACCCGAGTGTCTGCAATGCCGGTTCGGCGACCTGCCGCATTGCGCTGGCGGCGAGGGGCCTGAGTCGGTAACGTTGTCGCAGGACTGTGTCACCCGCTCATGGATCGAGACCTGCTATTGACCTTAAAGTACGTGAGTATGGACACCAAGAGAGCGTCAAATTTTACCTATCAGGCGGTGTACCGCTATCTCGTCGAACTGATAGAGGCCAGCGACCCGCAGACCGAGCAGAAACTGCCGTCGTTGCGGCAACTGGCATTGCGCCTGAATGTTTCAGTTTCTTCCACCAAATACGCCTATTCCTTGCTCGAGGATGAAGGGCGGATCTACGCCAGACCCAAGTACGGTTATTTTACCCGGGCGATGCCCGGTCCACTGGTGGGCGAAGACTCGCCGAACCTGCTCGACAATGTCTTCACCAATGCCCGGCAGCCGGGCATGCTGGCCTTGAGCAGCGACGCCCCGGCCATGCTGCTGTCGCTGGAAAAGCCATTACTGATGATCGAGCGCGAGCTGGCGCGCCAGTACCCGCGCTCCCATGCACCGCTGTACCAGCCCTTTGGCGAGCCGGAGTTGCGCAGTGTCCTGGCCGATCGCTACACCTGTTCCACCCGCAGTTACTGGCAGGCCGAACATGTGTATATAGGCTCGGACCTGCGCAGCGTGCTGGAAACCGCCCTCAGTGCGTTGCAGCTTGAAGAGAGTGTGGCGCTGGTCGAGTCGCCATGTTCCTGGGCGGTGCTGCGCCAGTTGCAGGCCGCCAGAATCAGGGTGATCGAGGTAGCGGTGGGGGATGACGGGCGTTTCGACCTGGCTGCCGTTGAGCGGATACTGCGTCAGGAACCGGTGCGCCTGGCGGTGTTCTCCTCGACCATGAGCATTCCCCATGGCGGCCTGATGCCGGTGCAGGACAAGCAGCAGATCTGCCGCTGGCTGGCGGAGCGGGACGTGTGGCTGTTCGAGAACGACAGCTACGGTGAGTTCTGCTTCGCGCCGGGCGCCAGCCGCTTTCGTGACTTCGCCGACCCGCAGAAGCTGCTGGTGTTTTCAACGTTCGACAAGATCATCGGCTCGGAGGCGCCGTTCGGCTACTTGCTCTGCCGACGGCATATCCCGCAGCTGCACCGTTTGTTCCTGGAACGCGCCTTTCGTTTGTCACCGATCCGCCAGAAGGCCATTGCCAAGCTGTACAGCTCACGGCGTATCGACCAGCACCTGATCGCTTTACGGGCGCTGCTGCAGGATCGCATGCGCTGCATGAAAGGGTTGTTGCTGGAACATGTCCACGAGCAGTTCCGCATCATCGAACCGCAAGGGGGGGCCACCTTCTGGCTCGAAGCCGCCCGCCCGGTGGACATGCGGCAGGTGTTCGACAGCCTGCTGGCACAACGTGTGGTGATCGCGCCTGGGGAAATTTTCAGCCTGCAGGGTACCTGGCGGCATCACCTGCGTTTGAGCTACACCCTGGACTGGTCCAAAGACATTCCCCAGGCGCTGCAGCGCCTGGCCCAGGCTACCGCTGAAGCATGCTAGAGCCCATAGCAATGACGGTTTTCAGGGAAGCGCCCGCTGCGCACCTCATCGGCGTACTGACTGCAGGCGTCGCGAATGACGGCGCCGACATCGGCATAACGCTTGACGAAGCGGGGTACGTGCTCACCCCCCAGGCCCAGCAGGTCTTCGGTAACCAGCACCTGGCCATCGCATGCCGGTGAAGCACCGATACCAATCGTGGGCACGCTGCTGTCGTGGGTGATCTGCCTCGCGACACCTTCGGCAACACCCTCCAGTAGCAGGCTGAAGGCGCCCGCGGCAACTGTGGCGCGGGCATCCTCGATGATGGCTGCCGCGCCTTCGGTTGTCAGCCCCTGGGCTTTGAAGCCGCCCATGACGTTGACGAACTGCGGCATCAACCCGACATGAGCCATGACCGGGATGCCCCGTGCGACGAGGAACTCGACGGTGCCGGCCAGGGCCTTGTTGGCTTCCAGCTTGACCGCATCGCAACCGGTGCGCGAGAGCACCTGGGCGCAGTTGCGAAAGGCCTGCTCGTTGGACTCCTGGTAACTGCCAAAGGGCATGTCGGCGATGACACAGGCCAGGCGTGTGCAGTCGACCACCGCGCGGGTATGGGCAATGGTTTCCTCCAGTTGCATGCTCAGTGTCGAAGAGCGGCCATAGCCGACCATCGCAGTGGAATCACCGACCAGGATGAAATCGACGATGGGGTCGATCAACGTGGCAATAGAGCTGGTGTATGCCGTCAAAGAGACGATTTTCTGCTGGCCTTTCATGGCGACCAGCTGTGGAACCGTCATGCGCTTGGTGCGGATAGATGTGCTCATCAGTGTTTTCCTGTGATGTGGGTAAGCCCCGCTGAACGGGACATCCGTGGATTACAGCCAGTCTTTCTCCCATGCACGCCAGGCCTGGTGGTCCTGGCGAATGCGGTCAGCGCTCGGGTGCAGCAGGAACACCGCGCCCGGCGAGCTGTTGAGGTCGATGGTCGGCGTTGTCTGCCGGCCCTCGGTAAAACGAAAACGGGCGCTGTGGTAGCTGTTGAGGGTGTCCAGCTGTCTACGCGCAGCGTTCATATCGAACGGTGCGCAGCGGCGGCTGATCAGGTTCAGGGTGCAGCAATGGTTGAGCAGGCGATAACGGCGAGGTAATACGGTAAGCGCTTCTGGCTGCAGGTACTTCAGGCAGGTCAGGCCCACCTGGTCATTACCGGTGGCCGCTTGCAGGGCCTCGGGATTGGCCAGGCCGGAAAGACGCGCGCCGGTTTCCAGCAGGCGAGGTCCGCGGGCGGTGAGGATCACTTCGGTATGCGCCGGGCCATGAGCAACGGCCAACGCATCGAGCACACCTTCGACGTAGTCAATCAGTACGTCCAGTTCGTCGGCATCAGCCGCCAGCAGGTGCTCGCGGTCATAGATCTTGCGGCCGTCGGCGCTCAGGGTCTTGCTGCTTTTCCAGACATCGGTGATCCAGTGCCGACCCTCATGGCTGACACTGTTGATGATGTACTCGTCGCCCTCCAGATATTCCTGCAGCAACAGCGCGTGGTTGTTGCACATCATCAGGTTGGTGCTGCCGAGGATGCAGGCGGCGGCGTGCTGCAACTGCCCGATGTCGTAGCAGATGAACACGTTGTCGGAGCCGGCGCTGTCCAGTGGCTTGGCCACCACCGGCCGGCCACCACGGGCCTGGAACCAGGCCACCGCCTGCTCGCTGGAGGCCGTGCGCAGTTGTTCGGCAACCGGCAGGCCGGCGCTGGCGACCTGTTCGGCCATCAACGACTTGTCCCGGCGGGCCGCCGAGTATTCGGGGTCATTGCCGGGTAGGCCCAGGGCTGCAGCCAGACGGTCGGCCAGTTCGACGCCGAACTCGCTACCGGTAATTACCGCGGTCGGCCGCTGCGCTGCCAGTTGCTTGACCAGCGCCGGGAAGCCAAGGGCCTGGACACTGTAATGCGTCTGGAAGATCTCCTGCGGGCAACTGGCCGCAAAGGCCTGGGGCATATCGCTGCGTGAAGTGACGTGCAGCAGTGGCCGCTGTTCGGCCAGGGCCCGGGCGAGCATGGCGCCGGTGGAGTAGGCGTCGACCAGCACCAGGGGCGCCAGGGTTGGGTCAATGCAGGGGTTGGTCATAGCGATTCACCGTGTAATGCAGCATTTCAAACAGTTCGCCGGAACGGATGCCCGGGCCGGTCGCCGACACGCCGCTGCTGCGCGGTAGCGGCAGGTTGCCGACATTGGCCCAGCGCAGGGCTCCGAAGGCGTCGATGCGGGTGGTGGCCCGCCCCGGGTTGTCCGGGTGCAGGCAGTAGGGAATATCCAGCAGCCCCCGGGCAAAGGCCTGGATCAGGGCAACACCGAGATCGTTGTGCAGGTTGCGTACTTGCTCCACCAGTTGCCGTGCCTCGAACAGCACTTCCTGGTAGTAGCTCTGACTCGCCGGGTCGTAGTCGAGGTGCGGCTCGGCAGCGACGCTGGCGGCCATGCTCAGGGCGTCGAGGTTGTCCTGTACCGAGGGAATCTGCCGGGATTCGGCGACGGTCTTGACGATCAGGCGTTCGCAACCGGCAGCCCGGGCCAGGCGTGCGCTGTCGCAGATCAGCCGCCGCGCGCCGTGCTCGGTGGTCGGGAATACGCCCATGTAGGCGTACACCACCACATGCCAGTGAATGCCGTCGAGGTACTCGGCCGCCAGCTCGCGCATCGCCTGCAACGCCCCCAGGTCCTGCGCCATGCTGGTGCCCTGGGCGTAACTGAGCGATACGCTGCGGATGCCGTGCTGGCGGAAGAACAAGGCTTCGAGCAGGCTCATGGCAACCAGTAGCGAAGGAGGACACAGCTGTCCCAACAGGCAACCGCCGAAGCTTTCGATATGCCCATGGGGGCTGGCATCGGCCAGCAACCGGCAACTTTCGGCCCAGGCGTCGACGGCTTGGGCCAGCGGCAGACGGCTGTAGGGCATGCAGTAGGACACCGGACCGCCCTCGGTGGCATCCAGCCCGACCGCGGCCATGCGCTTGAAGATGGTTTGCGGTTGCGCCGTGCCATGACGCACCTGGATCGGAAAGCCGGGACTGTAGAGCCCGTGCAGCAGTTCCTGTACCGCTTGCAGCGAGTGGCTGACGATCGGAAAGCCGTTCAGCGCGCTGCCGTTGTTCAAGCATTGCAAGGCGCTGTGGTAGTCACCGACGCGGGTATAGCTGTCCAGGGTGATGGTGCCCAAGGTTGCGCACGGCAATTGGGCGACGGCGTTGAGCCCGGCGCGCATCTGCCCGACGTCGCCGAAGCCCATGCGCGGCTGCACTACCAGTTCGCCCCGGGAACGGGCCTGTTCAATGAAGTGTTGAAAGTAACCGCCGTTGACTGGAGGCATGCTTCAGCGTCCCGATACCAGTTCGACCACCTGCACCCCGGACGTTGGGTCGATGCGTGCAATCCGCCCCTTGTGCGGGTCGCCGGCACGCACCCGGGCGATCAGGCTGCGGTCACTGTCGAAGTCGATCAGGGCATGGTTGTAGAGGCTGCGCAGGGCGCTCAAGGGCAGGCCGCTGACCTCGCTGAGCCACAGGCTCAGGGCGCTGTGCTGGGCGTTGCCGGCGAGCAGTTCATGCAGCGCATGCAGATCGCCCAGGCGCGCGGGGTGGCACAGGGTGACAAAGCGGGACAGCTCACGGCCCTGGTCGACAAAGGGCGCGAATTGCAGGCAGATGAGCTGGGTTTCATCCAGGCCGAAGGCCTCACGGGCAAAGCGGTTGGCCAAGGCCCGGCGCGCGTCCTTGCCCTCGTTACCGGCGTAAGGGGCCAGCGCCAGCTGGATCAGGCGCTCGGGCATTTCCTTTTTACGCATCAGCGCCTGGGCCAGTTCCAGGTACTCGTCGATCCCCTGGTAGTAATCCCGGCCATGCACGTACTGCGCCTTGAGCCCGCGAAAGTGCGCCATGAGCATGGGGTTGGCGCAGTCCGACTCGGTGAAGCTGAACGCCAGCTCCTCGAAGCGGAAATCGAGAAGCTCGGTGATCAACTCCCAGTGGTCATCGACCCGGTAGCTGACCAGGTCATAGATGCTGATGAATTCCGGGTCGGCGCTGGCGCTGCCGCTGGCGACACGGCGTTCGGCACGCTGCTGGTCGAAGCCTGCGCCGAACAACTCGTCGAAATAGTGCTGGGCCACGCCATCGAGTGCTTGCAGCAAACCACGAAAGCCTTCGCGTCGGCAGGCGGCGACGTCCAGCCCCAGGCGTTCGGCCAGACGCATGATCCAGGTGAAGTAGTGCTTCTGCTCCTTGCGTGAGTCACCGGTGACCACCGCGTTGACCCCGCCTTGCCACCAGGCAGCGCGGCCATAGAAGTCGGCCACCGCCAGGTTGCAGCTGTTGCAGAACGTCGGGCGCCCGTCGCCTGCAGTGCGATGGCCGTTCATCAGCACGTCGAAACGGTTGATGTCGCGTACCGCCTCCGGGAACGGCAGGTGGCGTTCGAACGGGCGGATCTGCTGATGGTCGACCACCAGCACTTCCACCCGAGCGTCGTTGTACAGGTGCAGGGCCTGGTAGACCCGGTCGATATTGGCCATCACCGCATCCGGTACACCGGCGTGGCGCATGTTGGCGATGCGCAACTGGAAGGTTTGCTCGTGCAGGACACTCAGGTGCAGTTGCACGGCACGAATCAGCGACACCGTGTAGGAGCTGTCTTTGCCGCCGCCATAGGCAACCATCAGCTTGTAGGCGGGCAGGGCGTCAATGCCACCGGCCGCGGTGATCAGGCGTTCGCCGAGCGTGGCGACTGCCTTGCGGTCTACTGCGCTGAGGTAACGATTGAGTTTTCCCAGCAGGGGGACATCGAGTGTGTCCGGGGTGACAGTGGTGTTCATAGGGGTTCGGCCTGGAATTGGAAGTGAGTGATGACCTGCTGGATATCGCGCTCGATATCCGCCTCGCTGGCGCTGGTGAAGATGAACCGCCCGCTGTGCAGTGCGTCGTAGCCGCCGCCCGCTTCGAGGACCTGGCCAGGTTTGGGCAGCAGGGCGCGCCACAGGCTCGGTACCGCAGGGCCGCTTGAGTGCGCCTGGATGACCCGGCATGGCAGTTGCGCAGGTTTGGGGATGACCAGCCAGCCGCCGCTCGGATCCTGTTCAGCGGTCGGCAGCGGGATCGGTGCACCGATCAGGCGTTTGAGCCAATGCTCGTACAGGTTCACGCCGAAAACCTTGTTGATCAGGTGCGGGACTTCGCTGCCGCCGACGCGGCCACCGACTTCCAGGAACACCAGTTCGCCATCGGCTTTGACGAAGATCTCCAGGTGAAAGGCGCTGTCGTGCAGACCCAGTGCCTGCAGGCAGCGCTGGCTGAACGTCGCGATTCGCCTGCGCAGCGCCGAGTCCTGGACAATGACCGAGCCCAGCGGCTGGCTGCTGGCGAAATCCAGGCAGCTGTTGATGTAGCGCGAGACCACCTGAAACGGCACTGAGCCCTGGGCATCGGTGAAGCCATCGATGTGGTAGACCTGGCCCTGGATGAAGGCCTCCACTTCGTAGCGCTCCAATGCCACGTCCGCCAGAAGCGTGCGTAGCGTCCGGGCATCTGCTGCCTTGGCCACACCGATGCTGGCAGCGCCGTCCAGCGGTTTGAGGATCACCGGATAGCCGACGGACTCGGCGAACGCCAGCGCTTGCTCGACCGACTGGCAACGGCTGAAGGCCGGCACTGCCAAGCCATTAGCGCGCAGCACTTCCTTCATCCGTGCCTTGTCGCGGTAGACCGCGACCTGCTCCGGGCCATGGCCGGGAATGTTCAAGGTCTGGCGCACCCGCGCGGCGATTTCCAGGGTGAACTCGGAAAGCGCAATCAGCAGATCCACGGGCCCGACCTTGGCGACGACCTCGCTGACGCCCGCCAACAGCTGTTCGTACTGATTGACGTCGTCGACCTGGACCAGATGGGCGATGTCTTCACGTGGTGCCAGCACCCCGTCGGCCCCTGGGCCATCGACCACATAGCTGATGCGGTGTTGCTGATGGTCAAAAAAACGCTCGTACTGGGTCAGTTCGTTGTCCCAGCGTTCGCTGTCGTGAAAACGTGGCCAGCGGTTGACGATGACGATATGCATGGAGGTGATCCTTGGAAATGGAGAAGAGGACTTCAGGTCCAGCACGCGGCTGTGCCTGCGCCCAGCACGACGGTCGAGCTGGCGCGCTCAAGTGTGCCCAGGTAGGTTTCGAAGGCCTCGATCGCGTCGGCCTCGATGAACACCTGGTCGAAGCCTGCGGCCAGCAGCTCCTGGCGCACGGCGCGTGTCTGCGCTTGCGAGGTGGTCAACTTGCCGCCGATGACACAGGGCAGGTGCGGATAGTGCTGACGTATCTCGCGGATCAGCGCCAGGCCCTGGAAATGACCATGACCGTTGACACTGCTGATCACCAGCAACTGCGTGCGCCCTTGGGCCAGTACCTCCAGAATCGCCTGCACCGGCGTGCAACTGCCCAGGTTCTTGACCTGCAGGCCGTGCTCACTCAGCCAGAGTTGCAGGTAGACCAGGTTCCACATGTGTGCGTCGGATTCGACAGTAGCCAGCAGACAGTGGTGTTCGCTTTTCATGCGTTTGCCTCCATGGCACAAGGGGTAATATCCAGCGCCGCGCGATGGCGGCGGGTGCTCAGCAGCAGACGTCCAGCTGTGCTTCGAGGGCCCGCAGGCGCGGCAGCACATGGCGGCAGAAGCCGCGCATTTCGTCGCGGGTCGGCCAGCCAGAGAAAATGAACTCGCTGACGCCGACTTTCTTGTATTCGATCAGGTACTCGGCGACTTCCTGGTAGCTGCCCACCACACACAGCGCCGGCCCGCCGCGGTAAGCGACGGCGCCGGACCAGAGCATCGGCGAGAGCCAGTCGCGCTCAGCGCCTTCGGCCAGGCGGAAGGAGGTTTTCACCGCTTCGGAATCGCAACGGGCGACAAACTGGCGGACCCATTCGCGGTGCTGGTCATCGGGGTTGTGCATCATCTCTTCGACGGCGGCCAGCGCCTCTTCGCGGGTTTCCCGCGCCAGGATGTGCATACGGATACCCACCGAGCAGCCGGCCTCAAGGACAGGGCGGCTGGCGGCGGCGATGCCTTCGGGGGTGTCGCCATAGCGCAGCCAGCAATCGCTGTGTGAGACGGCAATCTGCTGGGCAATCTCCGACGCGCCGCTGAGATAGATCTGCGGCCGTTCATTGTCCTTGTAGGGCAGCCCGAGTTGCGCCTGCTCAATGCGATAGTGGGCGCCCTGATGGCTCAAAGGGCTTTCGCCTTTCCAGAAGCGATGGAGGATCTCGAGAAATTCGCGGGTGCGCTCATAGCGGCCATCATGGGCGACGAAATCGCCATAGAACGCCTGTTCGTCAGGGGAGATGCCGGCCACCAGGTTGAGGGCAATGCGCTTGTCGGACATCCACGACACGGTATTGACGATCTGGGTGAACAGCGTCGGCGGCAGCAGGCCCGGACGATAGGCGAGGATGAACTTGACCCGGCTGGTCTCGCGCACCAGCGCGCCGATCATCGGCAGTGGGTCGGGCATGTGATAGCTGATGCCCATCAACAGTGAGTCGATGCCCAGTTCGTCGGCCTCCTGAGCGAAGTCGACGATGCCCGCGAAGTCCAGGGCGCCGGTGTTGTATTTGTCGCTGGCCTTCTGTTGGCCGCTGTCGAGGGGGGAGCACCAGTGAATACGTAAGTCAGGCATGGGCTTTCTCCAGGCGAAGTCTGCCACCTGCCGCCGGGCGCCAGGTGAGGTTGAGGTATAAACAGGAAAGGGTGGGTCAGAACAGGAAGTTGCTGGCGACCGTGCGGTCGAACAGGGCGACATCGCGTATATGGCGTTTGCCACAGACGAACTTCAGCAACCGCTCGATCCCCAGCCCGCCGCCAGCGCTCGGGTGCAGCAAGCCGCGCCGGGCAAATTCGAGGTAGTTGGCAAACGGCGTGAGGTCCATGGACAGCTCTTGCATGCGGTAGAGAATCTGCTCGTACTCGAACTCGCGTTCGGCACCCGACAGTGCTTCGCCGTAACCGTCCGGATAAATCAGGTCGTAGTTGTTGTACTGGCCGCGTTTGCCCGGGGTCTCGCGGTCGTAGAACTCGCGTTTGTAGTTGGTGACGAAGAACGGGGTGTGCGCCTTGGCCGACATGATTTTTTCGAAGTCGTCGCCGTACTCGGCCCGCAGTTCGTCGGAGCTGTACACCGGGAAGGCCGTTTCAAAGTGCGGCAACTGACGGCCCAGCTGTGCCAGTTGCGCCGCACAATGCTGGCGAACCTCGGCCAGTGTGTGTTTGACCAGGCCTTCGATCAGCGCCATGGCCTGGTGCATATCGCCACCGCGTATTTCGAAATCGAACTGCGAGAACTCCAGCAGGTGATTGACCGAGTCCTTGATCTCGGGCTTTTCCAGGCGGATGTTCGGCGCCACGATGAAGATCCGCTCATGGCCATTGGCGGTGAGCGCCAGCTGTTTGTGGAAGATCATGCTGGCGGTCAGTTTCAGGCGGCGCTCCTGGTACTGGATCTCGGCCGGGAACACCGCATGGTTCAACGGGTCGGTGATCGGAGACATCAGAATGGGCAACAACTGCTTGAAGTCGCGGTCGAGCAGATACTGCTGCAGGGCCTGTAGCATGCGGCCACGAATAATAGCGATCGCTCCTACATCAGGATGCGAAAAATCGTCGAATTTACGCTGAACTTCTTCCATGTTGCGCTCAATGTTCGGGAGGTGGGGAGGGCCCGATTATTGGTGAAACCGACGAAAACTCAATGTACAGATTTTCGCTAAAAAGCAACCCAGCGGCTCGTTCGTGTTGCCCCGGGCGTTGATTACGCAGAGCATTGCCGCGTCGCTGCCCGGGCCTTGAATGCCTGCGCGGTAACAGAGTCAAGGATGACGTCTGATTGGCGTTGTGCTCCCGAGGATTTGTGCTGAGAGTCTTTATGACGGCCCCCGCTGACCTGCGTCGTTTTTCCCGCTCCGACTACAAGACCCTGGGCCTGGCGGCCCTGGGCGGTGCCCTGGAAATCTACGATTTCATCATCTTCGTGTTCTTTGCCCTGACGCTCAGCGAGCTGTTCTTTCCACCGCAGATGCCGGAATGGCTGCGCTTGCTGCAAAGCTTCGGGATTTTCGTCACCGGTTACCTGGCCCGGCCACTGGGTGGCATCCTCATGGCCCACTTTGCAGACCGCCTGGGGCGCAAGCGGGTGTTCAGCCTGAGCATCCTGATGATGGCCTTGCCCTGCCTGCTGATCGGGATCATGCCGACCTATGCGCAGATCGGTTACTGGGCACCCTTGCTGCTGTTGCTGCTGCGTGTCCTGCAAGGCGCGGCGGTGGGCGGCGAGGTGCCCAGCGCCTGGGTGTTCGTCGCCGAACATGCCCCCGCCGGCCATCGCGGTTATGCCCTGGGTGTGCTGCAGGCCGGGTTGACCTTCGGCTACCTGCTGGGGGCGTTGATGGCCACCTGGCTGGCGCGCGTCTACAGCCCTGCGGAAATTCTCGATTACGCCTGGCGTATTCCTTTCCTGCTCGGCGGCGTGTTCGGTGTGGTAGGCGTCTGGTTGCGCCGCTGGTTGAGCGAAACCCCAGTGTTCATCGCCTTGCAGCAGCGCCGCGACGCCGACGAACAACTGCCACTGGGCCAGGTGTTGCGTGAGCATCGCAGCGCCATCCTGCCGGCCATGTTGCTGACTTGCGTACTGACCTCGGCGGTGGTGGTGCTGGTGGTGGTGACTCCGACCGTGATGCAGAAGAGCTTTGCCATCAGCGCCAGCCAGACCTTTGCGCTGAGCAGCCTGGGGATCGTCTTTCTGAACATTGGCTGTGTACTGGCCGGACTGCTGGTCGACCGCATTGGCGCCTGGCGAAGCATGATGCTCTACAGCCTGTTGCTGCCGATCGGCGTGGCCTTGCTGTACGGCTGCCTGATCAGCGGCAGCCAGCTGATCAGTCTGGCTTATGCCGTGGCCGGCTTGGCCTGTGGGGTGGTTGGCGTGGTGCCCTCGCTGATGGTTGGCCTGTTCCCGCCGCAGGTGCGGGTGTCGGGTATATCGCTGACCTACAACATCGCCTATGCCCTGTGGGCCAGCACCACGCCGCTGATGCTGATCGCACTGATGCCCTGGAGTGCCTGGGCCAGCGTTGGCTATAGCCTGGTCATGGGCGCTGTCGGTTTCTGCACAGCCTGGTTCTACGGCTGCAGCTATCGGGCACAGACACGCGCTGCCGGCGCCACCGGCGGTTGACCTGCGCGCGGCCCAAGGACCTGGAGGGAACCATGACCATTACTACCATGACTGCTGTCAGCGATCTGCATGATCTACCAGCAGTAAAGCTGCTCGCGTTGTTTGCCAACAAAGCCCTGTCCCCGCTGGAATACCACGACCACTTGCTCACTCATATTCAGCGCTGGGAACCTTACCTGCATGCGTTGTGTGCCTTCGATCCGCAGCGCGTGCGGGAGCAGGCGCAGGCCTCCACGCAGCGCTGGAGCCAGGGGCGTCCGCTGGGGTTGCTTGACGGCTTACCCGTGACCATCAAGGAGCTGATTGGCACCAAGGGCGACTGCATCAGCCTGGGGTGCGCCGCCACTCTCCAGGTACCTGAGCTGGTCGATGCACCACCGGCGGCACGCATGCGCGAAGAGGGCGCGATTATCCTGGGCAAGACCACGGTGCCCGACTTCGGCATGTTGTCCTCGGGGCTGTCGAGCCTGCACGGCCTGACGCGCAATCCATGGAACTTGAACAACAACCCCGGTGGTTCCAGCGCGGGTGCCGCGGCAGCAGCGGCAGCGGGCTACGGCCCGTTGCATATCGGCACCGACATCGGTGGTTCGGTACGCTTGCCGGCCGCCTGGTGTGGGCTGGTGGGCTTCAAGCCGACACTGGGGCGTATTCCCATCGACCCTTACTACACGGGCCGGTGCGCCGGGCCCATGACCCGCACCCTGGACGATTGCGCCCTGATGATGCGCTACCTGAGCCGGCCCGATGCCCGCGACGCTACTAGCTTGCCGCCCTTGGCGTGCGACTGGGGGCTGGCCAGGCAGTCGGTGCAAGGCTTGAAAATCGGCTTGATCCTCGACCCGGGCGTCGGCCTTCAACCCTGCGCGCAAGTGCTTGCTGCAGTACGAGAGGCGGCGGGCTTGTTTGAACGTCACGGCGCCCAGGTACGAGAAGTCGCGCCAGTGATGAACAGAGCACTGCTGACCGGGCTCGACCATTTCTGGCGGGCGCGCCAGTGGAGCCAGTTGCAGTCCTTGCCCCCGCAGCGCCTGGACCGGGTGTTGCCGTTTATCCGTGAATGGGCCGAAGGGGCGCAGGCGTTGACAGCCCAGCAAGCGGTAGAAGGGTTTAACCAGACTTTCGAGATCCGCCGCCGCGCCGCCGCGCTGTTCAGCGAATTCGACTTGCTGTTGACCCCCACCAATCAGGTCAGCGCCTTTCCGGCCTACTGGGCATCGCCGACCAATGATCCGGCGCTGCCGTTCGAACATATCGCCTTTACCGTGCCCTGGAACATGGGCGAGCAACCGGCGCTCTCGATCAACTGCGGCTTCACCGCCCAGGGCATGCCCATTGGTCTGCAACTGGTGGCGCCGCGTTTTGCTGACCACTGGCTGCTGCAGGTAGGTAAAACCTACGAAACCTGGCGCGGCCCGATCACTCACTGGCCAACGCTGCCAGCGTCATGAACGCGCAGCGCAGGACGCGCTGCTCTCTTTACAGGCATGGTTGAAATGGATGTACGTTTACTGCTGCTTGGCATCGCCAGCGGCTGCGCGTGGCAAAGCTGCCTGGCGCATAGCGGACAAGCCGCTGGCTTGTTTGCCGACAGTCACCTGGATCTCGACCTGCGCCACTACTACGCCTATCAGCACACGCAGCGCTCGACCTACCTGGCGATCCAGAAACCTGGTGGTCTGCAGCCCACCCGTGTGCGCGAAACCTGGGTGCAGAGTGCGATGCTCGGTTGGCGCTCCGGTTACACCGAGGGGGTTGTCGGCTTCGGGCTTGACGCGAGCCTGTTCAGTGCCGTCAACCTGGAACGCGGACATGGCAAAGTGGCCAACGGCGGCGATCGGGTCCTGGTCGACAGCGCGGGTGATGCGCTGCGCACCTGGAGTCGGCTAGGCGTCGGCAATCTGAAATTGCGCGTCTCCAGTAGCGAACTCAAGGCCGGACGGGTGATGACCGACAACCCGATCCTGCGCTACAAGGACAACCGCGCGTTGCCCTCAAGCTTTCAAGGGGTGGCGTTGTACAGCCAGGAGATCGACGGCCTGTCGTTGCAGGCGGGCAGCTTTGAGCGGGCCATTCCCCGCACGGGTACGGGCAGCGAGCGGCTGACCACCACCTTCGGCAACCGTCTGTACACCGGTGACCGGATCAGTTACCTCGGTGGCCAGCTCAAGTTGCCCCGGGGTGGAGAATTGAGTCTTTACAGCTCGCGCTTCGAGGACATGTGGCAGCAGACGTACCTGGGACTCCGCCAGCAAATCGGTAACCCTGGCCAGCTGGCGCTGAAAGCCGCCTTCAACTACTACCGCACCCGGGATCAGGGGGCGCAGCATCTGGGCTACATCGACAACGATGCCTACAGCCTGGCCCTGGGTGTGGCGCATCAGGCGCACAGCCTGACCCTGGCCTGGCAGCAGATCCTCGGTAACGAGTATTTCGACTATGTCTGGGAGTCGACCGGCAACTACATGGCCAATTCCCTGTACTCGGACTACAACGGGCCGAACGAAAAGTCCTGGCAACTGCGTTACGACCTCGACCTGGCGACCCTCGGTGTACCGGGCCTGAGGATGAGCGCCTGGCACGCCAAGGGCTGGAGCATCGACGGTAGCCATTACCGCGGTGACCGCAATGGCCGTAACACCGGCTATAACGTCCGTGGCCTGGACAACGCCGGTCACAATGAAAATGGCCTGATGCTGGCCTATGTGGCGCAGTCGGGGTGGCTCAAGCGCACGGTGTTCCGCACCATTGTCTACAACCATCGCGCCAGCGGCGCCCAGATTGATGGCAGCTATGACGAAGTACGGCTGGTGGTGAACATGCCGGTGCAGCTGTTCTGAGCGAATGCGTTGTCGGGAGTGAGCGGTGAGGGCCGCGCCACTGCCGGCAAAATCCCTACTACCTCGGCAACGCATACAACTTGAACAAGCGCCGGACACTCTCGGTAGCCCCACCCAGATGGTCCTGGTAAGCCTGCTCGATTGCTCCAGACCGGTACATCTCGCTGATCACCGAATCAACCAGCAAACGAAAATCCTCATCATCCCGGGGCAGCACCATCGATACCGGCGCATATTCGTAGATCCGCTCGACCAGCATCAGCGCGTCCTCCTCAGTATGCCGCGCCAACAGATTGTTCAACAGCATGCGCTCGGAAAAGAACGCATCAGCCTTACCCTGGACAACCGCCTCGAACCCCGCCTCATTGCCCGCTACGGTGATCACCGTGGCAATCACCCCGAGTGCCTGCAACTGCCGACGTACCCACAACTCGGTCACTCCACCGGCGACCACGGCAAAGGTCTGATTGGCCAGGCCACGATTGAGCGTCGCCCGCCAGGTCGGGCCACTGTGGGCCTGCTTGCCATTGAGCACATTGAGCAACGCCGCCGGAGCATCCTTGCGCACCACCGCCGTGACCCCTGCGGTATACACCGGTATGGAAAAACTCACCTGCTTGCGCCGCTCCAGGTTGGCCACCGTGGGCGTGCAGAGCAGATTGACCTGCCCGGAACTGACGGCCGTGATCTCATCGGCCAGTGCCACGGGCTGAAATTGCACGTGCAGGTCGGACAACGCCAGAGTTTGCTGCACCTGCTCGGCCACTTTCAGACAGAGGTCGATGGCGTAGCCACTGGCCTTGTCACCGTCTTGCACACTGAAGGGGGCAAAGTCCGCCAGGTAGCCGAGGGTCAAGGTATGGCTGGCGCGCACCTGCTCCAGGGTCGCGGCCTGAGCCAGAGCCGGCAACAGGGACAGCAGGCAACCAATCTGCCGCAGGCTAGCCTTCATATCCGGACTCCCGGGCAACCCTGGCCTGTTCGATGATGAAACGCTTGGCCAGAAAGCCATACAGCAGATAACCGAAGGCCAGCACCAGGGCGCCGCCGAGCACCGCTTCCATGCCGCAGGCATACAGGGCGTAGAGCGAATAGCCGACCGCCACCAGCAGTACCAGCGTATTACGCCGATATACAGCCGGGCTGACCCTGGCTTTGTGCATGATCGCCAGCAGGCCGGTGAGAGCGGTGACATAGGGAATCAGGTTGGTCACTGCAGCAAGGCTCACCAGCTTGCTGAACTGCGCGCTGGCATTGGGTGAGATGGTCGACAGAGCCATCGCCGTTTGCAGTACGCCACACACCAGCATGCCGAGAATCGGGGCATTCAGGGCGCTGACCCGGGAGAACAATTTCGGGAACATCCCTTGGTCAGCGGTCATTTTCGCGGTCTGCGCCAAGGTGAATTGCCAACCCAGCAGCGAGCCGACACAGGCCATCACCGCCAGCACCATGACGATGTTACCCACCACCGGGTTGAACATTTTTGCGTAGACCAGGGCAAAGGGCGCCGACGCATTGGCCAGCTCCAGGTTGGGCACGATGCCCTGGATCACCGTGGTCGACAGCACATACACCACTGCCGCGCCGAGGGTGCCGAACAGGCAGGCGAGGGGCACGTTGCGCTTGGGGTTTTCCACCGCATCGAAGGCCTGGGCCGCCGATTCCATACCCAGAAACGCCCAGAGGGTGAGGGGGATGGTCTTGCCAATGGCCTCCCAGATCGGCAGTTCGTTCGGGTTCCAGGCCTGGACGAATACATCGCGTTCGAACCAGAACCAGCCGATCACACTCAAGCCGGCGACCGGGATGATTACCCCCCAGACCGTGATTGCACCGATCCTGCCGGTAATCGCCGGTCCGCCGAAGTTGGCGGCGATGGTCAACCAGATCAGGCCGACCGTGCCGATGCACAAGGCCAGCGCACCGCTGCCCAGCCAGGGTATGAACGCGGTCATGTAGCCGACGGCGGAAATGGCCACGGCGACATTGGCGATCGCCAGCGAGAGAAAGTACAGATAGGAACAGAGAAAGAACCCCGACTTGGCATGCGCCTCTTCGGTGTAGGCCGACAAGCCCCCGGAACGCGAACAGAACACCCCGCACTGGGTGAAACTGTAGGCGATGGCCATGGAGCCAATGGCCGTTACTACCCAGGACAATAACGACACGGCACCGAGTTGCGCCATGCTGGTAGGCAGCATGATGATCCCGGAACCCATCATGTTGACGGTCACCAGGGTGGTGAGCCCGACAAGAGTCATCTTCTTTCCAGAACCTGCCATAACCGCCCCCGATGTGTGACCCACCGCTTATTGGGTATAGGTCATTTGTGCGCAGGCAGGGGGACTGGCAGGGCGGTTGGGGTCGCTTTTTGCGTTTCCCGGTTTTCAGTAGCAGGGAACTTGGGCGCCACTGCGCGGATCCTATCTGACGTAGGTACTCTATTTCCGGAGGCACCACCATGCGTCGTTTTCTGATCGCTTCTTCGCTTGTTCTCTGTTTGCCTGTGGGTTCCGCGCTGGCCGATGTTGATGCCAAGGATGTGGCCACCTCGGCGGGGGTATCCGCTTCGCTGTATTCCACCTTCAAGGATGACAAACGCATCATCCCGGCCCGAGACGATGCTTCGTCGTTCATTGCCAGTGGCGGCGCCATTCGTGGCGTTTACCTGGAGTCGATGATGCAGCGTATTCGTCAGGAGCACCCTGGCCTGCAAGCCAGCGATGAAGACATCGCCCGGGCGATTCTGACTGAAGATGAACTGGGTATTGATCGGTGAGCTATTCTTGCTGAGCTATTCTTATAGGATTCCGTGCTTCTACAAGCATTGGAGCTCATCATGCGCAGTTTATCGTCACTTGGTTTTTGCCTGGTTCTGTCCTTGTCTGGCGCCTCTGCGTGGGCTGAAACCGTGGTGCCCCTCAAGGGCCAGAGCTCACAGCAGATCCAGCTGGACATCAACGATTGTCACAATGTCGCCAATAGCACCGCGACCACGCCGCCCGCGGCGGGCGGCCGGGTCAGGGGCGCAGCGGTCGGTGCTGCCGCCGGTGCGGTCGGGGCAGAGGTGCGTGGCCGTCAGCACGACGAAGTCTATGACCGTGTCGACGACGATGTGAAGCAGGACTACCGGCAGAACCGGGCCAAGGAAACAGCGGCAGCCGGTGCCGTGGTGGGTGGTGCCCACCAACGCCAGGAGCGCCGCCAGCAGCGCCGCACCAACGAGACCAACAGTGCCTCGGCCTACACCAGTTGCTTGCAAGGCAAGGGCTATCAGGTAAACCCCTGAGCGGCTGGACACTCCTGACAGAGAGCTCAATCACTGTGGGAGCTGGCCTTGCCAGCGATGCAGGCGGCGCGCAGCCATTGACACCGAGTGGAAGCCATCGCCGGCAAGGCCGGCTCCCACAAGTCGTCAGAGTGCAAGTGCTGTGGCTCCCACAGGGGATTACCAGCCTTTGACGCCGTGCATGTCCGGCAAGCGGTGGGCAATGCCTTTGTGACAGTCGATGCAGGTGGCTTCGCCCTTGGCCAATGAGGTGGAGTGCATGGCCGCAGCGCGCTTGCTCTGACGGGTGAAGTCCATGAACTCGAAGTTGTGGCAGTTGCGGCATTCGCGTGAATCGTTGGCCTTGAGCCTGGCCCACTCATGCTCGGCCAGTTCCCGGCGCAGGGCGACGAACTTGTCGCGGGTGTCGATGGTGCCGAAGATCTTGCCCCAGACCTCTTTGGACGCCTGCATCTTGCGTGCAATCTTGTGCGTCCATTCATGCGGCACATGACAATCGGGGCAACTGGCACGCACGCCGGAACGGTTGGTGTAGTGGATGGTTTCCTTGAGCTCGACGAACACGTTGTCGCGCATTTCGTGGCACGACACGCAGAACTTTTCCGTGTTGGTCAGCTCCAGCGCAGTGTTGAATCCCCCCCAGAAAATGATCCCGGCAATAAAACCGCCAAGGGTCAGAAAGCCCAGGCTGAAATAGACGCTCGGTCGACAGAGGATGCCCCAGTACTCCTTAAGCAGGGCGAACAGTGCTTTCATGGCGCCTCCTCAAGGTTTCTTCGCGGCGTTGGCGTCGTCTTGCAGGATTTTGTCGATGGTTTCGAAACTGTTGCCCACCAGCGGCTGCACCTCTTTTTGCGGCACATGACACTGGTTGCAGAAGTAGCGGCGCGGCGATACTGCCGCCAGGGCCTGGCCGTCGCGGTCCATGTAATGGGTGATGCTGATCATGGTCGCCTGGCTGCGGGCGCTGTTGGCACGGCTGTGGCAAGACAGGCACTTGTTGCCGTTCTTGTCGATCTGATAGCCGCGAATACTGTGGGGAATGGTCGGCGGCTGGTCAGGGTAGTTGCGCTCGCGCTTGAGGTCCTTGTTTTCATCGTTGGCAATCGGCGGCGCCGGCATGCTCTGGGTCAGGGTGCCGCCCGGTCGCCGGCCATCCGGCCCGGGAGCATCGAGCGGATAGTTGACGTCGGCAGCGATCACCACGCCAATCGCAGCGAACAGAAACAACGGCAGGATTCGTAAGGTCATGACGGTGCTCCTCAGGCCACGCTGATCAACTCGATGCGGATGGCGCATTTCTTGTAATCGGTCTGCTTGGAGATCGGGTCGGTGGCATCGAGCGTGACCTTGTTGATCAGCTTGTTGGCATCGAAGAACGGCACGAATACCAAACCTTGCGGCGGCTTGTTGCGCCCCCGGGTTTCGATGCGCGCACGGATCTCGCCACGCCGGCTGATCAGCTTCACCTCACTACCGCGCCGCGCATTCAGCGCTTTGGCGTCATCCGGATGCATGTACACCAAGGCGTCGGGCACCGCCTTGTACAGCTCTTCGACCCGTTGGGTCATGGTGCCGGTGTGCCAGTGTTCCAGTACCCGGCCGGTGCTCAGCCAGAACGGGTAGTCGGCATCCGGGGCTTCAGCAGGCGGCTCGTAGGGCAGGGCGAAGATGATCGCCTTCTTGTCCGGGTAGCCATAGAACTGCACGCCACTGCCCGCCTCGACATAAGGGTCCAGGCCTTCGCGGTAACGCCAGCGCGTTTCCTTGCCATCGACCACTGGCCAGCGCAGTCCACGCTCGTGGTGGTACTGATCAAACGGGGCCAGGTCGTGACCATGGCCGCGGCCAAACTGGGCGTACTCCTCGAACAGGCCTTTTTGCAGGTAGAAGCCAAACGCCTTGGCCTCATCGTTCTTGTAGCCAGCTTCCAGCTGTTCGACCGGGAACTGGTCGACCTGACCGTTCTTGAACAGCACCTCGAACAGGGTCTTGCCCTTGTACTCAGGCGACTTGGCCAAAAGCTCCACAGGCCAGGTTTCATCCGTGGTAAAGCGCTTGGAGAACTCCACCAGCTGCCACAAATCCGACCGGGCATCACCGGGCGCACTGACCAGTTGATGCCAGAACTGGGTACGGCGCTCGGCGTTGCCGAAGGCACCTTCCTTTTCCACCCACATGGCGCTGGGCAGGATCAGGTCGGCGGCCTGCGCCGAGACGGTGGGGTAGACATCGGAGACGATCACGAAGTTTTCCGGTTTGCGCCAGCCGGGCAGTATCTCCTGCATGATGTTGGGCCCGGCATGCATGTTGTTGCTGGCCTGGGTCCAGTACACGTTGAGTACGCCATCCTTGAGCATGCGACTCTGCTGCACGGCATGGAAACCGACCTTTTCCTCGATGGTGCCAGCAGGCAACTTCCAGATCTTTTCCGCCGTGGCGCGGTGCTTGGGATTGGTCACCACCAGATCAGCCGGCAAACGATGGGAGAAGGTCCCGACTTCGCGGGCGGTGCCGCAGGCCGAGGGTTGGCCGGTGAGCGAGAAGGGGCTGTTACCCGGTTCGCTGATCTTGCCGGTGAGCAAGTGGATGTTGTAGATCAGGTTGTTGGCCCAGACCCCACGGGTGTGCTGGTTGAAGCCCATGGTCCAGAACGACACGACCTTGCGTTTGGGGTCGGCATAGAGTTCGGCCAGGGCCTTGAGGCGTTCGGCGGGTACACCGGATTCTTTGGCGGTGCGTTCCAGGGTATAGGGGCGGACGAAGGCGGCGAACTGCTCGAAGTCGATATCGCTCCAGGTGTTGGCCTTGTCGGCGTTCTTGGCCTTGGTCTCCAGCGGGTTGTCCGGGCGCAGGCCGTAGCCGATGTCATCGGCGCCCTGGGCGAAGCGCGTGTGCTTGCTGATGAAGTCCTTGTTCACCGCGCCACTTTCAATGATGTGATTGGCGATGTAGTTGAGGATCAACAGATCGGTCTGTGGCTTGAACACCATGGGAATGTCGGCCAGTTCGAAGCTGCGGTGCTCGAACGTAGACAGCACCGCGACCTTGACCTGCGGCTGGCTCAGGCGCCGGTCGGTGACCCGGCTCCAGAGAATCGGGTGCATCTCGGCCATGTTCGAGCCCCAGAGCACGAACGCGTCGGTGGCCTCTATGTCGTCGTAGCAGCCCATCGGCTCGTCCATGCCGAAGGTACGCATGAAACCCATGACCGCCGAGGCCATGCAATGGCGAGCGTTGGGGTCAATGTTGTTGCTGCGAAAGCCGGCCTTCATCAGCTTGTTGGCGGCATAACCTTCCCACACCGTCCACTGCCCGGAACCAAACATGCCCACCGATCCCGGGCCTTTGTTCTTCAAGGCTTCCTTGAACTTGGCCTCCATGATGTCGAAGGCTTTTTCCCAACTGATCGGCTGGAACTCGCCCTGTTTGTCGTACTGGCCGTTCTTCATGCGCAGCAGCGGCTGGGTCAGGCGGTCGTTGCCATACATGATTTTCGACAGGAAATAGCCTTTGACGCAGTTCAGGCCGCGATTGACTTCGGCCTTGACGTCGCCATGGGTAGCAACCACCCGGTTGTCGCGGGTGGCGACCATCACGCTGCAGCCGGTGCCGCAGAAACGGCAGGGCGCCTTGTTCCAGTCCAGGGTGACCATGTCCGCTTCAGTAATCAGGTTACTGGCGGTGGTATAGATCGGCAGCCCGGCCGCTGCGGCGGCAATGGCGGCGGCCTGGGCTTTGGCGAACTCACGGCGGGTCATGCTCATTCGATCTCTCCTGCAGGGTCGAGGAGTTCGTGGTAGATCAACGCCGCATTGAGTACGCCCGGCAAATTGTTGATCTGGTCGATGCGTTGCAGTATCTGGTTTTCATCCTTGGCCTCAAGCACCACCACCAACTTTCCGGCGGTACTTTGCTGATGCAATTCGAGGCCGTCGAGCAGGCGCAAGTTGGCTTTTACTGCATCAAACAGTTCGGGGCGGGCAAGTACTACAAGGCTGGCGATATGCAGGGTTTCGTCCATGTGCTGGCTCCACTGGATACAGGGGCATACCTGTCAGCTCGGCGGCCCGGGCGGGCCGTAGAGCATTTGCAAAAACCAGATGATGAAACCGTAGCCACCGACGATTGCCACCGATAGCAGGGGGAACAGGCAGGCGACAAGGAAGACGAACAGCAGGGCTTCCTTGCGACGCACAGGTTTTTGTTCTTCAGCCGAGGGCATCGGATGCGCTCCAAGCGGACTTGGATTGAGCGTAGATCACCGCGTTGAAGTAGTTAAATCATCGCAACTTAATTAGACCGGTGGCAGGGTTGCTCCAGGCTTAATGTTTTGACTGTTTGCTAATGCTATTGAGAATAATATGTAATCACGATTTCAGGCTGCGCTTCAGAAACGTGGCTCTGTCCTGATGCATCTGCAAGTGCGTCTTTCCAGCCGCATACGCCAAACCGGCGAGCCCCATTGTCAGGGCAAGATCGGGATGCCGCGCGACATGAAGAATGGTTTCCGCCAGGCTGGATGATTTCCCTGTTTCGAAGGTAAAGGCAGTGTCCTTGTTGGTAATGTCGAGAATCCCATGGGTGTCTGAAGCGATGACAGGCGTGCCCTGGCTAAAGGCGTCGAAAATGATCCTGGGTTGTTCCTGCTTTAGCGTGGGAACCAGTACCCAGTCATGCTCGGATATGATTTTGAAAAAATCTTCACCGTAATTGATGTTGTCTTGATACGTTACGGTAACACCGCCATGACGGGCATTGGTAAAGCGCAGGCAGTTTTCTTTCAACTCGCCCGAGCCCATGATGGTTATATTGATATTCACATCGTGGGGTTTCAGTTGCTCGATGGCGTCGAGCACAACCAGTACACCCTTGTCTATTACCAGGCGTGACGGGAACAATATATTTACTGCGCCGCCGCGCTTGTCCTTGAATCTGCGCTCAACCGCTTCCGGGGTTGAGAAGTTGCTTTGGTCTACCCAGGTGGCCGGATTGATGAATGTTCTTCTCTTTTCGTTTCCGAGGAAGTACTCCCGGTAAAATGACTGGGTGAAAATTCTTGCGCTGGCTGCCCTCAGACAACACCTCAACAGGGTTTTATGAACGTAATGCTCAAATAATTTTCTGGGGGTTTTAGCCTCGCCCTCACCGAGCATCCAGAACGAGGACTCGATGACCACAATCCATTGGAAGGTCATGAACGGCTTGAGCAGTAACAGATAAAAAGACAAAGGGAATGCCCAGCCCGCGCCGTCGGAATGAACGATTTTTGCCTGTTTGCAGGCTTTGATCACGGTGAGAAAGTTCGGCAGTAGATTTTTTAAAACTGATAGGACCCCACGATCATTTTTCAGCTCGAAAAGCCACTTTACATCCAGACCGGTAATGTCTTGCAGCCCGCTTGTGCTTTTGCATTTTTCAACAGGGCAGCAGATGCCGAAATTTTCAATGTAGTCCAGATGCAGTTTCAGGTCTTTGGCCCACAGCGGATCGGTAAATATGCTCCCGTGCTGGTCTTTTTTTATCACGATCCTGGTAAACAGGATGTAAGGCTCATTGATCATAGTCCCCTCACATGGAGCTGCTGACTGCTGCAAGTGATCTTCCCTACGGTATCAACCACCTCATGTGATGAGCAGACTGTCAACACGGACAGTGCTGGCGTCATAAAAACCGGGTTACCTGAGTTTCGCGTTTGCGAGTGAATTGTGTGTTTGCCCATAAACCTGAAAACCTGTGCCACCTGTTTGGCCAAATGTGTTCTTCCCAACAGCGGGCGGATGGAGCCGCGATCCAGTGTTGTGTGCGGGCCTGCACAATGATGTCCAATTGTCATCGTGACACAGGCAAGGATAGCCATGCCCCGCAAAATCGGGAGGGATCGTCAGGTTATTTTTTAGTGGGTGCTGGCGTGGGGGAGAGCGCCTTGCAAAAACGTCTCAGGCTTGCCCCGCGATTGCGCTGGTCCAGGCATATCGCGTCGCGAGGCAAGCTCGGTCTCAGTGAACTAGAACTTGACCTTGACCCCAAGAATCCCTTCGTAACCGTGGCTGTCGTTATCCAGGCCTTTCTCGTAACCGGCAGAAACGTGGATCGTGGTCTTCTCGCTGACTTGATAGTCCACGCCCAGGTTCACTTCCGTCCAGGTGCCGCCCAGGTCAGTGGTGAAAGGGATGAAGCCGTCAGTGGAGGAGAACTCGGTTTTCGGTTTGCTCTTGAACTCGTGCCAGATGCTTGGGCGAACCCAGACGTTGGTACGGTGCAGTTTGCCCTTGTCGTCCTCACGGAACATGTCTTTGTCGATGCGTACCCCAAGGCGGCCGGTCAGCGAGTCGACGTCCTCGAAACGCACGTCGGAGGCGGCGTCGTGGCTGTCATTGATCTTGATCTTGCTGACAATCACCTGGGCTTGCGGCTCGATCTTCAGTGATTCGTCCTTGTTCAGCTTGAACGGGTAACCGGCTTCCAGCGAGGCGGTGATGCCTTTGCCCTTGGTCTTGAAGCGCGGCAGGTCTTCGGGGTTGGCCTGGATGTCGAAGTGGTTGAACTGCAACACACCGTCCAGGTACCACCCTGCAGGGCCGTAGTGCGTCCAGTAACCCCCCAGGCCAACGGCGCGGACCTTGGCGTCGCCAGCGGCACTGCCATCGGTGTGGTCGATGTCACCGGCGATCTTGCCGGCAGACAGCGAGATTCCGGCCTGATCGGTACTGCCGTCGGTGTCTTCACCGTGGTACAGGTCGATGCCGACCTGGAAGGCTTGCTGGCTGTAGTCATAGCGGCTGCCGTTGCTCAGGTCCTGGTCGCCCTGGCCATAGATCAGGCGGCCCCAACCCAGTGATGGACCATAGTCGTTCTGCGCTTCGGCCGGGAGCGGGTCGACCGCATTGCGGACCTCTTCGCCCATGCGTTCGTGCAGGGTATCGACCAACATGCGGCTGTAGCGCAGAGTCATGCCGGGAATGGCACTGTACAGCGAAGTTTCCGGACGGTAGTTGGGTACCTGAGGTGCAGGTACAGGGGTGTTGTCGACAGGCTTCGGTGCCGGGACATCATCCACGGGGAGTGGCGCTGGGTCGACCGGGGCTGGGTCGACAGGCGCTGGGTCAACCGGAGTTGGATCGACAGGAGTCGGGTCGATCGGGGTGGCATCCTTGGTCGAGCGCAGGTACCAGGCCTGAGCGTTGCTGTCGTCGAGGCTGGCGCGGTGCAAGGTGTACTCATAAGGGCCGGCCTTGACCCGGCTGAGCAGTCTGAAGGCTTGATCCTGGGTGGTGCCTCCATTGATTGCATCGACGACCTGGATACCGTTGCCAGTGGTCAGGGCGCCGGGGCCGCCGGCATTCTTGATTTGCAGGTTGCTGCTGCCACTGGCCTGTCCGCCATCGATTACCAGTTTGTCGGAGGGTGACTGATCGTCGTACAGGTAGGTATTCAGGGCGAAGGTGCCGTTATCGCCTTGGTACTGGTTGACCGTGAGGGTCTTGTAGCTGCCGCCGACGGGGGCGCTGAAGTCGATCAGGCTGTTGTCGTTGCGCAGGCTGCTGAGATTTGAATCGCCGGTGAGTTTCCACAGGCTGGTGTCGCTCATGCTCAGGTTCGAGGTACTGCCTTGGGCAGTAGTGGCGGCGCCATTGACCTGGGAGCTGGCCAGGTTGATGTTCGCCAGGCCCGGCTCGCTGGCATTGGCATCGACATGCAGCCATTGGCCGCTGCCGCCCGCGATCACATCCTCGAAATCAATGTCGCCCATGCCGTCCACCGCCACGGTCGCGCCGTGCTGGTTGTGCAGCACCGTGCTGCTCAGATCGGCCTGGCTTATGCCAGCGCCGGTACCTTGCAGGTACAGGGCCGAAGCATCGTTGCCTGCGGCACTCACGGTCGACTGCTCGGCACTGAGTTTGCCGCCGTCCCTGACCAGCATGCCATGGGCATCGGCGCCCTGGGTGATGACGCTGGCCTGCTTGAGGGTTGCCGAGCTGGGCATGCTGCTGACCAGTACGCCATGGGCACCGATGCCGCTGGTGCTGGCAACGCTGTTGTCGGCTTGCAACTGGCCGCCGCGCTCGGCGTGCAAGGCCGCCGAGTTGTCACCGTGGGTGCGGATGCTGGAGTCCTTGAGGATCAGGGCGGCGGTTTGGGCGTCCTTGAAGTTGCGGCTCACCCGCGCACCGCTGGCGTTGGCGCCGAGCGTTTCGACCGTCACGCTGTTGGCTTCGAGCACGACACTACCGGGTTTGGGGCCGCCGATGCCGGCATACAGGCCAATCGAGCGATCACCTTCGGTTTTCACTGATACGCCATTGAGCTGCATGCTGCCGCCGTCATCCACGGCCGCGCCGTAGGCTTGCAGGCCCTTGGTCAAAAGATGAGTGCCGTTGGCGATCAGCAGCGCGCCTTCGTTGCGCGAGGCCAGGGCATGCGGGAAGGTCAGGTTGGATTGCACGGGAGAGCCGTCGCCACTGGTGGTCACCGTGCCACCATTGAGGATAACCGTGGCGTTGAGGTTGGCGACCACGCCCATGGCATTGTCGTTGCCGGAGGTATAGACGTTCACGTTGTCAGCGGTGATCGTCGCGTTGCCGGCACTAATCCCGGCCGAGTAGTTGCCTTCGGTGCTGACACTGCCGTTGCTGATCTTGATGTCTGCGCCGTCGCCGGCACTGATGCCGTAGCTGGTTTTCGGCGAGGTGCGTACCTGGCTGTCACTGAGCACCAGGCTTGAGCCTGAGCCTTCGACCAGCACCCCAGGCGACCAGGGGCCGGTGGCGTTGAGGGCATCAACGGCGATCTTGCTTTGACTTACCTGCGCCTGGGCACCGCCGGTCACATTGAGGCCGATCGAGCGTGCGCCGAGCACCGAGACGTCGCTGTTGGAGACCACGGCCTGGCTACCGGCACCTTCGACCGATACGCCATGGCCATAAGTGCCCTGGGCGGACAGGACACTATTGTCGATGACCAGGCTGCCGCCGGTCATGGCCCTGACAGCTGCGGCCGGGTTGGTGACAACGCCGCTGCCAGTGACAGCAATGTGGCTGTCTTTGAGGGAAATGCTGCTCGCTTCGGCACGGGCACCGCCGACATAGTTGCCGCTGGCATTCACGCTCAGACCGCTACCGCTGATCTGCGAACCGCCCAGGGCGTGCAGTACCGCGGTGGTCGTGGTGCTGGTCGCCGCATTGGTGGAGTTGAACGTGCTTTCAGTCAAGATGATTTCACTGGCACCTTCGGCACGGGCACCGCTGGCCGCCGCGCCACTGGTGTTGACGGTGATGTCGCTGGCGTTGATACGGCTGGCGCCTTCGGCTTTCAGGCCATGGCTGATGGTGCTGCCACTGACGGCGCCGCTGGTGGTGACCGTAGTGCCTTTGCTCAGCGCGATGCTGCCACCGTCCTTGGCCAGTACACCGACAGAACCTTTGGCCAGGGTACTGATGGCGCCACCGCTGAAGTCGATGACACTGCCATTGCCGCTGGCCAGCAGCGCGACGTTGTTGCTGCCGGTGGTGCTGCCCATGCTCACCTGGCTGTTGTCGAGGCTGACCGTACCGCCGTTCTGCGCAGTCACACCGGTCATGTTGCTGGCGGTGAAGGGCACGCCCAAGGCGGTCTGCGGGAGCATCTCGACGCGTACGCCGCTGCCGCTGATCTTGCCGCCATCCTCGGCCAGCAGGCCTTTCTGGCCATTGGCAGTAGCACCAGTCACGGCGCCATTGACCACCGAACCTTGTTCGAAGCTGATCTGCACCGCTGCACCGGCTTTTACCCCGGTAGTGTTGGCCGCACGCAGAATCACACTGGAGCTGTCCGCAGCGCCGCTGGTAATGCCGACGCCGTTGGCCACCGTCACGCTGATCGGCGCCGGTACGCCGAGCATGCCAAGCAGGGCGACGCGGCCAAGGTTCAGACCGGCGGCCGATGGCTGCGGTTCGTCCAGGCGTTCGACCGTTACCACAGCGTCCTCTGCTTCTGCGCCCCTGACCGGCAGGTAGCACAGGCTGCCCAGTATCAGGCTGATCGCCAGGGCAAGATGGTTATGTGCCAGGTGGTCCAGAGGCAGCGCACTTTCGGTGATGTGTTTCATGACAACCTCCAATAATGTATGGGAGGAAGTGTCTGCCTAGGCAGCGAAGTACTCTGTAGGAGTCGCCTTAGCCGCGTGTAGGAGCTTCACTGAAGGCGGTGCTGGTCTAGTCTTGTCTTTCCAGCCCGTGCGGGCCTGGAGGAGCTGTCTCATGAGCCGGGTAATGATCGTCGAGCCGCTGCCGTTGCTGCGCTTGGCCATAGGCCAGGTGGTCGAGCGCCTGGGCCACGAAGTGGTGGCACAGGTGGACAATGGCCAGGATGCGCTGCTGCACGCCCGTAGCGATTCACCGCAACTGGTGGTGCTGGAACTGGCGATCAGCGGGCTCGGTGGCCTGGACCTGATCCGTCGCCTGAAACTGCGCGACCCGGCGCAACAGCTGCTGGTGTACACCGGGCAAAGCAGCAGTCATTTCGTCCGGCTGTGCGTGCAGGCCGGGGCGGACGGGTTTGTCAGCAAGCAGGACGAACGGGTCGAACTCGAACGGGCCTTGAGTGCCGTAGCCCACGGGCGCCGGTATTTTCCCCGGGAGGCGCAGCGGGTCGCGGTGCCGGTTGGCGGCAAAGAACTGGATACGCTCTCGGCGCGGGAGCTGACGGTGCTGGAGCTGATCAGTGAGGGGCGCTCCAATCAGGCCATCGCCGAGCAACTGTCGATCAGTTACAAGACCGTCAGCACCTACAAAACCCGATTGCAGGAAAAACTTCAGGTCGATTCGCGCCTGGCGCTGGCGGCTATCGCTCAACGCAACGGCATCGGCATGGCGGCTGTGCCGCCGGTGGCCGGGCCTGAGCAGCAGGCAGGAGCGCCTGATGATCCGACACAGCACGCGCTGTTGCGGGCACTGCTGGACGCCTCACTCAATCCGATGTTCGTGCGTGACCGAGAGGGGCGTTTGCTGTTGTGCAACCAGCCCTTTCTGGCGCTGCACCATACGTCCCGCGAGCGGGTGCTGGGCGGGCGGCTGACGGATGCTTTCTGGTTCACCGCCGAGCAGGGCCGGATGCACCAGGCGCGCTACGATGCGTTCATTGAAAAAGGCGAAGCGTTCAGCGCCCAGAAAAGCTTCGAGTTCCTTGGCGAGCCGCATTTTCTCCAGTACTGGGCCGAACCCTGGCGGGATGCCAACGGCACCGTTGTGGGCATGGTCGGCAGTTTCGAAGACCTGACCGACCGCCACATCCTGCTCGGCCAGCTGCGCGATGCACACGAACAGGCTCAGGCCCGCTATCGGGAAATCACGCGTTTTGCCCGTGTGGTCCATGAGGATCTGAGCGAGCCGCTTCAGCGCCTGCAATCCAGCCTCGGCCGGGTGCGTTTGCCAGCCTCCGGCCAGGTCGCCCTGCAGCGATTGACCCAGCGTCTGGCGCAGCTTGAGCGTCTGGTCAGTCTGGATCAGTTACGCCCGCCACTGGTGCCGGTGCAGCTGGATATTGTCGAGTGGACCACTGCGCGACTGGCCGCTTTCAACGCGCAGTTGCCCGGTGCTGGCGCGCTGTCGACGCTGGCCGCGGACGGGGTGACGGCCCGGCAGCTGTGGATCGACGGTGAGCGCCTTGGGGCGTTGTTCGACACCTTGCTGCAGTACCTGCGTGAAACGGCGCCTCAGGCCCCGCTGCGCATCAACCTGGCCACGCGGATGCAGCTGACCGGGGTGGTCACCCTGAACCTGGCAATTACCCTTTGCCAGGCCCTTGAGCACCGCCGGGGGATCACTTTGCAACTGTGCCGTAACCTGGCCCAGTCGCTGGAAGGCAGCTTTCGCGATAGCCACGAGAACGGCGAAACGGCATTTCTTATCGAACTCGAATCGCCCGCGGTGTTACCAGACTGATCATCCAGCAAGCGTCGGTCAAATACGTCCAGATATTTCAGAACTGGTTATTTTAGGTCCTAGGAAATACCCTACGCGGTCTGTCGGTGCCCTTCTGATTGCCCTGGGAAACCAGCCCTAATAGGCTTGCCCGGTCACTGTCGGTTCAGTGATCGGGTGTGGAAACCCGAGCAGTTCGAATAGGTTGCCGTTATGGCAGCTGTGCGCGGGAGGCTTTCGGGCCTGCCGGGTTTACCTATTCGCTCGGTTTTCCACCCCGCGTACAGCTGCCACCCTTAGTGTGGAAACGACGGGTTGCAGCCTTTCTCGAATAGGCTTGCCATGAAAAAAATCGTTCCCGACCCACCAATACCTTCGCTTTACCCCACTCTCGAAAAACCTTTCGGCGACTGCGACGCCGGTCACCCTCAGCTGTTTTCCGTCAACGCTGGCATCGCTCCCCACGATGCGCTGGTGCATCTCTCGTTGTACCTGCGATGTGCGTATGACACCGGCTACAAGGCCATTGAGGGTGTCGATGAATCGGCCAAGGGCTTTCTCTGGTCCACGCTGCATTCGGTGGAGATGGCCAAGGGGCTGGCGGAGGCTTTGCTCGATGCGCTTGAGAATCGGGAGTTGAATCCGCTTTAGACACGCGGCGTTTGCATCGCTGGCAAGGCCAGCTCCCACAGAGGTTGAGGCCAGCCTCAGTGTGGAAGCAGAGATCAGTGTGGGAGCCGGCCTTGCCGGCGATGGGGCGCATAGCGCCCCTGGCTGGATTCGGGCACAGACGGGATGGGGAACCCTCTGGTGCCCGAAGCAGCCCTCAGTCAGGCCGTGACATCAAAACGAATGTGTTCACCCAAACCACACACCATCAGGCTGGCATGCAGCGTCAGTGTGTGGTTTTTGCGACTCTGCCTGAGCAGTTCCTGGATGATTTGTTTAACTTCTTTCTCGGCCTGTTTACGCTTTTCGACAATGATCCCTTGCAGTGGAAGTTGGCCGGTCAGGGTCGTGTCGATATGCGCGACCGTTTTCCATTCCAGGTGATCACGCATTTTGTCGCGGGCAATGGCCGAACTGCCGTCGATGGTCTCGGGAATGGAATAGGTCAGTTGAAAGTCATGGTTGGACATGGCACAGGGTCCTTGTGTCGTATGAGTTTCACGCCAGCGTTTGCGGCTGTCGTGTGCTCAGGCGTCGCACCTCCTTGTTGACGCACTGATGAGCTTTGTTTGAGATTCAACGTAATTGTAAGAAGGTTCTTACAGTTGCCTGAATACTCGTAACTGTCGAGATGTATATCTTCCGAAAGTTACCATGAAACATAGCGGATAGAATTTATATCGTCCACTATTTGATCTGTTGCTGCACTGGTGAGCTATGCTTGACGGGCCGGGTAACCTTGGGGCAGAGGTGTAGCAAGGCGCCAAGGTGCCCATTGAGTGCTGCACCTTGGCGGGAAATCATTTCAACCATTCTTTTCTTATTCTGTTGGCTTGGTTGTGAAGGCTATTTCTGTGTTGAGGGCTGAGTCCCGATAGGGAATCAGCCTGTTTCGTTTGGAACATTCTAGCAGTCATGTAGTCGGCGACCTGCTGATTTGTATATATATTATGGTGAGGTTTTTTATTTGGTCTTTCGGCTATGTGATACAAAATTGCCGCATTGAGGTCATTATCGCTTGCTCCCTTGAATCTTTTGCTGTTTCTGAGCTTCTTCCACTCTTGATCGACACGTCGATTGAGTCTTTTCCGGCTGCCGTGCTGGGAAACGATAGCCCCAGAGAATGTTGCTGCCGGTACTTGTGTCTGGCCTTCGACTCTGGCCGGGTGTGCAGAGGTAGACTTGGATAGCCAGTCGGGATGGTTCATCATCTGGTCAAGGACTTCAGTACTATTCATTGAATCCCTGCGTTGCTGAAAAATCGGTGGATCCCAGCCCTCGTTCAACATCATACTGTTCAGGACAGTTCTTGGTGATGGCGACCTTCTGTTCGGTGGAGGTGACGGCGCGGGCATATGCCCACTGGGGTCGCTGAAATTGATTGGGTCACCTGAGCAATAGGCATAAGTATTCACTCCACCTGCATCAAACGGACTGAAGCTGTCCGGGGAATGAAAGCGCATCAGGATTGGGTTGAAAATTCGATAGCCATTCCCTAACAGGTAGCAGCCACTCAGAGAATCGCGCAGTTGGCCGTTGAACCTTAGCCGCACATCGCCTTCGTTACTATCGTGACCGTAGGCTGTATAGCTTATGGGTCTGGAAGAAGTGTGGGGCTCTTGATCGACCCTCACGACCGACTCCTTGCTGTCACTTCCCAGCAGCGTGACAGCCGCTTGTTGTTTGTCCTGTCGCCATTCGGCTAGCGGCGTGGATAGGTCGCGAAAAAATGAGGTACTCACTTGCTGGTTAAGTTGACAGCTGAGGTGGTCGTTTTGATAGAAAAACTGATTCTTTTCCACGATGTTCGATTCCCAGTAGTCGCAATGTTGTGCAAGCGTGAGGGGATTGAAGGGGGGGGAGCAACTGGTAAAAATAACAGGCAAGGTATGACTTACCTCACTGTTCACTACACTTCAGGCGTCGCGGTCACCGCCTGCAGTTGCTGCCTGACCCTGCGGCGCAAGGGATCGGTGTCGGTACGGGAAAGCTGATCACCGGCCAGGTCTGAACAATGCTCATATCAAGTGTTCAAAACCGCCACACCGCGCCACCGCCAATCGCGTGCAGGGCCGTATTCTCGTAGGAGCCCGATACCGTCGTACCTGAACGCGCCTTGCTCTGGTCGACGTCAATATCACCGACCCAGATCAGCGTATACACCAGGTGCAGGTCGAGCCCCTCGTCGATCTGGTAGTTCACCCCGGTCGCGAAGCGCCAGGTATCTCCGGCCGGGTTGTCCACCGTACGGTCGCGGTCGTCGACCATCGAGCTGTCAAAGCCGACACCCATGCTCCAGCGCACCTTGGGCGACGCCTGGTACTGTGCGCCCAACGACGCATGCCAGGTGTCTTTGTATTTTCGATCGGCGGTGATGCTGGTGCCGGCGTTGTCGGCATCAACCTCCACGCCGATCTCACCGAACTTGCTCCATTGCTGCCAACCGAGGCTGGTGAGCAGCTTCCATTGCGCATCAAGGTCATACGAGGCACTGGCCAGCACGGTCTGCGGCACTTGCATGTCAAGCTTGAGGTCATCGACGCTCAAGCGGTTCAACGCCAGGTTGAGCAACGGGTTGCTGACATCATCGATGTGCGGACGATCCTTGAAGTGCAGGTCGATCTTGCTGGTGTAGGCAAGGCCCAGCATGAGCTGCGGGTTGAGCCGGTAGAGCAGGCCGACGTTGACCCCGGTGCCGACATCGGTGTCCTTGTACTCCAGCTGACCGTCAGGCCGGTCAGCGAGGCCGAGCAGGTTGTTGTTGATCGCCGCTTCGGTGCGGTAATAGGCGTACATCAACCGCGGGCCGATGCCCACCGACAGATCATCGGTCAGCTTGTAGGCGTAGGTCGGTTGCAGGGAGACGCCGATGATCGCCGCCTCCTGGGTGAAGTAGCGGCCAGCCCAGTCATCGTCATAATCCAGGGCCAGACCGAAGTTGCCGTACGTCGCAAAGCCGATGCTCGAACGTTCATCCAGCTGGTGGCTGATGAAAAAACTGGTGCCGGGCAGGTACTCCAGGGCGTTGCCACCCTCGTTGCCGTCGAACTGGTTGCCGCTACCGCGAGAGAAGCGGATATGGCCGAGCATCAACAGGCCGTTGGCATTGATCTGGGTACCCGCAAGCTGGGTCAGGCCCGCCGGGTTGTTCATCATTACGCTGGGGTCGGTGGCCAGCACGGCTGCACCGGCGTTGGCCAGGCCGGAGCCTTCCTGGCCTGCTTCATACATGTAGACGCCGCCGGCCCAGCTCGGCCCGTGCACAAACCAGAGTGCACAACACAGGGTGGAAATCTTCAATGCACGCAGGCGCGGGGAGGCTGTAGTAGTCATGGCAGGCCCTTTATGGGGCAGTGCGCCCCGAAGGAATGACGTAATCCAGACTAGTCGCTGTGAAAGTGTGCAACAGATCATTCTGTCGGCATTTTCCGGACATTTGCCCGGCGCAGTTGTAAATCGTTCACTAGACTTTTCCAGAATTCGCTATACCCCTATCGAAACGCAACACCGCAGGCGCACAGGGACCCTGCAGTATCCGGTGCCTTTCGTGCACGTAGTCGTGGCCAACGCCAGTAACGTGAGACGGAGAACAGGCCAGATGAAGCTCAGTAGACGGTGGATAACGACAATAACCCTTGCTGCCAGCGTGGCGGCGGGGATGGGTGCCGTACAGGCTGCGGATAAACCCAATATCCTGGTGATTTTCGGCGATGACATTGGCCAGACCAATATCAGCGCCTATGGCGAAGGCGTGGTGGGTTACGAGACGCCCAACATCGACCGGATCGCCAAAGAAGGCATGAAGTTCACGGATTATTATGCCGAGAACAGCTGCACGGCGGGTCGCTCGTCCTTTATCACCGGGCAATCGCCACTGCGTACCGGCCTGTCCAAAGTCGGTATGCCGGGTGTGCCGGTTGGCCTGCAGGCGCGCGATGTCACCATCGCCCAAGCGCTCAAGGCCCAGGGTTATGCCACGGGCCAGTTCGGCAAGAACCACCTCGGCGACCGCGATGAATACCTGCCAACCAACCACGGCTTTGACGAGTTCTTCGGCAACCTTTATCACCTCAACGCCGAAGAGGAGCCGGAGCGTCCGTACTGGCCCAAGGACGATGCGGAGTTTGTCAAAGCCGCCTCGCCGCGTGGCGTGATCAAGTCCAGTGCCGACGGCAAGATCGAAGACACCGGCGCGCTGACCAAAAAACGCATGGAAACCATCGACGACGAAACCACCCAGGCCGCGATCAATTTCATCGACAAGCAGGCCAAGGCCGACAAGCCGTTCTTCGTCTGGATGAACACCACGCGCATGCATGCGTTCACCCACATCCGCGAGTCCATGCAGGGGCAAAGTGGCATGGTCGGCAATGACTATGCCGATGGCATGCTGGAGCACGATGGCGATGTCGGCAAATTGCTCAAGACCCTCGACGACCTGAAGATCACCGACAACACCATCGTTATCTACACCACGGACAACGGCCCGAACCAGTGGTCCTGGCCGGATGCCGCCACCACACCGTTCCGCAACGAGAAAAACTCCAACTGGGAGGGGGCGTTCCGGGTGCCGGCGATCATCCGTTGGCCAGGCAAGATCAAGCCAGACTCGATCTCGCGCCAGATGTTCTCCGGGCTGGACTGGTTCCCGACCTTGCTCGCCGCAGCAGGTGACGTGGATATCAAGGACCGTTTGCTCAAAGGCACCGATGTCGGTGGCAGCAACTTCAAGGTGCACCTGGACGGTTTCAACCAGCTCGATTACCTGACCGGCAAGGCTGATAAAGGCGCGCGCAGCGAGTTCTACTACTTCAACGATGACGGCGAACTGGTCTCGATGCGCTTTGGTGACTGGAAACTGGTGTTCTGCGAGCAGCGTGCACCCGGCGGCCTGCAGGTGTGGAGCGAGCCGTTTACCTGTCTGCGGGTACCGAAAATGTTCAACCTGCGCATGGACCCGTATGAGCGGGCAGACGTGGTGTCGGACCAGTACTACGACTGGCTGACCAAGAACGACTACCTGATCTTCCAGGGCACGCGCAAGGCGGCCGCGTTCCTGCAAACCTTTGTTGAATACCCGCCAAGCCAGCGTCCGGCGAGCTTCAGCATCGACCAGATCCGCGAGGAAGTGGACAGGCAAATTGACGCGAAGATGAAAAAGTAAGCCGGTGCCAGCGCCCGTCAGTGTCGGGCGCTGGCTTTTTGTTGATCTCAGACAGAGGCATACGAAGTAGGCCGACTAGACTCCCCGTGCAAGGTTGATCTATCGGCCGTCAGTTACTTACCGGTGTGAGGTTTTGGCATGGCAAAAGACAAAAAAGGTTCCACCAAGCGTGATCCTGAGACGCCTGGCAAACTGAAAAACAAAGATTATCTCGAACAATTGCGCCAACTGCATGTCGAGCTGGTCAAGATGCAAGAGTGGGTGAAAGAAAAAGGCATCAAGGTCTGCATCATTTTCGAAGGCCGTGACGGTGCCGGTAAAGGCGGCACGATCAAGGCCCTGACCGAACGGGTGAGCCCGCGGGTGTTCCGGGTGGTGGCATTGCCGGCACCGACCGACCGGGAAAAGAGTCAGATGTACCTTCAGCGTTACCTGCCGCACCTGCCTGCGGCCGGGGAAGTGGTGATTTTTGACCGCAGTTGGTACAACCGCGCAGGCGTCGAACGAGTCATGGGCTTTTGTACCCAGGAGCAAGTCGACGGTTTCCTCGATGCAGTGCCCGCCGTGGAGCGCGCAATCATCGACTCGGGCGTTATCCTGCTCAAGTACTGGCTTGAAGTCAGCGAGGAGGAGCAGACCCGCCGCCTTGAGGCGCGTATCGAGGACGGGCGCAAGATCTGGAAGCTGTCGCCGATGGACCTCAAGTCGTACAGCCGCTGGTATGACTACTCGCGGGCGCGTGACGACATGTTCAAGGCTACCGACACCGGTCATGCACCGTGGTTTGTCGCCGACTCGAACGACAAGCGCCGCGCTCGCTTGAACATCATTGCTGATGTGCTCGGCCGTATTCCCTACAAGGAAGTGCCCCGTGAGAAGGTGAAACTGCCCAAACGGCAGAAACCGGGTAACTATCGGGAGCCGAATTACCAGTTCAAGCGCGTTGCTGAAAAGTACTGAGCAGGCTTAGGTCTGTTTGATCACCCAGGCCCAGGCTCCCGCCTGGGCCTGTTGTTTTGTCCTGTCGCCATACTCCGCCAGTCACACCCCACCCCTAAAGGGAGGTGTGGATCCAGGTTCTTTGATGCATAAGCTGCCAGTGCTGAAGATCATGGATAACCAAGGAGAATAATAATGACAGGTTCATCACGATTGGCGCTGGCCGCAGGTGCGATTGCCATGACCTGCCTGGCGTCTGCAGTGCATGCAACACAGGCCCATGCCGCAACCGCACCCGCAGTGGCGGCAACCCAGGCTATCCCGGACCAGGAGGTCAGTGACGCCTACACCTATTTGCTCGGTCGCTTGCTGGTCATGCGCCAACAGCAGCTGGACTTTCAGGAAGGCCTGCAGTGGAACCAGCTGGTGCACCGCAAGCCGGGGGCCGTGGACTGGCCCAACCCCAATCTGGATGTGGCGTACTCGGAAGCCTGGATTGCCGTGGATGAGGGGAGTTGCACGCAAATCAGCGTGCCGAAGATCGCTGATCGCTACTACACGGTGCAGTTCCTCAATGGATGGGGCGAGACCCTGGCCAACATCAATGAGCGCAGCCAGCCCGAGCATCCCTATGGCGACTTTGCCGTGTGCCTGAAGGGCGCCGCGGTGACGCTGCCCGCCGGGGTCAAACGCATCGACTTGCCAGTGCGTACGGCACGGGTGCTGTCGCGGGTGGAACTGGGGGCTGACGCCCAGCAGGCCGAACAGTTGCAACGCCAGTTCAGCATGCGCCCTACGGGTACACCAACGTTGCCGGCGGTGCCCAAGGCGCTGATGTTCGAGCTGAGCAAGCTACCGGGGGTCGAGGCGTTCGATCTGGCCGAGGTCGCCCTGCAGGAACCTGACCTGAACCCCGGCATGCAAACCGTGCAGGCCAACGTTCGGGCCATTGCTGCGCAGGTCGCCGACCCGGCAGCGCGGGCGCGCATCGATCAGCAGATCAAGACCCGCGCCTATCCCGCCCTGGGCAAGGCCGCAGCCACACTCGGGCCAGGGACCGTGCGTAATGGCTGGGTACGCCCGGCTGTCTCCGGTGCCTATGGCAGCGACTACCTGACCCGCACGTTGGTCGACTATGGCGGCATCTGGGCCAACACCCAGCAGGAGGTTCATTACTTCCGTGCGGCCGTGGAGGGTAGCGGCGAGGTGCTCGAGGGTGGCAAAAGCTATTCGCTGACGATTCCTGCCGACCAGTTGCCACAGCATTTCGCCCGGTACTTCTGGTCGATCACTGCCACCGATGCGAAGAACTTCCGCGTGTTGCCCAACGCGCAGGAGCGTTACCTGCTCAACAACCAATCTGATCTCAAGTACAACGCCGATGGTTCACTGACCCTGTATTTCGGGCCACAGCAACCGGCGGGCGCCAACCAGGGCAACTGGTTGCCGACTGCCGCAGGGCAGCCATTCAGGTTGATCCTGCGTTATTACGGCGCCAAGGGCGTGGTAGCCAGCGGCGACTACTTCCCTCCGGCGCTGGTCGGAATCTGAGAGGCTCCAGGGCCGTGGCTAGCGCGCCACGGCCCTTTCAATTATAAGGACAACAACAATGAATGAGTTGAAAGTACTGGTGGCGGCAATCGCCTTGTACAGCGCCTACCTGCCGGTTGCGCACAGTGAGGCGTTGCAGACGGCGGTGGTGCCCGTCACCGTTGACAACTTCATCCGTGCCGAAACCGACCGTTACTTCGGCCTGACCGTCAAGCGTGGTGGCTTTGCCGCATTCTCCCATTGGCGCAACCTGATTCCGGTGGATCGCCCGACGGTGGTCCGACCGAATCGCGACACCCTGTACTCGACCGCAGTGTTTGACATGAATGCCGGCCCCGTTACCGTGTCCATGCCTGACGCCGGTGGGCGCTTCATGTCGCTGGTGATGATTGACGAGGACCACCAGGTAATCGGCGTTCATTACGGGGCAGGGGAGTACCGACTGAGCAAGGCGGACGTCTCCACGCGCTACGTGCTGTTCGGTGTGCGCACACTGCTCAATCCGGCGGATCCGCAGGACCTGACGAAGGTTGCAGCCTTGCAGGATGCCATCGTGGCCAGGCAGGACGGCGGTCCGGGGCAGTTCCAGGTGCCGAACTGGGACGAATCCAGCCGGGCGCATATCAGGAAAGCGCTGTTCGACCTGGGGGCGACCCTTCCCGATTCGCGGGGCATGTTTGGCAAACGTGAAGAGGTCGATCCGGTACGCCATTTGATCGGCAGTGCCATGGCGTGGGGGGGCAATCCTGAGAAGGATGCCTACTACCAGGTGGTCACGCCGCAGCAAAACGATGGCAAGACTCCGTATCGCCTGGATATCTCGAATGTGCCTGCGGGGGCCTTCTGGTCCATTAGCGTGTACAACGCGCAGGGGCAGTTCCAGAAGAATGCCCAAGAGGCTTACGCACTGAGCAACCTCACCGCACGCAAAGGTGAGGACGGTACGGTGGCGGTGCAGTTCGGTGACTGCACTGCGGCTGTGGCCAACTGCCTGCCGATCATGCCGGGCTGGAACTACATGGTGCGTTTCTACCAGCCGGCCAAGGCGGTGCTGGATGGAAGCTGGAAACTGCCTGAAGCTCAGCCTGCTTCCTGAATCAACACAAACCTGTAGGAGCGGATTTATCCGCGATGGACTGCGTAGCAGGCCCATTTTTAGGGCCGCTGCGCGCCCCATCGCGGATGAATCCGCTCCTACAGAAGCAAAAACGGCGACCCATTGGCCGCCGTTTTTTGTTGCGTCGTCGCGCTTACCGAACGCCTGCGTTGCGCAGTGCCGCCGGGGTGAAGTCATTCATGCGGGTCGGCTTGCCATAGTACGTTGCATGTTTGGATTCGTTGGTCATCGCCAGGACGTTGTAGCGGCCGGCAATCAGGTCATAAATGCCCTGCATGGCGTAGGCCGGAGCACTGCGCTCGTAGTCGGTGACCGCATAACCTTCAGCTACACGCCAGAGCTGGCCGCGACCGTCATAGTGGTCGACTTCGGCGAGTTGCCAGGTGTCCTCATCAAAGTACATGTCGCGCTTGGCATAAATGTGCCGCTGCCCCGTCTTCAACGTGGCTTCCACATGCCAGACACGGTGCAACTCGTAGCGGGTCAGGTCCTGGTTGATGTGGCCGGGCTTGATGATGTCGGCGTACTTGAGACTCGGCGACCACAGCTTGTAGTTGTTGTAGGGGATGTACAGCTCCTTTTTACCTACCAGCTTCCAGTCGTAACGATCCGGGGCGCCGTTCATCAGGTCGGTATTGTCGGCGGTACGCAGACCGTCGGCACCCGAGCCAGGGCCGTCATAAGCAATCTGCGGTGCACGGCGCACGCGGCGCTGACCGGCGTTGTAGACCCAGGCAAGACGCGGCTCTTTGACCTGGTCGATGGTTTCGTGGATGAGCACTACGCTACCGGCCAGGCGCGACGGTGCGGTGATGCTCTGTTTGTAGAAGTAAAAGATGTTCTCGGCCTGTTTTGCATCGACGCCTTCCATGTACTGCGGGTAACTCAGTTCGTCGTCGTATTCGACGATGGAGTAGGACCCGTTGGTCTGGGGGGCGGCCTGGGCTGCCTGGCGCAGCATGTTGCCGCCGCGGTAGCGGTTGTTGTGGTTCCAGTAGACCTCAACACCATTTTTCGGAATGGGGAAGGGGTAGTAACGGGTGTCGGCAAAATTGCGCAGCCCGTTGCCATCGTCGGTCAGTTCGGTCTGCAGCGCACTCTTCTTGGCGATAGCACTAATGGCTTCGGGGACGGCAGCGGTGCGCCGGGTTTTGTACACCGGAATCCTGTAGCTATCGGGATAGCGCTTGAACAGCGCCATCTGGCCAGGCGTCAACTTGTCCTGGTACTGCGCGGCGTTGGCTGCGCTGATGACGAACAGCGGCTTCTCGTCGGCAAACGGATTACCCAGAAAGCCTTTGCCATCCACTGCTGCGGCGCCGGGTTTGAGACCGCCGGTCCAGGCCGGAATGCTGCCATCGGCGTTGCCGTCCTTCTGCGCGCCCAGGGGCGTGAGGGTGGTGCCCAGTTGTTGCGCTTCCTGCGGCGAGACGGCGGCGATCACGCTGGTGGCCAGCAGCGACAGGGTCAGTGCGCCTGTGCGCATCATGGTAAGGGTAGTCATGCTTGTATTCCTCCGGTCTTGCGTCAGAAGTTCAGGCCAAAGCTGAGCGCCACATAGTCGCGGTCGACGTTGGTGTTGAAATCGCCACCGAAGTAATCGGTGTAACTGAGGCTGGTGGTGTAGGTGTTCAGGTAGTCGGCATCCAGACCAATGCTGATGGCCTTGTTGCCTTCCTCGAAGTTCGGTCCGAAACCGTCGACATCGTGGGACCAGGCCAGGTTGGGCGAGAGGTTGATACCGGCGATCACGTTGGGGTAGTCGAGCTTGGCGCGCAGGCGGTAACCCCAGGAGTTACTGGTGTAGAAGCCCTTGTCGTTGCATTGCTGGGCCGGGTTGCTGGCAGCAGGCGTTCCTGCGCCCGTGCCGACACAGGTCGCAAGGCCGGCAGCGCCCGGCAGGATGCCCGAGCCATAACCGGGGCTGCGGCCAAAGCGCAGGTCGCTGCCATCGCTGTCACCCAGGCCGTTGATGCGGTTGTAGCCGACTTCGCCGACCAGGGTCAGGCGGCTGGCGCCCATCACCTGCTCGATGAACTGGGTGGCGGTCAGTTGTGCCTGAAGTACCGGCATGCGCTTGTAGCCGTTGATGTCGGTACCGGCAACCGCTGCCGAAGGCGGGGCAATGAAACCGGTGGTAATCAAGGGCGAGGTGGCGCTGTTGAGGGTGCCGTTGAGCAGGTCGGCAGTGTTCAGTTGCAGGGGCATGTTCGGCCGGTAGCTGACTTCGCCACCCAGCGAAATACCGCTCAAGGTAGTCTGGAAGCTAAGACCGTAAAGGCGGATGTCCTCTGGGTAATCGATGAAGTAACGCGCATTGCGTGGCACGTTGAGCGCATTGGGCGGCGTGCCGGCGCCGGTGGTGCGCACGGTGCTCAGGAAGGGGTTGCGGCTGTGGTAGTTCATGGCATATACGCCGAACTCGGTATCGTGCAGCTCGGGCACGTACCAGCGCAACGCGACGCCGAACTGGCCGCTGTCCCCCGGCTCGTCGTCTTGCAGGCGCGGAATGTAGACGTTGCTGTTGGCATCCGGCGCGCCGAAGTTATCGGAGACCCCGGGCGGCAGGTCGAAGCCGGCCACGACCAGGCGATCATTGCAGCCCTTCGCCACTCCGTCGTTGCCAAAGAACGTGCCACAGTTGTCGACCACCGAGTTGTCCCACGCCAGCTGGTAGAAGGCCTCGGCGGTGAGGTTCTCGGACAAGCCCTGGGACACATAGAGCATGTTCACCGGTACCAGGCCTTCCTTGATCTCGGCCCCCGGGCGGCGCAGCGCGGCGACGTCGATGGGGTTGATGCTGTTGATCGAGTTGCCGATGAAGGTGCTTTCACCCCAGCTCACCACCTGCTTGCCCAGGCGGACGTTGCCGGCCAGATCGTCAAGGGTGTAGTTGTGGTAGACAAACGCGTCGAGAAACTCGGCGCCCGAAGCCTTGGCCAGGTCATCGCGCCCACTGTCATCGATGTCGTAGAACAGCCGGTGTTCATCCTTGAGTTCGAAGTCGTACCAGTACTTGCCGCGTACAAAGACGCCGCTGTCGCCGTATTTCAGCTCCAGGTCATGGACGCCCTTGAAGATCTTCGAGAAGGTTTCGCCTTTCTTGAAGTTCAGGCGGTTGTCGTCGACGGTCCGCGAAGACGCCGTACCGCGTTTGCCCATGGAGTTGAAGTTGGAAATCAGCGACGGGTCGGCACTGCGCACGCTCCAACTGGCACCGATCGATAATGACGAATCGAACTGGCCTTCGATTTCCCCGATGTTGAAGTCAACGGCACACGCCGGGTGGCTTGCGCCGATGGCGACGGCAGCAGCCAGCAGACTTGGCTGAAACACTCCGCGCTTTTTTGTTGTTGTCATGCGGTTCCCCAGATTCGGATGAAGTGGCGATCCCATCCTAGGGGGGCAAATCCGGGTGATGTATTGCCTGATCGGATAGTTCTGCGTATTACCCGAAAGCATTACATCGCGGGCGTAGGAGCGGATTTATCCGCGATGGACTGCGTAGCAGGCCCATTTTTGGGGCCGCGTTGCGACCCATCGCGGATGAATCCGCTCCTACAAATACCTCGATTGACGGATGGGGCATTTGCACCTCGCGCGCGAATATGACGCCTACCTTGATCGATTTCAGGAGGCGTTGTGTCCCAGCTTCTTTCTGCGATGGACCTGCACAGGCTCCCATCGGCACACCTGCCGCGCGAACAGCTGGAAGAGCGGCTGCTCAGCCGCACGCACCGCTTGCGTCTGCTCTGCGCACCGGCCGGTTATGGCAAAACGGTCTTGCTCAACGATTGCATGCGTCGCCGGGATGCCGACGTGCGCTGCCTGTGGCTGGATCTTGGCGGGCAAACCCTGACCCTTGCGCACTTCTGTCGACGCCTGGCCGACAGTCTTGGGCTGGACACGCAATCGCCCTGCGATGCCGACAGCTTGCTGGCACTGCTCGAATGCAGCCAGGAACGCTGGTGGTTGGCCTTCGATGACTTTCCCGCCGATGTCTGTGCTGAACTCAACGCCTGGATTGACCGGCTATTGCGTTCGCAAGCACCGGTGCAGCTGTGGGTCAGCTGTCGGCAGCGGCCGGTGTGGAAGCTGGCGCGGTTGCTGCTGGAAGGTGAACTGATCGAGCTGGGTGCCGGGCAACTGGCGTTTTCTCGAGACGAGCTGCAAACCTTGGTTGAACGCCTGGATCCCTTGGCCAGTCCATCGGCCATCGCCCACTTGTGGCAGCAGACCCAAGGCTGGGGCGCCGGCGTGCGTTTGCTGCTCAGTGCCCCGGACCGCAATGAGCGGGCAGGGGCCACGTGGATGCGCGAGTACCTGGGCGGAGAGTTGTTGGCGCCGTTGTCCGAGCAACAGCGCTGGCTGCTGTCGAACGTCGCCTACCTGCCACGGGTATCTGTCGAGTTTTGCGCGCGGCTGTGGCCGGAGCGCGAGGCGGGGCCGCTGCTGCGCGGGCTGTTGCAGTCCGAGTCGTTCTTCCTGCCGGTGAGTGGGGATGGCCACTGGCATCGTTTGCTGCCCGCAGTGGCAATGGCATTGCAAGGCGAACTCGCCGCCGTCGAGCTCAACCGATTGCGCCTCGACGCCTGCCGCCTGTTGTGTGAAGACGGCTTCATCGACGAAGCCATCGAACTTGCGTTATGCACCAATCAGCCAGAGATGGCGGCCAGCCTGATGGAACGGCTGACCCTCGACTGGATGTTCAGCGAACGCCATTTGCATACCTGGCTGGACTGGTTGGCGCGGTTACCGTCACGTCCCATGGACAGCTCACCGAATCTGATCTACCTGAACACCAGGGCATTGCTGAGCAGCTGGAGGCTGGATGATGCCCAGGTACACATTGCTCGTCTGGCATGGTGCACACCACAGCCCAAAGCGCGTAACAACAGTCGTCTGCTGGCCAACTGGCAGGCGCTGCAGGGCACGCTCTACGGCCATACCGGAGATGCAGCCAATGCGCGCGCGCATTGTCAGGCGGCCTTGCAGCACCTGGAACTGCGTGACTGGCCGTCATCGTTTCTCTGCTACTCGACGCTGGCGCGGGTTTCGATGGCCGCCGGTGAGCCTGAGCAGGCGCGCAAGCTACTGGATTCGTCGCTGCAACTGGCGCGGCGTCATGGTTGTCTGGCCAGCGAGGTGCTGATCAACGCCGACCGCATCCGGCAGTTGATTCTCAGCGGCGAAATGGAACTGGCCGAGTCGGTATTGCAGGAATGCTTTGCGTTGGTCGCCGCAGACGGAGGGCACCACGATCTGTTGCTCAGTCGCCTGCTGTTGCTGCGTGGTGAGCTGCACCTGTTGCGCGCAGACCTGCAGGTCTGCGAAGGCGCCTTTCACGCAGGTCTGGAGCGTGGCGTCGGCAGTAGCGATCCCTATGTGCTGCATGCCTTCATTGGCTTGTCGGAGGTGGCCGCCTGCAACGGCAAGATGGAGCAGGCGCAACTTCACCTGCGCAACGCAGAGCGGCACATGCAGCGCTGCCGTGTCAGCGAGGCCTGTTACAAGGACCTCATTGACTATCAACAGATGCGTCTGCTGGCTCGCCAGCAAGAGTGGGCGGCCATCCTGCCACTGGCGCGCAAAGCGATTACTGTCGATGTTGCACGGCTGCCGCCCCTGCATGCGCCTTCCTTGCCGCAACGTCTGCAGCTGATGCTTGCCCTTGCCGAACTGGGCAGCGGCAAGCTCGACCATGCGGCCAAGCGTTTGCAGGCCTTGTTGGCCACCTGTGAGCGCTTGCGCTTTGGTAGCCTGATGGCCGAGGCACAGGTTGCGCTTGCCCGCGTCGATAACCAGCGTGGCATCAGCTGCGTGCAAACATGTCCCGCGCTGGCGCCTACCAGTCTGTTGGCCGCTTGGGTCAGTCATGGCAGCAGGCCGGCGGCGTTGCACGCCGGCGCTCGCAGCGGCCTGACTTCACGAGAGTTTTCCGTGCTGCAGCTGGTGGCCCACGGGCTTTCCAACCAGGAAATCAGCGAGCAGCTGTTCATCTCGCTGAATACCGTCAAGGCCCACACGGTGAAAATCAACCACAAGCTTGGCGTCAAGCGGCGTACGCAGGCGGTGATGCGGGCCAAATCCCTGGGTATGCTGGCCTGATCAGTCCAGCAGACCGCGGGCGCGGGCGATGGCAATGGCTTCGGTCCGACCCTGGGCGCCAAGCTTGGCGCTGATGTTGCGCAGGTGGGTTTTGATCGTGTGTTCGGACAAATGCATCTGCTCGGCGATTGCGCGGTTGCGGTTACCCGCGGCCAGCAAACGAATCACCTGCAACTCGCGGGTGGTCAGTTGCAGGTCGGTTTCCACCGTTTCACTGCCTTCACTCGGCTCTTTCTGGGCGCCGCTGCGTTGCAGCAGGTCGGCCAGAAAATCCGGGGCGATGCCCAGGCTGCTGCACGACGTCTGGTACGTTACCGCCCAGCGCTCAAGGAGCTTGACCAGTGCCGGCCCTTCTTCGAGGAACGTACGCCGGAACCCTTCCTGGCTGGCCAGACGCAAGGCGGGTGTCAGTGCATCCAGGGCGATTTTCTGCCGGCCTTTTCCGGCCAGGGCCATGGCCAGTAACAGCCGCAGCTTGAGCGCCCGGCGTCGCTGCTGGCGACTTTCGGCAATGTCGAGGTGGGTGCGTAGCTCGGTGGCGGCCAGTTCATAGTCGCCACGGGCAATGCCCAGGCGCTGGCGGGCGATGAAGGGCGTATCCGTGTCGCAGGCGAAGGTCAGCACGTCGGGGCGATCCCACTTGCCTGTCAGTTCGGCGGACGATAGCGCCTGGGCGGCGACATCCAGGCGGCCTTCCACCGTGGCAACGCGTGCTCGCTCAAGCCACGCAGCACAGAGAATACGCAGAGAGCCGCTGCGTCGTCCCAATTGCTCCAGGTCGGCCAGATGGCGTAACCAGGCTTCACGGTTGCCGTTTTGCAGCGCAATGCGTGCCAGCACAACCCGATGTGCGATCAACGCATCGGGTCCACCGAGATCGAGGGCGTGTTGCGGGATCTGGTTGAGCATCGTCCAGGCCTGGTTCAACGCATCGCCCTCGTAGAGCACCAGGGCGTGAAGAATGTCCAGCGTCGCCTTGCCGCCGACCCATCGTCCCTCCAGCACGGCGGCCTGTACGCTGCTGGCAGCCTCAAGCCGGGCGAGGGCAGCACGGCGATGGCCGAGGGTCAGCTCCAGTGAGCTTTCTATATAGATCGCGATGCCGTCGAGCAGGGCAGAGCGTTCCTCCGGTGCCTGGCGGGCCATTTCAATCAGCAGTGCCCGGGCGTCGTCATAGCGGCCCGTGGTGATCAGGCCAAAGGCCAGGGGTGTGGCGACCATGCCGTATTGCAGCCCGTCGCTGGGTGACAGCCGGGCGATCTGGGCTTGCGCGGCGGTTATCGCCGCCTCCGTCTGGTCGGTAAAAGCCAGCAGCAGACAGCGAATGGTGTCGGTTTCGAGGCTGGCGGGGTTGCGTTCGACTACCTGCATGGCATCCCGGTAGCGCCGATCGAGCACCAACAGCCAGGCGTGGGTCAGGGCTAGCCGCGACCGCGCCTCCCGCTCGGCGCTGGGCATTTGCTCCAGCCAGCGCAACATCAAGCGCAGGCGCCCGGCATCGACCAGTTCGTCCAGGTGCTGCTCCAGAAGCTCGGCTGCCTGCCGGGTGTCGTCGGCGCGCATCAGGTGTTCGATAGCCGCTGCCGGGTGTTTGTGTGTCAGATACCAGTGCGCCGCCGCTTGATGGAGCCCTTCGGCGTGTCCCGGTAACTGCCGTGCCAGGGCATTGCGCAGGAACCCGTGGAACAGGCGATGATAGCGGAACCAGCGATGCTGAGCGTCGGTCGGCTGAATGAACAGGTTGGCGCGCAGCAACTGCTCGATCAACGCGGCGCTGTCCTGGCGTTGGGTGAGGGCGTCGCACAAGGGTGCACTGAAGCGATCGAGAATACTGGTCTGCAGCAGGAACAGGCGGATTTCGTCACTTTGCCTGGAGAGGATGTCTTCGGTCAGGTACTCGGCCAGCTCCTGATTGTTGCCGGAAAACGAGCCCACGACATCGGCCAGGTCTGTACGCCCATTGAACGAGAGGGTGGCCAGGAACAATCCGCTGATCCAGCCTTCGGTAATCTCCTGCAGCCGCGCGATCTGTTCGTCGGTGATCGGCAACTGGCAGCGGCCACGCAGGTACGCCTGGGTTTGCGCCGGGCTCAAGCGCAGCGCATCGGTGTCGATATCCAGCACCTGGCCCTGCATGCGCAGGCGCCCAAGGCCCAGTTCCGGGTTGACCCGCGAGGCGATGGCCAGGCGCGCGCCGTGGGCCAGCGCTGCTAGCACCTGCTGGATAAAGGCGAGCGCCTGAGGTGTATCGAGCACTTCGAAATCGTCCAGGACAACGGTGAAACCCGGCTCCAGATTGCCCAGTTGCTGCAGCAACGCCTGAGGGCTGGCTGGCACGTCGATGGCGGGCTTGCCGTTGAGTGCCTGCAATCCGGCATGCAGATGCGCGGCGAGGCGCCGGGGGTCGTTATCCGCGCGGTCGAGATTGAGCCAGAGCACACGCTGGCCGTTGGCCAGACAGCGCTCGCGAAGCTGGCGCAACACGGTGGTCTTGCCAAAGCCGGCAGCGGCGCGGACCAGAATCAGGCGGATGTCGCCGGGTAGATCGAGGCCTTGCAGCAGGTTGTCACGCGACAGCAGGCCGGCCGAAGTACCCGGGGCGACGAATTTTTCTGCACGAACAGGGTGAACGGCCGCCTCCGGCTGCTCGTCCGAGAGCGGGATGACGCTCGGTACAAGGCTCAGGTGAGCAATAAGATCCTGGCGATTGGGCATGGGTCTCTCTGGCCATGTGGGCCACCTGATAAGCGGCCTCTGATTATTCTGTCAACAGATAATGCCACGGCAGAACGCACTGGGGAAAAATCGCAGTATGAACTTCACTCTTTTGAGCGATAGGTAAGCCTGACCCGTCTGGCTAGCCTGTTGCCGGTCGCACGCCTTCGCGGCGCGCCGACGTCAATGCCACTAACAATCAGAGAGAAGAACATGGCAGGAGCACTGGCTGGGGTAAAGGTAATCGAAATGAATGCGATCGGGCCGGCGCCCTTTGCCACTATGTTGCTCGCCGACATGGGCGCAGAGGTGATCCGCATTGATCGCCAACAGTCAGGATTCCTCAATGGCGATGACAGCGTCATCGGCCGAGGCCGACGCAGTCTGGCCATTGACCCGCGCAAGCCGGGGGCAACCGAGGTGCTGTTGCAGCTGATCGATGGCGCCGACATCCTGGTGGAAGGCTTTCGCCCGGGCGTCATGGAGCGCCTGGGGCTCGGCCCGGATGTCTGCCTGGCACGCAACCCCAAGCTGGTCTACGGGCGCATGACCGGTTGGGGCCAGACCGGCCCGTTGGCGCAAAGCGCCGGTCACGACCTCAATTACCTGGCGATTACCGGCGCCCTGCATGCCATGGGCCATGCCGACCGTGCGCCGACACCGCCTTTGCACCTGGTCGGCGACATGGGCGGCGGGGCGATGTTTCTTGCCTTTGGCGTGGTGTCGGCGCTGTTCGAGGCGAATCGATCCGGTAAGGGGCAGGTGGTCGATGCCGCCATCAGCGACGGTGCGGCTCTGCTCAGCACCATGTACTACGAATTCAAACAGAGTGGCCAGTGGACCGGGCGGGGGGAAAACATCTTCGATGGTGGCGCGCCTTTCTATGCCTGTTACACCTGCGCCGATGGCCGCTTCATTTCCATTGGCTCGATCGAGCCACAGTTCTACCAGCGCTTGCTGGAACTCTGCGAGATCGATGACCCGCTGTTCAAGAACCAGTGGGACCGCAGCCTGTGGCCTGCGCAGCGCGCAAAGCTCGAAGTGCTGTTCGGCAGCCGTACGCGTGAGCAGTGGTGCCAGTTGCTGGAAGGCACCGAGGTGTGTTTTGCCCCGGTGCTCGACTTCAGCGAGGCGCCGGCCTATGCCCACAACCAGGCGCGCGGCACCTTCATGCACAGTGCCGGTGTCACCCACCCCGCACCGGTGCCGCGCCTGAGCCGAACCCCGGCGCAGGCCGGGGAAAAGGTGCGCAATGGCCAGCACAATGTGCAGATCCTCCGCGAGCTGGGGCTGGACGAGGCGCAGATTGCCGCGTTGCGCGAGGCGGGCGCTATCGCCTGAGCGAATGGAGTGGGGTGACCCCACTCCAATCCCACCCCTTTCTACCCCCTGGGGGCGGGGTACAGCTCAAAAGCGTTGCGCAACCATGACGACAAGGCCCCGGACTGACCGGTGCGCCAGTCCAGTCAACTGATCGCGGAGAAACAGATGTCCCAGAAAACCTACGTGGCCGGCGTCGGCATGATCCAGTTCGCCAAGCCCGGTGCCAGCGCTAGCTACATCGAGATGGGGGCCCAGGCAGTGCGTCAGGCGCTGCAGGATGCCGGTATCGGCTATGAGCAGGTGCAACAGGCCTATGCCGGTTATGTGTATGGCGACTCCACCTGCGGTCAGTCGGCGTTGTACGAAGTTGGCATGACCGGCATTCCGGTGATCAACGTCAACAACAACTGCGCCAGTGGCTCTACCGCACTGTTCATGGCGCGTCAGGCGGTGGAAAGCGGCGCTGTCGATTGTGCGTTGGCTTTCGGTTTCGAGCAGATGCAGCCCGGTGCCCTGAAAAACTTCTGGACTGATCGTCCGCTGACCATGGGCAAGGGCTTCGACAGTGCCGCCGCGGTGTTCCCGGAAGGTATCGGCATGCCGGGGGCATTGATGTTCTTCGGCGGCGCCGGTCGTGAGCACATGGAAAAATACGGCACCAAAATGGAAACCTTCGCGGCCATTCGCGCCAAGGCCAGCCGTCATGCCGCCAACAACCCGCTGGCCGTATTCAAGAAAGTGGTCAGCACCGAAGAAGTGATGGCCGACCAGGTGGTCTGGGAAGGTGTGATGACCCGCCTGATGGCCTGTCCGCCGACCTGCGGTGGGGCCGCCGCGATCATCGTTTCCGAGCGCTTCGCCAAACAGCACGGCCTGCGTACCGACGTGTCGATCCTGGCCCAGGCGATGACCACCGATACCCCGCAAGCTTTCGAACCTGCGTCGATGATCGAGATCGTCGGCTCCGGCATGACCCGCTCGGCAGCCCGCCAGGTGTACGAAAAGGCTGGCGTCGGTCCTGAAGATATCCGTGTCTGCGAGCTGCACGACTGCTTCGCCCACAACGAACTGCTGACTTATGAAGGTCTGGGTTTCTGCCCGGTGGGCGGTGGCGAGCAGTTCGTCATGGATGGCGATAACACCTACGGTGGCCAGGTCGTGGTCAATCCGTCCGGCGGCCTGCTGTCCAAAGGTCATCCATTGGGTGCCACCGGCCTTGCGCAGTGCTACGAGCTGACTCACCAACTGCGCGGTACTGCCCAGGCCCGCCAGGTGGAAGGGCTCCAGCATGCGCTGCAGCACAACCTCGGCCTGGGTGGCGCGGGCGTCGTGACCCTTTACGGTCGCGGCTGATCGCCCCCGTCAACCTTCAGGAGGCAATCGAAATGGCAGACAAAAGTCTGATCGGCCGTTCGCTCGGCGTCACCACCAGTGAGGTGGAAAAGGGCCGCCTGCGCTTTTTCGCCAAGGCCATTGGCGAGACCGACCCGCTGTACACCGATGAACAGGCCGCCAGGGCCGCAGGTTATCCGGCCCTGCCGGTGCCGCCGACCTTTCTGCTGTGCCTGGAAAGCGAGGGCCGCAATCCGCAAGCGATCGTCGAGGACATCATGGGCTTTGACCTCGGCCGCATCCTGCATGCCGAGCAAGAGTTCAGCTACCACCGCATGGCCTTTGCCGGCGACGTGCTGACCTTTGATACGCGCATCGTCGATGTCTACGAAAAGAAGGGTGGCGCCCTGCAGTTCGTGGTCCAGCAGACCCGTATCACTAACCAGAACGGCGAGCACATCGCCGATCTCCGCTCTTCGCTTGTACAGCGCTGAGGTACCGCCATGACTCAATCACGCACCTACGGCCCGCAGTACAGCGACGTGCAGGTCGGCAGCGAACTGCCGTTGCTCAAGCTGCGCCCGGTCGACCGCACCACGCTGGCGTTGTATGCCGGGGCGTCCGGCGACCATAACCAGATCCACATCGATATCGACTTTGCCCGCAAAGCCCGCGTCCCCGATGTGTTTGCCCACGGCATGCTCTCGGCCGCCTACCTTGGCCGGTTGCTGACCAGTTGGGTGGCGCAGACGCAGATCCGCAGTTTTTCCATGCGCTTCGTTGGCATCACCCAGATCGGCCACATCCCGCACCTGAGCGGGCGTATCACCGAGAAATTCGAGGCAGACGGCGAAAAACGCGTACGCCTGCAGATCCAGTGTGCCAACCAGTACGGCGAACCGAAGATCGTGGGCGAGGCCGTCGTGGCCCTGGCCTGACGAGCCCTCAGCGCAGACAAACAGACTTTATTAGAAGGCAATAACAATGAAAAAACTTGAAGGCAAAGTCGCTCTGGTCACCGGTTCCGGTCGCGGTATCGGGCGCAGCGTCGCCCTGAAGCTGGCGGGCGATGGTGCCCGTGTGGTGGTCAATGACCTGGATGCCGGCCCTGCTGAAGAAGTGGTTGCCGAGATTCGCGCAGCCGGTGGTGAAGCCGTTGCCTGCGTCGGCAGTGTCACTGCCGTCGATTTCGCTGAGCGTTTCGTCAAGACCGCGGTCGACAGCTTTGGTGGCATCGACATCATCGTCAACAATGCCGGCTACACCTGGGACAACGTGATCCAGAAGATGAGCGACGAGCAGTGGTACGCCATCATCGACTGCCACCTGACTGCACCGTTCCGCATCCTGCGGGCCGCCCAGCCGATCATCAGCGCTCTGGCCAAACAGGAAGCCGCCGAAGGCCGCGTGGTCAATCGCAAGGTGGTCAATATTTCCTCCATTGCTGCCGGCGGTAACGCTGGCCAGGCCAACTACTCGTCTGCCAAGGCGGGCATCCTCGGCATGACCAAGTCGCTGTCCAAGGAGTGGGGGCGCTACAACGTCAACGTCAACGCCGTGGCCTTCGGTCATATCGACACCCGCATGACCCAGGCCCTGGCCGGTGAGGCGAGCAAGACTGTGAGCATCGAAGGCCGCGAGATCAAGGTCGGCATCCAGCCTGCCGCCATCGCCGCCAGCAACCAGCTGTGCCCGCTGGGCCGCCCGGGTACCCCGGACGAAGCCGCCGGCTCGGTGTACCTGTTGTGCATCCCTGAATCCAACTTCGTCTCCGGCCAGGTGCTGGTGTGCGGCGGCGGTTTCGGCAACGTCTGACTGTGTAAGGAGAACAGCATGCGTGTAGCGAATTATGTGTCCCCCTGGGAAGATGCCGACCTGGTTGCCTTCCGTGACAGCATCCGCCGTTTCGTCCGCGAGCAACTGGTGCCGCACGAAGACAAGTGGCGCGAACAGCACCGCTCCGACCGCAGTGCCTGGCTGGCCTGTGGCGAGATGGGCATGATCCTCCCGGACATGCCGTCCGAGTACGGCGGTGCCGACGGCACGCCTGCCCACTATGCGGTGGCCATGGAAGAACTGACCTACGCCGGTGCGATGAGTATCGCCCTGAGCATCAACCACATCGTCGGCCACTACATCCTCGCCGGCGGTACCGAGGCGCAGAAACGCCTGTGGTTGCCGAAGATCGCCTCGGGTGAGTGCATCTGTTCGATCGCCATGACCGAGCCGGGTACCGGTTCCGACCTGCAAGGCGTGCGCACCCGCGCAGTCAAACACGATGACAAGTACCTGATCAGCGGCTCGAAGACCTTCATCAGCAACGGTCAGAACAGCGATATGGTGGTGGTGATCGCCAAGACTGACCTGGAAGCCAAAGGCTCGCGTGGCATCTCGCTGTTCCTCGTCGATACCGCTACCCCGGGGTTCCAGCGCGGCAAGTGCCTGGACAAGATCGGCCTGCCAGGCCAGGACACCTCGGAAATGTTCTTCCAGGACTGCGAAGTGCCGGCTGACTGCCTGCTCGGCGGGGTCGAAGGCCAGGGTTTCGTCCAGTTGATGCAGCAGTTGCCGTATGAACGCGCGGAAATCTCGATCCAGGCGGCTGCGTCGCTTGAGCGTGCGCTGGCGTTGACGCTGGAATACACCCGCGAACGCAAGGCGTTTGGCAAGTCGATCCTCGACTTCCAGAACACCCGCTTCACCCTGGCTGAAGTACAGGCGACCACGCTGGCCTCGCGGCTGTTCGCCGATCTGATCGTGCAACGCTGGGTGGACGGCACCCTGGATACTACGCTGGCCTCAATGGGCAAGTTCTGGCTCACCGACCGGCAGGGCGAAGTGATCGACGATTGCCTGCAGTTCTTCGGAGGTTTCGGCTACATGAACGAGTACCCGATTGCGCGCATGTTCGCCGATGCCCGGGTGGCGCGTATCTATGGTGGCGCCAACGAAATCCAGCGTGAGCTGGTAGGACGCTCTTTGTAAGGGCGAGGGCCGGGCGACGCTCATCCACGAGAGAATCGCCCGGCCCACCAGGGATGGCTTGGGCTTGTTGATCCGAAGGCTCAGATAAAAACAAAAAGATGGGAGGTTACGATGTACATCACTCAAGGACTTCATCGCCATGTTCAGCAACGCCCCGATGCGCTTGCCGTGCGTGAATCAGGCCGTAGCCTGACGTTTGCCCAGCTCGCCACGCGCGTTGCGCGCCTGGCCGGTGCACTCAAGGGCCTGGGCATGGCCAGCGATGACTGCATTGCCATGCTGGCACGCAACTCGCAGCGTTACATCGAATACAGCCTGGGCGTCCCTTGGGCCGACGGTGTGCTCAATCCGGTCAACACCCGCTGGAGCGTCGCAGAGATCGTCTACTCGCTGAACGACTCGGCCTCGACCGTGCTGATTGTCGACGACGCCTTCAAGGACGCCGCAGTCCAGATCGCCAGGCAAGCTGAGACCGTCCGCCATGTCATCTATGCCGGCGACGGCGAAACCCCGCCCGGCATGCTCAACTACGAAACACTGATGGCCGCGGCAACGCCGGTAGAAGACGTGCGTCGTGGCGGCAATTCACTGTTGGGGATTTTCTACACCGGCGGCACCACCGGGTTCCCCAAGGGGGTGATGATCAGTCACTCCAACCTGGCATTCGCCGGCCTGGCCGCGATGAGCCGCGGCTTCTTCGGCCCGGACGCGGTGTTCATGCACGCCATGCCGATGTTCCACCTGGCCGATTTTTCCGCCCTGTACTGTCTGATGGTCAGCGGTGGCACGCACGTCATCCTGCCGGCATTTACCGGTGAAACGGCACTCGCCACCATTCTTGGCGAGCGGGTCACCGACCTGATGCTGGCGCCGACCATGATCCAGATGATGCTGGACGCCCGTCAGGCCAATCCGGCCACGGCCAACCTGGAGCTTTCGACCATCCGCCACATTGTTTATGGCGCCTCGCCGATTACTCCCGCACTGCTTGATCGGGCGTGCGAGGCGTTTCCGGCTGCCGGCTTTTTTCAGGGTTACGGCATGACCGAGCTGACTACCGGCGGCACCATGCTCGATGCCGAGTATCACTGCAAGGAACACCAGAACAGCGGCAAGATGTACTCGGCGGGCCGTGCGGTGAACTGTGTGGAAGTGAAGATCGTCGATAGCGACGGCCGCGAAGTGCCACGCGGCACGGTGGGCGAGATCATCGTCAGTGGTCCGAACGTCATGCTCGGCTACTGGAACCGGCCGCAGGACACTGCACAAGTGCTCAAGGACGGCTGGATGCACACCGGCGACGGTGCCTACATGGACGAGCAGGGCTTCGTCTATATCGTCGATCGCCTGAAAGACATGATCGTCAGCGGCGGCGAGAACATCTACTCCGCCGAGGTGGAGAACGCCCTGAGCAGCCATCCCGCAGTAGCCCAGTGCGCGGTGATCGGCATTCCTTCGGAGAAATGGGGTGAAACCGTGCATGCGGTGGTCGTGCTTAAGCCCGATGGCACTACCGATGTCGAGCAGATCGTTGCCCACTGCCGTGAGCGCATTGCCGGCTACAAGTGCCCGCGCAGTGTCGAGTTCCGCGTAGCATTGCCGCTCTCGGGAGTGGGCAAGATACTCAAGAACGAGCTGCGTAAGTCCTTCTGGGAAAATCGCACGCGCAATGTCGGCTGAACGGAAAAGCTCATGACCAGTGTTCAGTTGATCACCACCAAGTTCGCGCCACCGCGTATCGGCACCCAGGCCGTGGCGCGTGAGCAGTTGCTGGAAAAACTGCAACACTGGCGCAACAGCCGGTTGCTGCTGGTGACCGGCAGCGCCGGATTTGGCAAAACCACGCTCATCGCGCAATGGCGGCAGCTGTTGATCAAGGCCGGTGCGCAGGTGGCGTGGTTGTCGTTGTCGGCGGACGATGCCAGCTTCGAAGCCTTCTGTATCAGCCTGCTGGGGGCGCTGCGCCATGCAGACGTTGCGGTAGACGAAGACCTGTTGCTGCTGGCCGGGGCTGAGTGTGCTGCGGTACAGACGGTTTCGGCGCTGCTGGTCAATGGCCTGGCGCGATGCGGCGGCAAGCTGTACCTGATGTTCGATGACTTTCACCACGTCAACGACCCGCGCACCGTCACCCTGATGCAACTGCTCGCCGAACACCTTCCGGACACTGTTCACCTGGTACTGGCTTCACGCCTCGCTCCACCCTTGCAACTGGGGCGGTTGCGGGCGCTGGGAGAGGTTTGCGAGGTGGAATGTGCGCAACTGTCCTTCGATTTTCGTGAGTCGCTGGCGTTTCTCCGGGCCCAGCTCGACGAGCAAACGGACCTGGACACCGTGCATGCGGCCCATGAACTCACTGACGGCTGGCCTATCGGCCTGCAGTTGTTGGCCATTGCACTCAAGAGCAACCCGCGCAAATCGGTGCAGGGCACCGCGCTGGCCTGCAGCAGTACGGCGCTGGCGGAATACCTTGCACAAGACGTGATGGCCGATCTGCCGGGCGAGCTGTTCGTGTTCCTGCAGAAGCTGTCGATACTGCGGCGTTTCAACGCCGAGGTCGCCGCGCACGTCACCGAATTGCCCGAAGCAGCAGTGCTGATTGCTGCCATCGAGGAACGCAATCTGTTTATCCAGCCGGTGGACCTGGCGGGCCAGCAGTGGTACCGGCTGCATCCGTTGTTCGTCGAGTTTCTCGGTCAGCGTCTGCACAGCGGTGATCACGATGTCCGTCGTCTGCATCGGCGGGCGGCGCAGTGGTTCGAGCGTGCGGGGCTGGTGCAGGAGGCGTTGCGTCACGGCCTGTTGTCCGAGGATTCCGGCTTTATTGTGGCAATGCTCGAACGCGTGCAGCCGTCCACCCGCCGGGTCAGTCACCTGAGCCAGTTCATGCGCTGGCTGGAGCAAGTACCGCGTGCGGTCCTGACGGCGCACCCGAACCTGTTGTTGCTGGGGATCTGGGGCGCGGTGCTGACCGTGCTCACCAGCAAGGCGCAGGCCTGGATCACTGAACTCGAACGCGCGCCTCTGGCGCCGCAGCTGGCTGCACAGGTGGTACTGTTGAAGGCCTCGCTGGCCATGCACCAGGATGACGACACACGCTGCCTGGCTTTGTTGGAGTCGCTGCAGGGCGGGGTGCTGGTCGCGCCTTTTCTGGAGCAGGTGCGCATCGGCCTGACCATCAATTGCCTGGCGTTGCGCGGCCAGCATACCCAGGCGCGCAGCCTGTTTCGCCAGCCTGAGGCACGTTGCCTGCGTAGCGTTGACGAGATGGCCATCATGGGCCAGGTGACCATGGCCTCGGCGAGCCTGCTGGAAGGCAAGGTGCTTGAGGCCGAGCGCCTGTGTGCACCACTGCTGGAACAGGCTGAAACCTTGCACGGGCGGCGCTCGGTCAGTGCCTGCAGTGCCGCGGTGGTGATGGCTGAGGCTTACTACGAGCTGGACCGTGTGCAGCAGGCGCGTGAAGCGCTGGCCAACCGCCTGGATATCCTGCGCTTTTCCCTGCCGATGTCGATGATCGGTGCCGCGCTCTGCCATGCGCGTTTGATCAACCAGGAGGCGTCGCCGCGGGTAGCGCTGGATTATCTGGCGGAGAAACAAGAGCATTTCTGCAACCTCGGGCTGGACCGCGGTATTGCCAGCATGCTCGCCGAACAACTGCGCCTGGCGCTGATGTGGGGTGATTGTTTTCACGCCGAAACGCTACAGGGAAAACTCGATGAGCTGGCCGGCAACCATCGCGGCGCAACACCGTGCGATGCCGAAGTGATGGCCATGGCGGCGCTGTCCCGGGCGCGACTGTCGCTGGCGCGGCGGCAACCGGAAGCGGCGCTGCAAGTGCTGGACATCGCCCACCGTTATGCCGGCGAGTTCGACCGCGGGCGCTGGCGCGTCCAGGTCGAGCTGTTACGTGCTTTCGCCTTGCGTGCGCTGACGCGAGACACTGAAGCAGAGGAAAAGCTCAAGGCGGCATTGGCCTGCGGCTACCGCCTGGGCCTGGCGCGCACCTTGCTCGATGAGGGCGAGCTGTTCCAGGTGATGCTGGGCGAACTGGTGCTGGAGGAGGGCTCGGTGCTGGCGGGCTATCGCTGTACTTTGCTCAAGACGCCCGCCGCGATTGCCACTGCCGTCCCAGCACCGGTTGCGCGTGCGCCAAGCCAGCTGATAACTCGACGCGAGCAGGAAATCCTCGAACTGCTGGAGCAGTCGATGTCCAACAAGCGCATCGCCCTGGCGCTGAACCTGAGCCTGCAGACGGTAAAGTGGAACCTGAAGAACATCTTTTCCAAGCTCGGTGTGTCCAGCCGCTACGACGCCATTCTGGCAATGCGTAGACAGCGTGATGTGGGAGCGTAGCGGTAATACCAGCTCCCACCGGGTCGTGGCTGCCTCGTGTTATTTGATGGAGGTGTATGGATGCGAGTACAGTCAGCCGTGATGGAGCAATCGCATCAGGCTGGAGTCAGAGATGGCGCGACATATACCAATAACAAATGCTACCGATCCCTTGCACACCTCGCGTCTGGTTCGCCAGCGGCTGATCAGCGACGGCGCGTTGCCGCAGGGCATGCTGCGCGAGGAAATCGACGCCTCGTGGCGGCGCAGCCTGGGCTATGGCCTGAACTGCCTGGAGAGCGAACAGGTAGAGCTGGGCACACGCCAGCGCCTGCAGGATCTGCTGGACGGCAACCGCCTGCTGATTGACGCCGCTACGCCAGAAATGGAGTACCTGGTCAAACGCCAGGGCAACAGCGGCATGATCATCCTCGGCGACGCCCAGGCCAATATCCTCGCCATCGGCGGTCACACCGACGAACTCAACCAGCCCGGCCTGCGCGACTTGCACCCTGGCAGCTGCTGGAGCGAGTCGAGTCGCGGCACCAACGCCATCGGCACCGCCGTGGTCGAGGGGCGGCCGACCCTGATCAACTGCGGCGAGCACTACCTTGACCGCTTGAGCCCGTTTTCCTGCACCTCGGTGCCGCTGCGTGATCCGCTCGGGCATGTCATCGGCGTACTCGACCTGACCCGTGAAGGGGTCATGGCCCAGCCTCAGGACAACCTCTCCACGCTGATACTGGCGGCCAGCAACATCGAGAGCCGGATGTTCGGCTTGTGCTATCCGGAGCAGTTGGTGCTGGCGTTTCACAGCCGTCCGCAGTACCTGGGCAGTGCCTGGCATGGTCTGCTGGCGCTGAGCCTGGATGGCGAAGTGCTGGCGGCCAACGAGCGCGCCTGCGAGTTGCTGCAACTGGCGCGTCCGGCCTTGATCGGACGACGTTGCAGCGACCTGATGGGTGAGCGTACCTCGGCGTTCCTCACGCGCCTGTGGATGGACCGGGTCAGCAGCGTGCAGACCGCCAAGGGCGAATTCTTCTTCCGCGCCGTGCATTTGCCACGGCGTGCCGGCATGGGCCCGGCGCAGCCACTGGGCAAAGCACCTGCGGCACCAAAACCGGCACCGCTGGAAACCCTGGCCGGTCGCGATGCGCGTTTTGCCCGGGCCCTGCGCATGGCGGGCCGGGCCTTGAACAATGATTTGCCGGTGCTGTTGCTCGGCGAAACCGGTACTGGCAAGGAGGTGGTGGCGCGAGCGCTGCACCAGGCCAGCCCGCGAGCGGACAAACCCTTTGTAGCGGTCAATTGCGCCGCGATTCCGGAAGGACTGATCGAGTCCGAGCTGTTCGGCTATCGCGAAGGCGCCTTCACCGGTTCACGTCGCGGGGGCATGGTCGGGCGCTTGTCCCAGGCGCATGGCGGCACCTTGTTTCTCGACGAAATCGGCGATATGCCACTGGCCCTGCAAGCGCGCCTGCTCAGGGTGTTGCAGGAGCGCCGGGTGGCACCGCTGGGCGGCGGCGAAGAGCAGGACATCGACGTCGCGGTGATCTGCGCCACACACCGGGACCTTAAACGGCTGGTGCTCGACCAGCATTTTCGTGAAGACCTCTATTACCGCATCAACGGCGTGAGCCTGCAGCTGCCGGCCCTGCGCGACCGCGACGACCTGAGCGAGGTGATCGACACCCTGCTGGGCAAGTTCGGCGCCGAGGGCATCAGCCTGGACAAGGGCCTGCGCGAGTTGCTGGGTAACTTTGACTGGCCGGGCAACATCCGCCAGCTGGAAATGGTCTTGCGCTCGGCGCTGGCCATGCGTGAGCCGGGTGAGCAGGTGCTGAGCCAGGAACACCTGACCGATTGTCTGCTGGAGGAACTCAGCACCACTGCGCAACAAGCCGGCAGTATCCGTGAGAACGAGGTGGAACTGATCCGCGGTGCCTTGGCGCGCCACCAGGGTAATGTCTCGGCCGCAGCCGATGCCCTGGGCATCAGCCGGGCCACCCTGTATCGAAAACTCAAGCAATTGCGCGGATAAGGGGCGGGTGATGGGCGGTATTTTTCTCAGGTTGCTCAACACCTCCGACCCGGAGCTGATGCGCCGTGCGCTGGCCTGGCTGTATGGCTTCGTGCGCCCGCACTGGCGCGCGGTGGCGGTGTTGCTGGGATTGTCCCTCGCGGCTTCGCTGCTGGTGCTGGTGCAACCCTGGCTGGTCAAGACCCTGATCGACCAGGGCCTGCTGGCCAAGGACTTCCAGGTACTCTGGCAAATCGCGCTGATCATGATTGCCGTCGGCATCGTCGGCATGCTGCTGGCGGGGGTAAACCGCTACCTGCACACGCGCCTGTCCGGACGCATACTGTTTGCTCTGCGCGATGACCTGTATCGCCATTTGCAGCAGCTGTCACCGGCGTTCTACGGGCGCAAGCGCATCGGCGACATCCTTTCGCGGCTCGATGGTGATGTCGCCGAGATTCAGCGCTTCGCCGTGGATTCGCTGTTTGCCGCGGTGTCCAGTGTGATCGGCCTGATCGGCGCGGTAACCCTGATGCTGATGTTGTCCTGGCAACTGTCCTTGTTGCTGGCGCTGCTGATTCCCATCGAAGTGCTGTGGTTGCGCTGGATGCGGCGCAAGGTCGAGCGCGAGGTGCGCAGCCTGCGCGAGCGCTCTGCCGATGTGTCGTCGTTTCTGGTCGAGACCTTGCCGGCGATGAAGTTCATCCAGGCTGCCGGCCAGCAGCGCCGCGAGTCCGAGCGCCTGGAACGCTTGGGGCAGGGCTATATGGGCCAGTTGCTGCGGGTGCAGGTCACCGAATTCTTTACCCAGGCGGTGCCGGGCACGCTCACTTCGCTGTGCCGCGCCTGTGCCTTCCTGGTCGGCGGTTACTGGGTGATTCAGGGCACCTGGCAACTGGGTGCACTGATCGCTTTTTCCACCTACCTGGGCATGGCCGTCGGGCCGGTGCAGAGCCTGCTTGGCCTGTATGTGGCGGTGCAACGCATGGCCGTCAGCCTCGGACGGGTGATGGAGCTGCAACAAGAACCGCTCAGTGTGCGCCAGGCCGCAACACCTGCGCCGGTACCGCAAGGGCCTGGCGAGCTACGCCTGGAAACAGTGCATTTCGCCCACGAACAGCGGCTCGGGATGGTGCTGGACGGTGTCGATATCAGCATTCCGGCAGGGGTGAAGGTGGCAATCAGCGGTGCGTCGGGGGTCGGCAAGTCGACCCTGATCGATCTGCTGCAGCGTTTCTATGACCCCGATCAGGGGCGCATCCTGCTCGATGGCACCGACCTGCGTGACCTGGATCTGCAGGCCCTGCGCAAGTGCATTGCGGTGGTCAGCCAGGACATCGTGCTGTTTCGCGGCACCCTGGCGCAGAACCTTGCCTACAGTGTGCCCGAGGCCAGTCGTGAGGACCTTGAACGGGTGGTGCGGCTGACGCGCCTGGAGTCGCTGGTCGAGGCCTTGCCGCTCGGCCTGGATGGCCCGTTGGGTGAGCGCGGTCAGCAGTTGTCTGGCGGACAGAAACAGCGCATCGCCATTGCCCGCGCCTTGCTCCAGGACCCACGGGTGCTGGTGCTCGATGAAGCAACCTCGGCGGTGGACGAGGCCACCGAGCGCGAAGTGATCGCGGCCATCGACCAGCTGTTTGCCGGGCGTACGCGGATTCTCATCAGCCACCGCACCAGTACCCTGGCCGATGCCGACCTGCACCTGCACCTTGAAGACGGCCGCTTGCAGGCCGTCTGGCAGGAGACACTGCGCAATGGCCGATGAACTGTGCGTGGGGGTGATCGATAGCGGCTGCTCTGCGCAGCAGGTCCGGTACCTGGCGGGCGGGCGGCGCTTCTGGCTGGAGCAGGGCACACTGGGCGAAGGCGAGTTGCAGGTCGATGCCCTGGGCCATGGCAGTGCGGTGCTTGAGCGGCTGCTGGCGCAGGCTGATGGGCTGTCGGTGAAGATGGCACAAGTGTTCGACAGCCGCGGCGCAACGTCGGTGCTGCAAGTCAGCGCGGCGTTGCTGTGGCTGGTGGAGCAAGGCGTGAGCCTGGTCAATCTGAGCCTGGGCCTGACCCAGGATCGAGCGGTTCTGCGCCAGGCCTGTGCCGTGGCGGTGGAGGCTGGCGTGCTGCTGTGTGCGTCGAGCCCGGCGCGTGGCGGGCCGGTGTATCCGGCCAGCTATCCGGGCGTGCTGCGTATTACCGGCGATGCCCGTTGCCGGCCGGGACAGTGGTCGTGGCTGGACACTGCGCAGGCAGATGTTGGCGCGGCGGTCGGCGAGGGCGCCGGGCCCGCCGGTGCCAGCCTGGCCTGTGCGGCGCTGAGTGGGCAGATTTGTGCGTATCTACGCGAGCATCGGCAGGCGACGCGCGAGCAGGTGCTGGCGTACCTGCGCGACAACGCCGCCTTCATCGGCCCTGAGCGCCGTGGAGGCGCGCATGCCTGAACCGCGCATCCTGATTCTTGGCGCTGGTCCTGCTGGCGCGGCCACGGCCATCGGCCTGCGGCGGTTGGGCTATGCGGTCACGGTGGTCTCCGAGTGGCGTCGCTTTGCTGCCGTTGAAGGGGTTTCGCAGCGGGTACTTGAAGGGCTGCGTCATGCCGGTCTCGGTGGCGCGCTGAACCAGGCCGCTACACCCGCAACCCGTCAGGTGCACTGGAATGGTCAGCACCTGCGTCTGAATCAGGAGTACCTGCTCGACCGGCAAGCCTTCGACCGGGCCCTGCGTCACGACCTGCAGCAGGCCGGGGTGAGCGTGATAGAAGGTCGGGTACGCGAGGTGCTGGGCCAGGACGGTTATCAGGTGCGACTGGACGACGGGCAAACCCTTGAAGCCGAGTTTCTGGTCGAGGCCCGTGGCCGCCAGGCGCCGCTGGCGCTCGACCGCTTGCGCGGCCCGGAGACGATCAGCCTGCTCAACCTCTGGCAGGGCGAGCCTGGCGAGCCAGCGTCGGCCGTGGAGAGCCTGGACGATGGCTGGGCGTGGATGGCGCGGCTGGCCGATGGCCGCTGCTACTGGCAGATCACCCTGAATGCCGAAGGCCTGCCGGGCAAAGCGGCGCTGGCCGAGTACTGCGCCGAACGCCGGCGCCGCTCGCTGCTGGTGGCCGAGTTGTTCGATGCGCAGGCCCTGGCGCCGGCAACCGTACATGCGCGTAGCAGCACCGCCATCCTCGCGGGCGAGTGTGTCGGCGACGATTGGCTGCGGGTGGGCGATGCGGCCATGGCGGTTGACCCGCTGTCGGGGAACGGGATTTTCCAGTCGCTGTCCTCGGCGTTGCAGGCGCCTGCGGTGATCAACACCCTTGTGCGTTGCCCGCAGCGGGCGGCGCTTGCGCAGCGCTTTCATCAGCAACGGATCGAACAACTGTTCCTGCGCTTCGCGCGGATCGGGCGGGATTTTTATGCTCAGGAGCAGGCGCGGGCAGCAGGGCTGTTCTGGGCGCGCAGGCGGGAGTGGCCGGATGCGCAGCCGATACATGGTGCGGCCGATTGGGGCAGCGTGCGCGTCGAGCGGCGACCGGTGTTGCGCGATGGACTGGTGGATGAGGCTGAAGTGGTGGTGACAGCGGATCAGCCGTTGGGCGTTTGGCATCTGCAGGGGATCGAATTGGCGCCGGTGGTGCGTGGTGTGCAGAACGGGTTTGAGGTTGCGCAGGTGTTAAACGACCGTTCGGTGCAGCAGCAAAGCATGGTGCGGCGCTGGCTGGTCGAGCAGGGGTATGGCCTGTAGGAGCGGATTCACCGGGACGCCGGACCGCCGCGATGGACTGCGTAGCAGGCCCATTTGGGGGCCGCTACGCGCCCCATCGCGGATGAATCCGCTCCTACAGTTAATCAGGTGACAGGCAGTTGCTCCTACAGTTTGATCAGCACCGATTTCAGCTCGGTGTAGTGCTCAATGGCCGCAGCCCCCATTTCCCGCCCGACGCCAGACAGCTTGTAGCCACCGAACGGCAGCGCCGGATCCAGCGCGCTGTGGCAGTTGACCCACACCGAGCCAGACTTGATCCGCGGAATCATCCGGTGCACCGCCGCCAGGTCGTTGGACCAGATGCTGGCGCCCAGTCCGTAAGGGTTGTCGTTCGCCAGGCGCACCACTTCATCCAGGTCATCAAAAGGCATGGCAACCAGCACCGGGCCGAAGATTTCTTCCTGAACCAGGCGATGGCGTTGATCGACGTCGACAATCACCGTCGGTTTGACGAAGTAACCCGGACCAAAGCCCTCGCCACCGCAAGCAATGGTTGCCCCCAGTTCACGACCAAGGTTGATGTAGCCGGTCACTCGGTCCTGCTGCTTGGCGGAGATCAACGGCCCCATCTGCACGTTCGGATCCAGGCCGTTGCCGAGCGTCATGCCGTTGGCAATCGAGGCGATGTCGGCCACCACATTGTCGAAGTGCTTGCGGTGTACATAGAGGCGCGAACCGGCACAGCACACCTGGCCCTGGTTGAAGAAGATCGCCGTGGCGGCGCCCGCCGCAGCCTCCTGCAGGTTGGCGTCGGGCATGACAATGGTCGGCGACTTGCCGCCCAGTTCCAGGGTGACGCGGGTCATGTTCTCCATGGCCGCCTTGCCGATCTGCTTGCCGACTTCGGTGGAGCCGGTGAAGGTCAGCTTGTCCACGCCAGGGTGGCGGGTGAGGGCGGCACCGGCATTCAGGCCGGTACCGGTGATGACGTTGAAGACGCCATCCGGATAGCCGGCTTCCTGCACCAGTTCGGCCAGCTTCAAGGCGGTCAGCGGGGTTTCGTCGGCAGGCTTGAGCACCAGGGTGCAACCGGTGGCCAGCGCCGGCCCGAGCTTCCAGCAGGCGAGCAGCAGCGGGAAGTTCCAGGCGACGATGGCGCCGACCACGCCGATGGCTTCGCGGCGGATGAAACCATGGAACTGGTCGTTGGGCATCAACGGCAACGATGGTTCCACCGTGGTGCCTTCAATCTTGGTGGCCCAACCGGCCATGTAACGCAGGAAGTCGATGGCCAGCTGCACGTCCATGACCTTGGCCACTGCCGCGCTCTTGCCGTTGTTCAAGCACTCCAGTTCGGCCAGTTCCTGCGCGTCGCGCTCCATCAGCTCGGCCAGACGCCACAGCAGGTTTTGCCGTTCACGGGGGCGCATGCGGCTCCAGGTCGAGTCATCGAAGGCCGCGCGTGCGGCCTGGACCGCACGGTCAACGTCATCACTGTCGGCACACGGCACCTCGCCCAGTACCTCGCCAGTGGCCGGGTTGCGAAAGCTCATGGTCTTGCCACTTTGCGCGTCCTGCCAGTCAGCGCCAATGCGCATTTTCAGTTTACGGTCGAGAAAAGCCTGGGTGCGGGGGAGGATCGGCAGGGTAGACAGCATGGGGCGGCGCCTCTTGTCATTGGATGTGCAGGGCGCTTTCGCAACCACCATGCCAAACACGAGGTCCGTCATCAACGTATTGATATTGCTTGTCTTTTTACCCGCCTACAGAAAGTTGTAGACGAATTACGGTGTAGCACTTTGAGACAGTATGAGACACCCCTGCAACAGTTCGACCCACTGCGATTCGTCCTTGATGGTGTTTAACACATTGAAAATAAACGCTTTGCCTGGATTGGCACAGTTCCTGTATTGGTCATTCGCAGAAGCACCTACGGCACCCAGCGTGCAATAACGATAAGAACAACACCGTGGAGGTCTGACCTTGAGAACGACTCGACTCCGGCGACACACGAGCAGCCTGGCGCTGATCGCCGCCGCTTTGCTATGCACCCAGGTCCAGGCCAGGGAGCCCGGCGCCGAACTGCTGCAGACCAAGTGCATGGGCTGTCACATCGCCGAAGGCAATGACAGCTACAGCCGTATCAGCCACCAGCGCAAGACCCCCGAAGGCTGGCTGATGAGCATCGGCCGCATGCAGGTCATGCACGGCCTGCAGATCAGCGACGATGACCGCCGCACCCTGGTCAAGTACCTGGCCGACAAGCAAGGCCTGGCACCCAGCGAAACCGAGGGTGTGCGTTATGCCATGGAGCGTCGCCTGAACACGGTCGAGCAGTTTGACGAAAAGCTCAGCCAGACTTGCGGCCGCTGCCACTCCGGTGCACGGGTTGCCCTGCAGCGACGCCCGGCCAAGGAATGGGAACACCTGGTCCACTTCCACCTCGGCCAATGGCCTTCACTCGAATACCAGGCGCTTTCACGGGACCGCGACTGGTTGGATATTGCCCTGAAAGAAATGGTGCCTGAGCTGGCCAAGCGCTTCCCGCTGGACAACGCGGCCTGGAGCGACTGGCAGAAAACGCGGCCCAAGGCCGAGGTGCTGGTGGGGCAGTGGGCCTTTAGCGGCCATATGCTGACCAAGGGCGACGTCCGGGGCGAGATGACCCTCGCCAGTGCTGAGGGCGAGGGCGCCTTCAAGGTCGAAGTCAACGGCCGTTATGCCGACGGTACACCGTTCCAGGGCAGTGGTTCGGCAATTCTCTACAACGGCTTCGAATGGCGCGGTAACGTCAAGATCGGCGATACCTCGATGCGTCAGGTGTTTGCCGCCGTGGATGGCGAAATGAAAGGGCGCATGTTCGAGGCCGAGCATGACGAGCGCGGTCTGGACTTTACCGCCGCGAAACACGGCAAAGCCCGCCTGCTGGCCGTGCAGCCGGCCTTCATCAAGGCGGGTAGCGAGGCGGAGCTGACCCTGGTCGGTAGCGGCCTGTCCGGCAAGCCGGACCTTGGCGCGGGTATCGAAGTGACCGAAGTGCTGGAATCAAGCGCCAATCAGGTGCGGGTCAAGGCACGTGCCGCGGCCGACGCGGCGCCAGGCCTGCGCGAAGTCAGCCAGGGCGGCTTGAAAGGGCCGAGCCTGGCGGTCTACGACAAGGTCGAGGAAGTCAAAGTGGTACCGGCGTTCTCCATCGCCCGCATCGGTGAGAACGGTGGCAGCACACCGAAAGTACAGGGCCGCTTCGAAGCCGAGGCCTGGGGCAAAGACGCCAAGGGCGCGCCGCTGCGCATCGGTTATCTGCCGGCGCAGTGGTCGGTCGAGCCGTACAACGAAAAGGCCAAAGAGGACGAAGACGTCAAGTTCGCCGGGCAGATGCTCGAGAACGGCGTCTTCATGCCCGGTGGTGCCGGCCCTAATCCCGAGCGGCGGATGATGACCAACAACGCGGGCAATCTGAAAGTGATCGCCCAGCTCGAAGACGGCGGCCAGAAAGGCGAAGGCCACCTGATCGTCACCGTGCAGCGCTGGAACAACCCACCGCTGCCGTGAGCGGCCATGGACCGAAGGGGCGCTGCGCCGCCCCGATTCCAACGTTGATCACACTGTACATCGGGAGGTCGCCATGGGCGCGCTATTGAATCTGGTCGAACGCAACCTGCATGAAGTGCAGGTGGATGCCGACCGCATGTTGTTCCATGTACCCAGCAGTTCGTTGTTCGCTACCGATGCCGTGACCGGCGGGATCATCGATACCTTGCGTGAGCAAGGCTGCTCGCCAGAAGAGTTGCAGCAGCGTTTGCAATCACGCTTCACCGGTCAGGACATTGCAGAAACCTTGCGTGAGCTGATCGCCCTGGAAGTGGTCAGTGACGGCTCGCCGCTGACCCCGGAAATCGGCGTGAAGCGGGTCGAGCGCACAGCAATCAATACCGTGGTGCTGAACGTCAACACCGGCTGCAACCTGAGCTGCACCTATTGCTACAAGGAAGACCTGGACAAGCCCTCGGCCGGCAAGAAAATGGACGTGGAAACGGCCATCGCGTCGGTGGAGATGCTGCTCAAGGAGTCTCCGGACGAAGAGCGTTTCACCGTGGTGTTTTTCGGCGGCGAACCGCTGAGCAATCGCAAGCTGATCGAGTACATGGTCGATTATTGCGAGAAGCGCTTTGCCGAGGCTGGCAAGCTTGTCGAGTTCGTCATGACCACCAACGCCACGCTGCTCACCGAAGAGACCGTGGATTACCTCAACGCCCACCGTTTCGGGTTGTCAGTGAGCATCGACGGGCCGAAAACCGTGCACGACCGCAACCGCATCACCGTCGGCGGCCAGGGCACCTACGATGTGGTGCGGCGCAAGGCCGAGATGCTGCTGTCGCGCTACAACAGCCGTCCGGTGGGCGCACGGGTGACCTTGACCACCGGTGTCACCGATGTCGAAACCATCTGGGATCACCTGTTCAACGAACTGGGGTTTGCCGAAGTCGGTTTCGCCCCGGTGACCTCCGGTGACATCAGCAGCTTCAACCTCACCAGCGATGAGCTGGTGCAGGTGTTCGACAACATGAAAGCCCTCGGCCGGCGTTACCTGGAAGCCGCACTGGAACACCGCAATATCGGCTTCTCCAACCTCCACCAGCTGATCACCGACATCCATGAAGGGCACAAGAAAGCCCTGCCGTGCGGTGCCGGCCTGAAGATGCTGGCGGTGGATCACAAGGGCGAGCTGAACCTGTGCCATCGCTTCACCGGCTCCAGCCTGCCGACTTTTGGCAACGTCCACAGTGGGGTGAAACAGGTGGAGCTGAACGACTTCCTGTCCCAGCGCCTGGACCGCAGCGGCACCGGCTGCGACAGCTGTCGCATCCGCAACCTGTGCTCAGGCGGCTGCTACCACGAGAGCTATGCGCGCTACGGCGACCCCACGCATCCGACCTATCACTACTGTGAGTTGATGCGCGACTGGATCGACTTCGGCATCGAGGTCTACACCCGCATCATGGCCGCCAATCCGGCCTTCATCAGCCGCTACATCACTCCGCGGAAGGCGCATTGATATGAAACACCTCAAGCCGCTGAACAACAAAGCGCAAATTCTTGAGCAGGCGGTCGCCCAAGACCGGGTCGAGGAAGTCGTGGCCATGAGCGCGGTCGCCGGTTGCACCGCCACCACCGACCCGGGCTGGGAAGTGGATGCCTTCGGGGGCGTCAGCTCGCTGTGCCAGCCGATGGAGGCCGACCTCTACGGCTGCTCCGACCCATGCTGGTGGCCGGCCCAGGTGCCGGACATGATGAGTACCTATCAGGACTGGAACGCCCAGGCCAGCAACTCCCAAGACGATTGGCGCAACCTCGGCACTGTGTTCCCGAAAGACAAGTGACCGGCCAACAAGAACAACAAGGGGAAACCGCATGAAACCTGGAGTTTTCGCCAAGCTGGCGTTCACCGTCGCCGCCTGTGCCAGCAGCCTCGCAGCCTGGGCCGTCGACAGCAGCGGGCCTGCGCTGAAGGCAGGTCACGAATACATGATCGCGACCAACTACCCGAACAACCTGCACGTGATCGACCTGAGCAGCGACGAGCTTTATAAAAGCTGCAAGCTGCCGGATGCCTTCGGCCCCGGTACGGCGATGATGGCGCCGGACAACCGTACCGCGTACCTGCTCAACAACCACTTCGGTGACCTCTACGGCATTGACCTGGACACCTGCAACACGGTGTTCCACGCCAACCTGTCGAACACCCCGGGCGAGCTGGCGCGGTCGATGTTCTCCTTTGCCATCAGCCCGGATGGCAAGGAAGTCTACGCGACGGTCAATCCGACCCAGCGTCTGAACGATCACTACGTGGTCAAACCGCCACGCCTGGAGGTATTCCGCACGGCTGACGGCCTGGCGGCGAAACCGGTGCGCAGCTTTCCCATGCCGCGCCAGGTGTTCCTGATGCGTGCTGCGGATGATGGCAGCCTGTTTGTCGCCGGCGCCGATATCTACAAGATGGATGTCAACACCGGCAAATACGAGGTCGCACTGCCACTGCGCAACTGGCAGCGCCCGGGCTTCAGCGCCCCGGACGTCCTGTATTTCTGGCCGCATCAGACCGCCCAGCACGACTTCACCATGCTCTACACCGTGTCGCGCTTCAAGGACGACAAGCAGGACCCGGCCACGGCCGAGCCGATGTACGGTTACCTGAGCATCGACCTCAAGACCGGCAAAAGCAGCTACGAGGAGTTCGCCACGCTGACCGAGCTGTACTTCACCGGCCTGCGTTCGCCTCAGGACCCGAACCAGATGTATGGGGTGCTCAACCGCCTGGCGCGTTATGACATCAAGGAGCGCAAGCTGATCAAAGCCGCCACGCTGGACCACACTTACTACTGTGTCGCCTTCAACAAGCAAGGCAGCAAGCTCTACCTGGCCGGCACCTTCAACGACATCGCAGTGTTCGATCCGCAAAGCCTGGAGAAGGTCAAGAACATCAAGCTGCCAGGCGGTGACATGTCGATCACCACCACTCAGGTGTTCGTCAGGTAGGCAAGGCCGCCGCGCTGCAAGGCGGCGCGGCGTTGAACCCGGTACAACAAGAACAAGAGGGCGCCAATGAACGCGTTGAGCCAAACCCAAGGGCGGCAGGATACGAAGCTGCTGGAAATGTGTATAGGCGACGCCTTCGACCTCACCGTGTCGCGCTTTGCCCCGCGCGAGGCGCTGGTGGTCCGGCACCAGGGGCTGCGCTATAGCTGGCAGACCCTGGCCGAGGCGGTCGAGCGTCAAGCCCGCGCCCTGATGGCGCTGGGGCTTGAGCCTGGCGACCGCCTGGGCATCTGGGCGCCCAACTGTGCGCAGTGGTGCATCACCCAGTTTGCCAGTGCAAAAATCGGCGCGATCCTCGTCAATATCAATCCGGCTTACCGCAGTAGCGAGCTGGCTTACGCATTGAGTCAGTCGGGCTGTCGCTGGATCGTCTGTGCCGATGCCTTCAAAACCTCGGATTATCACGCCATGCTTCTGGAGCTGGTACCCGAGCTGGCGGCGAGCACGCCTGGGGCACTGGTCAGCGAACGTCTTCCTGAATTACGCGGGGTGGTCAGCCTGGCGGACAATCCGCCTGCCGGATTTCTCTCCTGGCAGGGGCTGCAGGCGCGGGCCGGAGAAGTCAGCGAAGCGGCGCTGGCGGCGCGCCAGGCCAGTTTGCGCTGCGATGAACCGATCAATATCCAGTACACCTCGGGCACCACCGGCTTTCCCAAAGGTGCGACGCTCAGCCATTACAACATCCTCAACAACGGCTACCTGGTCGGCGAGAGCCTTGGCCTGACCGAGCATGACCGCCTGGTGGTGCCGGTGCCGCTCTACCATTGCTTCGGCATGGTCATGGCCAACCTTGGCTGCCTGACCCATGGCTCGACCTTGATTTACCCCGGCGATGCCTTCGACCCGCTGGCCACCCTGCGTGCGGTGGCCGAGGAACGGGCTACCGCGTTGTATGGGGTACCGACGATGTTCATTGCCGAGCTGGATCATCCGCAGCGCGACACTTTCGACCTGTCGAGCTTGCGCACCGGCATCATGGCCGGGGCTAACTGTCCTATCGAAGTGATGCGCCGGGTCATTGATGAAATGCACATGGGCGAGGTGCAGATCGCCTACGGTATGACCGAGACCAGCCCGGTGTCATTGCAGACCGGTCCTGAAGATGATCTTGAACTGCGGGTTACCACGGTTGGCCGGACGCAGCCGCACCTGCACAGCAAGATCATCGACAGCGCCGGGCAGTGCGTGCCACGGGGGGAGGTCGGTGAGCTGTGTACCCGTGGCTATAGCGTCATGCTGGGTTACTGGAACAATCCGGCGGCCAGCGCTGAAAGCATCGACGAGGAAGGCTGGATGCATACCGGCGACTTGGCGAGCATGGATGAGCAGGGCTATGTGCGTATTGTCGGGCGTAGCAAGGACATGATCATTCGTGGTGGCGAGAATATTTATCCGCGTGAGCTGGAAGAGTTTTTCTCGACCCATCCGGCCGTGGCCGATGTTCAGGTGATTGGCATTCCCTGCGCTCGGTACGGGGAGGAGATCGTTGCCTGGATCAGGCTGCACCCGGGTGAGAATCCCGGTGAAGAGGCATTGCGCGACTGGGCCCGGGCACGTATCGCGCATTTCAAGGTGCCGCGCTATTTTCGCTTCGTCGAGCAGTTCCCGATGACGGTCACCGGCAAAGTGCAAAAATTCCGCATGCGCGAGATCAGCATTGAGGAGTTGGGGCTGCGCTGATTACACCTGTAGGAGCGGATTTATCCGCGATGGGGCGCGTAGCGGCCCTGAAAGATGGGCCTGCTGCGCAGGCCATCGCGGATAAATCCGCTCCTACGGGATCTATGGGTTACAAGCTGCTCACCAACTGTCCGCCATCTACAGCCAATACCGCACCCGTCATATAGGCACCCGCCTGGCTGGCGAGCAGCAGGAACGGGCCCTCTAGCTCTTCAAGGCGCCCAAGCCGGCGCATTGGCACCGCACCACGAATGTAGGCCTGGCCCTTTTCGCTGTCGAAGTAACCGTCGGTCATTTCGGTAATGAAGTAACCCGGTGCAATGGCGTTGACCCGAATGTCATAGCGGGCCAGTTCCAGCGCCAGCGATTTGGTCAGTTGTACGACGCCAGCCTTGGCCGTGCAGTAGTGGCTGTAGCCGATGCCAACGCGCAGACCGAGCATCGAGGCGATATTGACGATGCTGCCACCACGCTCGGCGCGCGCCAGGCGCTGCGCCGCGCACTGGGCTACGCGCCAGACGCCGTCAAGGTTGGTCGAGAGCATGTGGCGCCAGTCTTCTTCGCTGAGTTCCAGCACCCGCTGGCCGTCACCGACACCGGCATTGTTGAGTACCACGTCAACCACGCCGAAGGCGGCTTCTGCCGCATCGAAGGCGGCTTCGACGCTGGCGCGGTCGGTGACATCCATGGCCACCGGCAGGGCCTGGCCACCGTCCTGGCGGATAAGCTCGGCGAGTTCCTGCAGGCGCTCGACACGGCGTGCTGCCAGCACGACGCGGGCGCCGGCGCGGCCGGCGACGCGGGCCAGGTGCGCACCGATACCGCTGGAGGCGCCGGTGACCAGCACGGTACGGTCGCTCAGGGTGAACAGGGAGGTAGAGAGAGTCATGGTATTGATCCTGATGTTAGGCGGACCTGCACCGCGTTATCAGCGGTGCAGGTCGAAGGCGTCAGATGCGTTCGATAGTAGTCTTGCCAGCGGCCACCAGGCGTTCGAGCAACGGTGCCGGGGTGAACCACATCCGTCCGTACTCACCCAGTGAGTCGCGGTACTGGCGGATGCCGGCCAGCACTTTGTCCAGGCCATACTGCTCGGCATAGTGCATCGGGCCGCCAAGGTGGGCGGGGAAGCCATAGCCGTTGATCCACACCAGGTCGATGTCGCCGGCGCGCAGGGCAATGCCCTCGTCGAGCAGCTGGATGCCTTCGTTGATCAGCATGAACAGGCAGCGGGCATGGATTTCGCCATCCTCGACCGGGCGCCGCGGAATATGCAGTTCACCGGCCAGGCGCTCGGCCAGGGCGATCACTTCGTAGTCGTTGTGACGCTCGCGCCCTTCGTACTGGTAGAAACCGCGGCCGGTCTTCTGGCCGTAACGGCCCAGCGCATAGAGCTCGTCACCGAGGCGGCAGTAGCTGTCGTCGTGGGCGATTGCCGCGCGGTTGGCATCGCGAACCAGAAAGTTAACATCAACGCCGGCCAGGTCGAGCATGGTGAACACACCCATGTTCAGGTCCAGCCCGGTGAGCACGCCGTCCACTTGCGCCGGGGTCGCGCCTTCAAGCACCAGGCGGTGGGCTTCGCGGGCATACGGTTCGAGCATGCGGTTGCCGATAAAGCCGAAGCAGACCCCGGACACCACCGGGATCTTGCCGATGGTGCGGCCCATCTTCAGGGTCGTGGCCAGCACGTCGGCGGCGGTTTCCCGGGCGTTGACCACTTCCAGCAGGCGCATGACGTTGGCCGGGCTGAAGAAGTGCAGGCCGATCACATCCTGCGGGCGTGAGGTCACGCCAGCAATCTGGTCGACATCCAGCGACGAGGTGTTGGTGGCGAGGATCGCGCCAGGCTTGCACACCCGATCAAGCTCACGGAACACCGCCTGTTTGATCTCAAGCTGCTCGAACACCGCCTCGATCACCAGGTCGGCGTCAGCCAGGTCGGCATAGTCGAGGGTGCCGCTGAGCAGCGACATGCGCTGCTCCAGCTGCGCCTCGCTGAGTTTGCCGCGTTTGACGCTGATCGCGTAGGTCTTGCGGATCTGTGCCAGGCCACGGTCGAGCGCTTCGCCCTGGCGTTCCAGCAAGGTCACCGGGATGCCGGCATTGGCGAAGTTCATGGCAATACCACCGCCCATGGTGCCAGCGCCGATAACGGCCACTTTGATAATCGGGCGAAGCGCCGTGCTGGCGTCGATTCCGGGAATCCTGCCGGCTTCACGTTCAGCGAAGAACACATGGCGCAGCGCCTCGGACTGGCGCGAGGCTTCGGCCTGCTTGAACAGCGCCACCTCTCGGGCCAGGCCTTGCTCCAGCGGCAGCAAGCACGCGGCTTGTACCGCGGAAAACACCAGGCGCGGTGCCAGGCGGCTTTTCCAGCGTGGTTCCTGCTCGACGCAATAACGTTCGAAGAAGTCTGCATCCAGACCCTTGGCCGGTTCTGCAAAAGGCTCGGCCGGGCGTACCGGTGCGCCGCTGGCGATCAGCTCACGGGCATAGCGGCAGGCCTCTTCAAACAGTTGCTCGCGGCTGTCTGCCAGGCGATCGAGAATGCCCAGTTCCAGGGCGCGTGCGGCAGACACCTGGGCGCCGCCGATCATCATCTCCAGTGCCGCCTGCACGCCAATCAGCCGTGGCAGGCGCTGGGTGCCGCCGGCACCGGGGAGCAGGCCGAGGTTGATTTCCGGCAGGCCGACTTTGGTTTGCGGCTCGCCGATGCGATAACCGCAAGCCAGCGCCAGTTCCAGGCCGCCGCCCAGGGCCAGCTTGCCGATGGCGGCAATCACAGGTTTGTCCAAGCGGGTCAGGCGCAACAATACCCCGGGAAGATCTGGCGCAGCGAAGGAGGCCGGGCTGCCGAACTCGGTGATATCGGCCCCGGCGCAGAACAGGCCGTTGGCGCCGAAGATCACGATGGCGCGCACCGCAGGGTCGTCATTGGCCTGTTCGCAAGCTTCAAGCAGCGCCGCACGCAGCGGTTGCCCAAGGGCGTTGACCGGGGGACGGGCGAGGCCGATCAGGGCCAGGTTGTCTTCCACCTGATAGGTGACCAGGGAATTCATGGTGACTCCTTGTGTAGCACTGATGATTGGGACTCAGAACCATTGGTCCTGCATGTCGACGCTGGTGCGGTTGGCGCTGGCGAGCAGGCGCGCCTGGGCATCGATGCCGGCCAGTTCCCAATCCATGTAGTAACGCGCCGCCTGCAATTTGCCGTTATAGAAATCTGCTTCGTTGCCTGCTGCCCCGGTCTGCAGGGCGCGGCTGGCGACCAGTGCCATGCGCAACCACAGCCAGCCCACCAGCACGCGGCCGAACAGGTCCAGGTACGCGGTGGCGTTGGACAAACCGCGATTGGCGTCAGCGGCGACCTGCGCCAGCAGGCTTTCGGTGACATCCTGCAAACGGTCCAGGGCGCTGCTCAACAGATAGGCAAGGGCGGCGCAGTGGTCATCGCGCCCGGCCTGGTCGAGCGTCCGACGCACCCGCTCAAGGAACAGACGGTAACCCGCGCCACCGTTCTGTTGCAGCTTGCGGCCCAGCAGATCAAGGCCGTGAATACCTTCGGTGCCTTCATGGATGGGGTTCAGGCGGTTGTCGCGGTAGTACTGCTCCAGCGGGTATTCGCGGATATAACCGGAGCCGCCAAGGATCTGCACGCCGATGTCCGAAGCGATAACGCCGTACTTCGACGGGTACGACTTGACCATCGGAATCAGCAGGTCGAGCAGTTCGCCAGCATCGCGGCGGGTTTGCTCCTCGGGCGCGGTATGGGCGTCTTCGTACAGGCTGCTGGCATACAGACACAGCGCCAGGCTGCCTTCGGCGTAGGTCTTCTGTTGCAGCAGCATGCGCCGCACATCGGCGTGCTCGACGATACGCACCTGTGGCGACAACGGATCCTTGGCGCCCGGCAGGCGGCCCTGCGGGCGTTCGCGGGCATAGTCGAGGGCATGAATGAAGCTCTGGTAAGCCAGCGACGAGGCACCCAGGGCGACACCGATACGCGCCTCGTTCATCATCTGGAACATGTACGACAGACCTTTGTTGGCCTCGCCGACCAGGTAACCGACGGCGCCGGCCTGCTCACCGAAGTTCAGTACGGTCGAGGTGGTATTGCGGTAGCCCAGCTTGTGCAGCAGACCGGCCAGGGCTACGTCGTTGCGCTCGCCGCGGCGGCCGTCGCTGTTGACCAGGAACTTGGGCACCAGAAACAGCGAGATGCCGCGGGTGCCGGCAGGGGCGCCTTCGATACGGGCCAGCACCATGTGCACGATGTTGTCGGTCAGCTCGTGGTCACCGCCAGAAATGAACATCTTTTGGCCAAACACACGGTAGCTGCCATCGGCGGCAGGACGGGCGAGGGTGCGCAGATCGCCAAGGGCTGAGCCCTGGCCCGGTTCGGTGAGGGCCATGGTGCCGCTGAAGCGGCCATCGAGCATCGGTGGCAGGAAGCGCTCGCGCAGGGTGTCGCTGGCAAAACTCTTTACCAGGTTGGCAGCGCCAATGGTCAGGAAGGAGTAGGCCACCGTGGCGATGTTGGCGGCATTGAAGTAGGCCATGCTCGCGCGCAGGATGACTTCCGGAAGCTGCAGGCCACCGTCGTCGGCATCATGGTGGGCAGCAAGAAAGCCCGCCTGGGCGAAGGCATCCCAGGCCGCCTTGGTCTCGGGGATCAGGTTGATCTTTTCGCCGTCGAAGGTCGGCTCCTGAGCGTCGCCTTTCTGGTTGTGCGGGGCAAAGTACTCGGCGGCGATACCATGGGCGGTTTGCAGGGTGGCGTCGAACACCTGGCGGTCGTGCTCGGCGTAGCGCGGACGCTGCAGCAGCGCCTCGGTGTCGAGCAGTTCATAGAGCTGGAAGCTCAGTTCGCGTTCATTGAGCAGTGCATTGGTCATTGTGGTCTCTCGCACAGGACCTGGCGCTTAAGCGGCCAGCGGTTTGTGATCGGCATCAGTAGAGCCAATTGCCGAGGGTGGCGCGCCACCCCTAAGGGGTGGGGCCAAAGGGCAATTCGGACGTGCCCGGCACTGGCAGGGCACGCTGGGTTCAGAACTGCTGGTCGTCCATCTGCAGGACGGCATCAGCGCCCTGAACCACCACGCGCGACAAGCTTTCTACTTGAGGCAGCAGGTGATCGGCATAGAACCGGGCAGTGAGCAATTTGCCCCGATAGAAGACCTGATCGTCGCCACCTGCCTTCAGCTGGCGGTGCGCGACCAGCGCCGAGCGAGCCATCTGCCAGCCACCAGCGACGATCCCGAGCAGCTCCAGGAACGGCACGGCGCCAGCAGCGGCACGGGCAGGCTGGCCAGGGAAGTGGCTGACGATGAACTCGACGCTGGCGTTCAGCGCCACCAACGCCCGGGCCAACGCGCTGGCGTTCGCTTGCAGTTGCGGATCGTCGGTCCAGGCCAGTTCTTCCATCACCCGGTGAATCTGCTTGCTCAGCTGACCGATAGCCTTGCCGCTGTCACGCGCGATCTTGCGGCCGATCAGGTCGGCAGCCTGGATGCCGGTGGTGCCTTCGTACAGGGTGGTGATCCGTGCATCGCGCAGGTGCTGGGCAGCGCCGGTTTCTTCGATGAAGCCCATGCCTCCGTGAATCTGTATGCCCAGCGAGGCGATATCGACGGCGTTCTCGGTGCTCCAGCCCTTGACCACCGGGATCATCAGGTCGACCAGCGCTTGTGATGCCTGGCGCTCTGCAGGGTCCGGATGACGCTCGGCACAGTCCATCGCCGCTGCGACTTCACAGGCCAGGGCACGCATCGCTTCGGTGCGCGCTTTCATCGACAGCAGCATGCGGCGCACATCAGGGTGGCGAATGATTGCCACGTTGCGGCGGTCCGCCGCGCCGATCTCGGTACCCTGGATCCGCTCGCGGGCATAGCTGCGCGCCCGTTGGTAGGCGCGCTCGCTAAGGCCCACGCCCTCAACGCCAACACTGAAACGGGCCGCGTTCATCATGATGAACATGTATTCAAGTCCGCGGTTTTCTTCGCCCACCAACCAGCCCAGGGCGCCTTCACTGTCACCGAACGCCAACACGGCGGTGGGGCTGGCGTGGATGCCCAGCTTGTGTTCGATGGAGGCGCAGCGCACATCGTTGCGCGCACCGAGGCTGCCATCGGCCTGCACCAGGAATTTTGGTACGACGAACAGCGAGATGCCTTTCACCCCGGCCGGTGCACCGGGTGTGCGGGCCAGCACCAGGTGGACGATGTTTTCGGTGAGGTCGTGCTCGCCATAGGTGATGAAGATTTTCTGGCCCTTGATGCGGTAGGTGCCATCGCCCACCGGCTCGGCGCGCGTGCGCACCGCGGCCAGGTCCGAACCTGCCTGGGGCTCGGTGAGGTTCATGGTGCCGGTCCATTCACCGCTGATCATCTTCGTCAGGTAGGTTTCTTTCAGGTAGGCCGAGCCGCGCAACTCGATGGCCTCGATGGCGCCGCGGGTGAGCATCGGGCACAGGCCGAACGCGAGGTTGGCGCCGTTCCACATCTCTTCGACCAGGGCCGACACCACCCGTGGCAGCCCCTGACCGTCGAACTCAGGGTCGCAGGACAGGGCGTTCCAGCCACCGTCGATAAAGCGCTGGTAGGCCTCACGCCAGCCTGTACTGGTGGCCACTTCGCCGTCGCACCAGCGCGCGCCTTCGCGGTCGCCCGCAACGTTCAGGGGCGACAGTACACCCTGGGCGAACTTGCCGGCTTCACCGAGAATGGCATCGACCAGATCGGCATCGAGGTGGGTACAGCCAGGCAATGTCCTGACCTGATCAAAGTAGCCCAGCTCATTGAGAACGAACTGCATGTCGCGCAGCGGCGCGTGGTATTCACTCATGACTGGATCCTGGCCCGATGTTGTTATGGCTCATGACGACTCCTTGAAGGGTGCTGGTCTGGAAACGCTGTGGCACAGAGTTCAACAGATTGCACCAGACGAGGCGCCCACCCCGGTCGGGTGGGCCGTCAACATCAGGGCTTGCGGATCAGCGTTGGCCCTCCAGTAGCAGCTCTTGCAGCAGCCAGCCCAGCGCCCGGTCCTGGCCGCGTTGTGCCAGGTACACCAGGTCCAGCTCGAAGGCCTCCAGGGCAAAGGGCAGGTCGTGCAGCTGCAGCGGCAGCAACGTAGCGAAATAGCGTGCCATGTGGGTCGGCAGCACCACGCACAGGTCCGAACTCACCACCAGGTGCGCCGCCTGCAGGTAGTTGGAGGTGGTATAGACGATCTGCCGCGCCAGCCCTTGTTCGCCCAGCCATTGATCGACCATGCCGCGGGTCTGGCCGCCGTATACCCAGAGGTGGCGCAGACGCAGGAAGGTCTCCAGATCGAGCGTGGCGTTGACCAGCGGATGGTCCTGGCGCAGTACAACCTGCAAGGTTTCGCTGCGCCAGTGCTGACGGGCGAAGCGTGCCGGGACTTCGTCGAAACGGCCCAGCACCAGGTCGAGCTGGCCACGGTCCAGGGCTTCGACCGGCAGGCTCGGGGCCAGCGGGCTGATGTCCAGGCGCAGGTTCGGTGCACTGTCCTGCAAGCGTTGCAGCAGGCCGGGCATGCACAGCTGCTCGACAAAGTCGGTCATGGCAATGCGCAACGTCTGGCGGCTGTGACGGGGGTCGAAGCTGTCGCCGGCATTGAGGGTCTGTTCGATCTGCTGCAACGCCGAGCGTATCGGGCCTTCCAGTGCCAGGGCTTTGGGCGTTGGCTGCATGCGCCGGCCAACGCGGACCAGCAGCGGGTCGTCGAGCAGCTCGCGCAGGCGTGCCAGGGCGTTACTGACGGTGGGCTGGCTGAGGGCCAGACGCTCGGCGGCGCGCGAAACATTCTGTTCGCGCAGAAGCACGTCGAGGATGCGCAGCAGGTTGAGGTCGAAGTTGGATATATTCATTTCGCAAATATCACACATATGAAAATGAAATTTCTCAAATACTAGGTCGCTGCTTAGGGTGTCGGCAATCCTTCTTTTTCAGTCAGGGCTTTTCACTTCAGGAGTACCGCTGTGAGCAACCGATTCGACGTACTGCAGGCTGTTGTCGATGCCGTGGAGGGCCGGGTATGAACTATCAGGCACCCCTGCGCGATATGCGCTTTGTGCTGCACGAGCTGTTCGACGTGACTGAGCATTGCCGGCAATTGGGCAACGGCCTGGACCGCGACACCATCGACGGAGTACTCGAAGAGGCCGCACGTTTTACCGCCGAGGTGGTGGCACCGCTCAATCGCAACAGTGACGAACAGGGCTGTCACTTGCAGGATGGCGAGGTGACCACGCCGGACGGTTTTGCCCAGGCGTACACACTGTTCGTCGAGCAGGGCTGGGCAAGCATGACCGGGCCGTTGGCGTTCGGTGGCCAGGGCTTGCCGCAAATGGTGTCGGCAAGTTTTCACGAGATGCTGATGAGTGCCTCGTTGTCGTTCCGGGTGTACTCGGGGCTGACCGAAGGCACCGTTCTGGCATTGAACCGGCACGGCAGTGATCAGCTCAAGCAGCGCTACCTGGCGCAACTGGTCAGCGGCGAATGGACCGGCACCATGTGCCTCACCGAACCTCAGGCCGGCACCGATCTGGCACTGCTGCGCACCCGCGCGCAGCCACAGGGTGACGGCAGTTACCGGGTGAGCGGCAGCAAGATCTTCATCAGCGGCGGTGAGCAGGACCTCAGCGAAAACATCATTCACCTGGTGCTGGCGCGGTTGCCCGATGCGCCTCCCGGTATCAAAGGCATCAGCCTGTTCCTGGTACCCAAGCGCCTGGTCAATGCCGATGGCTCGCTCGCTGAACGCAACGCCCTGAGCTGTGGGGCGCTGGAGCACAAGATGGGGATCAAGGGCGCGTCCACCTGCGTGATGAATTTCGACGGCGCCACTGGCTGGCTGGTCGGCCAGCCGAACCAGGGCCTGGCGTGCATGTTCACGATGATGAACGATGCGCGCTTCCAGGTCGGGTTGCAGGGCCTGGGCATTGCCGAAGCGGCGTTCCAGGGCGGTCTGGCCTATGCCCGCGAGCGCTTGCAATCGCGCGCGATCAGTGGCCCGGTGGCGCCGGAAAAACCTGCCGACCCGATCATCGTCCATCCTGATGTGCGGCGCATGTTGTTGATCCAGAAGACCCTCAGCGAAGGCTGCCGCATGCTCTCGGCCTACGCCGCCCGGCAACTGGATCTCGAGCATGGCGCCGCCGATGCCGGGCAACGAGAAGCCGCGTCCCGCCGTGCCGCTTTGCTGATCCCGATGGTCAAGGCGTTCTTCACCGACTGCGGCCAGGAGGTCGCCAGCCTTGGCGTGCAGCTGTACGGTGGCCACGGCTTCATTCGTGAGTGGGGCATGGAGCAGTTGATGCGCGACAGCCGCATCACCCAGCTGTACGAAGGTACCAACGGTATCCAGGCCCTGGACCTGATCCGGCGCAAACTGCTCGGTGATGGCGGCAGCGAGCTCAATGCCCTGATCGACGAACTGGCTACTCAGGTGGCCCAGGTCAAGGCGCAGACGGCGATGGCCGAGCTTGTCGGGCAGCGTCTGCAAGAGTGGCGGGCGTTGGCGGACTCCATCCTGCAAGCCTGCCGCCGCGACCCCGAAGAAATTGGCGCGGTGTCTGTCGACTTCCTCGCTTATTCGGCTTATGTGATGTTGGCGGCGTTGTGGCTGCAGGCGGCGGAGCGTGCCAGCGAGGTGCTGGCTGCCGGTACCGGTGAGCCAGCGTTTTACCAGGCCAAGCTGCAATCAGCGGACTTCTACCTGCGCCGGGTGTTGCCACGGGCAGGCGCCCATCGCGAGGCCTTGCTCGCCGGTGCCGGGTGCCTGATGGCCCTCCCGGCAACGGACTTCGCGTTCTGATACCAGCCTGTTCACCGGGGCAAACGCCGTGCTCCGGTGGCTTCACTGTGCTTTCTTCTGGCTCTGTAAAAAATCCTGCACCAGGTTCGAACGGTCAAACGACTTGGCCTGTTGCACCGGTGGATACTCGGCCAGGGTCTTCAGGTGAGCGCCGATCAGCTCGCTCATCGGCCCGGAGATCCATGAGTTTTTCTGAATCAGCTGGCCGTAGGAGTCCTTGCTGTCGTAGCTCTCGAACGGGTCGCTGCGCAGGTTGAACATCAACGGCGCAAAGCGCGGCACCAGTTGCGCGTAGTAGTCCTCCTTGGTCGAGAAGTGCATCTTCCAGGGCCCCATGCGCACCGCAGTCAACTTGCTTTCAATGTAGTGCAGGATGCTGGTGCGCTTGCTCTCTGGCGACTTGCCGGTCCAGTAGTCGAGGTTGTTGATGCCGTCGATGTACTGTTTTTTCTGCGTCTTCATCTGTTCGACCACATCAGGCACCCCGGCCGCAGCCGCGAGGGTGGTGAACATGTCCTGGTGCGCCTGGATGCCGTTCTTGATCTGCCCCGGCTTGATCACGCCCGGCCAGCGCAACATCGACGGCACACGCACGCCACCTTCGTAAGTGGTCATCTTTTCGCCGCGAAACGGCGTGGTCGCGCCATGGGGCCACGACGAATGCTCCGGGCCGTTGTCGGTGGAATACCAGACGATGGTGTTGTCCTCCAGGCCCTGGTCCTTGAGGAAGGCAAGCACCTGGGCAATGTCATGGTCGTGCTGGAGCATGCCGCTGCCCTGGGTATCGCCTTCGTGGGTGTACTGCGCGGCGGCGTGGCGCCATGTGTCGTTGAGGTGGGTGTAGAGGTGCATGCGGCTGGTGTTGAGCCAGACGAAGAAGGGCTTGTCCTGATCGTGCGCCTTGCGCATGAAGTCCAGGGCCTTGGGGATCACTTCGGCGCCGTCGAAATCCTCCATGCGCTTGATCGTCAAGGGGCCGGTGTCTTCGATGGTCTGCTTGCCGACCGGGCCGAAGCGCGGGTCTACGCTCGGGTCGTCGTTGTCGGTGGCGAAGGTATGCAGCACGCCACGGGTCTGGAATTTCCTGGCATACGCCTGCGGACCGCCGGGATAGTCCTTGGCGTAGTTCTGGTAGTCGAGGTATTGCTGCTGTTCTTCGGTGTTGAGGTGGTACAGGTTGCCGAAAAACTCGTCGAAGCCATGCACGGTCGGCAGGTTGGGGTTGTTGTCGCCCAGGTGGTTTTTACCGAACTCGCCGGTGCTGTAGCCGGCGCCTTTCAGCACTTGGGCAAGGCTCGGCGAGGCGGCCTGCAGGCCGAGCTTGTCACCCGGCTGGCCGACCGTGGTCATGCCCGAGCGGATCGGGTACTGGCCGGTGATGAACGCTGCACGGCCAGCGGTACAGGAGGGCTGGGCGTAGTGATCGGTAAAACGGATACCCTGCTGGCCGATGCTGTCGATGCTCGGCGTGGTGTAGCCCATGGTGCCCATGCCATAGGCGCTGACGTTCTGCCAGCCGATGTCGTCGCCCCAGATCACCAGGATATTGGGCTTTGCTGTCTGCGCTTGGGTGAACGGAGTGATCAGCAGCAGGCAGGCGAGGGCCATTGCGCCTCTGAGGCGTTCGATCATTACAGTCTCCTTTTATTCTTGTTGGTGTCTGCCAGCCCTGAGCGCACGACGCGCCCAGGGCGTGTATCAGCTCGGGGACATCACCTGAAGGGTCTCCAGTGCATCGCGCAACGCCTTCGGCAGCGGTACCGGCCGACGGGTGACGCGGTCGACGTAGACATGCACAAAATGGCCTTGGGCCGACGCCGTGGTGTTGTCGTTGGCGAACAGGCCCACCTCGTAGCACACGCTTGAACTGCCCAGGCGTGCGACACGCAAGCCGGCGCGCACCAGGTCGGGGAAGGCGATGGACGAGAAGTAGCTGCAATGGGTATCGACCACCAGGCCCACGGTCGGGCACTGGTCGAAATCCAGCAGCTGCTGCTCCAGCAGCCAGCCGTTGACCACGGTGTCGAACCAGCTGTAGTAGATGACGTTATTGACGTGGCCATAGACGTCGTTGTCCATCCAGCGCGTGGTGATATCACGCAGGTAGGGATAGCTGCTGCGGTCTTGCGCTACGGGTTTGCTCATGGCTTCAAGCCTCCTGCTGCAGGCGGCGCACGCGGATATCCGCCTGCTCTTTGTGACCGGACATATGTTCATAGCTGCACAGCCGTGAGCAGTACTCACCGATCATCACGCTCGCCGCGTCGGTCAGCACGCGCTGGTAGGTGTGGGTCTTGATGAACTTGCCCACCCACAGCCCGCCGGTGTAACGACCGGCGCCCATGGTCGGCAGGGTGTGGTTGGTGCCGATGACCTTGTCGCCGTAACTGACGTTGGTGCGATGGCCGAGGAACAGCGCGCCGTAGCGGGTCATGCGCTGGTGGTACCAGTCCGGATCGCGGGTCATCACCTGGACATGTTCGGAGCACAGGCGCTCGGCAACCTCCAGCGCTTCTTCGTCGCTGTCGCACAGGTAGATCTCGCCGAAATCGCGCCAGGCGACGCTGGCGACCGGCGCCGTGTCCAGGCGTGACAGCACCTGCTCGATAGCGGCGGGCAACTGCTGGGCGATGGTTGCGCTGGTGGTCACGCAATAGGCGGGGGAGGTGGGGCCGTGCTCGGCCTGGCCGAGCAGGTCGACGGCCACCAGTTCGGCGTCCACCGTGTCGTCACAGATCACCAGGGTCTCGGTGGGGCCGGCAAACAGGTCAATGCCGACACGGCCATAAAGCTGGCGCTTGGCCTCGGCGACATAGGCGTTGCCTGGGCCGACGATCATGTCGACCGCCGCGATGCTTTCGGTGCCAAGGGCCATCGCCGCGACCGCCTGAACGCCACCCAGGCAGTAGATTTCATCGGCGCCGGCCAGGTGCATGGCGGCGACGATCTCAGGGCAGGGGCGGCCCTCGAAGGGCGGCGCACAGGCGATCACACGCTTGACCCCGGCGACCTTGGCGGTCAGCACGCTCATGTGCGCGCTGGCGATCAACGGGTACTTGCCGCCGGGAATATAGCAACCCACCGAGTTGACCGGGATGTTGCGATGCCCGAGCACTACGCCTGGCAGCGTCTCGACCTCAACGTCATGCATCGACTCTTTTTGCACCTGGGCGAAACGGCGGATCTGGGCCTGGGCGAACCTGATGTCGTCGAGCGTTTGTGCAGGCAGGCTGGTGATGCAGGCGTCGATTTGCGCCTGAGTCAGGCGCATGCTTTGCGGCATCCAGCTGTCGAATTTCTCCGAGTACTCGCGTACCGCGGCATCACCGCGCTGTTCGATGTCGGCGAGGATGCCCTCGACGGTGGCGCGTACCTGGGCCTGGTTGCTGGCCTTGGCCTGGGCCGATTGACCCTTCTTGAGGTGTTGGATCACGGGACGTTTCCTTTGTTTGCAGGGATTGCCGCCTCAGGCGGATTGGTAGGCCGGTACCGGCGAGCGGGCGACCCACAGGACAATGCTGCTGGCCAGCAGGTACAGGCTCATGACCAGGTACAGGCTGTAGGTGGTGCCGCCGCTGGCGGTATTGAGGGCACTGGTGAGCGAAGGGATGACCGCACCACCCAGGTTGCCGATGCTGCTGACCAGGGCGATACCCACCGCGACCGAGGCACGCGGCAGGTAGTCGGAGACCAGGGCGAAGAACACCGGGGCTACCGAGGCAATGCCCAGCACGGCCAGGCACAGGCCAAGCAGTGAGCCGACCAGCTGCCCTTGGGCGAGGACGATGATTGCCAGGCCGCAGGCGGCCATCAGGGCGCCGCTGGTGAAATGCCAGCGCCGCTCGCGATGCCGGTCCGAACTGCGGCTGAGCAGCAGTACCCCGGCCACCGCGCACAGCTGCGGCAGGGTGGCGTAGATGCCGATGTCCATGAGGTCGGAGACGCCCCAGCCGCGAATCAGCGTGGGCGTCCAGAAGGCCATTGCATAGGTGCCGGCAACCATCAGCACATAGACCAGCGACAATGCCCAGAACTTCGCATCGCCAAACAGGTCGCGCAGCGACGCATGGCTGGCCTTGCTCGATGACTGCTGCTCGGCGTCCAGTTGTGCACGCAGGCGGATTTTCTCTTCGGTGCTCAGCCAGGCGGCCTGCTCCGGACGATCGACAAGCACGCGCCAGGCCACCAGGCCCAGCAGCGGGGCAGGCAGGCCTTGCACCAGGAACAGCCATTGCCAGCCATGCCAGGCGTTGTAGCCATCCAGGAATTTCATGATCGCGCCCGACAGCGGCCCGGCAATCAGGCTGGCGATGATGGCCCCGAGCAGGAACACCGCGATCATGCCGGCGCGTCGTGCTGGCGGGTACCAGAAAGTAAGGTAAAGCAAGGCCCCGGGAGCGAAGCCCGCTTCGAAGGCACCGAGCAGAAAGCGCAGCACATAGAACTGTGTGGGCGTCTGCACGAACATCATCGCCATGGCGACCATGCCCCAGCAGACCATGATGCGCAGCAGCGTCTTGCGCACACCGATTTTTTCCAGCATCAGGTTGCTCGGTACCTCGAACAACAGGTAGCCGATGAAGAAAATACCGGCGCCCAGGGCATAGACGGCGTCGCTGAAGGCCAGCGTCTCTTTCATCTGCAACTGCGCGTAGCCGACGTTGATACGATCGAGAAATGCCACGACATAGGCCGCCATCAGCAGCGGCATGATGCGCCAGCTGATTTTTCGGTACATCGCGCGATCGTCAGGGGTGTCACTGAGGTTCATGCCTGTCTCCTGGTTCTTGTTGTTGTGATTGACGTGCAGGGTGGTGGTACTAGGCGGTTGACCTTGGCACCAGGTAACCCGGTACTTCACGCAGGGCTTGGGCGACGTTGCCGTTCGGGCGGCCTTCGTCAAGCAAGCGGATGGCACACTCGATCATCCGAGTGATTGGCTGGTGTACGGTGGTCAGGTCATTTTCCGTATAGGCCGCTGCACGAATGTCATCGAAGCCGACCACGGCGACGTCCTCCGGGACGCGCAAACGGGTGTTCATGCGCAGGTGGCTCAACACACCCAGGGCCATGACGTCATTGGCACAGAACACGGCATCGATAGCCGCTTGCCCGGCGCTGAACAGTTGTGCGGCGGCAGCGCGTCCTCCTTCATAGGTGTATGCACCCTGAACACAAGCGGCCAGGCGTTGGCCGTGCATCGCCAGCCCCTGTTCGAAGCCGCGCAGGCGGTCTGCGGTAGTGGAAACGTCCGGATCACCGGAGACGAAGGCGCAGGATTGGCGTTTTTGTCCCACCAGGTACTCGGCGACCTCGGTGGCCATGCGCTGGTTGTCGCAGCACACCGACCAGACACTGGGGTCTTCGACGCGGCGGTTGAGGAACACCACCGGCACACCCTGGCGCGCGCACAGCTGCGACATGTGCGATGACAGGCGAGCCGCCGTCACCACAATGGCATCGACCTGATACTGCAGCAGTTGCGGCATCAGTGCGTCGGCATCCCCCCCGGCAGGCACTACGAACAGCAGCAGTTGCCGGCCTGACTCGCGCAGTTGCAGGGAGAATGTCTCAAGCACCGCGGGGTAGAACGGATTGCTCATGTCGCCCATCACCAGGGCGACAATGCCGGTGCGGCGCCGGTTCAGCGAGCGGGCGATGGCGTTGGGCCGATAACCCTGTTCATCGGCCATGGCCAGAATGCGCGTGCGCACTGGCGCAGAGATGCGCGACTGTGGGTCAAAGGCGCGGGTGACGGTCGAGGTCGCCACACCCAGTCGTTGCGCCAGGTCCCGGGCGGTGACCCGGCCATGTGCGGCAGGTGGATTCGTGCTGGTGCGGCTCATGCCAGTTCCTCGAGTGCGTGTGCAATCGTGTGCACTGATAGCCAGGATGCTATCCGCGCCGCAGATAAAAGCACCCGCCCGAATGGAGGGGGGGCAGCCGTGCGCCCCCAAAACCACCTCTTGCCACAGATGCGCATACCACCCGACACGGGAGGGGTGCCGCTGGACTTCATTGCATAAGCTGGACCTGCCTGGTGATCTCACGAAGAAGAACACCTGCTCGACCACCATGCCGTCCTGCATCGGCTGGACAGTAGAAACAACCCGCTCAACAGGAGTGCTGTATGAAAGTAATGGCTGCGGTAAAGCGCGTGGTCGACTACAACGTCAAGGTCCGCGTCAAGGCGGACGGCTCTGGCGTCGATCTTGCGAACGTTAAGATGGCCCTGAACCCCTTCTGCGAAATTGCCGTGGAAGAGGCCGTGCGCCTCAAGGAACAGGGCATCGCCACTGAAGTGGTGGTGGTCACCGTCGGTCCGGCCAGCGCCCAGGAGCAGTTGCGTACGGCGCTGGCATTGGGCGCTGACCGTGCGGTACTGGTCGAATCTGCCGAGGAGCTGAGCTCGCTGGCCGTGGCCAAGCTGCTCAAGGCGCTGGTCGACCAGGAGCAACCGCAGCTGGTGATCCTTGGCAAGCAAGCCATCGACAGCGACAACAACCAGACTGGCCAGATGCTCGCGGCGCTCAGCGGTTATGCCCAGGGTACCTTTGCCTCCAGGGTCGAAGTCGCAGGCGACAAGGTCAACGTCACCCGTGAGATTGACGGCGGGCTGCAGACCGTTGCCCTCAAGTTGCCGGCGATTGTCACCACCGACTTGCGCCTCAACGAGCCGCGCTATGCGTCGCTGCCGAACATCATGAAGGCCAAGAAGAAACCGCTGGAAACGGTTACCCCAGATACCCTGGGTGTTTCCACATCGTCCACCAACACACTCCTCAACGTCGAAGCACCGGCTACCCGCAGCGCGGGTATCAAGGTCAAGTCGGTGGCTGAGCTGGTCGAGAAACTCAAGAACGAGGCGAAGGTGATCTGATGGCTATCCTGGTAATTGCGGAACACACCCACGCGCAGCTTGGCGCCGCGACCCTGAACACCGTTGCTGCGGCGCAGCAGATTGGCGGTGAGATTCATCTGCTGGTGGCCGGTGTTGAGGTTCAAGGCGCTGTAGCCACGGCGCAAAGCATCGACGGTATCAGCAAAGTCCTGGTCGCCAACGATGCGGCCTATGCCCATCAACTGCCGGAGAACGTCGCAGCGCTGGTGACGGGACTGGTCATCGACCAGAGCGTGATCTACAGCCACATCCTGGCGCCGGCCACGGCCAACGGCAAAAACATCCTGCCACGGGTGGCGGCAGCACTGGATGTCGACCAGATCTCCGAGATCATTTCGGTAGAATCGGCTGACACCTTCAAGCGGCCGATCTATGCCGGCAATGCCATTGCCACGGTGCAATCGAATGCGGCGGTCAAGGTGATTACCGTACGTGCCACCGGCTTCGACGCCGCTGCAGTGGGGGCTGGCTCGGCTGCCGTAGAAACCGTGGCTGCGGTCTACAACGCTGGTATCTCGGCATTTGTCGGTGAAGAACTGGCCAAATCCGATCGCCCTGAGCTGACCGCTGCCAAGATCGTTGTCTCCGGCGGTCGCGGCATGCAGAACGGTGACAACTTCAAGCACCTGTACAGCCTGGCCGACAAGCTTGGCGCAGGCGTAGGGGCTTCGCGTGCTGCGGTCGACGCGGGCTTTGTCGCCAACGATATGCAGGTCGGCCAGACCGGCAAGATCGTTGCGCCACAGCTGTACATCGCCGTCGGGATCTCCGGCGCGATCCAGCACCTGGCGGGGATGAAAGACTCGAAAGTGATCGTGGCAATCAACAAGGACGAAGAGGCGCCGATCTTTCAGGTGGCCGACTACGGTCTGGTGGCTGACCTGTTCGACGCTGTACCTGAGCTGGAACAGCAGATCTGATATGCCTGCGGCAAACGCAAGCCCGCTCCTTGAGCGGGCTTTTTTTCGGCTGCCGCGTAAGAAACACAGTCTTTGTAGGAGCGGATTCACCGGTGCGCAGTGCGGGAGCTCATGCCAAGCGCTTGGCAGGAATGGCAACCAGCAGCAGGAGCGTGCCCACCACCAACAGCACCGCGATCATGTCAAAGGCCAGGTACAGACTACCGGTGGCGGTTTTCACCGCGCCGACGGCGGTCTGGCTGAGGGCCCCGGCGATATTGCCGAGGCTGCTGATAATCGCGATGCCACCCGCCGCCCCGGATTTGCTCAGCAACGCCGGCGGGATGGTCCAGAACAATGGCATCGCCGCCAATGCCGCCGCGGCCCCCAAGCTCACCACCAGCATGGAAAGCCACGGATTCCCCTCCGCCAGGTCCAGCAGGCAAAAGCAGGCCGCCGCTGTCAGCAGCGTCAGGCTCAGGTGCCAACGGCGCTCCATATGCCGGTCCGAGCTGCGACCCAGCAGGTACATGGCGCACAAAGCCGCCAAAAACGGCAGGCTGGTGGCCAGGCCGATATGCTGCAGGTCTTGCAGTCCAAAGCCCTGCACCAGTGTTGGCAGCCAGTAAGAGACGGTGTTGGAGGCGCTGTAGATGCAGAAACACACCAGCCCCGCCACATACAACAGCGGATCGCGCAAAGCCCCGAGGAAGCCGCTCTTGGCCATGCCCCCATTCGATTCATTGGCCAGGGCGCTGTGGATCTGGCGTTTTTGCTCGTCGTCCAGCCAGCGCGCCTGTTCCGGGCGGTCAGTCAGCCAGAAGCGTCCGATCACACCGAGCAGCACCGCGGGCAAACCGGTCAGGACAAACAGCACCTGCCAGTCGCGCAGCCCCAGCCAGCCATGCAGGTGCGTCATGATGGTGCCCGACAAGGGACCGCAGATCATCCCGGCGACCATGCCGGCCATGAAAAACGAGGCGGTGATGCGGCCACGCACGGCAGCCGGAAACCAGTAGGTTAGATACAGGATCAGGCCCGGAAAGAACCCGGCCTCGGCAATCCCCAGCAGGAAACGCGCAACGATCAATTGCTCAGGATTGGTGACAAAGGCCGTAGCCACGGTGACCAGGCCCCAGAGGATCATGATCCGGGTGAGCGTGGCGCGTGCACCGACACGCTGCATGTACAGGTTGCTGGGCACCTCGAAGAGGATGTAGCCGAGGTAGAACACCCCGGCGCCAATGCCATAGGCGACATCGCTGAGGAGGATGTCTTCGGCCATGCGTAGTTTGGCGAACGACAGGTTCAAACGGTCGATGGCGTTGATGATGAAGGCCAGCATCAGATAGGGCAGCAGGCGCCAGATCACTTTCGAATAGGTGCGTTTCAGATCAACTGAGTCGGCGGAAGTCGTCGCAGTGGAAGGGATGGCGTCGCTCATTGAAGCGCTCCTGGGGTTGCCCGATTATTGTTGTAGTGGCGCCGCACTGGGCGGTTCAGGCGAGTATAAGGAGGAGCTGCCGGGTCAATGTTCCGGATTCGATTGATTATTCAAGCTGTTGAAATGTAAGGAAATTAACTTGATCTAAGCGGTCGCCCGGAACCGGGCTCCGCATTCGATGACGATCACAACGCGCACTGTGTGCGGCTTAGTACACCTGCTGGTAGATGGCGAAAATGTCATCCTGGCTCAGCTCGCGTGGGTTGTTGCCCAGCAGGCGGGTTTGCTGGCTGGCATCCCAGGCCAGGGCTTCGAGGTCGCCCTCGCTGACGCCTACGTCGCGCAAGCGGGTCGGCAGGCCGAGACTACCTGGCAAGGCCTGCAGGTGAGCGATCAGGGCCATTGCTTTTTCAATGACCGCACCCCGGCTATGAGGCAGCAGAATGTCTGCCAGCTCGGCGTAGAGCGGCGCTGCGGCTTCGAGGTTGAAACGCATCACTGGCGCGAGCACCAGCGAATTGGACAGGCCGTGAGGGACGTGGAAGCGCGCGCCCAACGGATAGGCCAGGGCATGCACGGCGGCGACCGGGGCATTGGCGAAGGCCATCCCGGCAAGGCAGGCCCCGAGCAGCATGTCCTCACGTGCCTGTGCATCGGCGCCGTTGTCACACACCCGCTGCAGATTGTCGCCCAGCAGGCGTAGCGCTTCTCGGGCCAGGCAGTCGGAAATGGGGTTCTTCAGGTGCCTGGAGGTGTAGGACTCGATGGCGTGCACCATCGAATCGATACCGGTAGCGGCAGTGACGGCCTTGGGCAACCCCAGGGTCAGGTCGGCGTCGAGCAAGGCGATATCAGGCAGCAGCGAGGGTGAAATCACCACGTTTTTCTGGCCCTCGCCAGTGGTGATCACCGATACGGCGGTGACCTCGGAACCGGTACCGGCGGTCGTCGGCACCAGGATCAGCGGCAGGCGCCGGCCGTTGGTGCGGTCGATACCATAGATATCGGCCAGTTGTTCTTCGCTACGGGCCAGTAACGCCGTCAGCTTGGCAGCATCCAGGGAGCTGCCGCCACCAAAGCCGATCACGCAATCGGCATTGCATTGCCGGGCGGCCTGTACCGCTTCGAGAATCACCGACTCCGGTGGATCGGCCTGAACCTTGCTGAACACCTGCAGAGCGATACCGCGTTGCACGAAGCCTGCTTCGACCGCTGCCAGCAGGCCGGTGGCCAATACCCCGGCATCAGTGACCAGCAGCACCGAACGATGGCCCATTGTCTCGACCTGTTCGGCCAGGCGGGCAGCGGCGCCGCGTTCGATGATGATGGAGCGGGTGGTGTTGAACAGCAGGCGGCGCGTCATGTGGTTTTCCCCGTGGAGTGGCCGATGGAACATCGGCGGCGTGCTCCGAGGGTAGGCGCCAATATCCGGGGTTTCCCCCCTCCGTACGGGAGGGTTGGCCCGTGGTCAGTCGATCAGCTTCTGGTTGCGGGCCTGGACCATGGCGTCGTAACGGCTGGAAACGCCGAGCTTGGCGAAGATATTGCGCAGGTTCCACTTGACCGTTTCCAGAGTGATATCCAGGGTGTGGGCTATACGCTTGCTCGACATCGCCTGGGCCACCAGGCTGAGGATCTCGCGTTCTCGTGGGGTCAGCAATGGCTGCTGTCCAGGCGTTGTGGTGCGCCGCGCACGGGGCGTAGCGAGGTTCGGCGAACACGGGCCGGTGAGTTTCTCGATCAGATCGTCCACGTACTGACGCAGGGGGGCTTGCAGGTCCGTGGTGGCCAGCGCGCTCAGCAGCTTTTCACTCAGCACACCTTCGTCGAGCAAGGTGCGGACCAGCCCCAGGCGCTGAGCCACCTCTACGGCCTGACGCAGTCGCACCAGCGCTTCATCAGGGCGCTTGAGGTCTTCCAGTACGCCCGCCGACAACAGCTCGACGAGCACGCCCAGGCGCTCGCGGTGAAAACGTTCGGCATAGTCCTTGACCGTATCCAGGGCTTGCAGGGCTGCGAGTGAATCCTCACTGACCCGTATGCGCGCGCGCGCCAGGGCGGCGATGGCCGGCAGCTCCGCGCGGCCGCCGGTGTCCTTGCCGTGTTCATGTGCCAGCGCTTCAAGTGCATGCAACAGTTCGATGGCGTGATTGCGCTGGCCTTTGATCAGGCTCACGCGGATCTGCTCGCCCAACAGGTGAGCGACCGGCCGCACCTGCCCCAGACTGCGCAGATGGGCAATTTGCTGACGTAAAAAGCTCAGGGCAGCGTCCGGGCCTTTCTGCAGCAGGTCAAGACGACTGCGGCTCAGGTTAGTGCGCACAATGACATCGGGGACGGAGGAGTGCAGCAGTCCGAAGCGGTTGGCGATCAGCTCGCGGGCGTCATCGATGCGGTCCAGTTCATAGAAGGCATCGGCCAGCAGGCTGGCGCAGAGGTTGGCACAGATTGAACGATGTCCGCCTTCGCGGGTGGAGCGCTCCAGCAGTTCAGTCGTCTGCACTTCTGCCTCGACGATATCACCGGCGAGTAAATAAGTAGTCAAACGGGCGGACTCTGCCACCAGTGCCATGTCATTGCTGCGATCCTCAGACGGGATCGGATGGATGTCGAACAACCGCCGGGCATCGGCATAGCGGCCTGCGGTGGCATAGGCAAGCGCCAGAGCGGCGAGCAATACATAGCGCAGGAAGGGGTTGTCCATCGGCGCGTCGCGCACCGGTTCAAGCAGGCGTATGGTCAGGTCGCTGTCGTCCTCCTGGATGGCCACCGCGGCATGGATCAGCGGCAGGCCACTGGCAAGTTCGGGGTGGGCATCCAGGTTGCTCGCCTGCAAGCGGCTGAGCCAGGTTTTCGCCCGCCCCGGACGCGACGTCAGCGATACCGTGAGGCAGGCGAGAAACAGCAGGCGTTGATGGCCAAACAGCACGTCCTCGGGCAGGCGTTCCAGCAGGCGCAAGGTCGGTGCCAGGTAGTCCAGGCTCCAGGTCGCTGGCGTGGTCTGTTCGATGACCTGGATGGCAAACTCGAGGTCTTCACCGAGGCTGGCGTGGCGCACCGCTTCGGTCAGGCACTGGTGCCCGGCAAACCAATCGGCGCCCAGGCGGTGCAGGGGGCGCAGGTCACGTTCGCGGCGCTGCAGGCGGGCGTTGAGAAACTCGCCGAACAAGGGGTGAAAGCGGTACCAGACAATGCGGTCATCGGAGTCGACCCGATAGATCAGCAGGTTCTCGTCTTCCATGCGCTGGAGCAGTTCGCCGGCCTCGGCATTGCCGGTCACGGCAATCGCCAGGGCGGCGTTGAAACGCCGGAAGATCGACAGCGCTTCGGCGACCTGCACCAGCTCGGCCGGCAAGTGCGCCACCACCTCTTCGCTCAGGTAGGTCTGCAGGTCATTGGAGCGCCACACCAGGTCATGCAGGATCGAACGGGTATCGGAACGGTTCTTGAGCATGATCACGATCAGTTGCAGGCAGGACGGCCAGCCGCTGGTCAGGTCATGAATCAGCCGCAGTTCATCGGCGTTGATCTTGTCAGTGCCGAGGTTTTCCTCGACGAAGGTGCGGGTCTCGGCCAGGTCGAACGGCAACTCGGCGCTTTCAATCTCCACCACCTGGTCCATCACCCGCAGCCGCGACAGGCTCAGCGGCGGGCTGACCCGTGAGGCCAGCACCAGGTGCAGGTTGCCGGGGCTCTGTTCGAGCAGCTTCTGAATCAGCTTGTGCGCATGCGGGGCTTCTACCTGGTGGTAGTCGTCGACCACCAGGTAGAGCTCCTTGCTCAGCATCGCTGCGGCGTTGACGATGATCGCGACCGTGCCGTCAATGGCCGAGAGGGTGTTGTCGTCGCGCTGCTGGTTGATATCGATGTCGATGCCCAGACGCCGCATTCCCTCCAGAAAGGCCGTGCAGAAGGCGGAGTAGCCCTTGTCATCGGCGGTCAGGGAAACCCAGGCCACTTCTGCGCCGGCTTTGAGGCGGTCGTGGCGCCACTGCGCCAGCAGGGTGGTCTTGCCGTAACCCGCAGCCCCGGTGATCAACGCCAGCCGGCAATGATGCATGCGCTTGAGGTTCGCCAGCAACGCCGTCCGGGCGACATGCCGGGTACCGATGCGCGGCGGCGAAAACTTGGTCGAAACCAAGTGGCTGGCGGGATCTTTCGGCACTGTGGTTTCCACAATTCTTATGGGTTCGAGGAAGCTAGCCAACCTGTCCAGACAGGTCAAGCGTAGACCGGGCAGCCGCTCACCGCCCGCAAAGGGAGGGACGCCGGGGTGGTGTTGTTTTCTAAGATCTGCCAGGTCCCCACTCAGGGTGCTAACCAAGGAATCACGATGAAACTGGACAATAAAGTAGCGATCGTCACCGGCGCGGCGTCGGGGCTTGGCCTGGCCACCTGCAAGGCGCTGGCCGCCGCCGGGGCACAGGTAGTGGGCTTCGATCTGGATCAGCAGCGGCTCGATGCGGCGCTTGAAGGTATTTCCGGCATCGCCGTGGACGTTGCCGACGAAGCCAGCGTCAAACGCGGTATTGATGCGGTACTGCAAGAGTTTGGTGCCGTGCATGTGGCCGTGAACTGCGCCGGGGTGCTGGGGCCGTGCAAGACCCTGTCCAAGGGCCAGGTATTTCCAATAGAGCTGTGGAACCGGGTGTTGGCGGTCAACCTCACCGGTACGTTCAACATTATCCGCTACGCGGCGCTGGCCATGTCGGGCAACGATGCGCAAGAAACCGGCGAACGCGGGGTGATCATCAACACCGCCTCCGGTGCTGCGCGTGAAGGACAGATGGGGCAGGCGGCGTACAGCGCCAGCAAGGCTGCAGTGATCGGCATGACCCTGCCGATTGCCCGTGACCTGGCTGAGCACGGTATTCGCGTGGTGAGCCTGGCACCGGGGTTGTTCGAGTCGGGGATGTCGGCGGGCATGCCGGCGAAGGTGTCCGAAACCATCGTCAACGGGCTGCTGTTTCCGCGGCGCATGGGTCATGCCCAGGAGTTCGCGGCGCTGGTGCAGCATGTGGTGGAGAATGCTTACCTGAACGCGCTGACCCTCGATATCCAGTGCGGTACCCGCTGACCGGCACCTCATAACTGTAGGAGCGGATTCATCCGCGATGGACTGCGCAGCAGGCCCATTTTAGGGCCGCTCCGCGCCCCATCGCGGCGGTCCGGCGCCCCGGTGAATCCGCTCCTACACCAAATGCCGACTAATCGCGGCGATACCAGGCCACACCGTGCCCGTCGAGGCTGACACTGATCTCACCACGACGTAACAGATGGTTGAGGCAGGCAAGCGCTTCGCCCGTCGCCAGGGTGAAGCGTGAACTGTCGTCGCTACGGATTTTGGCGCGGAACAACAGCGCGAACAGGTCGACCACGCGCCGGGGCTGGTCCAGCCCCTGGCGCAGCCGCTCCAGCGCGCTGTAGGTATCGGCCTGCAGTTGCTCGATGCGGGTATGCAATCCATAAAAGGGTTTGTTGTGCGCCGGCAGCACCAGCACATCGTCCGGCACACTCCGTCGCAGCGCACTCAACGAATCAAGCCACTCGCTCATCGGATCGGCGTCCGGTTCTGTAGGCAGTACGGAAACGTTGGACGAGATGCGCGGCAGCACCTGATCGCCCGATATCAGCAACTTTCGCTGTGCGTCGTACAGGCAGGCGTGTTCCGGCGAATGACCGGCGCCTACCACCACTTCCCAGCAGTAGCCGCCGATGTCGAGTCGCTCGCCAGCGCGGATACGCCGATAGCTCTCGGGCAGGGCGGACAACATACGACCGAAACCGCCAAAGCGCGTGCGAAAGCGTTCCAGCGCCTGTTCGTCCCAGCCTGCGCGCTGATAGAACCCCAGCGTTTCCTCGGGCGCCGAACGGCTGCTATCGCTGGCCTGCATGCGACAGTGCAGGTACTCCAGGCGCGTCATCCACAGACGGCAACCGCTATGACGGCTCAGCCAGCCGGCCATGCCGACATGGTCAGGGTGCAGGTGGGTGGCGATGATCCGCTTCAGTGGCGTGTCGCGCAAAGCGCCGTCCAGCAATGCACGCCAGAGGTCCACGGTCGGTTCATCGTAGAGGCCGGTGTCGACCAGCGTGGTGCCAGCGCCGTCGGCCAGCAGCCAGACGTTGATGGCCCCAAGTGAAACTGGCAGGGGCAACCTGAGCCAGTGAACCCCAGGCGCAATCCGGGTGGGTACGCCAGGTGCCGGCGGCGTGGCGTAGGGGTAGCTGAGTCGTGCGTTTGAGCTGACCGATTGGCCGTCCATCATGCTGTTCTCCCGTCTGATTCTTCCACTGACATTGCTGGTGCAGGTCCGCAAATCAGCTCGATGAAGTCAGACACTAGCGAAGGGGGGGTAGGGGGAACACCCCCCTTTCAGAAAGGGGGGGGAGGACGCACGTGCAACGCTGGCACCCTGCGGAGCACTCGATCACTGATTGAGCGGCTTGCGAACCTGGAGGTCCAGGTTCAACCCAGGGGAGGAGACACCCAGATGAATAACAAGAAAAAAGCCAATCCACGTCATCCCACCAGTAACCCTGCAGTGCGGGCAACGGTCGTGACCCTGTGTGCGCTCGCCTGCGGCAACGCCGCTGCCGTCGAGATCGACACCGGCAATGAAGACATCCAGCTGCGCTGGGACAACACCCTGCGTTACAACCTGGGCATGCGTGTCGAGGGGCAGGACAAGGCAATTCTGGCGAACCCGAACAACGATGACGGCGACCGCAACTTCGACAAGCACCGTCTGGTCAACAATCGCCTGGACATCCTCAGCGAGTCGGACATCGTCTACAAGGGCAAGTACGGCGCGCGCGTCAGTGCCGCGCTGTGGTATGACGCCGCCTATGCCGGTGACCTGGACAACGACAGCGTCGCCACGTCCAATCACCTGGGCTCCGGCGGTCGTCCGGCCACCGGATTGAGCCGCTATACCGACCGCTACTACGAAGGCCCGTCCGCCGAGTGGATGGACGCCTTCGTGTTTGGCGAGTACAGCCTCGGCGAGATGCCGCTCAAGGCCCGTCTGGGCCGTCACACCGTGAACTGGGGCGAGTCGCTGCTGGGCGCCGGTGCCATTCATGGTATTTCCTACGGCCAGGCACCTCTGGACCAGGGCAAGGCCCTGGCACTGCCGGGGATCGAAGCCAAAGAACTGTACCTGCCGCGCAACCAGTTCTCTACCCAGTTGCAGGTCAACCCCGAACTGTCGTTCGCCGCGCAGTACTTCTTCGAATGGCGGCCATCGCGGGTGCCGGAATCCGGCAGCTACCTGGGCTTTGCCGATATCTACCAGCAAGGTGGCGAGTCGTTCATCCTCAGCCCCAACCTGCGTGCCCTGCACGGCGAAGACATCGAACCGCGCAATTCCGGGGACTGGGGCGTGATGACGCGCTGGAGCCCGGAATGGCTTGACGGCACCCTCGGGCTCTATGTACGCCAGTTCTCCGACACCCTGCCGCAGGTGGTCTTGCTGGCTAACGCGCAGCCGCAGTACTTCCTCAACTACGCCGACAAGATCGACATGTACGGCATCAGTCTGTCGAAGGAAATCGGCGGCATCAGCGTCGGTGCCGACCTCAACTACCGGCGCAACATGCCGCTGGTGAGTTCGGCGGCGCGGGTGACCTCTACCGCGCAATTGCCGGATGACGGCGACATTCTCGGCGCCCGTGGCGACACCCTGCACGGCGTGCTCAATGCCATCGGCTCGCTCAGCCCGACGCCGCTCTACGACGGAGCCAGTTGGTCGGCTGAACTGACCTGGAGCCGCTGGCTGTCGGTCAACTCCGACCCGCTCAATCTGTTCAAGGGCTCGTCCGCCTACAAAGCGGTGCCGACCAACATCGACGCCGTCACCCGTGATGCCTATGGCCTGGCCATCAACTTCACGCCGACCTGGTACCAGGTGTTCCCCGGTGGCGACCTGTCGATGCCGCTGAGTTTTTCCCAAGGCATCAACGGCAACTCGGCCGTGGGCTCGGGGGGTAACGAGGATGCCGGCAGCTACGCCGTCGGCCTGGCGCTGGACGTCTACAGCCGTTACCGCTTCGACCTGAAGTATGTGGACTATTTCGGTGACTACTCGACCAACCCGGTCACCGGCGCAGCCCTGACCCCAAGCGGTAGCCAGGCGATGCTGGAAGACCGCGGCGCGGTGTACTTCACCTTCAAGACCACGCTCTGAGCCCGCGCTTGCCCCGGATTCAAGTTCGCCAACGCTGGCCTCGCTACGGGGCCAGCGTTGGTGCAATGCGCGCTCGCGCGCACCTGATGTGAGGTGAACACGGTGTTCAAACTACGTTTACGACCGTTACTGCTGACCCTGACTGCGCTGCTGGCGGGCCAGGCGCTCGCCCAGCCGGCTTTTGTCTCGCCCCTGGACATGCCCTCGGCGCCGAGCAGCCAGGCGCTCCATGCGCCGCTCAATGCCCTGGCGCAGGCCGGTGGACGGCTGATTGCCGCGGGTCAACGCGGCCACATTGTATTTTCCGACGACACCACGCACTGGGTGCAAGCCCAGGTGCCGGTCAGCTCCGACCTGACCGCGCTGATGTTCCCCAGTGCCAGCCAAGGCTGGGCCGTGGGCCATGAAGGCGTGGTGCTGCATAGCAGCGACGCGGGCGCGACCTGGCGCAAGCAGCTCGACGGCCGGCAGATTGCCGCGCTGTTGCTCAAGCACTACGGCAACCCGGCCAACCCGGATGACCCCGAGGCCCAGCGCCTGAAACAGGACGCCGAGCTGTTTGCCCAGCAGGGCGCCGACAAGCCCTTGCTCGATGTGTGGTTCCGCGACGAGCGCAGCGGGTTTGTCACCGGCGCGTTCAACCTGATCTTGCGCACCGAGGATGGCGGGCAAAGCTGGACGCCCTGGCAGGATCGCGTCGACAACCCGCGCAGCATGCACCTGTATGGCCTGCGCCCGGCGGCCGGCACGCTGTTCATGGTCGCCGAGCAGGGCCTGGTGCTCAAGCTCGATGCGGCCAGCCAGCGGTTCTTCAAAGTGCCGCTGCCGTATGAGGGCACCTTGTTCGGTGTGCTCGGCGACGACCAGTTGGTGCTGGTCTACGGCCTGCGCGGCAATGCCTTGCGCAGTCTCGATGGCGGCGCCAGCTGGAGCAAGGTCGATACCGGTATCGAAGCCGGTATCACCAGCGGCCTGATCAGCGCTGACGGCAGCATCCTGCTGGCCAGCCAGACCGGTCAGTTGCTGCGTTCCAGCGACCGTGGCGCCACCTTCAGCCGCGTTGCGCTAGACCGCGTGGCGCCCAATTTTGCACTGGCACCCCTTGCCGACGGGGCCGTCGCCCTGGCCGGGCTCGGTGGCGTTCGGGTGCAGAGCCTGCAACAGCACAAGAAAGTCGGAGAGCTCTGATGGGTATCCATAACGCCAGCGACAACCTGCAGACCATCAGCAACCTGAAGGATTTCAATCAGCGCTCAGGCAGTCGCCTGGAGCGCTTGATCTTCAACAACCGCTTACTGGTGATCCTTTTCTGCGCCGTCGCGACGGTGATTCTGGGGTGGGACTCGACCCGGCTGACCCTTAACGCCGCCTTCGAGAAAACCATTCCGCAGAATCAGCCCTACATCCGCAACTTCCTGGACCACCGTGACGAACTCAAGGGCCTGGGCAATGCCGTGCGCGTGGTGGTCGAGAACCGCTCCGGCGATATTTTCGATCCCGCCTACCTGCAGGCCCTCAAGCACATCAACGACGCGCTGTTCCTGACCCCCGGGGTTGACCGGGCCAACGTCAAATCGTTGTGGATGCCGGTGGTGCGCTGGAACGAGGTGACCGAAGAAGGCTTCGCCGGCGGCCCGGTAATGCCCGACAACTACACCGGCTCGCAGGCCAGCATCGATGCCCTGCGCCAGAACATCAGCCGCGCCCAGCTGCTCGGCAACCTGGTGGGCACGGATTTTCGTTCGAGCATGATCTTCCTGCCGCTGCTCGACAAGGACACTACTACCGGTGAGCCGCTGGACTACTGGGAACTGTCCAAGCGCCTGGAAACCATTCGAAGCCAGTATTCCGGTGATCAGGGCGGTGCCGACCTCGACATCCGTATCGTCGGCTTCTCCAAGGTGGTCGGCGACCTGCTCGATGGCCTGCAGCAAATGGTCATCTACTTTATTGTGGCGGCGTTGATCGCGGCACTGATCATTTTCGCCTGGACGCGCTGTGTGCGCAGTACCGCGCTGGTACTCGGCTGTTCCTGCATCGCCGTGCTCTGGCAGCTCGGGCTGATTGCCCGGCTGGGGTACGCGCTGGACCCTTACTCGATCCTGGTACCGTTCCTGGTGTTTGCCATCGGCGTCTCGCATGGCGCGCAGAAGATGAACGGCATCATGCAGGACGTGGCCCGCGGCACCCATAAGCTGGTGGCTGCGCGCTACACCTTCCGCCGCCTGTTCCTCGCCGGGGTGACGGCGCTGGTCGCCGACGCGGTGGGCTTCGGGGTGCTCATGCTGATCGATATCCCGGTGATCCAGGACCTGGCCATCACCGCCTCGATCGGCGTCGCCCTGCTGGTGTTCACCAACCTGATCCTGCTGCCGGTGATGCTCTCCTATACCGGGGTCAGTCCCAAGGCCGCGGGGCGCAGCCTGCGCGCCGAACAACAGCCTGCCGGTGGCCTGTGGCTGCTGTTGGAGCGCTTCACCGAACGCCGTTGGGCGACGGCATTGCTGGTAGTGTCGGCGGTCCTTGCGGTGGCGGGTTTTATCGTCAGCACCCAGCTGAAGATCGGCGACCTGGATGCCGGGGCCTCGGAGTTGCGTCCCGACTCGCGCTACAACCTCGACAACGCCTACATCAACAGCCAGTACTCGCTGTCGTCCGACCAGTTCGCAGTGATCGTCAAGACCAGGGCCGAAGGCTGTCTTGAGTACCAGACCCTGGTAGATGCCGATCGCCTGGGCTGGGTGTTGCAGCAGGTACCCGGGGTGCAGAGCACGGTGTCGCTGGCTGACGCGGTACGCAAGATCACCGCCGGCTCCTACGAGGGCAGCCCGAAATGGATGTCGATTTCGCCCAATCAGGACGTGCTCAACTACGCCGCCCGTACCGCCAGTACCAGTAACCCGGAGCTGTTCAACAACGATTGCTCGGTCATGCCGGTGGTTGCCTACCTGACCGACCACAAGGCGCAGACCCTGGACCAGGTGGTGCAGGCCGCCGAAGCCTTCGCCACCGCGCACAGCACCCCGGAGCGGCAGTTCCTGCTGGCGGCCGGCAGTGCCGGGATCGAAGCGGCGACCAATATCGTGGTCAAAAAAGCCAACCTGACCATGCTGATGTACGTGTATGCCGCCGTTATCGTCCTGTGCTTCATCACCTTCCGTAGCTGGCGCGCGGTGGTGGTCGCCGTGGTACCGCTGGTGATCACCTCGATTCTCTGCGAAGCGCTGATGGTGGTGCTGGGTATGGGCGTCAAGGTTGCGACCTTGCCGGTGATCGCCCTGGGCGTGGGCATCGGCGTCGACTATGCGCTGTACCTGCTGAGCATCCAGCTGGCCCGCCAGCGCGCCGGTGCGACCCTGGCCGAGGCCTACCGGCATGCCTTGCGCTTCACTGGCAAGGTCGTCGCCCTGGTCGGTGTGACCCTGGCGGCCGGGGTCATCACCTGGGCGTTCTCACCCATCAAGTTCCAGGCCGACATGGGCATCCTGCTGACCTTCATGTTCCTCTGGAACATGCTCGGTGCATTGGCCCTGATCCCGGCGCTGTCGCACTTCCTGCTCAAGGATGTGCAGGCCAGCGGTTCAGCGGTTGCCACCCCGGTGGCGCGCGAGAGCGAGGCGCCGGCCGAACCTGAAGCGCGGACTGTGCAGTGTGTGTAACGCCAACCTGAACCTGTCTTTAGCCCCGAATTCATAAGGAATCACCATGAGCGACAGCTGCGCAACCTTCCTCAGCGAACAGCAAATCATGATCCGCGACACGGCGCGCAAGGTCGCCGCCGACGTGGTCGCGCCCACCGCAGCCGAGCGTGACCGCAGTGCTGCCTGGCCCCACAGCGAACTGCGGGCCGTTGCCGAACTGGGTTTTCTCGGCATGCTGATTCCCGAGGAGTACGGCGGTGCCGGCGCCAGTTTTGTCGAGTACTGCCTGGCCATCGAGGAGTTCGCGGCCGCCGATACCGGCTTTGCCACCCTGATCCATGTCCACAACTCGGTGGGCATGGCCGTGGCGCGCCTGGGTAACGAGGCGCAGAAGCGCAAGTACCTGGCGGACCTGGCCAGTGGCAAGCGCATCGGTGCCTTTCTGCTCAGCGAGCCGCAGGCCGGCTCCGACACGGCGGCGTTCCGTACCCAGGCGCGCCGCGAAGACGACCATTACGTAATCAATGGCAGCAAGCAGTTCATCTCCAACGGCAACGAAGCCGGCCTGGGCCTGGTGCTGGCGGTGACCGACAAGGCTGCCGGCAAGAAAGGCAGCAGCCTGTTGATGGTCGACCCCTGGGATAACCCGGGGTACGTCGTGGCGGGTGTCGAGCACAAGATGGGCCAGCGTTCGGCCCATGTCGCCCAGATCCAGCTCGATCAATGCCGCGTACCGGTGTCCAACCTGCTGGGTGCTGAAGGGGCGGGCTACCGCAATGTGATGGGCTCACTGTCGGAAGGGCGGGTGGCGATTGCCGCTGTCGCCACCGGCACTGCGCGCGCGGCACTGGATGCTGCGGTCAGCTATGCCAAAGAGCGCGAGGCGTACGGTGCGCCGATCATCAACCTGCAAGGGGTGGCGTTCGACCTGGCCGACATGGCCGCCCAGGTCGATGTCGCCCACCACTATATGGTGCATGCCGCACGCCTGTGCGAGGCCGGTGTGGCCTGTGCCAAGGAAGCCTCGGTGGCCAAGCTGTTTGCCAGTGAAATGGCAGAAAAGGTCTGCTCCGACGCCCTGCAGATCCACGGCGGTTATGGCTACCTGAATGATTTTCCGGTGGAGCGATACTGCCGGGATGTGCGGGTGACCAAGATCTACGAAGGCACCAGCCATATCCAGAAGCTGATCATCGCCCGCGGCCTGGTCTAGCGGCCGCAATCGGCTTACCCCCTCCTCATTGAGGGGGGCAGCCAGATCACCACCGACATACCCTGCTGTTGATAGCGGACCTGAAGTTTCGGGTGGACTCGCGCCACGTGGCAGGGAACCAGAACCATGAAGATAGCGATCAGCACCGATGTGCAGCGACTGGCAGTGGAAAGCTTCCGGACTTTTCTTGCGTCCGAGGTAGCGCCCGTGGCCCGCCTGTTCGAAGGGCGGAGCATGCCCGCGCAGAAAATGCGCGAACTCACCCAGGGCATTGCCGAGTTTGGCCTGCCCGGTGCCAGTATCGCGCAAACCCTCGGCGGCATGGGGCTGTCGGCGGTTACTGAAGCTCTGTTGTTTGAAGAACTCAGTGCGCTCTCCAGCGTGATTGCCGAATGCGTACTCGGCAATCTGCTCGTAGCTTCGGCGTTGGCCAACTTGCCACCGGGCCGGGACGCGTTACGCAAGCGCTACCTGCCAGACCTGCTGGCCGGGCGCAGTTTCGGCGGTTTCTTCCTGGAACAGGCAGAAGGCGTCAGTGCCTGGCCGACTGACGATGGCTGGGTGATCAACGGTAACCACCAGTGGGTGTGCAATGGCCAGTGCGCGGATGTCCTCATCACCCCGTTGCCTGGTGAGGAGGGTGTGTGCTGTTACGTGGTGGTGGAGCGCGAGCAGCATGGCTATGTCTCACGCAACGACGCCTCACACCCGGCGCAGGTGACATTCAGCACTGTACGCTTGCCGGCCGATCTGAGCGACGCTCAGAAACGTTCTATCGCTCAGGTGCTCACAGGGATCAGCGTTCAGGGCTGATTGTTGTACTACTTAAAGGAACGGCTGCCACAGTGTGGCCAGCCAGAATAAAAACGGTGGACCCGATCCACGCTTAAGGAATCCGTATGCGCTATTCGCTTGCTGCACTTGCCACTGCCATTGCCTTGTCCAGCGTTCCGTCCTGGGCGGCAGATGTTGCCTCTACCAACCCGGCCAAGGCTGCCAGCCCGACGACGGCCGCGGTCAACCAGGCGGTGCTCAAGGCCTTGCCATTCGAGGATCGCGCCGACTATGAAGCCGCGCGCAAGGGCCTGGTGGCCGCCTTTGAGGGTGAGGTGAAGAATGTTGACGGCAAGCCTGTGTGGAACACTCACCAGTACGATTTTCTCCAGCAGGCCCAGGCACCGGATACGGTGAACCCCAGCCTGTGGCGCATCGCCCAGCTCAACGCCAATGCCGGTCTGTTCCAGGTCACTGACAAGGTCTACCAGATTCGCGGCATTGATCTGGCCAACATGACCATCATCGAAGGTGACGACGGGCTGATCATCATCGACCCGCTGTATGTGACCGAGACGGCCAAGGCCGGCCTCGAACTGTACTACCAGAACCGCCCGCGCAAGCCGGTGGTGGCGGTGATCTACAGCCATAGCCACATCGACCACTTCGGCGGCGTACGCGGCGTGGTAGACGAGGCTGATGTCAAAGCCGGCAAGGTGCGGATCTATGCCCCGGATGGCTTCATGGAGCACGCGATCCAGGAAAACGTGCTGGCCGGCACGGCGATGTTCCGCCGCGGCATGTACCAGAGTGGCGGTGCGGTGCCCAGGACTGAACGCGGCCAGGTCGATACCGGGATCGGCAAGGGGGCGCCGATCGGTGGCACCATCAGCCTGATTGCGCCGACCCATTTGATTGTCCAGCCGCTGGAGAGCGTTGAAATTGCCGGCGTGCAGTTCGAGTTCCAGCTTACCCCTGGCACCGAGGCACCGTCGGAGATGAACGTGTACTTGCCGCAGTTGAAGGCACTGAGCATGTCCGAAAACGCGGTGATGTCGATGCATAACGTACTCACCCCGCGGGGGGCGGAAGTACGTGACGCCAAGGCCTGGTCGAAATTCATCGATGACAGCCTGGTGCGCTATGGCGACAAGGCCGAGGTCATGTTTGCCCAGCACAACTGGCCGACCTGGGGCGGCGAGGGCATTCGCAGCATGCTTGCCGACCAGCGCGACATGTATGCCTTCATCAACAACCGCACGTTGCACCTGCTGAACCAGGGCATGACGCCGCTGGAGATTGCCGACGCGGTGAAGAAGCTGCCCGGCGAACTCGATCATAAATGGTACGCCAGGGGCTACTACGGGACGCTGAGTTTCAATACCCGTGCGGTGTACCAGCGGTACCTGGGCTTTTACGATGGCAACCCGGCCAACCTCGATCCGTTGCCGCCGGTCGAATCCGGCAAGCACTATGTGCAGGCCATGGGCGGTGCCGAGAAGGTGCTGGAGCTGATGCGCACGGCGATGCAGCAGGGCGACTACCGTTGGGCGGCACAGCTGGGTAATCACTTGGTGTTCGCCGAACCCGACAACAAAGCCGCCCTTGAAGCCCAGGCCGATGCGCTGGAGCAGTTGGGTTATCGCAGCGAGTCGGCGATCTGGCGCAACATGTACCTGACCGCGGTCCAGGAGCTACGCCAGGTCGCGCCGCAACAGGGCGCGCGCGGCAGTGCCGATCTGGTGCGCGCGGCGACACCGACAATGTTCATGGACATCCTCTCGGTACGCATGGACTCCGATAAAGCTCAGGGGAATGATATGACCCTGAACTGGGACTTCGACGACCTTGACCAGCACTTCGCCCTGACCTTGCGCAACGGCGTACTGACCTATCGCGAGCACACACGCCATGCCAACGCTGATGCCACGGTGAAAATGAGCAAAGCCACACTGGACCAGATCAGCCTGCGCCAGCTCGATTTCCCGACGGCGATCAAGCAGGGTGATATCAAGCTCGAGGGCGATGCTGAACGCTTCAAGGCGATGCTCGGCATGCTTGCCAGCTTCCAGCCGACCTTCAACGTTGTGACCCCCTGAGCCATGGGCCGTCGCCTGGACGCTTCGCCAAGCCACGAGGGGGTGACCGCTCGTGGCCAGGGCAGCCATGACAATGTTGTGGTGGAACTGCCGGCCAGGCCGCGCAAGCAACCGAAGCAGGCGCGCTCGGTCGCCCTGGTTGAGGCCTTGAAAACTGCCGGGCGGGAAATCCTCGAAGGGGAAGGGCGCGAGGCGCTGTCGATCTACCGCCTTTCCGATTACTCCGGTGTGGCAATCAGTTCGATCTACGAGTATTTCCCCACCATCGAGTCGTTGATCGGCGCGATATTCGAGGACTACCGCGCCGATGCCCGCCTGCAAGTGATCGCCAGCATTGATGCGCTACCGGCATCGGCGACCCTCTATGACGGTATCGAAATAATCCTGCGCACCGGCCTTTCAGCCTTGCATCGCTGGATGCAGGTCGACTCCGAGCAGAGCATCAAGGCGGCCTACTATGGTGAACTGGTGCGCCTGGAGATCGTCAAGCCGGAGCGTTTCTGGATCTCGATGGTCATTCCGGCGCTGGTGCAGCGCTTCTCCGACCAGGTGCTGGTACGTGACCGCGAGAAGGCCGGCTTTCTCGCCTACCAGGCGGTAACTGCCTTGCCACGTGCGTTGTTGATCGAAAAGCCGCACTACCTGATCGAAGACACCACCGTGCGCATGCTGGCGCGCATGATCCATGCGCTGCTGACCACGCAAGACCCGGAATAACACCCCCGCGCGTATCGCCTTTCAAGTAAAAAACCGATTAAAAACAGTTGGTTATATTGTTTTATCAGGTTCCTGAATCCGGAAATGATTTCGCCCTCAAGCCCCCTAAACTGGGCCTGCCGAACAGGTCGTTGCAGCGTCACGACCTGGGCGAGATCGAATGAATTCCAGGAGGCTGTCCCTTGAAAAAAACAATAGAAGAGCGGGTCGAACTGCTGCTGAGCGACCCGGCGGCCCTGGTCGAGCATAGTCTGCAGAACTGGAAGCACTTACCTGTCGAACAGATCGATGAGCTGCAGCTGGCAGGCCTCAAGCGCCGCTTCGGCGAAATGCGCGACCGTATTGCGGTACTGACGAAGCTGGCGGACGCCGAAGGCATCGAGCATATCGAGCAGCTTGACGACGTGGTGCCGCTGCTGTTCGAACACACCCTGTTCAAGTCGTACCCGCCATCCTTGCTGGAAAAGAACAATTACACCGCCATCAACAAATGGTTGGGCAAGCTGGTGATCCCGGCGCTGGCGGAAAAGATCGCCGCCGTCGATGTCAGCGCCTGCACCGGGCTCGACGACTGGTTCGAAACCCTGGACAGGGAAATCCCCGAGCTGTGCCTGAGCCATACCTCCGGCACCTCCGGTACCTTGTCGTTTCTGCCGTGCAGTGCCCGCGAGTTCGAAAAAGCCTCGCAGGTGCGCAAGCTCTACGCCTGGAACATGAGCGGCGCGGACACCCCGGACCCGGACTTGCACACGGCTTATCCGTACTACCGCAAGGGCTATCTCAGCCACCTGCGCGGCATGGGCTCGCTGGTACGTGTGCTGCTGCCGGATCTGGCGCATTTCCACCCGGCCTATCCCTCGACCCTGTCCAGCGACGTATTGCGCCTGGGTGCCAGGCTGCGTGCTGCCCACAACAACGGCACCCTGGACCGTCTGGTGGTGGCGCCGGAGCTGCTGGCGAAGAAAAAAGCCTTTGATCAGCAGCAGGCCGAGATGCCGCAGCACCTGGCCGCGTTCTTCGATGACATCGCCACCCGTCTCAAGGGCAAGCAGGTGTACATCGGCGGCACCTGGAACCTGCTGCACAACATGGCCAAGGCCGGTCTGGAACGCGGCCTGGAGTCCGTATTCCATCCCGACTCCTACATCATCACTACCGGTGGTGCCAAAGGTGTGGTGCCACCGGAGAACTGGCGCGAAGAGGTCATGCGCTTTACCGGGGTGAAGACCCTGCACGAATCGTATGCCATGTCGGAGGTGGTCAGCGGTTCGCACCTCAAATGCGAGCACGGCAACTACCACTTCTCGCACACCGCGATTCCTTTTCTGCTCGATCCCGAGACCAGCAAGCCGCTGCCGCGCCAGGGGCGTCAGACCGGGCGCGCGGCCTTCTTCGACCTGGGCGCGGACATTCATTGGGGCGGCTTTATCACCGGCGACGAAATCACCATCGAATGGGACCAGCCCTGCAGCTGCGGGCGCCCGAGCCGTTACGTGGTGGGGGCGATCCAGCGTTACAGCGAAAAGAACGGCGGCGACGACAAGATCACCTGCGCCGCGTCCGAACAATCCCATCGCGAAGCGATGGACTTCCTCAATACCCTGGAGGGCTGAGCCATGACCCATCCCATTGCGCCAATGATCATTCGTGGTCAAGTGATCACCGACAACCTGATTGAAGTGGGTGGCCGTGGCGGCGATCTGAGCTTCCTCACCCCCGATGCGACCCAATATATCGACCAGTTGCCGCTGGGCAACCCGGCCAAGCTGGCGGACCTGTACAGCTTGAGCTTCGAGGACATTCTTGACTACGCCGTGGCACTCGGCGAACGCCTGGCCCTGGACAAGAATCAGTACCTGCAGGAAGCTTGCGAGCTGTCGTTCCTGACCGCACCGACCACCCCGAGCATCGTCAAGGGCTCGTACATGGGCCTGCAGCATATGCTGTCGCGCGAGTTCATCCGCGAAATGGCGGAAACCACCGTCGGCATCAAATACCTGGAAGGCTGGGTGCCGCAGACCCTGCTCGACGGCACCCAGCTGGAAGTGCGCTGCTTCGGTGCGCGCACCTTGCACATCGTCGCTGGCAACGCGGTGTCGCTGTCGTTGTGGACCATCATCCGCAACATGGTCCTGCGCAGCGATGCGATCATCAAGGCGCCGTCCAATGACCCGTTCACCGCGCTGGCCATCGCCCGTACCATGGTCGACATGGCCCCGGACCATCCGCTGACCAAGCACCTGAGTGTCGCCTACTGGAAAGGTGGCGACGAGGCCTTCGAGCAGCGCCTGTACCAGCCGCAGAACCTCGAGAAAATCGTCGCCTGGGGCGGTTTTGCTTCGATGAAGCATGTCACCCGCTACATCCAGCCGGGCCTGGAACTGATTTCCCTCGACCCGAAACGCAGCGCCAGCATCATCGGCAAAGACACCTTCGACAGCGAAGCCAGCATGCGCGAAGCCGCGGTGCGCCTGGCGGCCGATATCGGTGCGATCAACCAGAAGGGCTGCGTCTGCGCGCGGGTGGTGTACGTTCAGAGCGGCACCGATGAGCAGGGCCTGGAGCGTCTCAACACCTTTGGCCAGTACGTGTATGACGCCATGATCGGCCTGCCCAACACCCTCAGCACCACGCCCAAGCGCTATGACCAGGGCCTGAAGGCCCATGTCGACGCGCTGCGGCTGGATGACGAGTGGTACAAGGTCATCGGCGGCAAAGGCGGCGAGGGCGCGATCATCTGCTCCCAACTACCCGAGCCGGTGTCATTTGCCGCCAGCCTCGACGACCGCACCGCCAACCTGGTGCCGGTCGACGACCTGAGCGAAATGATGAATGCGGTCGATGCCTACACCCAGACCGTCGGCGTTTACCCGGAAAGCATCAAGGATCAGCTCAAGGACGTACTGCCGCTGTATGGCGCGCAACGCATCGTTTCGCTCGGTTATGCCGCCGCCATGAAGTTTGCCGCACCGCAGGACTCCATCGAGCCGATGCGGCGCATGGGCAAATGGATTTCCAACCAGATTGCCGCGCCTGAAACCAGCGCAGCGCCCTGGCTGCGCCCATCGATCTGATCCTCCAGACCCCGCATGTGTTCGCCCAGCGGGGTTTTACTTACCTAGAATTCGGAGACTCTCCATGACTACCTGTATCGGCTACGGCGTCCACGAAGCCAACGCGCCACTTGCCCCTGTACGCTTCGACCGTCGCGCGCTGCGTGACGACGATGTGGCCATTGATATCGACTACTGCGGCGTCTGCCATTCCGACATGCACTATGTGCACAACGACTGGAAGAACACGCGCTTTCCCTGTGTCCCGGGGCATGAGATTGTCGGCCGGGTCACTGCCGTCGGTACTGCGGTTAGCCGTTATCGTGTCGGCGATCTTGTCGCGGTTGGTTGCCTGGTCGACAGCTGCCAGCACTGCGAGGCCTGCGAACAGCACCAGGAGCCGCATTGCACCCAAGGCATGACTCCGACCTATAACGGCCTGGACCGCATCAGCGGCGAAGTGACCCGCGGTGGCTACGCCCAGCACATCGTGGTGCGCGAGCACTTTGTGCTGCGCGTACCCTCGGCACTGGATCCGCGCTTTACCGGGCCGCTGCTGTGCGCGGGCATCACCGTGTGGACACCGATGCGCGACCACGGCGTCAAGGCCGGTACGCGTCTGGCGGTCATCGGTCTTGGCGGGCTGGGCCATATGGCGGTGAAACTGGCCGTCGCCCTCGGTGCTCAGGTCACGGTGATCACCACCTCACCCGGCAAAGCCGATGATGCCCGCGCTCTGGGCGCCCATCATGTGTTGCTGTCCAGCGACCCGCTGGCCATGAAAGCTGCCGCCAGCAGTTTTGACCTGATACTCGACACCATCCCGCGCGGGCACAACGTCAATCCTTACCTGATGCTCCTGGCCCGCAACGGCACGCTGGTGCTGGTTGGCGCACTGGAGCCCCTGGAGCCGATTCATGGCGCCTTGCTGGCGGTCAACAACCGTTCGATTGCAGGCTCCTTGGTTGGTGGTCTGCAGCAGACCCAGGAGTTGCTGGACTTCTGTGCCGAGCACCAGGTGCTGCCCAGCTGCGAGATGATCCAGATCCAGGACATCAACCAGGCGTTCACGCGCATGCACAACAATGATGTGAAGTACCGGTTTGTGATCGACATGGCGTCGCTCATGGACGTCGATATGCTCTGAACTGTAGGAGCGGATTTACCGGGACGCCGGACCGCCGCGATGGGGCGCAACGCGGCCCCAAAAGATGGGACCGCTACGCAGTCCATCGCGGATGAATCCGCTCCTACAGGCAAGCAAAAAAAGCCCTGATGTCTCCATCAGGGCAATGCACTTCAGGACACGCAACGGGTCTTGTCTTTCCAGTACTTTTCGCGCACCTGACGACGCAGCACCTTGCCCACCACACTGACCGGCAGGGCATCGACAAAGTGAATCGACTTGGGCACCTTGAAGCGTCCCAAGCGAGCTTTTACATGCTCGATCAGCGCCTGGGCCGAGACACTTTCACCGGCTTTGAGCACCACCTCGGCATGCACCGCCTCGCCCCATTCCTCGTGGGGAATGCCGACCACCGCCGAGTTGGACACCGCCGGGTGGGCATTGAGCGCCGCTTCCACTTCGATGGCGTAGACGTTGAAGCCACCGGTGATGATCATGTCTTTCTTGCGGTCAACCAGGAACAGGAAGCCCTGCGCGTCGATGTAGCCCAGGTCGCCGGACTTCCAGTAGCCGTTGTGAAACTCCGTGGCCGTGCCTTCCGGGTTCTTGTAGTAGCCGGCAATGGTCCCGCGCGAACGCACCCACAGCTCTCCAGTGGTGCCCAGCGGCACTTCCTGGCCGTTGTCGTCGACAATCAGGATTTCCGCGCCAACGGCAATGCGCCCGGCCGATGACAGCTGTTTTTCGTTATCGGTCAGGTGATCGGCCTTGCTCAACAGGGCCACGGCATGCAGGCTTTCGGTGGCGCCGTAGATCTGCATGAAGATATTGCCGAAGCGTTGCTGGGCTTGGCGCAGTTTCGCCGGGCTCATCGGGGCGGCGCCGTAGGCCATGGTCTGCAGCGAGGACAGGTCGTAGTCCCTGGCTTCGGGCAATTCCAGCAGCCGGTAGATCATGGTCGGCACCAGCAAGGTCATGGTGACCTTTTCGGCTTCGATGTTGCGGCACAGTTGCGCCAGGTCCGGAATGTTCTGGGTCAGGGTGCAGCCACCACGGAACAGGGTCGGCAGCAGCCCGAGGCCGGAGCCGTGGCTGATCGGCGCCATGTGCAGGAAGCGGGTGTCGGGCTGATAGGGCTGTTCAGCCTCCAGGTACATCGAATCGCGCAGCGCCATCCAGTTGTCTATGGTGTAGGCGGCGCATTTGCTCTGGCCGGTGGTGCCCCCGGTGAAGCGATAGACCAACGCGTCTTTCTGTACGTCGTTGTCGATGCCAGGGTTGTGATCCGAAACGCCCTCGAGCAAGTCCCAGAAGTACAACAAGCCCTCGCGCGGGGTAGCGGGAGGGTCCATGCAGACCACCTTGATGCCTTGCCCCTGCAGCAGGTCGAAATAGCGGTCGATCAGCGCGTTCTCGATAAACACCACTTTCGGCTGAAGAAACTCCACCTGCCAGCGATGTTCTTCGAACGCGTCGCGATAGTTGGTGTAGGCTGCCGAAGCATCGCCCTTGAGCGCTGTCCAGGCATGGAACAGGGAGATGTTGTCGTTTTCCAGAATGCACAGATAGACATCGCCGCGGCGCAGTGCAAGGCGCTCGCGCAGCATGTTGACGATGCGATTGGTCAGCGAATGCAGCTCACCGAAGGTGTAGCGTCGATTGCGCTCGATGTTGACCAGGGCTTCCCGGTCGCCAAAACGCACGGCCAGGTTACCGACCGTGTGTGCGAAGTTCATTATTGTCATGGTTATTCTCCGTCCGGGCGTGTGGCTGCACGCCCGTTGCGATCATCATCGCACGTTTATCTCGAGCCCTGTCCCGCGAACCCTCAGGCCTGCTGAGCCTTGAGGGCCTGCAGGGCGGTGTCGATGAAGACTTTCACCTGCTGGTTGGCGTCATCGCGGGGAACGGCGGTGCTCCAGTCGGTGATCTGCGCCAGGTGCGCTTCGATGGCCTCCGGCGACAGCTCGTCGTTGCCGATGTACACCGGCGCGGTCTCTTCCATGCGCACGGCGCTGAACACGCCGGCACCGGCGCCGAGGATCAGCTTGGTCGGTGCGTTGTCGCTGACCAGGAACAGTGCCCCCGGGGTGACCTGCTCAGGGCGGCTGGCGGCTAGCAGTTCGGCCGGCATGACGTCTTCGGTCATGCGCGTGGCGGCCATCGGTGCCAGGGTGTTGACCAGGATGTTGTTCTTGCGGCCTTCGATGGCAAGCATGTTCATCAGGCCGACCACGGCCATTTTCGCCGCGCCATAGTTGGCCTGGCCGAAGTTACCGAACAGGCCGGCGGCGGAGGTGGTCATCAGGATGCGCCCGTAGTTCTGCTCGCGCATCAGTTCCCACACCGCTTTGCTGCAGTTCATCGAGCCCATCAGGTGGACATTGATCACCGCCTGAATGTCGGCCATCTCCATCTTGGCGAACGACTTGTCGCGCAGGATGCCGGCGTTGTTGATCAGGATGTCGACGCGGCCGAAGGCTTCTACCGCCTGCTTGACCATGGCCTGGACCTGCTCGTAGTCAGCCACGTTGGCACCGTTGGCGATGGCGGTGCCACCGGCCTGGCGGATTTCTTCGACCACAGCCAGGGCGGCGTCCGAAGAGCTGCCGGAGCCGTCACGGCTACCGCCGAAGTCGTTGATCACCACCTTGGCGCCGCGGGCGGCCAGGTTCAGGGCGTGAACGCGGCCCAGGCCGTTGCCGGCGCCGGTGACGATGGCAACACGGTCATCGAAGCGAATGGTCATGGTGTTTTCCTCTTGTTATTCATAATAGGTGGCGAACGGCGGAGGAAGTGCGTGGTTTCCCCTGAGTCACCGTTCCCCATAACGATCAGGCGCGACTGAAGATGCCGACATGTTCGGTGGATTCTTCCACGCGCCAGAGGCCGCCGCCGTTGCCTTGCAGGGCAATGCGCGCGCCTTCTACCTGACGTGGGCCACAGTTGCCGCGCAGTTGCTCGACCAGCTCGAAAATCTGCCCGATGCCGGTAGCGCCGATCGGATGGCCCTTGGACTCCAGACCACCGGACGGGTTGACCGGCAAGCGGCCGCCGAGGGCGCTGTCACCGCGTTCGGCCATGACCCCGCTCATGCCCGGCTCGCACAGGCCCAGGGCCTCGATGGCGAGCAGTTCGCCGATGGCCGTGGCGTCATGCACCTCGGCGACATCGACGTCCTGCGGGGCAATACCGGCCTGCTCGAACGCGGCTTTGCCGGCCAGGTGCGTACAGCCCTTGTCGTAGTCGTCGGCAGCGCGGGCTGACGCGGAGCGCACCACACTGGCGAGGACCTTGATCGCGCGATTTTTGTCGAAGCCGTACTTTTTCAGCGCCGACTCGGTGCACAGGATGGCTGCGGCAGCGCCATCGGAGATCGGCGAGCACATCGGCAGGGTGATCGGGTAGGTGATCGGCGGCGCGGCGAGGATTTCCTCGATGCTCATGGCGTTGCGGTATTGCGAGCGCTCATTGTGCACCGAATGACCGTGGTTCTTCGAGGCGACGGCGGCCAGCTGGCGTTGCGTCACGCCGTAACGCTCCATCAGGCCGCCACGGCCCAGTGCCGCGTAGACGTCCATGAACGGGCTGTAGGGCTTCTCCGATTGCGAGCCGGCAGGCGGGACCACGCCTTGGCCCATGGCGGCCAGGTAGTGCTTGTTCTCTTCGAAGGTCTCGATGTCCCAGGCCGACTCGAAGGCGGAGAACATTTTTGCCTTGTCGCTGTAGAACATCTTCTCTGCGCCGACCGCCAGAGCGACTTCGGCAGCACCCGCCCGCAGCTGGGTCACCGCCAGGTTGAAGGCATGGCTCGAGGAGGCGCAGGCGCCTTCGATGTTGAAGATCGGGATGCCGTCCAGGCCCAGTGGCAACAGTGCCACCTGGCCGCGGATCATGTGCTGGCCGTCGAAATGGCCCTGGGTGCAGTTGCCGAAGAAGCCGACCTGGATCCACTTGCGGTCGCAACCGGCGTCTTTCAGCGCGTCTTCCACCGCCCAGGCGGTGAGTTGCTTGACGGACTTGTCGATGTGACGGCCGAAGGCGGTCATGCCGACGCCGACGATGTATACGTTTTCCATCGTTGCCTCGAATTTTTCACAATGAAGGGGGGCAGGGCGCCCGGCTCAGTAGCCTTTGAAATCAGGCTTGCGCTTCTCGGCGAAGGCACGCACGCCTTCGGCCATGTCGTAGGAGCGCTGGTGGTCACGCAGTTCCAGCAGTTCCTGGCGCAGGGCATCGGCACGCGACTTGTCACCGGCTTCGTTGGCGACCTTTTTCATCTTGCGCAGCACCAGCGGGCTCTTTTCCGCCAGCTTGTCGCCCAGGGCCTGAACCCGCTCGAGCAGCTCGGCATCGGCAACCACTTCGCTGACCAGGCCGTAGGTCTTCATGTCCTCGGCGGGCAGGGCGTCGCCGGTGAACAGCATGTACTTGGCGATGTTCTCCGGAATCTTGCGTGGCAGTACTGCCGCGCCGCCGCCGCCAGGGAACACCCCGAAGTTGGAGTGGGCATCACCGAAGCGGGCGCTCTGGGCGGCGATGACCAGGTCGCAGCACAGTACGGTTTCCAGGCCACCGGCCAGGGCCAGGCCGTTGACGGCGGCAATGACCGGTTTAGGGAAGACCCGCAAGGTATCGAAGAAGGTGACGATAGTGTCCAGCAGGTCCTTCTCACCCGGCAGCGGCGTGCCACCGGCCTTGAGGTCGGCACCGGCGCAGAACGCCGTGCCGGTGGCGGTCAGCACCACCACGCGGACCTGGTTGTCGTTTTCCCAGGCGTGCAGGCGGGCGGTCATGGCCTCCAGCATTTCACGGTTCAGGGCATTCATGGCCTTCGGCCGGGTCAAGGTGATCCAGCCCACCTGGCCTTTGATTTCAAAAGAAACGGACTCGCTCATCTCCAATCCTCAATCACGCTGCAATTGACGTTTCTGTCTGAATTGGAACTTACGCGAGTGCCTCCGGAGCTCACCCCCCCCCTTGCGGACGGGGGCGCCCACCCTGGTGTCTGTTGCAGGATGCGGGCGACATCCAGGCATCAATGCCAAGGGCGGAGACTCTAATAATGCATACAAATGTCATCAACGCCGGCGATCTGCTGGTCGCCACCAAGTTCTCGCCACCGCGCCTGAACGCCCGGCACATTGTCCGTACTCAGCTGCTGAGCCGCCTGCGCGAGTCGCAGCCTTGCAGTGCAACCCTGATTACCGGAGGGGCCGGGTTCGGCAAAACCATTTTGCTCGCGCAATGGCGTCTGGAGCTGATGAAGGCGGGGCTGGACGTGGCGTGGATCTCGTTCAGTGTCGACGACCGGCAGTTCGGCAGTTTCCTCTCTTATTTGCTCGAAGCGTTGCAGCGTCTGGGCATCGCTATCGAACAGGACTGGTTGCACAGTGATGGCAGCGAGCAATCGATCAATACCCTGATCGCCATCGTGACCCACGCTGCGCAAGGCATCGACAAAGAGTTGTATTTACTCATGGATGATTTTCATCATGTCGAATCGCCGGCCGCTCACCGCTTGATGCAGAAGCTGCTGGACCATTGCCCGGCCAACCTGCATATCACCGTTGCCTCGCGCTCCACGCCGGCGCTGAGCCTGGGGCGCTTGCGCATGCAGGGGCACGTGGTCGAGATCGATACCGTCGAACTGCCGTTCGATACCGATGAAACGCGTGACTTCTTCAAGCAGAACCTCAGCACCCTGGTGCTCAGCGCCGACGAAGAGCGGCTGATCCATGACCTGACCAGCGGTTGGCCGGCCAGCCTGCAACCGATTGCGACCATGTTGCGGGTGCGTCCGAGCAAGCGTGCGCACCTGCGTTCGATCCTGCGCAACTCGGCTGACCTGCAGGCCTACCTGGCTGAGGATGTAGTGGTGTGCCTGTCGCCGGAACTGCTCGAGTTCATGGAGAAAGTCTCGATACTGCGGCGCTTCAACGCCGACCTCGGTGCGTTTGTCAGCGCCAACCGCCATGCCCCGGAGATGATCAAGCGTGCGGAGGATGAGAATCTGCTGATCTACCGCATCGAATCGGATGACTGCACGCCGTGGTACCGATTCCATCCCCTGTTCGGCGAATTTCTTACCCAGCGCCTGCTCGCGCGTGGCGAGGGGGCGGTGCAGGCGCTGCATCGCCGCGCCAGCCAGTGGTTTGCGGAACGGGAGTATCTGGTCGAGGCGGTGCGCCACGCCAACCTCGGCGGGGATCGCGACTATGCGGTCAAGGCGATGGAGGAGGCCGCGTCGAGCACCTGGAGCATGGCCTGTATCAGCCCGATGTTGAGCCTGCTTGAGCGTCTGCCGCAGGACATCCTGTTTGCCCATCCCCAACTGTTCATCACCGGCTGCCTGACTTACGCCTTCACCGCCCGCCCGGAAAAGGCCCAGCGCTGGCTTGAACAGATGCGCCGCAGCGACGCTGCACGCAATCCGGCGATCTCCTCGAAACTGGTGCTCGCCGACGCGGCAATCGCCTTGCAGCTCGATCAACCACGACGGGTCATCAGCCTGCTGGAGGCAGCGCATCAGGCGCCGCTGGAAAACCGCTCGTTGCGCTACATCAGCTTTTCCGGTCTGGCCACCGCCTACCTGTCGGTAGGGCGCGCGGCAGATGCGCGCAAGCTCCATGAACAGTATCCGATTGATCTTCAAGACCGTGCCAACGACATGGCCATGGTGTTTGAAAGCACGCAGGCCCTGGCCCGCCTCAAGGAAGGCAACGCCGAGGATGCACTGAGCATTGGCGAGGGTGTTATCTCCCGGGCCGAAGAGGCCTATGGGCGCGGGTCGGTGTCTGCCAACCTGTGCGCTGCCACGCTATGCGACGCCTATTACGAACTCGACCGCCTTGATGACGCCTTGCGCGTACTGGCCAATCGTAGCGGTATATTACGTTCCTCCATGCCTGATGTGATGGGCCGGGCGTCCATTTGCCGAGCGCGTATCACCCTGCAACAAGAGTCGCCCCAGGCGGCATTGAGCTTTCTCGACACGCAAGGCGCCCATTTTCAGGTGCTGGGGCTGGACCGGCTGCTGGCATTGATACTGGCCGAGCAGGTGCGGGTGCTGGTACTGCAGGGCGAAAACCGCCGTGCTTGCGAGGTGGCCGGACGCCTGGCGACTCTGGCGGCGGCGCAGCGGCCGAATGCCGAGGCACGTGGTGAAATCAGCTACCTGGTGGCGTTGTCCCGGGCGCGTCTGGCGTTGGCTATGCATGACGGGCAGGCGGCACTCGACGTGCTGCCGAGTATCCATGCTTATGTCGAGCAGTCGACACGGGGTCGCAGCTGGGTCAGGGCACACCTGCTCAGCGCTCAGGCCCATGCATTGCTGGACCAGGCGGATGAAGTGCTGGCGAACCTGCAGCAGGCGGTGGAGTCAAGTGCGCGGATGGGCCTGGTGCGGACCTTGCTCGATGAAGGTCAGGGCGTGCTTGGCCTGCTTGCCAGGTATCAGGATGAAATCGCCGGCGAGCCAGCTGTTGCCGAATACGTGCACGCCCTGTTGAGCCGCGAAACGCCTGCGCAGGCGCCTTCGCCGGTGATCTGCAGTGCAAGGAACATGGTCGATTCGCCACGGGCCAGCCTGACCCCGCGCGAGCTGGAAATTCTCGGCCTGGTGGCCCAGGCCATGTCGAACAAGCGCATCGCCCTGACGCTCAACATCACCTTCGGCACGGTGAAGTGGAACGTGAAAAACATCCTCGCCAAACTCGGTGTATCGAGCCGCTACGCAGCGATCACCCTGGCTCGCCAGCAAGGTCTGCTCAAGTAGCGGGATGCAGGCAGCGGCCGTGGCGCCCTCCCGAGAGGATAGGCGCGCACGGCCAGGGTCAGCCCGCATGCTCAGGTCAACTTCGACTATCCGACCCGGTTCAAGAGGAAGACCATGAGCGATACATCTGCAGCATTCCTGAGCGAGCAGGAAATCATGATTCGTGACGCCGCCCGCAAGGTGGCGCAAGAAGTGGTGGGTGCCACGGCCGCCGAGCGCGACCGCACCGGCGCCTGGCCGCACGCGGAGCTCAAGGCGGTGGCCGAGCTGGGCTTCCTCGGCATGCACATTCCCGAGGAATTCGGCGGCGCGGGTATGTCATTTCCCGAGTATTGCCTGTGCATCGAGGAGTTCGCGGCGGCAGACGCCGGTTTCGCCACCATTCTGCATGTGCACAACGGTATGGCCGACATGCTCCACCGTTTCGGCACCGAAGCGCAGAAGGCCAAGTACCTGGCAGGCATGATCAGCGGTGAACTGATCGCCGCCGGCTTGCTCACCGAGCCGCAGGCCGGTTCCGACACCTCGGCGTTTCGCACCACGGCGCGCCGCGATGGTGACCATTACGTGCTCAACGGCAGCAAGCAGTTCATCTCCAACGGTAACGAAGCCGGGATCGCCTTTGCCATTGCCGCGAGCACCGAGACCGCTGAGGGCCGCAAAGGCCCGAGCATGTTCATCATCGATCCACGCGAGCCCGGCTACATCGTTACCCGTGTGGAAAGCAAGATGGGCCAGCGTTCCGCGCACGTTGCCGCGATCCAGCTGGACAACTGCCGGGTACCGGCGCACAACCTGCTGGCTGAAGAGGGCAGCGCCTACAAGCGGCTGATGGCGACGCTGTCGGAAGGGCGTATCGGCATCGCCGCCGTCGCCGTGGGCGGCGCCCGTGCCGCGCTGGAGGCTGCGGTGAAGTACGCGCACGAGCGTGAAGCTTACGGCGCGCCGATCATCAACCTGCAAGGCGTGGCATTCGACCTGGCCGACATGGCCACCCAGTTCGAGGTCGCACAAAACTACATGCTCCACGCTGCGCGCCTGCACTACGCCGGTGTGCCCTGCGCCAAAGAGGCCTCGATTGCCAAGCTGTTCGCCAGTGAAATGGCCGAGAAGGTCTGCTCCGAAGCGTTGCAGATCCATGGCGGCTACGGCTACCTCAGCGATTTCCCGGTCGAGCGCTATTGCCGTGATGTGCGGGTTACCAAGATCTACGAAGGAACCAGCCATATCCAGAAGGTGATTATCGCGCGCAACTTGTAAGTGAGGAGGGAAGGGACGTGACTGACAGTGCAGTGCTTTACCAACGGATCGGCAAAACAGCGCTGATCACCCTGAACCGGCCGCAGAAAAAGAACGCCTTCGAAGCGGCCATCAACGAAGCCTTGCCCGTTGCCCTGAAGGCGGCGCGCGAAGATCGCGCGGTGCGCTCCATCGTGCTGACCGGCGCCGGTGGCGCCTTTTGCTCGGGGTTCGACCTTGGCAGCCTGGAGGAGGGCGAGGATGCGGCGTTTGCCGGGCGTAAGCTGGTGCTGGGCTTTCAGGAGTGGTTCAGCAGCTTTGCCGACTTGCCCAAGCCAGTCATTGCTGCGGTTGATGGCGCGGCGGTCGGCGCGGGCTTTTCCTTGGCCCTGGCCGCCGATTTCATCTTTGTCACGCCTCGCGTGCGGCTGTTGCCGACGTTCCTGAGCCTGGGACTGGTGCCGGACTTGTCGATGCTTTATGTACTGCCGCGCCTGGTCGGCCTGGCCAAGGCCAAGGAGCTGATTTTTTGCGCCCGTGCCCTCGATGCGCAGCAGGCCTTGGCGCTCGGCATCGCGCAGGCGATCATCGATCAGGAGCAACTGCTCGACAGCGCCCTGCAGTTCGCCCGGCAGTTCGATGATGCCCCCGCAGATGCATTAGGATTGAGCAAGACACTGCTTAACCGTTCCTTCGAAACCGATCGCCCGGCGATGACCGAGTTCGAAGCCTGCGCCCAGTCCTTGTGCGGGGCCAGCCATTACCATGCCGAAGCCGTACGGCGCTTCCTCGGTAAAGAAGGCTTGCCCTACCGTGGCGCAGTGTTGCCAGCGCCGTAAACCTCCAAATAGGGAGGGGCCGTGTGCTTGAGCGCGCGCCTATCCTTGAGATTCAAAGCCTGCCGCCTGCTACAACGCGGCGTACGAGCCCCAAGGGCCGGCAGGTAATCCAACGCTGAGGAGTAAGACATGAGGCAGAAAGTCGTCATCGCGGGTGTCGGTATGATTCCCTTCGTCAAGCCGGGCCAGAGCGAAACCTATGCAGTCATGGGCGAGCAGGCCGTGCGCCTGGCCCTGGCCGATGCCGGGGTCGGTTACGAGTCGGTCCAGCAGGCGTATGCCAGCTTTGTCTTCGGCGACTCCACCTGTGGTCAGCGCGTGCTCTACAACGTCGGCATGACCGGCATCCCGGTGATCAACGTCAACAACAACTGCGCCAGCGGCTCTACTGCGCTGTTCCTGGCCAACCAGGCGATTGCCAGCGGCATGGTCGACATCGTCCTGGCGTTCGGTTTCGAGCAAATGATCCCGGGGGCCATCGGTAGCGCCTTCCCGGACCGTCCGAGCCCGCTGGAGCTGTTCCTCGATCAATGCGATGAAGCGATTCCTGGGGCCTCCGAAATCCCGGCAGCGTTGCGCATCTTTGGCAGCGCCGGGGTGGAGCACATGAAGCGTTTCGGCACGCCGCTGGAAACCTTCGCCAAAATTCGCGCCAAAGCCAGCCGTCACGCGGCCAATAACCCCAAGGCGGTGTTCCGCAAGGTGATCACCACCGAAGAGGTGATGGCCGATCAGGTGGTCTGGCCTGAGGTCATGACCCGCCTGATGGCCTGCCCGCCGACCTGCGGTGCTGCCGCCGTGGTGCTGTGCAGCGAGGCCTATGCGTTGAAGCATGGTCTGGATCGCAGTGTGTCGATTGCTGGCCAGGCGTTGACCACCGATGGTGCGGAAACCTTCAAGTCCGGCGATATGCGCGACGTGGCCGGTTACTCGATGTCGCGCGCCGCGGCCCGGCAGGCCTATGAAATGGCCGGTATCGGTGCCGAGGACGTGCACGTCGTCGAATTGCACGACTGCTTCGCCCAGAACGAGCTGTTGACCTATGAGTCTCTGGGCCTGTGCCCGGAAGGCGGGGCGCAGAAGTTTGTCGACGATGGCGACAACACCTATGGCGGCCAGTTCGTGGTCAACCCGTCCGGCGGCCTGCTTTCCAAAGGCCACCCGATTGGCGCAACGGGCCTGGCGCAATGCACCGAGCTGGTCCTGCAACTGCGTGGCCGCGCCGAGCAGCGCCAGGTAGAGGGTGCGCGCATTGCCCTGCAACACAACATCGGCATTGGTGGCGCCTGCGTCGTCACCCTGTACCGTAAAGACTGACAGGGGAAACACCATGGATTTTCGACCTGATGCCAGCCTTGAGGCGTTCCGCGAAGAGGTCCGTCAGTTCCTTCGGGAGCAGGTTCCGGCGGACCTGAAAGGGCAACAGCGCTGCACCCGATCGCCGCGCGAGCAGATCATGCGTTGGCAAAAGCTCCTCAACGCGCGCGGTTGGGGGGCGCCGTACTGGCCTAAAGAACACGGCGGCACGGGCTGGTCGGTACCGCAGATCCTGGTGTTCGATGACGAGTGCAGCCTGGCCGGGACACCGACCCAGGATGGTTTTGTGCACAAGATGCTCGGGCCGGTGCTCAATGCCTTTGCCACGCCTGAGCAAAAGGCCGAGCACCTGCCGGCCGTGTTCAATGGCGAGCGCCTGTGGTGCCAGGGCTTTTCCGAGCCTGGCGCCGGCTCCGACCTGGCGTCGCTGCGTACCCGTGCCGAGCGTGACGGTGACCACTATGTGGTCAATGGCCAGAAAACCTGGACCAGCTATGCCCACCACGCCGACTGGATCTTCTTGCTGGTGCGCACCGATGCGCAGGTGAAGAAGCAGGCGGGTATCAGCTTCCTGCTGGTGGACATGCGCACGCCCGGTATCACCGTGCGGCCGATCCGCAGCATCGACGATGCCCATCACCTCAACGAAACCTTCTTCGACAATGTGCGGGTGCCGGAAGGCAACCTGATTGGCAGCGAAGGGCAGGGTTGGAGCATCACCAAATTTCTCCTCAACAACGAACATGCCACCACCGCCGACCTGCCCGAACTCAAGCGCTACCTGCGTGAACTGCGCCAGATCGGCTCAACGCTGCAGGTGGCGGGCCAGCCGCTGTTCGAGCGCCCGGAGTTCGCCCTCAAGCTGGCGCGTCTGGAGGCTGAGCTGCAGGCCATCGAAATGCTCGTGCAGCGTGTCGCGCGCCTGGATGAACAGCACAATCCGGCGTCCCACACGCTGGGCTCGATGCTCAAGATCCGCGCCACCGAACTGCAGCAACGCATGACCGAGGCGCAGATCGAGGCGTTGGGCGACTACGGGGCGATTGCCTATGCGCATCCGCACGAGGCCGATCCACAGCAGCCGTTCCCGCAGCAGGCGCTGGCCCGGGGCATTTGCAACGACATGTTCCTGCGCCGGGCATCGACCATCTACGGCGGCACCAGCGAAGTGCAGCGCGGCATTATCGCCAAGATGCTGTTCCAACTCTGAGATCAGGTAACCGCTATGGATTTCGAATTCACTTCGGAACAACAACTGTTGCAGGACAGCCTGCGACGTTATGTAGACAAGGCCTACAGTTTCGAGGCGCGTACCGCCCTGCTCAACGCGGGCAAGAACGGTAGTGCAGATAACTGGGGCGTTTTTGCCGACAACGGCTGGTTGATGGCGGCGCTGCCGGAGGCCTACGGCGGGCTTGGCGGTTCGCTGCTGGACACGGTGATCATTGCCCAGGAGCTGGGCCGTGGCCTGGTGCTGGAGCCATTCCTGGGCTGCGGCGTGTTGGCCGCCCAGACCCTGCTGGCCGCCGCCAGCGAAGGACAAAAGGCGCGCTTGCTGCCGCAACTGGCCGAAGGCAGCTACCGCGTGGCGCTGGCCTACAGCGAAGCGGGGTCACGCGGTATGCCTGAACCGGTAACGCTGCAGGCAGAGCGCAACGGTGACGGCTTTCGCCTGACCGGTCACAAGAGCCTGGTGCTCGGCGCGCCGGGGGCGCAAGCGTTCATCGTGTCTGCGCAGATACCAGATACGCCAGGCATCAGCCTGCTGCTGGTTGACGCTGATAGCCCGGGACTGAAGGCCCAGACGCTGCCGTTGCACGATGGTACCTGGGTCCAGGACCTGTACTTCGATGGCGTCGAAGTCGGTGCCGAAGCCTTGTTGGGTGAGGCCGGAGGGGGGCTGGCCGGGTTACGCCAGGGTCTGGCCCACGGCATCGTTGCCCTGTGTGCCGAACTGATCGGCGGCATGGAAAAAACCCTTGAAGTCACTGCCGACTACCTGAAGGTTCGCCAGCAGTTCGGCGTGCCCATCGGTTCGTTCCAGGTGTTGCAGCACCGCCTGGCCGATATGGCGGCGGAGCTGGAGCTGGCGCGTTCGAGCCTGCACGTTGCCCTGGCATCGATGGCCAACGATGACCCAGTGACCCGCGACAAGACCGTTTCAGGCAGCAAGATGCTCATCTGCCGCGCTGCCAGGTTTGTCTGTGGCCAAGGCATCCAGTTGCACGGCGGGATTGGCATGACCGAGGAATACCTGGTCGGGCACTACTACAAGCGGGCCGTCGTCGCCGAGGTGCTGCTGGGCAGCAGTGACAGCCACGAAGCCGCCTATGCCGCCGCCTTGCAGGCCGAGCTGCGCGCTTGACCCGTCAACCGCAAAAACATCGAGAACACAACAACAATGAAAAGCTACGAAACCCTGGCTGAACTGCAAGGCCTGGTCGGCGAAGTCGTCGGCACCAGTGACTGGGTCAGCATCGATCAGCAACGCATCAATACCTTTGCCGAAGCGACCGGCGATCACCAGTGGATCCATGTCGACCCTGAACGTGCCGCCACAGGGCCGTTTGGCAAGCCGATCGCGCATGGCTTTCTGACCCTGAGCCTGCTGCCGACCTTCATGACCAATGCCTTCGAGTTGCGCGATGTGAAGATGGGCGTGAACTATGGCATGAACAAAGTGCGCTTCGTTCAGCCGGTGCCGGTGGACAGCCGTTTGCGTGCGCATTTCAAGGTGCAGTCCTGGGAGCCGCTGGATGGCAAGGGTGCCCAGGTGACTTATGAGATGACCGTTGAGATTGAGGGCGTGAGCAAACCTGCCTGTGTGGCGGAGACCATCCTGCGGGTTTTCGCCTGACCGCTGCTGCTGTACCAACGCCTCGCGGCATGATCATGCCGCGAGGCGTTTTTGGGATACTCGCGGAATTCTGGGGACTATGATCCTGGAGTTGGGTTGGGTTGTTGTAGCTGTGGGCTTATCCATTCGCTGTGGCGACGCTGCTGGCCCCTTCCGCCCTTACGGCGGGTCCCTTTTGTCTTGGCAAAAGGAACCAAAACCGCTCGCTCCTGCATA
>JAVXRI010000001.1:71999-215160 GCA_036643775.1 Pseudomonas sp. | reverse complement strand
TATGCAGGAGCAGGCGGCTTTGCCTACTTTCCCCAAGAGGAAAGTAGGCCGCCGTAAGGGCGGAAGGGGCCGGCAGCAGCGCCACACCAAATGGATAAGCTCACAGCCGTAATCCAATCCAATCCAATCCAGGCGAGGCGAGGCGAGGCCCAAGGTCATACTCCCCGGAATTCCGTAAAGAACCTTTTTTGTGAGCGCAGGGTCTACCTGGAGCATTTGACGCGCCCCTTCCACTGTCCCAAGCTGATAACCTTGCCTGCCGCGAGTCCGGATCCATCCATGTCTCTTTTCGTTTTATGAAACAGCGCCAATTCACCTTTATCAGCCTGATCCTGCTCATTGTGCTGGGTCTTGGTGGATACTTCTGGCGCGACGACAGCCCGGCACCTGCGCCGACGCTCAAGCACACCTACTCCAAGGCTCTGGCCATGGCTCACAACGGCCAGCCAGGCGCGGCCAGGGTGCTCTATCAGCAACTGGGCCGTACTGATCTTTCCGCCATTCGCCGTGCCGGCCTGTACGCCGAGCTGCCCAATTACCCCTCGCCTCTGGCGCTGAAGCTGGCCAACCGCGACTTGCAGCACGACGATCCGTTGGTTCGCCGCGCGGCGATTGCCAGTATCCAGGCAATGTTGCCCGACGCCCAGCGCAGCCTGGTGCTCGGCCCCCTGCTCGAAGATGAAGAGCAAAGCGTTCGCTTTGCCGTGGTCGATGCCCTGATGGGCCTCGGGCCAGACGATATCGGCCTGTACTTCGGCCCCTTGCAGCACACACTTGAACAGTACCAGCAGGTACTTGCACAACAGACTGATGACCCGGCCGCGCAACTGCACCTGGCCGAGCTTTATCTGCACGAAAACAGCCTCCAGGAAGCCGCTGCGGCCGTGGACAGAACCTTGCAGCTGGACCCGGACAACCTTCAGGCCCTGGCCGTGCAGGTACAGCTGCTGGAGCGCCAGGGCCAGACCGATGCCTCGCGTCAGGTTCTGGCCAGTGCCTTGCAACAGCGACCGGACTCAGCCTTTCTGCAGCACGAGCTGGGACGCTGGCTGCTGCGCCATGGCCAGGACGAGTATGCCCTGCTGGCTTTCGCCCGAGCCCTGGAGCTGGAACCGGACAACAACGACTACCGCTATACCCTGGCTACCAGCCTGCACCAGCTTGAGCAGGTGGAGCCGGCGCAGAAGCAGCTCGAAGCGCTGCTTTCCCGTGATCCGGCCAACCGCAAGGCCCGGGTGCTGTTGATCGAGTACTGGAAGGAGACCGGGCAGATGCAGAACGTGCAGGTGCTGCTGGCCCAGCTCGAACAGTTGAACCCCGACGATCCGTTGGTACAGCAAGGACTCTAGGTTCGGCCCCGACCGTTGGGCAATGCGGTTGAACCCCCCCGTGCGCGCTGTGGTCCAGTGATAGTGCAGCCCCTATCAAAGGAAGCCCGACGTGACCGATTCGTTGCCCCATGACGAGCGCGCATTGAACCTGGTCCACCCTGCCGACAGGCTGGACAAAGCACCCGCGGTGAACCATGTGCGGGTACTGACGGTCAACGCCCACAAGGGTTTCAGCCCACTGAACCGCCACTATGTCTTGCCCGAACTGCGCGAGGCGGTGCGCAGTGAAGACGCTGACCTGGTGTTTCTCCAGGAAGTCCTCGGTAGCCATCGCCATCATGGGCGGCGCCACCGCAACTGGTCGGATGTGCCGCAATACGAGTTTCTCGCCGACAGTCTCTGGCCGGTATTTGCCTACGGCCGCAATGCGGTGTATCCCGAGGGCGAGCACGGTAACGCCCTGCTGTCCAAGTACCCGATCCTGCGCCACGAAAACCTCGATATCAGTGTCAAAGGCAGGGAACAGCGTGGCTTGCTGCACTCGGTGCTGACGCTGCCCGAAGCGCTGGAACTGCATGCGATCTGCGTCCATCTGGGCCTGGATGAACGCCAGCGCCAGGAGCAGATCCGGCTGTTGTGCCGACTGCTCGACAGCCTGCCGGCGACGGCCCCTGTGATCGTCGCAGGCGACTTCAATGACTGGCGTCGGCGCGCCGACACGCAACTGCTTGGCTGCGGTCTGCAGGAAGTGTTCACCCAGGCCTCTGGCAGACCGGCGCGCAGCTTTCCGGCGCGCTGGCCGGTGCTGTGCCTGGATCGTATCTACCTGCGTAATGCCCGCGCCCATGCGCCCAAGGTCATGTCGCGCAAGCCCTGGACGCATTTGTCCGATCACTTGCCTCTGGCCGTGGAGGTGCGCTGGTGAACGGACGATGGCGGACAGATAACCAGGTTCAGTTATTGATCAATGGTGAGGACTATTTCCCCAGCGTGTTCGCGGCCATTGAGCAGGCACGCGAAGAGATCCTGCTGGAAACCTTCATCATTTTCGAAGACAAGGTCGGCCGCCAGTTGCAACAGCTGCTGATCGACGCGGGAAGGCGTGGCGTGCGGGTGGAGATGCTGGTCGACGGCTTCGGTACCGCCGACCTGAGTCACGACTACATCAAGGCGCTGTGCGACGCCGGTGTCCATTTGCAGGCCTTCGATCCGCGCCCGAAACGCCTGGGCATGCGCACCAATCTGTTTCGCCGTCTGCACCGCAAAATTGTGGTGATCGATGGTGAAGTCGGCTTTGTCGGCGGCATCAACTACAGTGCCGATCATCTGGAAGATTTCGGCCCCATGGCCAAGCAGGATTATGCCGTGCAGGTGCGCGGGCCGATTGTCGCCGACCTGCGCGACGCGACCCTGGCGCTGCTCGACGAAACCGCACGCTTGCGCCGACGCAGTCGTCGCTGGTGGCAGCGTGCCCTGCCACTGGCCGCTGACAGCGATCAGGCCAGCATGATCCTGAGCATTCGCGATAACCAGGATCATCCCAACGATATCGAGCGTCATTACCTCAAGGCCCTGAGCGCTGCCCGCGAACGCATCATCATCGCCAATGCCTATTTCTTCCCCGGCTATCGCCTGCTGCGCACGTTGCGCAATGCCGCACGCCGCGGCGTCAAGGTGACACTGGTGCTGCAGGGCATGCCTGACATGCCGTTGGTACGCCTGTGTTCGCGGCTGCTTTACAACTTTCTGCTGCGCGACGGCGTTCGCATCTTCGAATACTGCGAGCGGCCGCTGCATGGCAAAGTGGCCCTGGTCGACCGCCACTGGTCGACCGTGGGCTCCAGCAACCTCGACCCCTTGAGCTTGTCGTTGAATCTTGAAGCCAACCTGGTGATCCACGACCAGCCACTTAACGAGCGTTTGCATGAGCACCTGCAAGACCTCTGCATACACCGCTGCAAGCCGGTCAGTCTGCAGCGCGTGCTCCGTGGCTATTGGTGGCGTGCCCCGCTGATCTTCCTGAGTTTTCACTTCATTCGCCACTTCCCGGCCATGGTCGGCTGGCTGCCGGCCCATGTGCCGCGCCTGCAACCGCTGATGCACGAGCAACAGCCCACCGGCAAGACCACATGAACAAGCACTCCAGACACTGGCATCGCGCCAGGCAGCTGCTGACCCTGGGCTTTTTCGTCCTGGTGCCGGTGTTGCTGTACACCTTGCTCAAGAATCTGGACTGGCAGGAAGTTCGCCATGCACTCGCTTCCTATCGCTGGCAGACACTGGCACTGACAGGTTTGATCAGCGCCTGCAGTTTCGCCCTGTTCAGCAGTTTCGACCTGATCGGGCGGCGCTACACCGGTCACCACCTGCCAGCACGTCAGGTCCTACCCCTGGCGTTCGTCTGTTACGCCTTCAACCTCAACCTCAGCGCCTGGGTTGGGGCCATTGCCCTGCGTTATCGGCTGTATACCCGGCTGGGCTTATCGGTGGCGACCGTCACGCGGATTCTCAGCCTGGGTTTACTCACCAACTGGTCAGGTTATTTCTTCCTCGCCGGCACACTGTTTCTTTGTGGGCTTCCGCGCCTTCCCGCAGGGTTTGAAATCGGTAGCGATGGTCTGCGTATGATCGGGCTGGTGCTGCTACTGACAGTGCTGACCTACATCCTGGCCTGCCGTTTTGCACGCCGGCGGACCTGGCAACTGCGCGGTCACGAAATCACCCTGCCCGGCTTGCCCATGGCGCTCCTGCAGTTGCTGATGGGCGCCAGCAACTGGGCGCTGATGGCCTTGGTGGTTTACAGCCTGCTACCGGACAAGGTCGGTTACCCGACTATCCTGGCCGTGCTGATGATCAGCAGTATCGCTGGCGTCATCACCCATATACCGGCAGGTCTGGGTGTGCTGGAAACGGTATTTCTGACCTTGCTGCAAGCGCACTATGGCAAAGGTACCCTGCTGGCGGCGCTGATCGGCTACCGGGCCGTGTATTTTCTATTGCCACTGCTGCTGGCGGGGCTGGTCTATCTGCTGCTGGAGCGTCTGGCCAGCCAGCGTGCCAGCACCGCTGCCGGAAGCTCCTAGCGGCCGATGTCTTCGTTCCACAGTTCTGGTTTGGCCGCTATGAAGTCTTTCATCATGTTGATGCACGCGTGGTCGTGTAGAACCTGCAGCGACACGCCGCGCGAAGCTAACAACGCCTCTTCGCCGAGGAATGTCTGGTTTTCACCGACAATCACCCGTTTGATCCCGTACAACAGGATCGCACCACTGCACATCGCACAGGGCGACAAGGTGGTGTACAGCGTGGAATCGGCATACACCTTGGCCGCCTGTCGCCCGGCATTCTCCAACGCGTCCATTTCGCCATGCAGAATCGCGCTGCCGGACTGTACCCGCCGATTGTGCCCACGCCCGATAATCCGCCCCTGGTGCACCAGCACCGAGCCGATCGGGATCCCGCCTTCTTCAAGTCCCTTGCGCGCCTCGTCGATGGCGGCCTGCATGAACTCATCGGTGTGCAATGGGGTGCTGCTCATAAGGCTGTTGACTCCAATGTCAGATTCAAGGCTCAAGCAAGGCTAGCATACAGCCAGCAAGGAATGGCAACCTGGCCAGCGACTACTATGCTGTAGTGGTTTTCCTTGGTGATCCGGGCGGACCGGGTCCGATCCAGTGAAGGGAGCCTGGTGATGAGCAAGAAGATTCTCGTGGTCCTGACCAATACAGCCAAATACCCGACCCTTAAACGCGCCACCGGACTGTGGCTCGGTGAGGCGGTGCATTTCGTCGCAAAAGTCGAGAAAGCCGGCTACAAGGTCGATTACCTCAGCCCGACGGGTGGCTACGTACCCATCGACCCTCACAGCCTGAGCATGGCTCAGGATATTGATTGGGAGTGGTACAACGACAAGGCCTTCATGAACCGCTTGGGCACCACCTTGAACCCTGGCCAGGTAAAGGTTCAGGACTACGAAGCGATCTACTATGCCGGCGGGCACGGGGTTATCTGGGACTTTCCGGACAATGCCGGACTGCAGGACCTGGCACGCCGTATTTTCGAGGCCGGCGGGGTTGTCGCATCGGTCTGCCATGGTGCGGTCGGGCTACTCAATATCAAGCTCAGCGACAACACGCTACTGGTCAAGGACCGCGAGGTGACAGGTTTCTCCAACATCGAAGAACAACTGGCCGAGCTGGACAAAGTGGTGCCCTACCTGACCGAGACCGAACTCAGTGCCCGAGGCGGGCTCTACTGCAAGGCAGAAGACCCCTGGCAAGCGTTTGCCATCGCCGACCAGAAAGAAGGTCGATTGATCACCGGCCAGAACCCGGCCTCTGGCGCAGCGGTAGCGGAATTGGTCCTGAAGGCACTGGCCAAACGCTAGTACGCTTCAGCCTGACATCTGCAGAAGAGTACTACAGCCGCCAACAATGGGGACTACAGCCGCATCAGGCGCACTTCTCTATGCTGACCCTTCGTTCAGCATAGAGGCCTTCACCCATGGTTCCCCACTCCCACGCCGGACGCAGCCTGGTCGAGTTTCTTGTGACCCTTCTGATCGGCCTGGCGCCGGTCGCCTGTGGGTTGCTGGTCTTGACGTTGCAAGTCGACCGCAAGCAAGAAGAAACGATCGGGGTGACGGCACGTGAAGCCGTGTACGCGGTCGACAGGTTCATCGATTCCCTGCATACCACCGCGAGTCGGGCTTTGAGCCTGACGGGCAAACCCTGCGATGCAATATTGCCTGAGTTGCGCACAGAAGCAGCCAAACAACCAAACGTGCGCTCGCTGGCACTGAAAAAGCGGGGAACGATTTATTGCAGTACCCTTTTTGGTTCGACTGATATCGCACTCCTCCCAGGCAGCTATGTCAGCGACCGCCTGCGCATCTACCCCAGCCTCAGAACAATCCCGGGCGCGCATATCCTGATGTACCGTCTGCGCACAGACGTTTATGCAGCACTCGCAGTCGCCCATCTCCAGCCGTTGCAGGCGGAGTTGCTTGGATTCCAGAGTTTAGTGGTGCTGGGTCTGCAGTTCGGTGAGCAGTACGTATGGGCAACAGGCAACGGCGAGTATCACCAGGTGCCCAATCATGCAGAAAACACCCTGCAACTCACCTCGGAGAAGTATGGATACGTCGTGCATGCCGGCTACTCTGACGGCGAATCCTGGCGCGTAATTCGCCAAGCGATACAAACAGCCTTACCGTCGCTGCTGCTGGTTGGCATCATGACCTCGGCCGCCGGCTACTGGGGTTTGTTCAGAAGAGCACGATTGCGCTCAACTCAAGACCAGTACTGACACATGCAAAAAAGGCCATCAAGGATCTCCTTAATGGCCTTTTGCTGTGGCTGAGTCCGATTATTCGGCGTTCAGTACGCCACGGCGCACCTGATCACGTTCGATGGATTCGAACAGCGCCTTGAAGTTGCCTTCACCGAAACCATCATCACCTTTGCGCTGGATGAACTCGAAGAATACCGGCCCCATCAGGGTTTCCGAGAAAATCTGCAACAGCAGGCGTTTGTCGTCCGGCTGCGAAGAGCCATCGAGCAGAATGCCTCGGGCCTGCAGTTGGTCTACCGGCTCACCATGGCCTGGCAAGCGGCCTTCGAGCATTTCGTAGTAGGTCTGCGGCGGTGCCGTCATGAAGCGCATGCCAAGCTTCTTCAGCGCATCCCAGCTCTTGAGCAGGTCATCGGTGAGGAAGGCCACATGCTGAATGCCTTCACCATTGAACTGCATGAGGAACTCTTCGATCTGCCCGGCGCCCTTGGACGACTCTTCGTTCAACGGAATGCGGATCATGCCGTCTGGCGCGGTCATGGCCTTGGAGGTCAGGCCGGTGTACTCGCCCTTGATGTCGAAGTAGCGGATTTCACGGAAGTTGAACAGCTTCTCGTAGAACGCCGCCCAGTACGCCATGCGGCCACGGTAGACGTTGTGGGTCAGGTGATCGATGATCTTCAGGCCGGCACCGACCGGATGGCGGTCGACCCCTTCGATGAAGTTGAAGTCGATGTCATAGATCGAACTGCCTTCCTCGAAACGGTCGATCAGGTACAGCGGTGCGCCACCGATACCTTTGATCGCCGGCAGGCGCAGCTCCATCGGACCGGTTTCGATTTCCACCGGCTGGGCACCCAGCTCCAGGGCACGGGCGTAGGCCTCATGGGCATTGCGCACGCGGAAAGCCATGCCACACACCGACGGGCCGTGTTCGGCCGCGAAGTACGAAGCGATGCTTTTCGGTTCGTTGTTCAGAATCAGGTTGATGTCGCCCTGGCGGTACAGGTGCACATCCTTGGAACGGTGGGTCGCCACCTTGGTGAAGCCCATGATCTGGAAGATCGGTTCCAGGACGCCAGGGGTCGGCGATGCGAACTCGATGAATTCGAAGCCCATCAGGCCCATCGGGTTTTCAAAAATGTCGGCCATGCTCATTACCTCATCATCAAAGCGCTAAAAACGGTGATTACTTGCTATCGATGTCGAGCGAAGATGGCGGCGCGCAGGAGATGCCCCTCACACTGCGTGCGAGGTAGTCACCATAGATCAGCTTGAACCCATGACACTTCATATGGACCCATTCTCGGCGGGTTGATTCCTCGGTAATGAGGAACCTTATTATTGTATGCGTAAGATGATTCTACAGTGCGTAATCCAATTTGTCGCACTTTAAGTTCAGACACGATTCCGACGTACGGCTATCCTCTGCACAGTTCCGTCTTTTCAGGTTAGTCGCCATGCCCCTATCGGTAAAACACCGCCCTCTGCGCCTCTGGCGAACTGTATTGCCCTGGCTGGTTGGCGCGTTGCCGATCCTGTGCGGGCTGCTGATCATGCAGTGGCAATCCGAGCGGGAGCTGCACAACCGTAGCGAAGCCACTGCACACAGGGTCGGCAAGCAGATCGAACGCATCCTCGACAATGCCGCCAGCGCCGCCCGCGAGTTGCTGCCGCTGGCGGGTCAGCCCTGTGTCGAGGAAAAGCTGGCGCTGCGTGATCAGGTCACCCGGCGCGCCTTTGTTCGCTCCACCAACCTGGAGTACCGCGGCGAACTGTATTGCAACTCGCTGTTCGGCCCCTACAGTGAACCGGTCAACGTCAGTAACTACGTTCAAGGCACGCTGTGGCTGATGGATGGCAACTCGGTTACCCCCGGGCATCCTTTGCTGGTGTACCGGGTAGCCGAAGGCGAACGCGCGGCGATCACCACCGTCGATGGTGATCACCTGATCGGCGCCCTTTACCTGCAAGGCAACGAGAACCAGCTGATACTGCAAGTCGGCCAGCACTGGATAGACCGCGGTGGGCGCGTCCATACCGGTGTTGCGCCAATGTCGGAGGTGGCCGCCACCGAGTATGCGTCGACGCGCTACCCCTTCTCCATTCACAGCGGTTACACCGAGGGCACGGTTGGCCAGCAAATGCGCAGCGAGTACCCGGCCATGTTAGGCCTGCTGGTGCTACTCGGCGCCATCGCCGCGACCACCTGTTACTGGCAACTGCGCCGGGCCAGCTCACCACGCGCCGAACTGCAGCGCGCCATCGAGGCCAATGAATTTGTACCCTATTTCCAGCCGGTGGTGCGCAGTGGCGATTACCGCTGGGCAGGTCTGGAGGTGCTGATGCGCTGGCAGCACCCGCGTGAAGGCCTGGTGCGCCCGGACCTGTTCATCCCGTATGCCGAACACAGCGGCCAGATCGTGCCCATGACCCGTCAGCTCTTCACCCGCACCGCCCAGGTGCTGGCGCCGCATGCCGAGCGCATGGACGACGGTTTCCACATCGGTATCAACATCACCGCCGACCACTGCCAGGACCTGGCCTTGCTCGATGATTGCCAGACCTTCCTCGCGGCGTTTCCCAAAGGGCGGGTGCGCCTGACCCTGGAGTTGACCGAACGCAAACTCATTGCCCCGAGCGAGGTCACCCATGCCTTGTTCGCCGGACTCCACGATCTGGGGGTGATGATTGCCCTGGATGACTTTGGTACAGGACAGTCCAGCCTGGCCTACCTGCGCCAGTTCCAGGTTGACTACCTGAAGATCGACCAGAGTTTCGTCGCCATGATCGGCGGCGATGCACTGTCCCTGCATATCCTCGACAGTATCATCGAGCTGTCGAGCAAGCTGGGCCTGGGCATTGTTGCCGAAGGGGTGGAAACCGAGGCGCAACGTGACTACCTGGCCCGGCACAACGTCGATTTCCAGCAAGGCTATCTGTTTGCCCGGCCGATGTCGGCCGAAGCCTTCATCCAGGCCTTGGAAGCGCAAGATCTGGGGTCAACGACAAACACCCGGGTCCTGCCTCAGGGTGGCTAAGCGCCCTTCTTTTTCCTGCAACAGAGGCCATCGTGTCCAAAGGTATTGTTACATCGGTCATGGCGTCCTGCTTGTTCGCCGTGATGTATTACTACACGTCTCTCCTGACCCCGCTGGACGGTGAGGAAGTATTTGGCTGGCGCACCCTGCTGACCCTGCCCTGCCTGACCCTGTTCATGCTGCTGAGCAAGGACTGGCCGCTGATTACCGGCCTGCTCAGGCGCATACGCGAAAACCCCGTATTGCTGCTGGGCTTGCTCGGGACGTCATCATTGATGGGCGTGCAGCTCTGGCTGTTTCTCTGGGCACCCCTGCACGGGCGCAGCCTGGAGGTATCGCTGGGGTATTTCCTGTTGCCGCTGACCATGGTCCTGACCGGGCGCCTGGTCTATGGCGAACGCCTGTCGCGCCTGCAGAAAGTAGCAGTGGCCTGTGCCGCAACCGGTGTCGGTCACGAGCTGTACCAGCACGGCAGCTTCGCCTGGGAAACGATGCTGGTCGCCATCGGCTACCCGCTGTACTTCATCCTCCGGCGCAAATGCCGCACCGATCATCTCGGTGGCCTCTGGGCCGACATGTGCCTGCTGCTGCCGACCGCCCTGTACTTTGTCATCCAGGGCCCATTGAGCACCCAGGACCTGGCCGAGCACCCGGCGCTGTATGGTCTGATTCCATTGCTGGGGGTGATCAGCGCGATGGCGCTGATCTGCTATGTGCTGGCAAGCCGGCTACTGGCCTTCAGCCTGTTCGGCCTGCTCAGCTATGTCGAGCCGGTACTGCTGGTGGCCGTAGCCTTGCTACTGGGCGAGACCATTGGTCCCGACCAGTGGCTGACCTACCTGCCGATCTGGCTGGCAGTACTGGTGCTGATCCTTGAAGGCATCAAGCACCTGCTGCGTCACCAGCGTCGTTCGGCCTGAGGCGCACCTCGCGGACCCGGCGCTCCTCCACCGCGACCACGGTCATCTGCCAGCCATTCCACTCCAGGCTGTCGCCGACCATCGGCAAGCGATCGAGCAGGCTCATTACCAGGCCGGCGAGGGTCTGGTAATCCTCGGTCGGCCTGGCTGCGAAGCCGGTGCGTGACTGAATCTGACTGAGATTCAGCGCGCCACTGACGACAAAGCCCTGATCGTCCTCGACAATCCCCGGCCCCTCGACTTCGCTGGCATCGGGTAGCTCACCGGCAATGGACTCGAGGATGTCGGTCATGGTCAGAACGCCGGTGAAGTCACCGAATTCGTTGACCACAAAGGCGATGTGCGTCGACTCATTGCGCATCTGTTCCAGCGCATTGAGGATACTGAAACTCTCCAGCAGGTTCAGCGGGGCACGGACCAGGCTTTCAAGATCGGGCTGGTTGCCAGCCAGCAGCTCCTTGAGCAACTCCTTCTTGTGCACGAAGCCCAGTGGTTCCTCGATACGGCCATTGCGAATCAGCGGCAGCCGCGAGTACGACGAATGCATCAAAGCCTTGCGGATCTCCTCGGCCGGTTGCGCCAGGTCAATGGCATCGACTTTGGCCCGCACGGTCATCAGTGTCTTGATCGGACGCTCGGCAAGGTTCAGCACACCGCTGATCATGATGCGCTCGCGACGATCGAACAGCACATGTTCCTCACCGCCTTCGACCAGATCGGCGATTTCCTCACCGACCTCGTCAGCCTCGATGCGACGCCCGCCCAACAGACGCAATACTGCGTGAGCAGTGCGTTCACGCAACGGCTTGTGCTGCTGCAGACTGCGCTTGCGCCGGGCCCGGGCGATCTGGTTGAACAGTTCAACCACGATCGAGAAGCCGATCGCCGCGTACAGATAACCCTTGGGAATGTGGAAGCCCAGGCCTTCAGCGGTGAGGCTGAAGCCGATCATCATCAGAAAGCCCAGGCACAACATGATCACCGTCGGGTGACTGTTGACGAAGCGTGTCAGTGGCTTGCTGGCGACAATCATGATACCGATGGAGAAGATCACCGCGATCATCATCACCGACAGATGCTCGACCATGCCCACCGCAGTGATCACCGCGTCCAGCGAGAACACCGCGTCAAGCACCACAATCTGCGCCACGATCGGCCAGAACGCGGCATGACGTGCCGGACCACTGCTCTGGGCGACATGCCCTTCAAGTCGCTCGTGCAGTTCCATGGTGGCCTTGAACAACAGGAACACACCACCAGCATGATCAGGTCACGACCGGAGAAGCTCTTGTCGAACACCTCGACCAGAGGTTCGGTCAGGGTCACCATCCAGGAAATACTGGCCAGCAGGCCCAGGCGCATGATCAATGCCAGCGACAGGCCAATGATCCGCGCACGGTCGCGCTGATGCGGCGGCAACTTGTCGGCAAGAATGGCGATGAACACCAGGTTGTCGATACCCAGCACCAGTTCCAGAACGATAAGCGTGGCAAGGCCCAGCCACGCCGTGGGATCGGCTAGCCATTCCATGCAAAGGTACTCATCGCTGCAAACTGGGGGGAAACGTCACGGGGACGGGAGAATGGCCAGGACGGCCAGGTACTGGGGGGCTCCGAGAACGAAGTCATATCAACCTAAGATCAATTGGGGAAGAGATCCTACAATTGCAGCAGGATTTTCTTATAGCGCAAAACTATTTCAAATTCTGTATCGAGCGGTGGGAGCTGGCGTTGCCAGCGATGGGGCGCGTAGCGCCCCTGGCCCGGCTATGCCGGGCATCGCGGATGAATCCGCTCCTACATTTTAGGGTGGTGCCCCATATTTATCGCCGTGCGCCAAAGGCGAACAACCATGGCCTGGCAGATCGTGGCACGTTGCAACAAATGTAGGAGCGGATTTACCGGGACGCCGGACCGCCGCGATGCGCCGCGCGGGCGGCGCTCGATCTGCCCGGCGCCACCCATTTCCCGTCGGGCACCCAGGGGCCTTTCGCGGATGAATCCGCTCCTACAGGGTAATTTCCTTCAATACCAGCTCCAGCCAAGCCAGCAGACTGGGTTCACCTTTACTACAGGATGAACACCAATGAGTCTGACCCTGTCCATGGCCGCCTTCGCGCTGGCTGCATCCATCTCTCCCGGCCCCGTCAATATCATTGCCCTGGGCAGCGGCGCCCGCCATGGCTTGCGTGCCAGCCTGCGGCATGTCACCGGTGCCACGCTGGGCTTCAGTCTGTTGCTGGTGCTGATCGGCCTGGGGCTGCACGAACTGTTGCGCTACTGGCCGGCCATGACCCAGGTGCTGCACGCCGGCGGCGTGGCATTTTTGCTGTACATGGCCTGGAAGCTGGCCAGCGACCGCGGCGAGTTGAGCAACAGCAGCGCCCCGGCGGCCCCGTCGATGCTCGCCGGGGCGACCCTGCAGTGGCTCAATCCCAAAGCCTGGCTGGCCTGCGTAGCCGGTATCGGCGCCTACGTCGGCGAAGGCGAAAGCGCCCTGCTCTGGCAGTTCACCGGGATCTACTTCGTCATCTGCTACCTGTCCATCGCCAGCTGGGCCTGGGCTGGAAGTGTCATCAGCCAGTACCTGGGCAATCCTCGACGGGTGCGGCTGTTCAACCGCGTACTGGCCGCGCTTCTGGTCGCCAGTGCAGCGTATCTGCTAATGGCCTGACCGATAGTGCCCAGGCGTTGCTGCCAACTGACGCTTGAACGCCCGTTGCAGGTGCGCCTGATCGGCAAACCCCGCTTCCAGTGCCACCTCGGCAATCAAGCCGCCACGACGCAGCCGCGCCCGGGCATATTGCACCCGTTGGTCGATCAAGTAGCCGTGGGGCGTGAGGCCGAAGTGCTGCTTGAATGCCCGGATCAAATAGGAGGTAGACAACCCGGCCGCTTCGCCAATTTCCTGCAGTCGTAGCGGCTGGGTGCAGTGCTCACGGATAAAAGCCGCGGCGACCAGTAAACGTGGGTTGACCTGCCCCGTACTCAATCCGCCGGAGGGCAACTGCCGGATCAGCTCGCTGAAAAAAATACGCAACGCGGCGTGTTTGCTGGTGCTGCTGAACTGCTCGTCCACCAGCAAGGCATGGAGTTGGCACAGGTCCTGGTAAAGGGATTGCGAACGACTGCTGAGCACCTCGAACGGCTGGAAACCCAACCCCTGCATCCAGGGCAGATCCACGTACAGCATGAGATAGGACCAGGGTTCGCCATCGATCGGGTTACAGGTATGCACCACGCCCGGATTCATCAGCACCACGGTGCCAGCGCTTACCTGTTGATGGCTGTCACCGCTCACATAGGTACTGCGACCACCGGTAATCGCCCCGACGGAAAAGCTCTCGTGGGAATGCGCCGCATAGCAGACCTTGCGCCCGTCATCGACGCTACGCGCCTCGATGAACGGCAGCGCCGGGTCACGCCAGAATCGCGAGTGGCTGCTCATCGGCATCAGCCTTCAGCGTCATGTACCACCACCAGCAGTTGCGCCTGCACCTCGCCCAGCGAGCGCAGGCGATGTGGGGTCTGCGCATTGAAGTACAACGCATCACCGCGGTCGAGGATCACTCGCTCACTCATGAAGTCCACTTCCACCTGCCCTTCGTGAACAAACAGAAACTCTTCGCCCAGATGCTCCTTGAAGGTTGAGTCGCTGAAATCAGGCGGTGGGCTGATGATGAACGGCAGCAGGCTGCGGCTGCCGATATGGTTGGCCAGCACCGCATAGCCCGGCCCCTGGGCGCTGCCGGAAAGGGCCTGGCGTTCACCGCTGCGGACCAGACTGAAACGCGCCTGGCCGGGCGCATCTTCGGCGAACAGCTCTTCGACATTGACACTCAGCGCCCGCGCCAGCTTCAAGGCGGCGGCAATTGACGGCGTGTTGAGGCCACGCTCGACCTTGGAGAGATAGCTCTTGGTCATGCCGGATTTTTCGGCCAACACTTCGAGGGTGATCCCCAGTTTTTTTCTCAGCAATTTCAATCGGATAGACATGTGGTGCAATTTTCCCAGTGCCACGGGCAAGCTTTTTCTTGCTAATGACACATTGTGTCATTTATCCTTTTTTGTGTCATTTGCTTAACCGCCCCTTCACCTTCCAAGTAGCCGGGGCGGACCAGCCTGACATTTCTCTACACCATCGAGGATATCCCCATGGCCAAGACTCTGGCTCTGCCCAAGGACCAACTGATCAAGCAGGCCCTTACACAGATGCAAGGCTCGCTTGCCGATAATACGTGGACTGCACGGGAAAAGCTGGCCCTGACCTGTCGAATTCTTTTCGACAACGGTCACGACTCGGGCCTGGCCGGGCAAATCAGCACACGCGGCCCTCAACCTGGCACCTTCTACACCCAACAACTGGGACTCGGTTTCGACGAAATCACCGCCAGCAATCTGTTGCTGGTCAATGAAGACCTTGAGGTGCTCGAAGGCCAGGGCATGCCCAACCCGGCCAACCGCTTCCACAGCTGGGTCTACCGCGCGCGCCCGGATGTCAATTGCATCATTCACACCCACCCTACCCATGTCGCCGCCCTGTCGATGCTTGAAGTACCGCTGCAGGTCTCGCACATGGACCTGTGCCCGCTGTATGAGGACTGCGCCTTTCTCGAAGCCTGGCCCGGTGTGCCGGTGGGTAACGAAGAAGGCGAAATCATCAGCGCGGCGCTGGGCGACAAGCGCGCCATCCTCCTCTCTCACCACGGCCAGCTGTCTACCGGTGCGAGCATCGAGGAAGCCTGTGTCATTGCCCAGTTGATCGAGCGGGCGGCCAAGCTGCAGCTATTGGCCATGGCCGCAGGTGAGGTGAAACCGATCGAGCCGGCGCTGGGCCGCGAAGCCCACGACTGGATCTCCCGCCCCAAACGCCACAGCGCAGCCTTCAACTACTATGCGCGGCAGTGCCTGCGGGTGCATGCCGACTGCCTGAGCTGATTGTTCGTCCCTTTGCCTTACTTGCGGAGTACGTTTCATGACCACCCAATTCCACGGCATCATCGGCTACACCATCACCCCTTTCAGCAGCGACGGCCAGACCCTTGACCTGCCTGCCCTGGGCCAGTCCATCGAGCGCCTGATCGCAGGCGGCGTGCACGCCATTGCCCCGCTGGGCAGCACCGGTGAAGGCGCCTACTTGAGCGATCGGGAGTGGGACCAGGCCACCGAGTTCAGCCTGGCGCACATCGCCGGCAGGGTGCCGACCATCGTCAGTGTCTCGGATTTGACCACTGCCGGCGCCATCCGCCGTGCGCGCTTTGCCCAGGACCATGGCGCCGATGCGGTGATGGTCTTGCCAACGGCATACTGGAAACTCAGCGAAGCCGAGATCTTCGAGCACTACCGGGCCATCGGCGCCAGCATCGACGTACCGATCATGCTCTACAACAACCCGGCCACCAGCGGCACGGACATGTCGGTGGAATTGATCCTGCGCATCGTCCGCGAAGTGGAGAACGTGACCATGGTCAAGGAGAGCACCGGCGACATCCAGCGCATGCATAAACTGCAGCTGCTGGGTGAAGGCAAGGTGCCCTTCTACAACGGTTGCAACCCGTTGGCCCTGGAAGCGTTCATTGCCGGTGCAAGCGGTTGGTGCACTGCGGCAGCGAACCTGATTCCGGAACTCAACCAGCAGCTGTACAAAGCCGTCGTGGCCAACGACCTGAAGACCGCCAAGTCGGTGTTCTACCGTCAGCTACCTCTGCTGGACTTCATCCTCAAGGCCGGCCTGCCGGCTACGGTCAAGGCGGGCCTGGCGATCACCGGGCTGCCTGTAGGCGAGCCTCGTCGCCCGGTGTTCGCCCTGAATCAGGCTGGGCAAGATTACCTGCGCACATTGCTGGAAGCCCTGCTACCGCCGGGTGGCCATGCGTAACCGGTAACTGCCCGGGCTTTCACCGGTCCACTTCTTGAAGGCGCGGTGGAACGCGCTGGGTTCCTGGAACCCGGTGCGTTCGGCGACTTCGGCAATACTCATGTCGGTTTCGCGCAAGCACTCGAAGGCCGTCGCCCGACGCACTTCGTCCTTGATCTGCTGGAACGAGCGGCCTTCGCGTTCCAGTTGCCGACGGAAACTGCTGGCACTCAGGCCCTGGCGCTTGGCCATGGCCACCAGCGTCGGCCACTGGCCCTGATCACGCTCGCGCAGGTAACGGTAGACCTGCGCCACCTGACCATTCTGATTGCGATAGCGAATCACCAGCCATTGCGGCGCGCTGCGCAGAAAGGTCTTGAGCCCGGCCAGGTCCTGGATCACCGGCAAGCGCAGGTAATCGGCGGCAAACTCGATTTCACTCACCCCCGCGCCCAACTGCAGGTTGGGCCCCCAGAGCAACGGATCGTCGTCCTGCGCCGGACGCAGATCACTCAGTGCGGTGCGATCGATCACCAGGCGCTGACCGCCCAGCCAGCACAACAGGCTGATCACCAACGCCAAAAAGGTTTCGTCGGCATACACCCGGGTCAACGGATCGTCGATACGCGACTGCACGCTGATCACCGCCCGTGCGCCCTTGATCGACAGGCTGGCACGCACATCGCGCAAGAACAGACCGAAATAGCCCAGGCACTGGCGCAGCGCCTTTTCCAGGGTTGGCTCCTGGATAAGGCCACGGCAGATCAGGGCAAAGCTGCCAATCGGCATGCCATGGCTGTCGAGGTTGAAGAACTCATCGCCCAGGGCCTGGATGAGGATCAGCCAGAGCCGGGTAAAGGCGCTGGCCGACACCCGCACACCAGGCGTATCGAGCACCGCCGGATCGATACCGGCCTCGCGCAACAACGCCTGCGCCCGCTGCGGCTGGTCGCGCAGGGCGTGCAACATGCTATGGACGAAGTAAACCGCGACTGTATCGTTTTCCCGCATGGCGGATTCCGCAAGGTATGGCAAAAAATACCAGCTTCAATGAACAGTTATGGCATAGGCCCGGCGAAAGGCTTTGCCTAGACTCGATGACTACCTGAACCTGGCCAGGCGTGCATTCTGTCAGAGCCTGCCACCGCCCCGCCATGCTTTCGCATACTGGAGTCGATCATGAATACCCCGGAAATCTACGTAATCAGCGCCGTCCGTTCGGCCATCGGCACATTTGGCGGCAGCCTCAAGGACTTGCCCCTGGCGGACCTGGCCACTGCGGTGACCCGCGCAGCCATCGAGCGCGCCGGTGTGGCGCCTGAGCAGATCGGCCATATGGTCATGGGCAACGTGATTCCCACCGAGGCCCGTGATGCCTACCTGTCCCGCGTAGCGGCGATGAATGCCGGCATTCCAAAGGAAACGCCAGCGTTCAACGTCAACCGTCTGTGCGGTTCGGGCCTGCAGGCCATCGTTTCTGCTGCCCAGAGCCTGCTGCTGGGTGATGCCGAAGTGGTCGTTGCCGCCGGTGCCGAATCCATGAGCCGCGGCCCGTACCTGCTGCCACAGGCCCGCTGGGGTGCGCGCATGGGCGACCTGCAGGGTGTCGACTACATGCTCGGCGCGCTGCATGACCCGTTTGCCGGTTTCCACATGGGCATCACCGCCGAGAACGTCGCCGAGCGCAATGGCATCACTCGCCAGATGCAGGACGAACTGGCCCTGGTCAGCCAGCAACGTGCCGCCCGCGCGATTGCCGAAGGCCGTTTCGACAGCCAGATCGTGCCAATCGATATTCCTGGCCGCAAAGGCACCGTACGTTTTGAAGTCGATGAGCACGTACGTGGCAGCGTCACCGCCGAGCAACTGGGCGGCATGAAAGCAGCGTTCAAGAAAGACGGCACCGTCACTGCCGGTAACGCCAGCGGTCTGAACGACGGCGCTGGCGCCCTGGTGCTGGCCACCGGCGACTTCGTCAAGCGCCATGGCCTCAAGCCGCTGGCACGCCTGGTGGCCTACGCCCATGCTGGTGTCGAGCCTGAGCTGATGGGTCTGGGCCCGGTCCCGGCCACCCGCAAGGCCCTGGCCAAAGCCGGTCTTGAAGTCGCCGACCTGGACGTTATCGAATCCAACGAAGCCTTTGCCGCCCAAGCGTGTGCTGTGGCCGCAGAACTGGGCTTCGATCCCGAGAAGGTCAACCCTAACGGTTCCGGCATTTCCCTCGGCCACCCGGTGGGTGCTACCGGCGCGATCATCGCCACCAAGGCCATCCACGAACTGCAGCGCATTGAAGGCCGTTACGCACTGGCGACCATGTGCATCGGCGGCGGCCAAGGCATCGCTGTTGTCTTCGAACGCGTCTGAATCAAGGAGCTTCACGGTGAGTATTGAAAATATTGCGGTCATCGGCGCCGGTACCATGGGCAACGGTATTGCCCAGGTGTGCGCGGTGGCCGGTTACCAGGTCACCTTGATCGATGTGTCCGATGCCGCGCTGGAGCGCGGCCTGGCCACCTTGCGCAAGAACCTGGAACGCCAGGTCAGCAAGCAGACCCTGGCCGCTGCAGACGCCGAAGCGGCAGTGGCGCGTATCCGCACCACAACCGATTACGCCCAGCTGCAGCAGGCGCAACTGGTGATCGAGGCCGCGACTGAAAACCTCGACCTGAAACTGCGCATCCTCCAGCAGATCGCCGCCAGCGTCAGCCCTGAATGCGTGATCGCCACCAACACCTCGTCGTTGTCGATCACTCAACTGGGCGCGGCGGTCAGCCATCCTGAGCGCTTCATCGGCGTGCACTTCTTCAACCCGGTGCCGATGATGGCCCTGGTCGAGATCATTCGCGGTCTGCAAACCAGTGACGCGACCTACGCCACGGCCCTGGCCCTGACCGGGCAGGTTGGCAAGTCGCCAATCAGTGCCGGCAACCGTCCGGGCTTTGTGGTCAACCGTATCCTGGTGCCGATGATCAACGAAGCGATCTTCGTGCTGCAGGAAGGCCTGGCCAGCGCCGAGGACATCGACACCGGCATGCGCCTTGGCTGCAACCAGCCAATCGGCCCGCTGGCCCTGGGCGACCTGATCGGCCTGGATACCCTGCTGGCGATCATGGAGGCCTTCCACGAAGGCTACAACGACAGCAAATACCGCCCTGCCCCCCTGCTCAAGGAAATGGTTGCCGCCGGCTACCTGGGGCGCAAGAGCGGTCGTGGTTTCTTCACCTACTGAGGAGCAAGCCGATGGACGCCGCTTTGCGCTGTACGAATTTCGAAGAGCGGCGTGACAAGGCCCTGGCGCTCTTTGCCGAGAAAGGTTTTGGTCAGGTCAGCATGCGCGAACTGGCCAGCCACCTGGGCTTGACCGCGGGGTCGTTGTATCACCATTTCCCCAGCAAGCAGGACCTGTTGTACGACCTGATCGAAGAGTTGTACGAGGAACTGCTGGCTACCCTCAACCAGGGGCGGCGCGCGCATCAACAAACCCTCACTGAAGTCATCGCCGCACATTGGGCGCTGCATGCCGAGCGCCCCTTGCAGTTCCGCCTGGCCGAACGTGACCAGTGCTGCCTGAGCCCCGACCAGCAGATGCGTATCGGTCAATTGCGCCAGCAGTACGAAACCGCCCTGCTGCGCATGATCGTACCCAAGGCGACCTTGCGTGGCCAGGCGCTGGTCGCTACCGCCCATGTGATTGCCAACCTGCTCAATAGCGTGCCGAGCTGGCTGCAGGCTTCACAGCTACCCCAGGCCCAGGGCCTGGCATTGATGGAAAGCATGGTGCTGGGTGGAATCGAGCGAACCTTGCGTGGTGAAAGCCTCACCTCAATGGTCTGAGCGCCTATTCGTTGGGATAGACACCGCGTTGTCCACTTTCATGGGGGCGATTGATGTACTTCGCATCGATCCCTTCCCTGGGTGTACCTTGCGTCGACCAATGACTGGACCGATGAATGTAATGCCCGTACAGCAGTGCCTCTTCATCCGCGCTCAGCGCCGGCGCCGGCGTTTCGCCAGATACATAGGCCAGCAACTTGGCGGCAATGGGCTGCAAAGATAGAGGCAGGGTCATATGTTGCTCATCCAGCGCCCTGAAGGGCACCTGGTGATCAACACCCAGCCTGTGCATGATGCGTAAATAAACCACCGCCAGATCGCCAACCATCTCGCGCTTGCCGCGTACAAATGCCGTCACCCGTTTTTCTGCACCGGTATCTTGTTTGGCCGGCTGAACCACGTCCGCCCGGCAACACAACTCCACCTCCAGATTCAACTGCTGCCAGGCGTTTTGACTGTGATGGAATTGAGCCTGAGTCTGCTGATAGGCCCGGCTTTTTTCATTCGCCAGTGTATGCGCCTCAACGCTGCAGACCGGGCGGGTCAGCACCAGATGCTCCCAGGCTCGCGGCCAGTAGCCGCCGCCCACATCAGAGTGAGCACCGGGTACAACGATATCGTCATCAGTCTGCGTCAGCGGAAAGTTCTTGCGCTGCTCGTCCCGAGCCACCAGATGCACAATCTTTTTGGCAGCCGTCGGACTCAAGCGCATTTCGATACCCCCATAGTCGGCATTCGCCGGACTGAAGTTGCCATCTAGAACAGAAACGATCGCGGCAACAGAATCAAACAAACCGATGAAGTTGATTGCCAGGGATTGCGACGACTGCCAGTCAAAGCCCTCCGCCAACACGGACAATGAGCTGGGCCAGCACTGTGCGAGGCGACTGGCCTGGCCTTTGCCGATGTCGTTGGCAAAATGCCTGGCTGCTGCCGCCCCACGACTGAAGCCGAAGATATCCAGCTCGATTCTGCCGATTTGCGTCGCTGGGTTGAGGGTAGCCCAAGCCGTCAGTTGTTCGATGATGGCCGCAGGCACCTGCTGCACCCGGGCGATGACGCCAGAGGCATAGCGGCCCGTGAACTTGCTCAAGTTCGAATCTTTTTCGCCACCCTGGGTGCCGATACCTTCAACATACACTTTCAGGCTTACATTGCTGTGCTCGCCTTGGACCCTTTCGGTTACCTGATCCCGATACAGTTCGTACAGTTTGGCGATATTGCTTTTGGCATTGCCATAACTGTCGGCCGGAGCATTCCCCTGCCCGTCATAGCCGTACCTTGCGCATTGTTCGCGCAGCGCTTGCGAGCTGGCCAGCTTGACGGGATCCATGCAATCGACCGCTGCTTCGCTGTTACTCAGGTTATTGCCGGTGCCGTCAAAGAACACGCCGACACGAAGCGAAACACACGAACCCCCATTGCTGCCCAATGCACTGGTGAAGTCTCCCTGATCCACAATAAAAGACATATGCCTACTCCCTGCGGTTATTGACCTGGGAGTCATCACACCTTCTAAAGGGAATGGAGAAAATCAGCGGTCGGGTGCTGATGGCGTAAGAACTGTCCAAACGGGTGACCGCAAAAAGGCTACTGCCGTGAAGTATTCGGTTTAATCGTCTCAGCCAACGGCAGGCGCAACGTAAAGGTCGCCCCCTGCCCCTCAATACTCTGTACGTCAATGCTGCCACCATGGGCCAGGACGATCTGCTCCGAGATATACAACCCCAGCCCCAGCCCGGCAGTGCCCTGGTTCGAGTCGACCCGCTCGAACTGCTGGAAAATACGTTGCTGGTTTTGCGCACTGATGCCGATGCCCTGGTCACGCACCTCGATACAGGCCGATTGCTGCTGCGCATAGGCTCGCACCTGGATCGGGTGCTTTGCCCCGTAACGCAGTGCATTGGTCAACAGGTTGGCGACCACCTGCTCGATGCGAAACTCATCCCAGACCCCGAGCAACGGCACCTCGGCCTTGAACTCGATGGTCGAATCCGCCGCCGATGCCTGGGCAGCGAAGTTTTCGATCAAGCCAGCCACCAGCCGCGTCAGGTCGAACTGACTGGGCCGGATCGACAGCTTGCCGGTGCGGATCCGCGACACATCGAGCATGTCTTCGATCAGGCGGATCAAGCTGTTGATCTGGCGTTCGTCGCGATCGACCATGGCGCGCATCTTGTCCAGGGTGAACGCGTCGGCGTTGTCCCGGGCCAGGTGCAACTTGCGCAGTTGGGTCTCCAGGATCAGGCCATTGAGTGGCGTGCGCAGCTCATGGGAAACAATCGACATGAAGTCGTCGCGCATACGCACGGCATGCTCCAGTTCAGCGCGGGTGACCTGCAGCTGCGCAAGCAATTGCTCCTGCTCTGCACGGCTGCGCTCAATGGCCTCCAGTTGCTGCCCCAGGGCCTTGCGCTGGCGGAAGAGATCGACGAACACCGCGACTTTGCTTTTCACCGCCTGGTTATCCAGGGGCTTGTGCAGGAAGTCCACGGCTCCGCTTTCATATCCCTTGAAGGCGTAGTTCATCTCTCGCCCGGCGGCGCTGACAAAGACAATGGGGATGTTCTTGGTCTTTTCCGTCCCGCGCATCAGTTCGGCCAGCTCGAAGCCATTCATGCCCGGCATCTGTACATCGAGAATGGCCAGGGCGAACTCATGTTCAAGCAGCAGCGACAACGCCTGGTCGGCGGACTGGGCCTGATGGACTTCGCGATCACCGCCCTTGACCAGTGCCTCCAGTGCCAGCAGATTTTCTGGCAGGTCGTCGACGATCAGCACCTTGGCTTGGATATGGCTTAGCATTCGGAGAGTTCCAACGTGGCGAGCAATTGCCCGATGCCGCTCAACGGCAGTGTGTAGTCAGGTTGATGCAAGGCCAGCGCCGCGTTGGGCATGGTGGCGATATGCGCTTCGCCTGGGTCCTGAACGAGGGTGTAACCGCCCATCTTCTTGATGTAGGCAAGGCCAAGGGCGCCGTCTTCATTGGCGCCGGTCAACAGCACACCGGCCAGCGCCGGCCCGTAGGCATCGGCGGCCGACTCGAACAGAATGTCGATCGAAGGCCGGGAAAAATGCACCCGTTCCTCCTGGCTCAAGGAAAAACTGCGGTCCAGTTCCACCGACAGGTGATAACCGGGACCGGCGAAATAGATCATGCCTGGTGCCACGCTCTGCTTGTCCTGCGCTTCACAGACCGGACGCCCGAGCCTGCGCTTGAACACTTGCGCCAACTGGCTGTGACGGTTATCGGGCAGGTGCAACACGCACACAATCGGAATCTGGAAGTCCGCCGGCAAGGCATGGAACAGACTAAGCAAGGCGCTGACACCTCCGGCCGAGGCCCCCACGGTGATCGCCTGAATGCCGTTCATGATTTACGGTAGATCCGTTCGGGTTTGACCAGGGCCTGGAACTGATCAGCATAGGCGGAAAAATCCAGGGTTTCCTTGCTGCCCAGCACCAGGAAGCCACGATGGCAAAGCGACTCGTGAAACAGCCCGAAGGCACGATCCTGCAAGGTCTTGTTAAAATAGATCAGCACGTTGCGACAGGAAATCAACTGGGTTTCGGAGAACACGCTGTCAGTCGCCAGGCTGTGGTCGGCGAACGTCACGTTGTCACGCAGGCTGCTGTCGAGGATGGCGTTACCGTAGGCGCAGGTGTAGTACTCGCTGAAATCCCGACGACCACCGGCCTTCTGGTAGTTCTGCGCGTACTCGCGCATGTTCTGCATCGAGTAGATGCCTTGCTTGGCCTTCTCCAGCGAACTGGGGTTGATGTCGGTGGCATAGATGATGGTGCGCTCCAGCAGGCCCTCTTCACGCAGCAGGATAGCCATCGAATAGACCTCTTCACCGGTACTGCAACCGGCAATCCAGACCTTCAGCGACGGCCAGGTACGCAGCAGCGGCACCACCTCCTGGCGCAATGCCAGAAAGTGCTCGGGGTCACGAAACATCTCACTGACCGGAATGGTCAGAAACTGCAACAGTTGCATGAACATGCCCGGGTCGTGCAACACCCGCTCCTGCAGCGCGGACACCGTCTTGCACTCGAACTGGCGCAAGGCATGCTGGATCCGGCGCTTGATCGAGGCGCCGGAATAATCGCGAAAGTCATAGCTGTACTTGAGGTAGATCGCCTCGATCAACAGCCGTATTTCGATGTCGGTATTGCGTTCGATACTCAAATTCGCTCCAGTTGCGGCAGCCAGACACGGATCAGCGAGAACAGGCGGTCAAGATCGATGGGCTTGGCCAGGTAATCGTTGGCGCCCGCCTCCAGGCAACGATGCTGGTCATCTTTCATGGCCTTGGCGGTCACCGCGATGATCGGCAGTTTGCGCCAGCGCGGCTGCTGGCGGATCTGCCGCGTGGCTTCGTAGCCATCCATTTCCGGCATCATCACGTCCATCAGCACCAGGTCGATGTCAGCATTCTGCTCCAGGCGCTCGATGGCTTCGCGTCCATTGCGGGCGATCTCGACAATCGCGCCCTTGTGCTCCAGGGCACTGGTGAGGGCAAAAATGTTGCGTACATCATCGTCTACCAACAGCAGCTTTCGCCCTTCGAAGACCTTGTCGCGGCTGCGCGCAGTCTTGAGCATGCGCTGGCGCTCATGGGACAGCGTCGATTCGACTTTGTGCAGAAACAATGTCACTTCATCGAGCAGGCGCTCCGGCGAGCGCGCGCCCTTGATGATGATCGAGCGCGAGTACTTGAGCAGGTCGGCTTCTTCATCGCGGGTCAGGTTGCGGCCGGTGTAGACGATCACCGGCGGGAACGCGCGGATATCCTCGGCGGACATGCGCTTGAGCAACTCGTTGCCGAGCATGTCGGGCAATTTCAGGTCGATGATCATGCAGTCATAGATATTCTCGCGCAGCAGGTCCAGGGCCTCCTGAGCCATGCCGACAGCGGTAATCTCGATGTCATCGTCGCCGATCAGGCGGGCGATACTCTCGCGCTGCAGGTCATCGTCTTCGACCAGCAGGATGTGCTTGAGCTTCTGCGTCAGTTTGGCTTCCAGGCGGGCGAAGACCGCTTTGAGTTCCTCGCGGCTGGCAGGTTTGACCGCATAACCCACAGCCCCCATGTGCATGGCGGCTTCCACCCGGTCTTCAACCGAAATGATATGCACGGGAATATGGCGGGTGCCGGCCTGCTCCTTGAGCCGTTGCAACACGGTCAGGCCAGAGTGATCCGGCAGGCGCATGTCCAGCAGGATCGCGTCGGGGATGAACCCTGCGGCCAGCTCGAAGCCTTCGTCGGCCGCCTGGGCGACCAGGCAGCTGTAACCCAGCTCATGGGCAAGATCAAAAAGAATGCGGGCGAAATTCGGCTCATCCTCGATCACCAGAATGCAGCGATTACTGAACGGGGCCAGCTCACGGTCGTCAGCAAACGGCAGTTTACTGCGCGGGACCACAACGGCGTTGAGCGCCGCTTGCGGTTCTGGCTCAACCAGCGCGGCATGAGCTGGATTGACCACTACCGCCGGTGCCTGATCAATGATCGGTTCGTAACGTTCCGGCAGGATCAGGCTGAACACGCTGCCCTTGCCCAAGCTGCTGTCCACGCTGATCTGGCCACCGAGCAACTGCGCCAGGTCACGCGAGATCGACAGCCCAAGGCCAGTACCGCCATAGCGGCGGTTGGTGGTGCCATCGGCCTGGTGGAAGGCTTCGAAGATACTCTGTTGCTGGTCGGCAGCGATGCCAATACCACTGTCGCGCACCGCGAAGACAATGCCGACACCGGGCTGGCAGCCCACCGTCAGGCTGACCTGGCCAGCCTCGGTGAACTTCACGGCGTTGGACAGCAGGTTCTTGAGAATCTGCTCCAGGCGCTGGCGATCGGTGTACAGGGTCGCGGGTACCTGGGGTTCGATGACCACGCTGAAGTTCAGCTGTTTCTCGCTGGCCAACGGCTCGAACAGGGCTTGCAAGCCTTCGGTCAGGCGTGCCACCTGGGTGGTTTCCGGGCGCACTTCGAGCTTGCCGGCCTCGACCTTGGCAATGTCGAGAATGTCGTTGATCAGGTTGAGCAGATCGTTGCCCGCCGAGTAGATCGACTCGGCAAACTTGACCTGATCCTCGCTGAGGTTTTCCTGGGCATTCTCCGCCAGCAGCTTGGCCAGAATCAGCGAACTGTTGAGCGGTGTGCGCAACTCATGGGACATGTTGGCGAGGAATTCGGACTTGTACTTGCTGGACCGCTGCAGCGCTTCGGCACGCGCCTCCAGTTCGATCTGCGCCTGGTTCAATTCGCCATTCTTGCGGTCCAGGACATCGCGCTGCTCGGCCAGGGCTTCGGTGCGTTCGGCCAGTTGCTCATTGGTCTGTTCGAGTTCGGCCTGCTGGGTTTCAAGATGGGCCTGGGACTCCTTGAGCACCCGCGACTGCTCCTCGAGTTCTTCGTTGGCAGTTTTCAACTCTTCCTGTTGCACCTGCAGCTCTTCGTTAAGCTGCTGGGTTTCGGCCAGCACTTCCTGCAGACGCTGGCGGTAGCGCGCGCTCTCGATAGAGGTGCCGAGGTTGTCTGCGACAAGTTCGAGGAGTTCGATGTCGCGATCGGTCAATGGACGCAAAAAGCCCAGTTCGACCACGCCATTGATCTGCCCGTCGTTACTGGCCGGCATCACCAGCGCACTGCGCGGTAAACCTTCACCGAGACCGGAGCTCACTTTGAAGTAGTCCTCGGGCACCTCGTCAAGACGCAACAGGCGCCCCTGGATCACGGCTTGCGCGAGCAGGCCTTCGTGCGCCCCGACCACCTGCTCGCGGGCCTGCTGCTCGGCGGATAACCCGTACGTCGCGACCCGACGCAGGCCACCGTGTTCATCTCGCACATAAGCCGCTGCAACCACACAGCCGAGGTAGTCGGCGAAAAACCGCAGGATATTGTTGCCGAGCATGGGCAATGTCAGCTGGCCGAGTACCGCCTCGGCCAGTTTCGTCTGGCCGGTGCGCAACCAGGCTTGTTGTTCCAGGCGCTGGGTCGAACGCTGCTGGGCTTGCAGGTTGCTGGTGTAGCTCGCCGACAGCGCCAGCAGATCACGCCGCCCCAGAAACGCCAGCAAGGCACTGAGCAGGATGATGAATATCAGGTAGACGCAAATCGCCACCACCGTGAGGCTGCTGACCTGTTCGCTGCGGGCGTGGCGCAGTTGCTGTTCCATGCCGATGAAGGCGTCGAACTCCTTACGGATTTCATCGGTGATACGCTTGCCGCGGCCACTGCGAATCGGCTCGCTGTAGTCCGCTACCTGGCGGCGCAGGCTGATCATCTCGCCGGCAAAAGCATTCCACTCCTGCTGCAGGCCTCTGATCCGGTCAAGCCGGTCCACTTGCTGCGGGTTGTCCTTCACCAACTGCTGCAAGTCCTTCAGCGCCGACAACACTTGCGGCTTGGCCACCTCATAGGGCTCAAGAAAGCGTTCGTCACCGGTGATCAGAAAACCGCGCATGCCGGTTTCCATATCGATGGACAGTTTGATCGTCTCGTTGGCGTTGTTGATCACCCGATCGGTATGTTGCAACCACTGGATCGACGACAACAGATAGCTGATCATCGCCACGAACACCACAGCGCTGAGCAGGCCGACCCCCAGAGGCAGGCCGATGTTACGGCTCAGCAACTTGCGAAAGCTTTGCTGATCTATCGAGGCTGGTTGGATCATCTCAAAAGGTCCGAGCAAGTGAATCAAACGAAAGAGTGTGGCGGAATATTCGAGTAATTGTTCTATTTTATACCCTGAGTCTAAACAGCTTTGCCAATTCCGACAGGGCATTTAGCCAGCATTTGAGACACCTGACCGAGAATCGTTCCCTGCGGATGTGCAGATCGTTATTCTGCAGAACACGCAGGGAACTTCTGACGGCACCCGGCGTACAGAGTAGGTATAGACATTTGTACAGGACCCGCCCCATGCCCTCCCTCGCCCCGCCCCTGCTGGTTGTCGAAGACGACGCCATCGTGCGCATGCTCATCGTCGAGGTGCTTGAAGCGCTGGGCTATGCGGTGGTCGAGGCCAAGGACGCCGAGAGCGCCTTGCAGATCCTCCAGGATCCTGAGCAAACGCTGACCCTGATGATGACCGATATCGGCCTGCCGGACATGGACGGCAAGGAACTGGCGATCAAGGCACAAGCGGCCAGGCCTTTGCTGCCGATCCTGTTCGCCAGTGGCTTCGGTGACAATGTCCAGGTGCCGGAGGGTATGCACCTGATCGGCAAGCCGTTCAGCATCGATCAGTTGCGCGACAAAGTGCAAAGCATTCTGGCGACCGTTGCAGCGAGCAAATCATTGTAGAATAGGCGCTTTTACCAAGGCCTCTTCCGCTCATGCTCAAGCCCGCACTCAACGTCCTGGTCATCGGTTACGTCTGGCCCGAACCGCGCTCCTCGGCCGCCGGCGGGCACATGATGCAGATCCTCGAAAGCTTCGTGCAGCGTGGCTGGCGCGTGACCTTCAGCAGCCCGGCGACGGTTGGCGAGCACAAGGCAGACCTTGCCGAACTGGGCATCGCCGAACAGGCCATTACCCTCAATGACAGCAGCTTCGACCACTTCGTCAGTGAATTGGCCCCGGATGTGGTGCTGTTCGACCGTTTCATGATGGAAGAGCAGTTCGGCTGGCGGGTCGAGAAACACTGCCCCAATGCCTTGCGCGTGCTGGAAACCTCCGACCTGCAGAGCCTGCGTGACGCCCGTCAGCAGTTGCTGCGCCGACGCCTGATCGAAGGGCTCGACCCCAATGATTTCCGCGCGCTGTTCGACACCTCCGGCCCCGAGCTGTATCGGCAGATGGCCACCGCCGACCTGACCCTGCGCGAACTGGCGGCCATCTACCGCAGTGACCTGAGCCTGATGATCTCCGATATCGAGATCGACCTGCTGATCAATGGTTTCGGCGTTCCCGAGCATCTGCTGCACTGGTGCCCGCTGATGGTCGACGTGCCGGCCGAAGCGTTCAAGCCTTATGAGGAGCGTGCTCATTTCCTCAGTATCGGCAACTTCCGCCACGCCCCCAACTGGGATGCCGTACTGTGGATGAAGAACACCCTGTGGCCGATGATCCGCCGCCGCCTGCCCCAGGCCCAGCTGCACATCTACGGTGCCTACACGCCGCCCAAAGCCACGGCGCTGCACAAACCCGCTGAAGGCTTCCACATCATGAACTGGGCCGAAGACGCCCTGGAGGTGATGAGCAATGCGCGGATCTGCCTGGCACCGCTGCGTTTCGGCGCCGGAATCAAGGGCAAACTGACCGACGCCATGCTCTGTGGCACCCCCAGCGTGACCACGCCAATCGGTGCCGAAGCCATGCACGGTGCCCTGCCCTGGCCCGGCGCCGTGGCCAGCACCGCCGAAGCGCTGGCCGAAGCCGCGGCGCAGTTGTACAACGACCAGGCGCGCTGGCAACACGCGCAACAGCAGGGGTTACAGCTGCTCAAGGCCCGCTATGACCGGCGCCAGCACGCCGTCGCGCTGGTGGAGCGCATCGAGTACGCCCTGAGCGACCTCGACCAGCACCGCTTGTTCAACTTCACCGGCGCGATGCTGCGCCACCACCAGCACAAGAGCACGCAGTACATGGCGCAATGGATCGAGGCGAAGAACCGCCTGGCTACAGCGGCCGACGCAGCAGATAAGTGTCCATGATCCAGCCCTTGCGCGCGCGGGCCAGCTCGCGCTGCGCAAGAATCTGCGCGCGCACTGCGTGCAACGGCCCGGCGATGAGGATCTCGTCGGCCGTACCGAGGTAGGCGCCCCAGTAGATCAGCAGTTCGGGATCGTCCAGAGCTGCGAATGCGCATTGGCCATCGAGCATCACCACCAGGTTGTCGATCTGCGCTTGCTCGCCAAGACGGCGTCCGGGCAATACGGTCAGCGGCTCGCCGATACGGTTCAAGGCAATCCGATGACGGGCGGCCAGGGCCTGGACGCTGCTGATGCCGGGGATGACCTCAAGCTCGATGCCAATGCCACGGGCCTGAACCAGATCGAGGATGCGCAAGGTGCTGTCGTACAGGGTCGGCTCGCCCCAGAGCAGGAAAGCCCCACACTCGCCCTCGGCCAGTTCGCTTTCGATCAGTTGCGCGTAGAGCGTGGCGCGCTTCTGGTGCCAGTCATGCACCGCTCCGACATAGTCGCTGGCAGCACCGTCACGTTGCGGATCCTCGACCTGCACCAGGCGGTAATCCGCGTGTTGAACGTAGCGCTCGAGGATGCCCTTGCGCAGTTGCAGCAACTCGTCCTTGACGGTGCCCTTGTCGAGGACGAAGAACACTTGCGCACGATTGAGCGCATCGACGGCCTCAAACGTAATCTGGCGCGGATTGCCCGGGCCGATTCCAATCAACAGCAGCTGTTTCATTACAGTTCATTCCCTGGCTCGGCCAGTCGCCATTGTCGACCGGCCGAGGGGCAGTGGCAATGCGCTGCTTACCAGATCGAGAAGTTGTAGCTGACGATCACCCGCGTTTCGTCCATGTCCCGCGCCCATTTTTCATAGTTGCTGCGGTAGGTGGAGTTACGCAAGCGCACGCTGACATCCTTGAAGGTGCCGCTCTGCACCTGATACTTGAGCTCGCTGTCGCGCTCCCACTCCTTACCCTCGGCCAGGCTGCCCGGCACCTTGATATGGTCGCCATTGATGTAGCGGGTAAAGAAGCTCAAGCCAGGCACGCCAAGCGCCTTGAAGTCATAGTCATAACGCAACTGCCAGGAACGCTCCTGGGCGGCGGCGAAGTCGTTGACCTGGGCGTAGTTGACCAGATACGGGTTGCTGCCATCGAGGTACGGCATGGCGCTCTCACCGTACATGCGCTGCCAGCCGGCGCTGACCTTGTGCCCGCCCAGGCTGTAGCCGAGCATGCCGCTGAATGCGCGATGGTCGATATCTCCGGCATGGGCATTGCCGATGTCATCGCTCTTGATCAGCCGCAGGTCGGCCGACAGGCTGCCGACGCTGAGCGGTTGACTGGCCACCACACCGAGGAAGTGCTGGCGGTAGATGTTTTCCAGCTTGGCCACGTGGTACTGGGCGCTTAGCCGTTCGGTGAACCTGTAATCGACGCCGGCCATGTCGAAATGATCGGCGGTGATATTGCAGGCATAGCGCTTGTTCTTGCAGTGCACGCGAATGTCCTGGCGATCGGTGGAATCGCGCGCGGTGTACTTGTCCAGACGGGCAACGCTGAACTTGAGGTTGTTGATCTCCTCGGAAGTGAGCATCGCGCCCTGGAACATCGTCGGCAACAAGCGGCCGTCGTTGTACTTGAGCAAAGGCATGTCCGGGAGCATCGAGCCGTACTTGAGCACGGTCTGCGAATAGCGCATTTTCGCGGTCAGGCCCAGTTTCGCGTACTGATCCACCGACTCGCGCGGATCCTGACCACTGGACGGCATCAAGCCACTGTTGCTGTCCGCCGGACTGGAGTCGAGTTTGATCCCGAGCATGCCCAAAGCATCGACACCAAAGCCAACAGGGCCCTGGGTATAACCGGACTGTACATTGAGAATGAATCCCTGCGCCCATTCTTCGCGTTTCGAAGCGCCCTGGCTGGAACTGACATGGCCATCGCGAAAATCGCGATTGAAATAGACATTGCGTGCTTCGACTTTGGCACTGCTGTCTTCAAGAAAACCACCGGCCTGAGTCGAAGCGGCAGTCAACATTGCAAGCAGGCCGGCAAGGCCGCGCCCGGGTGCAAGGGGGAATGGGGCAAACATGAGAAGCACAATCCGAAAGAATGACAAAAAACAACCGGCAGCCGTCCAGGCACCGGCAATGCATCCAGCGCCAATAAAGCTCGAGGCTGACCGCAAATTATCTCGAAAGCGCTCTAGGACGGGCCATTGGACCTTTGTCTAAGGCGCTCGCCGGGAAACCGACTAGTTGTTTCGTATTAACGCGCAGACAAGTAAGAAAGTTCCATTGCAGCGAAGTTAAATTTCCCATGTTTACCCACTGCCTCGGGACTACTACACTCTTTATTAGTGCGATGTTGTTCCCAACCCAGTGCTGGCGGCGTTATTGAGGTTAGTCCTCGTTTTTGCGCATGCCGGACCACTGCAGACATAAAGGAGTGATGACAGTGTCCAGACTTGCAGAGTTTCGTGCTGCCGAGAAAGCGCTTCAAGAACAGATGGCGCAACTGGAGGCGCTGAAAAAGGACGCCGGCCTCAAGCGCGAAATCGAGTTCGAACGCAAACTTGTCGACCTGATGAACAGCTACGGCAAGAACCTGCGCGATATCATTTCCATTCTTGACCCCAAAGCCGTGGCAAAAGGTGCGGTAGCGGCACCGAAAACCCGCCGGGCACGGGTGGTCAAAGTGTATGAAAACCCGCATACCGGCGAGCGGATCGAAACCAAGGGTGGCAACCACCGCGGGCTCAAGGCGTGGAAAGAACAGTACGGGGCGAAAACCGTCGACAGCTGGTTGCGTTCGTGAAAATGTTCTTCACACTTTTTTCACATCCACTCGCTCAGGATGAAGGCTGCTAACGGACTAGCGCCCCATACGCCCGCCTCGGCGGGCTTCTAATTCTTGCGCCCCGCCCCTTCAAGGCGGGGCGCAATTCGTTTGCGCAATCGCTTCAGTTCCGTATCATGATGCCCTGACTGTTTTGCTGGTACTGCGTGTACCAGCCTCTTCAAGCGGAGTGCCCATGAGCCTGAACCATCTCGACACCCTTCCTGGTGTCACCGCGCAACCGGATGCCGCGACCCTGAATTTCGTTTTCAACCACACCATGCTGCGGGTCAAGGATGTTGCCAAGTCCCTGGACTTCTACACCCGCGTACTGGGATTCAGCCTGGTGGAAAAGCGTGACTTCCCCGAGGCCGAGTTCAGCCTGTATTTCCTCGCCCTGGTCGACAAGGCGCAGATTCCTGCCGACGCCGCCAAGCGTACCGAGTGGATGAAGTCGATTCCGGGCATCCTCGAACTGACCCACAACCATGGCAGCGAAAACGATCCGGAGTTTGCCTACCACAATGGCAACACTGATCCACGCGGCTTTGGCCATATCTGCATCTCGGTGCCGGATATCCGCGCTGCCTGCGAGCGCTTCGAGCAACTGGGCGTGACCTTCCAGAAGCGTCTGAGCGACGGCCGCATGAAGCACCTGGCGTTCATCAAGGACCCGGATGACTACTGGGTTGAAATCATCCAGCCCACCGAGTTCTAAGCGCACCCTGCATAACCCTGTAGAAGTTGGCGTTAGCCTGCGATCGGCCGCAAAGCGGCCGCCATCCAGGCGACGCCAGACGCACAGGCTGCACTGACCTCATCGCAGCTCCCACGCATTGCCTGCCACCCCCCGCGACTGCCCACGCGTAGCCAGGCAGTAATACAACGGGCACGTCACCAGCAACCCCACCAGCCACGACAGGTCCGCCCCCTCCACCAGGTTGGCATAGGGCCCGACATATAGCGACGTATTGGCAAACGGCAACTGCACCAGAATGCCGCAAGCGTAGGCAATGATCGCGTGAGCATTGAAGCGCCCGTAAACCCCGCCATCGGCACTGAAAATCGACGCAATGTCGTAGCGACCACGCTTGATCAGATAGAAATCAATCAGGTTGATCGACGCCCACGGCACCAACACCAGCAGCAATGCCAGGATCAGGCCGATGAAGTGCGAGATGAAATCCGCCGAGGCACTCAGGGCCATCAGGCAGCAGCCGAGCAGAATCGCACCGGCCAGTATCACCCGCACCTTGACGCTCGGCGTCCAGGCACTGGCAAAGGTCTGGATCGAGGTGACGATGGACAGCACCGCGCCGTACAGGTTAAGGGCGTTGTGGCTAATGATGTTGAGCAGGAACAGGATCATCAGCACAGGCCCCAGCCAACCGCTGGCCTGCTCGACCGCGGCCATGGCTTCCGTGCCCTCCGGTACCGCCAGCACGGCCACAACGCCAAAGCTGAAGGACAGGATGGTGCCCAGGGTGGCACCGAAATAGGTAGCCCAGAACGGTCGCGCAATGCCGACTTCACGGGGCAGGTAGCGCGAGTAGTCCGAAACGTAGGGCGAGAAGCTGATCTGCCAGATCACACCCAGCGACAAGGTCGCGACCCACCCGGAAAGGTTGAACCCGCCGCGGCTGTAGAAGTCGGCCGGCAGCTCCTGGGCGAACATCATGACAAAGCCCGCCAGCAACGCCGAGCCCATCACCCAGGTGCCGATGCGATTGAGGGTATGGATGAAACGATAACCGATCACCCCGATCGCCGTGGCACTCAAGGCCCCGAGAATGATCGCCGCCGGCATCGGCACACTTGGCGCAATGCCGTGGATCGACTTGCCGGCCAGGACAATGTTGGAAATGAAAAAGCCGACATAGATGATGGCGGCGAAGAACACGATCAACAGCGCACCATAGCGGCCGAACTGGCCACGGCTCTGGACCATCTGCGGAATGCCCATTTGCGGCCCCTGGGCCGACGCCAGGGCAATCACGATGCCGCCCAGCAGGTGTCCGATGACAATCGCCAGCAGCCCCCAGAACAGATTCAGGTGAAACACCTGCACAACCATGGCCCCGGTGACGATCGGCAAGGGCGCGATGTTGGTGCTGAACCACAGGGTAAACAGATCGCGCGCCTTGCCATGACGCTCGGCGGGCGGTACGTAATCGACCGTATGGTTTTCGATCAACTGTTGTTGCGAAGACGGCTGGGACATGGGCAATAAGCTCGAAAGGTTCTGTTTTTATCTTTGTAGGAAACCGCCGCGGAGTGCTCGAAGCGGCCTCTCAGCTGAGAACCATATTATGGTATTCCAACATTTCCACAAGACTGAACCGCTTGTTTTACCCGCAACTGATCCGCTTTTTATCTGCCCCCAAACCTGCTCAATTTCTCTGCAACCCAATGAATACGGGGCTTAAGCCCATTCATCGGGTGAACTCACGCCCTGTAAATTCCACTTGCAATATAGGTATTACGGTATACCATCAGACACACAAGACAAGAACAGCGGCCGACGCCGCACTCCGAGGAACACACCATGATCGACGCAACTGTCTATAAGAACGTCCTGGGCTCCTTCCCCTCCGGCGTCACCGTCATCACCACGCTGGACGACGACGGCCAGGTCGTCGGTCTCACCGCCAGCGCCTTCAGCTCGCTGTCCATGGAGCCGCCGCTGGTGCTGTTCTGCCCCAACTACAGCGCCGACTCCTACCCGGTACTGATCCGCAACAAGCGCTTCGCCATCCACTTTCTGTCCGGCGCCCAGCAGGCCGAAGCCTATGCCTTCGCACGCAAAGGCAAGGACAAGGCCGCAGGAATCGAGTGGACCCTGAGCGCGCTGGGCAATCCGTTACTGGCCAACGCCACCGCGATCATCGAGTGCGAACTGTGGCGCGAGTATGAAGGCGGTGACCACGCCATCATGGTCGGTGCCGTGAAGAACCTCATCGTCCCCGAGCAGGCACCCAGCCCGCTGGTGTACTGCCGCGGCAAGATGGCCACACTGCCGGTGTTTGCCTGAGGCCACTATGCTTGCGACAGGCGCATTGCGCAGGTCGAGCGTCACACCGCCTGGTCCGACAGGCGACCTACAACAAGATCCGAGGAATGCGTCATGAAATTTTCGTTGTTCGTACACATGGAACGTTGGGATGAACAGGTCAGCCACCGCCAGCTGTTCGAAGACCTGACCGAACTGACCCTGATGGCCGAAGACGGCGGTTTCAGCACCGTATGGATTGGCGAACACCACGCCATGGAATACACCATTTCGCCAAGCCCGATGCCGCTGCTGGCCTATCTGGCAGCGCGTACCCGCACCATTCACCTGGGCGCCGGTACCATCATCGCGCCGTTCTGGCATCCGCTGCGGGTGGCAGGCGAATGCGCCCTGCTGGATGTGATCAGCAACGGCCGCATGGAAGTCGGTCTGGCCCGTGGCGCCTACCAGTTCGAGTTCGACCGTATGGCAGCCGGCATGCCGGCTTCCGAAGGTGGCCAGGCTCTGCGCGAGATGGTGCCGGTGGTCCGAGCCCTGTGGCAGGGCGACTACGCCCATGACGGCGATGTCTGGAAATTCCCGACCTCCACCTGCGTACCCAAGCCGATACAAAAGCCGATGCCGCCGATGTGGATCGCTGCCCGCGACCCGGACTCACACAACTTCGCGGTCAAAAACGGCTGCAACGTCATGGTCACCCCCTTGATGAAAGGTGACGAGGAAGTCCTCGACCTGAAGAACAAGTTCGACGCGGCGCTGGCCAACAACCCTGACGTACCGCGCCCGCAACTGATGGTGCTGCGTCACACCCATGTCCACAGTGCCGACGACCGCGACGGCTGGAAAGTCGGTGCCCAGGCCATTTCGCGCTTTTACCGCACCTTCGACGCCTGGTTCGGCAACAAGCAGGTGCCGGTCAATGGCTTCCTGGCCCCGAGCCCGGAAGAGAAATTCAAGGAGCGCCCGGAGTTCGAGCTGGAGAGCATTCGCAAGAACACCATGATCGGCACCCCCGCAGAGATCATCGCGCGCATCCGCTACTACCAGGAGCTGGGCGTGGATGAGTTCAGTTTCTGGTGCGACAACAGCCTGCCGCATGCCGAGAAGAAAAAGTCTCTGCAGCTGTTCATCAACGAGGTAGTGCCGGCGTTCCGCTGAGGCGTTACGTTCGTCGGCCCAGGTCACCCTGGGCCAGTGCTGTGGTATACGGGAAAGAGCAGCCCAGACTGCACCCTGAGCGAGGAGCGTTTAACCACGACGAACTTTCGATATCACAGCAGTGAGGTCAGGACGATGAAAACCCTGCAATGCGTGCATCGCAATCACACCATTACCGCCAGCGTCGAAACCCACGAGGGCATCCCTACCCCGTTTGCCGCCGGTTGCCTGATTACCGATCCCGAGGGCCACACCAGTCGACGTTTGTCGCTGCCGGTAAAAATGGCTTTCCTGGCTGACCTGGAAAAGGCCCAGCATGCGTCGCTTGCCCATGGCAAGTGGCTGGTCGATCAGCAGTTGGACAAGCGTCAGCACATGTTCTGACGGGGTGGGTCAATCGCGGGGCCGGCCCTGCGATTGCCATAACAACTCAAGCGGGCCCTTGTTCCCGAACGCTATCCGTGGTGTCAGGCGAGCCCAGGCCATAATCACCCGGCGTGTTCCAGTCTTCACCGAACACCTCTACCGGGTGCATGGTCCGGTCGGCACCATTGCCACAGGCCAGGGCGTTCGCCGCACAGTAACGGTCGCACCCCCAGCAGATACGTTCGGGGTGCTTGGGGCTGACGGGAAAAGGCTTGGCCATGAAATTCCCCAGGCAGGCTATGGGCGAGCTTCCACGTTAGTCCCTCGGTACGGCTTTACCCTTGATGCAGATCAAGGGCAGCGATGGATCACGGTTAAAATTGATAATAATCATTATTATTCACGCGCAAGCTTCCTAGACTCGGGCTCCCACTCGTCAGTACCCAGGAAGTCGTCATGCGTACCCCCTTCTCGCTGTCACTCGCCTTGCTCCTGATCACTCCGCTGGCCCAGGCCAAGGAATACCCCATCGGCGAACCGCAACTGTGTCCCGGCCTGGAAGTCGCGGCGGTGTACCTGCAACCGATCGAAATGGCACCGGCCGGCATGATGCGCGCCACCGCCGACTCCGATATCCATCTGGAAGCCGATATCCGCGCCACCGAAGACAACCGCCAGGGCTTTCAGGAAGGCAGTTTCGTGCCCTATCTCAATGTCGCCTTCAGCCTGCAAAAGCAAGGCAGCGACACGCCCATCAGCGGTGACTTCCATGCCATGGTCGCCAACGACGGTCCGCACTATGGCGACAACGTCAAGCTGCAGGGGCCGGGCAAATACCAGCTGACCTTCACCCTGCTGCCACCAGGCGGGCATGGCTCGCTGGGGCGCCACACCGACAAGGAAACCGGCGTGCAGCCCTGGTTCGAGCGCTGCGAACTGCACTATGAGTTCGTCTACGCCGGTATAGGCAAGAAAGGCGGTTATTGAATGAACGCGCGCATCCACCAACGCCTGGCCGGGTTGATCCTGAGTGGCGCAGCCAGCGCCCTGATGGCGGCCCCGCTGCCCAGCTACGAGCTGATCCTGCAAGACGGACAGTTCACCCCCGCCGTGCTGGAAGTCCCGGCTGGCCAACGCTTCAAGATCGTCCTGAAGAACCAGGGAGAAGGCCCGGCGGAGTTTGAAAGCACGCCGCTGCGGGTGGAAAAAGTACTGTCACCGGGGGTGACGAGCTTTGTCGTCATTCACCCGCTCAGGCCCGGCCGCTACCCGTTCTTCGACGAATTCAATCCGCAACTGCCCGAGGGCGCCATCCTCGCGCAGTAGCCGGGATGTGCAGGGAGTCTTGATGAATCAAGCACTGTTTATCGTCTGGCGCGAAAGCGTCGAGGCGCTGCTGGTGATCGGTATCCTCCAGGCCTGGACCAGCCAGCAGCAGTACGGCCAGCGCCTGCTCAAGTACCTGTGGACGGGTGTCGCCCTGGGCTTGCTGCTCTCGGGTTTGCTGGCGCTGTTGATCCTGTTTGCTGGCGACGCCATGAGCGGTGCCACCAGCGAATGGTTCCAGGCCGGCCTGGCATTGGTGGCCAGCGTGTTGATGGTGCAGATGGTCGCCTGGATGCACCGTCACGCACGCACACTCAAGAATGACCTGAGGCGCCACGCCGACCAGCAACTGGCGCGCCAGGGCGGCCTCGGGCTGTTACTGCTGGCCATGCTTGCGGTCAGCCGCGAAGGCAGTGAAACCGTGGTCTTTCTCTATGGTGCCGGCGCGCGTCTGCACGGCGCGCAACTGCTTCAGTTTGCCATCGGGGGCCTGGCCGGGCTGTTGCTGTCAGCGCTGACCATCGCCCTGTTGCACAGCAGTCGACGCTTCATTTCATGGCGACATTTCTTTGGCCTGAGTGAGGCGGTGTTGCTACTGCTCGCGGCGGCCTTGCTGGTCAGTGCGACGGAGCGGGTCGGTGGCCAGTTGCTCGCCATGGACCTGCCGGAGATGGCGTATACCCTGGCGGGCGATGCACTCTGGGACAGCAGCTGGCTACTCAATGACAGCCAGGGCCTGGGCGCCTTTCTTGCCGGGTTTGCCGGCTACCGGGCCAGCCCCAGCGCCCTGACCCTGCTGGTGCTCAGCGGCTACTGGCTGAGTGTCGGCTGCTGGCTGCTCCAGCGCAGAACAGGCAACGCCGCATGTCCAGCCTGAGCCTGCACAATCGCTGGTTGCTACGATTCGGTGACGGCATGCGCCGCCATGCCGGGGTGATCCGTACCCTGCAGTGGATGATCGTGCTGTTCTACGCCCTGCTGCTGGTGCTGCCGGCCATGCTGCCGGTACCCGCCAGCCAGGCGCGGATGCTGGACAACCTGACCCTGTTCGCGCAGTTCCTGTTCTGGGGTATCTGGTGGCCGTTCGTGCTGCTGTCGATCGTGCTGTTCGGCAGGCTCTGGTGCGGCGTGCTGTGCCCGGAAGGATCGCTGAGCGAATGGGCCAGCCAGTATGGCAAGGGCATGGGCGTGCCGCGCTGGATGCGCTGGGGCGGCTGGCCCACCCTGGCGTTTTGTCTGACGACTCTTTATGGCCAGCTGATCAGCGTCTACGACTACGCCCAGGCGGCATTGCTGATTCTGGGCGGTTCCACGCTGGCAGCGGTTGCCATCGGTTTGCTGTTTGCCCGTGGCAAGCGCGTCTGGTGTCGCTACCTGTGCCCCGTCAGCGGCGTCTTTGCCCTGCTCGCCCGCCTCGCGCCCGTGCACTTTCAGGTCGATGAACAACGCTGGAAGGACAACGCCGCTCCGCGCCTGCCCCCGCCCAACTGTGCGCCGCTTCTGGACATCCGCCGCCTGCAGGGCGCCAGTGACTGCCACGCCTGTGGCCGCTGCAGCGGACAACGTGGCGCCGTGCAACTGATTGCCCGCTCCAGCAACGAAGAAATCCTCCATGCGGCCACCCGCACACCCTCCCCGTGGGATAGCCGCCTGCTGCTGTTCGGCGTCATAGGCCTGGCCATGGGAGCGTTCCAGTGGACAGTAAGCCCCTGGTTCATCGCCCTCAAACAACAGTTGGCGCAATGGCTGGTGCAGCACGATGTGCTCTGGCCTTTGCAGGACAACGCTCCTTGGTGGCTGCTCACCCATTACCCGCAGCTCAACGACAGTTTCAGCTGGCTCGACGGCTTCAGTATCGTTGTGTACCTGAGCGCTTGCGCCCTGATCCTGGGCGGCAGCTTGTGGTGCTTGCTGCGACTGGCAGCACGCCTGGTGGGTACGCCTGACCTCTATGGCGCCCTGAGCCTGGCCCTTACACCTCTGGGCGGAGCCGGGCTGTTTCTCGGCTTGTCGGCCACCACGGTGAAGCTGTTGCGCTATGAAGGGCTGCTGCTGGAATGGGTACAACCGGCCAGGGCCACATTCTTGATCGCGGCCATGGCCTGGAGTGCCTTGCTTGGCTGGAAACTGCTGGCTTGCCAGGAGGCCACCTTGCTCCGGCGAAGCGCTGCCAGCCTGTGTCTGCTGGCAGCCATTGCTGCAGCGGGTTATGGCTGGTGGTTGCAGTTCTGGGGTTGGCTCTAGGGATTGATGGGCGCGGCCTTCTAGCCGCGCACTTCAAACACTGGAAACATGCTGCCGAGGGTGTCCCATAGTGCAGGCAAGGCCGGTTGCGCCGAGACCCTTGCCAGGTTGGCATCGAGCATCTGCGTGGTGCGTACCGGCTGCACGACAAAATGCTCAACCCCGCGCTCGCGTAAACGCTCGGCCAGGGTCAACAGCCTTGCGGGGTCGATCAACTGCCAATGCACGGTGGTCCGGCATTCATAATCCACGCCACTGGCCAGCAGCAGATCCAGGCTGCGCCAGTTGGCCACCCCGCTGCTTTTGACCCGGGTAATCAGCGCGCACTCCTCGGCCAACGCCTTGACGTCGAAACCGACCCAGTCGGCTCCCGGCAGTGCCCGGGCGAACGCCTGCGGCTTGATCCCGGCACTGTGCAGGCCGACGCCAAAGCCCAGTTGCCGGACTTCGGCCATGGCCTCGGGCAGGCTGTCCTGCAAGGTCGCTTCGCCGCCACTGAACACTACGGCGTCAAGCAAACCCTGGCGGCGCTGGAGGAACTCCAGCACCTGACTCCAGGGCAGCTCCTGGCTACCGCGCGGCGGGATCAATTGCGGGTTATGGCAGTAACGACAACGCCAGGCACAACCCTGGCAGAACAACACGCAGGCCAGTTTGCCCGGATAGTCGAGGGTGGTCAGGGGCACCATGCCCCCGACCCGTAGCGCTCGACTCATGGATGCCCGGCCGTTGCCGCGCCCTCGGTGAAATGCTGGCGTTCGCGGTGCTCGGACTGTTTGCCCGGATTGAACGCCGACACTGGCCGGTGATAGCCCATCACCCGGGTCCAGACTTCGCAGCGTTGGCGTTGCGCCACAGGCAGGGTTTGCAGTGCAGTCATGATGAAGCTCCTTGCGGTTGGGAAAACGAAATCAGTGAACCGTGCCCGCCTGCTGCGCCAGCAACAGGACTTCGTCGCATTTCGGGCAGAACTCGTGTTCGCCATCGAGATAGCCATGTACCGGGCAGATGGAAAAGGTCGGGGTGATGGTCAGGTAAGGCAGACGGAAGCGTCCCAGGGCCTTGCGCACCAGCTGTTTGCAGGCCTGAGCCGAGGAAATCCGTTCGGCCATGTACAGGTGCAGCACCGTGCCGCCGGTGTACTTGCATTGCAGTTCATCCTGCAGCTCCAGCGCCTCGAACGGGTCATCGGTGTAGCCCACCGGCAACTGCGACGAATTGGTGTAGTACGGCGCCTGCGCGCAGCCGGCCTGAAGAATGTCGGGATAGCGCTTGAGGTCTTCCTTGGCGAAGCGGTAGGTGGTGCCTTCCGCCGGAGTCGCTTCGAGGTTGTAGAGGTGTCCGCTCTCCTCCTGGAAGCGCACCAGGGTGGCGCGCACATGGTCCAGCAGGTTCAAGGCAAAGCGCCGCCCCTGCTCGGTGTGCAGACCCATCTGGTCGTCACTGAAGTTGCGCAGCATCTCGTGCAGGCCGTTAACGCCAATGGTGGAGAAGTGGTTGCGCAAGGTGCCCAGGTAGCGCTTGGTGTAGGGGTACAAACCGGCATCCATGTGGTGCTGGATCACCTTGCGCTTGACCTCCAGGCTTTCCATGGCCAGTTCCATCAGCGTATCCAGGCGCTGCAGCAGGCCGCTGATATCGCCTTTGAACAGATAGCCCAGGCGTGCGCAGTTGATGGTCACCACGCCCAGCGAGCCGGTCTGCTCTGCCGAACCGAACAGTCCACCGCCACGCTTGAGCAGTTCACGCACATCCAGCTGCAAGCGGCAGCACATCGAACGCACCTGGTTGGGCAGCATGTCGGAGTTGAGGAAGTTCTGGAAATACGGCAGGCCGTAGCGCGCGGTCATCTCGAACAGGCGTTCGGCGTTGTCGCTGTCCCAGGGGAAATCGTGGGTGATGTTGTAGGTCGGGATCGGAAAGGTGAACACCCGGCCCTTGGCATCGCCGGCCTGCATCACTTCGATGTAAGCGCGGTTGAGCAGGTCCATTTCGGCCTGCAGCTCACCGTAGGCAAAGGGCATCTCCTCACCACCGATCACCGGGATCTGCTCGCGCAGGTCCTCCGGGCAGACCCAGTCGAAGGTCAGGTTGGTGAAGGGCGTTTGCGTACCCCAGCGCGAGGGGACGTTGAGGTTGTAGATGAACTCCTGGATGGCCTGGCGCACGTCCTCATAGCTGAGTCGGTCCTTGCGTACATAGGGTGCCAGGTAGGTATCGAAGGAACTGAAGGCCTGGGCCCCGGCCCATTCGTTCTGCAACGTGCCAAGGAAATTGACCATCTGCCCCAGGGCGCTGCTCAGGTGCTTCGGCGGTCCGGCCTCGACCCGTCCGGGTACGCCATTGAGGCCTTCGTGCAACAGTGTGCGCAGCGACCAGCCGGCACAGTAGCCAGCGAGCATGTCCAGGTCGTGAACATGCAGGTCGGCGTCGCGGTGGGCACGGCCGATGGCTTCGCTGTAGACCTCATCGAGCCAGTAGTTGGCAGTGACCTTGCCAGAAACGTTGAGCACCAGCCCGCCCAGCGAATAGCCCTGGTTGGCATTGGCCTGCACCCGCCAGTCTTCGCGATTGAGGTACTCGTTCATCGAGGTCGCCACCTCGACCAGGGTCTTGCGGTCGCGACGCAAGCGCCCATGCTGCTCGCGGTAGACGATATAGGCGCGCAGCGAGAGGAAATGCCCGGCGTCCATCAGCACCCGTTCGACCCGGTCCTGGATCTGCTCGACGTGCAGCTGCGAAAAGCCCTCCAGGTGCGCCAGCACCGCCGCCAGCAGACCTTCGGCCTCGGCTTCGGCGTACTCGCCTGTGGCCTTGCCGGCGGCGATCAACGCCCGGCGAATCTTGTCGGCATCGAAAGCGGCCAGACTGCCGTCGCGCTTGTTCAACGTACTGTGCATTAGTCCCCCAAACACTACATATAGATGTTTATTTATCTGAAAACACAATATGCAGTGCAGGCTACGGGGAAACACGCGGAAGGAAATTGATTGATATCAAGGATGGCAGGTACTTTGACTGGATGTTGTAGGAGCGGATTCATCCGCGATGGACTGCGTAGCAGGCCCATCTTCTGGGGCCGCGCTGCGCCCCATCGCGGATGAATCCGCTCCTACAGGAATGGTGTGGATTTGAAGACTAGCCGCCGCTCATATTCATGAAGCGCAAAATCTGCACCTCTCCCCCGGCATCGAAATCATGCCGCAACGGCTTGCCGCGCAAGGCCTGCAGCAGCGCATGGACAATCGGCTGGTCATCCAGCGGATAACGGCGCAACAAGCCGCGCAGGTCCAGCGAATCCTCTTGCCCCAGGCACAACAGCAAGCGCCCCTCCACCGTCATCCGTACCCGGTTGCAGCTGGCACAGAAGTTGTGGCTGTTGGGCGAAATAAAGCCGATACGGGTATCCGCATGCTGCGCCAGACGCACATAACGCGCCGGCCCGCCGCTGTTCTCGGCACTGTCGAGCAAGGCATGGCGACCGGCGATCAGCGCCCGTACCTCGTCACTGGAACAGAACGACTCGCCACGCGAACGCCCCACCTCCCCCAGGGGCATTTCTTCGATGAAGGTGATGTCGATGCCCAGATCGATGGCGTACTGCACCAGCGGCAACACCTCATCGAAATTGCGCCCCTTCATCACCACACAGTTGAGCTTGATCCGCTCGAAGCCGGCCGTGCTTGCCGCTTCGATTCCCCGCAACACCTGCGCAAGATCACCGTTGCGGGTGATCGCACGGAAACGCTCGGCGTCCAGGCTGTCGAGGCTGATGTTCATGCGCTTGACCCCGGCGTCCACCAGCGGCCGCGCCAGGCGTTGCAGCTGTGAGCCATTGCTGGTCATCACCAGCTCGCGCAAGCCCGGCAAGGCGGCAATGTGACGGCACAGATCGACAATCCCCGGACGGATCAACGGCTCCCCTCCGGTCAGGCGGATCTTGCGCACGCCCTGGCCGACGAACAGCGTTGCCAGGCGCTGCAGTTCCTCCAGGGTGAGTACCTGCTGGCGCGGCAGGAAGGTCATGTTCTTGGCCATGCAGTACACACAGCGAAAATCACAACGATCGGTCACTGACATACGCAGATAGTCGATCTGCCGTCCGAATCCATCCTGCATCACCGTTCTCATCACATTCCCCTTGTCTACCTGATTACTGCACCAGCGGCGAATCGGCGCCCTGTAGCTGGATGCCGCGAATATCCGCAGCGCCGATCAGGGTCTGCAGGTACTGCACCACCGCCTTCTGCCAGACACCTTGTTGCAGCTGGGTACGAATTGCCGTGGCGACCGCCTCGTAGGGCAACTGCTGCCCTTCGATACGCTGATCGACGCTCAGTACATGCCAGCCATAGCGGCTTTCCAGCGGTTTGTCGGCCAGCCCCGGGGCCAGGGTGAACAGCTGCCGCTCCAGCTCCGGGACCGTCTGGCCCTTGCTGATCTGCCCCAGTTCACCGCCCTGCGCCTTCGATGGGCAAGCCGAGTACTTCAGCGCGATTTCGGCAAACTGCTCGGGGAATTGCGCCAGGCGCTGTTGCAGGATCTCGGCCTGTACCAGCGCCAGGCTGCGCGCCTCGGCATCGTCCGGGGCACATTCGAGCAGAATGTGCCGCACCGCCAGCAACGGCGCGCTGTGAAAGCGCCCGCGGTTGCTGTCGTAGTAGTGCAGGCAGGTAGCCTCGTCACACTCGGGCACCTTCACTTCACGCTCCAGCAGCAAGCGCGTGGCCGCTTCCTCTTCGTTCTCGCCAGCACCGACCTGCAACGACAGGCCCAGCTCGGCGATCCGCTGCTGCAGCAGCTCGCGGATCACCAGGGCGCGGGCGGCCATGAACAGCGCCTCCTCGCGATCGGCTGCCGGGTGATACTGCAGCTCCTGGGCCATGGCCTGAGGGCTGACCGGCACCGCATTGACGCTGATGATCGGCCATTCCTGTTCGCTGCTGGCGATCAGTTGCGCGGGGACTTCGACCGCCACCGCCTCTACCGCCAGCTCGGGTTCAATCACCGTTGAAGAGGCGCAACCACCGCCACCACCATTACCGCCGCCACATCCACATCCGCTTGACATGATCGTCTCCTCAGATTTTCTGCCGAACGATTTGATAGCGCCGTCCCAGGTACCAGACCGGTGCACTGACGATGTGTACCAGGCGGGTGAAGGGGAACAGCACGAACAGGGTCAGACCCAGGAACACGTGCAGTTTGTACACCAGGCTCACCGGGGCAATCGCCGCCGCAGCCTCTACCGGACGCAACAGCACGGTGTTCTGTGCCCAGTCAGCGAGCATCACCATCACCGAGCCGTCCATGTGTCCGGTGGAGGCAACGATGGTCAGCAAACCGAGCACCAGCTGCGCCAGCAGCACCACCAGGATCAGGATGTCCGAGGTGTTAGACGTGGCGCGAACCCGCGCATCGGTCAGGCGCCGGTGGATCAGCATAATCAGCCCGATCAGGCACAGCAGGCCGAAAAAGCCGCCGGAGACCATCGCCAGCAGTTGCTTGTTCTCGGTGCTGATCACATGGTGATAAACCGAAGCCGGAGTCAGCAGGCCGACAAAGTGCCCGGCCAGGACGAACAGCACGCCAACGTGAAACAGGTTGCTCGCCGCGCGCATGCCGCGACTGGAGAGCATCTGGCTGGAACTGGCTTTCCAGGTGTACTGCGACAGGTCGAAACGCGCCCAGCTGCCCAGCAGGCAAATCGCCAGGGCGATATAGGGGTATACCCCGAACGCCAACAGATTCCATTTAGACATTGCCCACCTCCCCGGCCGGCGCGCTCGCCTGCCCTTGATGCTGAAAATCAACCCAGTGCAGCGGTACCGCGCTTTCTTCGCGGGCCTTGCCCGGCGCACTTGGCATTGCGCTGCAACGCTCCTGCTGCTCGGCCTTGAGAAAGTCCACGGCCTCCTCTTCCCAGATCTTGTCCAGGGCTTCGAGGGAGTCGTCGCGTTGCTCGGCGGCGACCTGCTCACGCAGGTCGGCCACGGCCTGGTGCGGTTCGGCACCGGCGATCTGCAACAGCGCGCGGAAGCAACTGGCGTAGGCGCTCTCGCGCTCCTCCAGACGCGCGGCGAGCAGGGCCAGCAGGTGCCCGACATCGGCCAGGCCCTCACGGGCCTCGAGGTCTTCGCGGGTCGAGAGGTATTCCAGGTACAGCGGGATGTAGTCCGGCAGCTCCTTGACGCCGATGGCAAAGCCCGCCTCTTCATACTGGGCGAGCATGTCGACCATGGCCTGGCCACGGTCGCGCGACTCGCCATGCACGTGTTCAAACAGCAGCAGCGACAGCGCCCGGCCACGGCCGAACAGCGCGCCGTAGTGCTCCTGGCCATCCATCAGGTCGTTGTTGCAGATCAGCTCCAGCAACTCGAACAGCGCACCGCGCTGACGCGGGCTGATTTCCCGCGCCTGGAGAATCGCCTGCTCCAGTTCGTCGCGGCCGGCGACCAGGTTCTCGGTCGGGTAATCAAGCAGCAGCGAAATCACTTTTAGGATGCGCATGCTCAGTCCTCCCACAACTGTACGGTTTTGAGGATGTCGCGGCGGTTGGCCTTCTTGGCGCCGAACATGTTGGTGTCGGAGCTGCCGCTGCAGCCGCTGCCGAAGCTGAAGCCGCAACCGGAACGTTCGGCGAAGGCGTCGCTCATCGCCTCTTCACGGTGCGCGCTCGGCACCACGTAGCGGTCCTCATAGTTGGCGATGGCCAGGTAGCGGTACATCTCTTCGACCTGGTTCACGCTCAAGCCAACGTCTTTCAACACCTGCAGGTCCTGTACGCCTTCAACCTGTTCGGAGCGTTTGTAGGCGCGCATCGCCAGCAGGCGCTTGAGCGCACGCTTGACCGGTTTCTCGTCGCCGGCAGTGAGCAGGTTGGCCAGGTAACGCAGCGGAATGCGCAGGCTGTCGACATCCGGGATCACCCCGTTCATGCCCACGGTGCCCGCAGCGGCGGCGTTCTGGATCGGCGACAGTGGCGGTACGTACCAGACCATCGGCAGCGTGCGGTACTCAGGGTGCAGCGGCAGCGCCAGCTTCCAGTCCACGGCCATCTTGTACACCGGCGAACGTTGCGCAGCGTTGATCACCGACTGCGGCACACCATCTTTCAGGGCCTGGCGAATCACTGCCGGGTCGTTGGGATCAAGGAAGATCTCCAGTTGCTTCTCGTACAGGTCATGCTCGTTGGCAGTGCTCGCCACTTCGCTGATGCGGTCAGCGTCGTACAGCAGCACGCCGAGGTAGCGGATACGTCCGACACAGGTCTCGGCGCAAACAGTCGGCATCCCGGCTTCGATCCGTGGGTAGCAGAAGATGCACTTCTCGGACTTGCCGCTTTTCCAGTTGAAGTAGATTTTCTTGTACGGGCAGCCACTGATGCACATGCGCCAGCCGCGGCACTTCTCCTGGTCGATCAGGACAATGCCGTCTTCCTCGCGCTTGTAGATCGCCCCGCTCGGGCACGACGCCGCACACGCCGGGTTCAGGCAGTGCTCGCACAGGCGCGGCAGGTACATCATGAAAGTGTTTTCGTACTCTCCGTAGATGTCGGCCTGGATCTGGTCGAAGTTCTTGTCCTTGCGGCGCTTGGCGAACTCGGTACCGAGAATCTCTTCCCAGTTCGGGCCCCATTCGATCTTTTCCATGCGCTTGCCCGACACCAGCGAGCGCGGCCGCGCCGTCGGCTGGTGGTCGCCCAGTGGCGCGGTATGCAGGTGCTGGTAATCGAAGTCGAACGGCTCGTAATAGTCGTCAAGGCCTGGCAGGTCAGGGTTGGCGAAGATGTTCGCCAGTACCCGGAACTTGCCGCCGATACGCGGGTTGATGCTGCCGTTGGCGTTGCGCACCCAGCCGCCTTTCCATTTGTCCTGGTTTTCCCACTCTTTCGGGTAACCGACACCGGGCTTGGTTTCGACGTTGTTGAACCAGGCGTATTCCATGCCTTCACGGCTGGTCCAGACGTTTTTGCAGGTGATCGAACAGGTGTGGCAGCCGATGCATTTGTCCAGATTCAGGACCATGCCAACTTGTGAACGGATCTTCATGACAGCACTCCTTATTCCATCTCGGTCGGCAGCGGACGTGGCAACTCATCGCCACGCGAACCGTCGAGCCAGTCGACCTTGGCCATCTTGCGCACCACGACGAATTCATCGCGGTTGCAACCGACCGTGCCGTAATAGTTGAACCCATAGGCCTGCTGGGCATAGCCGCCGATCATGTGGGTCGGTTTGAGCACCACGCGGGTCACCGAGTTGTGATGGCCGCCGCGGGTCTTGGTGGTTTCCGAACCGGGTACGTTCACGATCCGTTCCTGGGCGTGGTACATCATCACCATGCCCTCCTTGACCCGCTGGCTGACCACCGCACGGGCAGTCAGCGCACCGTTGGCGTTGAAGCACTCGATCCAGTCGTTGTCCTCGATGCCGGCGCGCTGTGCGTCGATTTCCGAGAGCCAGACAATCGGTCCGCCACGGCTCAGGGTGAGCATCAGCAGGTTGTCGCTGTAGGTGCTGTGGATGCCCCACTTCTGGTGCGGGGTGATCCAGTTCAGGACGATCTCGGTCTGGCCGTTGCTGCGCTTGCCTTTCACCGCGGCAATGGTCTGGGTGTTGACCGGTGGCCGGTAGCTCATCAACTGTTCACCGAAAGCCTGCATCCACGGGTGATCCTGATAGAACTGCTGGCGGCCGGTGATGGTGCGCCACGGGATGTTCTCGTGGACGTTGGTGTAGCCGGCGTTGTAGCTGACATGATCGTCTTCGAGCCCCGACCAGGTCGGACTGGAAATGATCTTGCGCGGCTGCGCCTGGATGTCACGGAAGCGAATCGCTTCGTGCGCCTTGGACAGCGCCAAGTGGCTGTGGTCGATGCCGGTGAATTCGGACAATGCCGCCCAGGCCTTGACCGCCACGTGGCCGTTGGTTTCCGGTGCCAGCGAGAGGATGACTTCCGCCGCATCGATCGCGGTATCGATCTTCGGCCGGCCCTGGCTGATGCCGTCTTCCACCTCGCGGTAGTTCAGCTCGCCGAGGAATTTCACTTCCTCATCGGTGTTCCAGTTGATGCCCTTGCCGCCGTTGCCGAGTTTTTCCAGCAGCGGACCAAGCGAGGTGAACTGCTTGTAGATGTTCGGGTAGTCGCGCTCGACCACTTGCATGTTCGGTGCGTTCTTGCCCGGCTGCGGGGCGACGCCGGCGGTTTTCCAGTCGGTGCCACCGAACGGCTGGGCCAGTTCGCCGACGCTGTCATGCATCAGCGGCACGGTGACCAGGTCCTGCTCGACGCCCAGGTGACCTTCGGCCATCTTCGAGAACGCCTTGGCGATGCCTTTGTAGATTTCCCAGTCGGAACGCGATTCCCAGGCCGGGTCGATGGCCGCCGACAGCGGGTGGATGAAGGGGTGCATGTCCGAGGTGTTCATGTCGTCCTTCTCGTACCAGGTGGCGGTCGGCAGGACGATGTCGGAGTACACGCAGGTCGAGGACATGCGGAAGTCCAGGGTGGTAACCAGGTCGAGCTTGCCGATGGCGCCCTCGTCGACCCATTCGGCTTCCTGCGGCTTGCAGTCGCCGACCTGGCCGATGTCTTCGTTCATCACGCCGTTGCGGGTGCCGAGCAGGTACTTGAGCATGTACTCGTGGCCCTTGCCCGAGGAGCCCAGCAGGTTGGAACGCCAGATGAACATGTTGCGCGGGAAGTTCACCGGGTTGTCCGGCTGTTCGCAGGCAAAGCGCAGGCTGCCGTCTTGCCAGCCCTTGACCATATAGTCCTTGGGCGCCATGCCGGCGGCCGCGGCGTCGCGGCAGATGTGCAGCGGGTTACGGTTGAGCTGTGGCGCGCTGGGCAACCAGCCGGCGCGTTCGGCGCGGATGTTGTAGTCCAGGGCGTGTTCGGGGAACTGACTCTTGTCGGCCAGGGGCGAGAGCACGTCGTGCATGCTCATCTTCTCGTGGCGCCATTGCGAGCTGTGGGCGTAGAAGAAGCTGGTGCCGTTCATCTGCCGTGGCGGACGGTTCCAGTCCAGGCCGAACGCCAGGGGCAGCCAGCCGCACTGCGGACGCAGTTTTTCCTGGCCGACGTAGTGAGCCCAGCCGCCGCCAGTCTGACCGACGCAACCGCAGAGCATGAGCATATTGATCAGCCCGCGGTAGTTCATGTCCATGTGGTACCAGTGGTTCATCGCCGCGCCGACGATGATCATCGAGCGGCCACGGGTCTTGTCGGCGTTGTCGGCAAACTCGCGGGCGATCTGGATGGCTTTCTCGCGGCTGACGCCGGTGATCTGCTCCTGCCAGGCCGGGGTGCCGGGCACGCTGGCGTCGTCATAGTCGCGGGCAACGTTGGCGCCACCCAGGCCGCGGTCGATGGCCAGGTTGGCCGCCGACAGGTCGAACACCGTGGCGACCTTGACCTGACTACCGTCGGCCAGGGTCAGGCTGCGCACCGGTACGCGGCGGTATTGCACGGCATCACCGGCCACATGCTGGAAGTGCTCGTGGGATTCGCCGGCAAAATACGGGAAGGCCACTTCGGCGACGTCGCCACCGATCAGGCTCAGGGTCAGGTCGATCTCGCGACCGGCGCCGCCTTCACGCGGCAGGATGTTCCACTTGCCCTGCTCGCCCCAGCGGTAGCCAATCGAACCCTGTGGCGATACCAGCTCGCCGTCGGCATCAAGGGCGATGGTTTTCCACTCGGGGTTGTTTTCCTGGCCGAGGTTGTCGGCAAGGTCCGAGGCCCGCAGGAAGCGGTCTGGCTGGTAGCCGGCACCCGGTGCAGTACCGAGCATGGGCTTGAGCAGCACCAGCACCGGCAGGTCGGTATAGCGCTTGGCGTACTCGGTGAAATAGGCGCTTGGCTGATCGAGGTGAAATTCTTTGAAGATCACATGGTTGAACGCCTGGGCCAGGGCCGCGTCGGTACCCTGTTTGGGGTTCAGCCACAGGTCGGTGAGCTTGGCCACTTCCGAGTAGTCGGGGGTGATGGCCACGGTCTTGGTGCCCTTGTAGCGCACCTCGGTGAAGAAGTGTGCATCCGGGGTACGGGTCTGCGGGACGTTGGAGCCCCAGGCAATGATGTAGTTGGAGTTGTACCAGTCGGCCGATTCCGGCACGTCGGTCTGCTCGCCCCAGACCATCGGCGAGGCCGGTGGCAGGTCGCAGTACCAGTCGTAGAAGCTCAGGCAGGTACCGCCGATCAGCGACAGGTAACGGGCACCGGCGGCGTAGCTGACCATCGACATGGCCGGGATCGGCGAGAAGCCCACCACCCGGTCAGGGCCGTATTGCTTGACGGTATAGACGTTCGCTGCGGCGATGATCTCGGTGACTTCATCCCAGCTGGAGCGGATGAAACCGCCCATGCCGCGCTTGCTCTTGTACGAGTCGGCCTTGGCCTTGTTCTCGACAATGCTCGCCCAGGCCTCGACCGGCGCCATGCTCTGGCGCGCCTCACGCCACAGCTTGAGCAGCGGCTTGCGGATCTTCGGGTACTTCAGGCGGTTGGCGCTGTAGATGTACCAGCTGTAACTGGCGCCCCGCGGACAGCCGCGCGGTTCGTGGTTGGGCAGGTCGTTGCGGGTACGCGGGTAATCGGTCTGCTGGGTTTCCCAGGTAATCAGGCCGTTCTTCACGTAGATCTTCCACGAGCAGGAACCGGTGCAGTTCACGCCATGGGTGGAGCGTACGATCTTGTCGTACTGCCAGCGTGAACGGTAGACGTTCTCCCAGTCGCGCGACTCTTTGCGAGTCTCGCCGTGACCGTCGGAAAACTCGCCTTGCTTGCGGTTGAAGAACCGCAGTTGATCGAGCAGATGACTCATGATGCTTTCCTCTCAGGCTTGCTGCGGGGTTCTGTGCCCCACCCACGCAAAAGTTGAATTCGGATCCTGTCAGCAGGGGGTTTCGGCGCCTTTACGGGCGTACCACCACCAGGTCACGACGATGCAGCTCAGGTAGAAACCGACGAACATGTAGAAAGCCAGCGCCGGGCTGCCGGTCATGGCCATCGACGAGCCGAATGTCTTGGGAATGAAGAAGGCGCCAAAGGCCCCCATGGCCGAACTGAAACCGAGCACCGCGGCCGATTCCTTGCCGGCGTTTTTCAGCGCCTGCTCGTGAGCCTTCGCGCCTTTGCCGGCGGCGGCTTTTTCATGCTGGGTGCGGAAGATCACCGGGATCATGCGGAAGGTCGAACCGTTGCCGATGCCGGTGGTGAAGAACAGCAGCATGAACATGCCGAGAAAGCCGTAGAAATTGCCGGCAGCGCCCTGCTGCGGAATGAAGTGCAGCACGCCGTAGACCATGACGATCATCAGCACGAAGTTCCACAGGGTTACTCGCGCACCACCGAGCTTGTCCGCCAACCAGCCGCCCAGAGGGCGTACCAGGGCACCGACCAGCGGGCCGAGGAAGGCGAAGGCCAGAGCGTTGACCTCGGGGAACGAGGTTTTGATCAGCATCGGAAAGGCGGCGGAGAAGCCGATGAACGAACCGAAGGTGGCCAGGTACAACCAGCACATCAGCCAGTTGTGTTTGCGTTTGAAAATCACCGCCTGTTCGGCGAACGATGCCTTGGCGCTGGACAGGTCATTCATGCCGAACCAGGCCAGCAGGGTCACGGCAATAATGAACGGTACCCAGAGGAAGCCCGCGTTCTGCAGCCACAATTGGCTACCGTCGGCCAGCACCTGCGGTTGACCACCGAGCACGCCGAATACGCCGAAGGTGATCACCAGCGGCACGGCGAACTGCATCACCGAAACGCCGAGGTTACCCAGACCGGCATTCAGGCCCAGGGCCGTGCCCTGTTGCGACTTGGGATAGAAGAAGCTGATGTTGGACATGCTCGAAGCGAAGTTGCCGCCACCAAAACCGCACAGCAGCGCAATCAGCACGAACACGCTGTAAGGGGTGCTCGGGTCTTGCACGGCAAAGCCCATCCACAGCGTCGGCAGCAGCAGCGAAGCGGTGCTCAGTGCGGTCCAGCGGCGGCCGCCGAAGATCGGCACCATGAACGAGTAGAACACCCGCAAGGTCGCACCAGACAGGCCCGGCAACGCCGCCAGCCAGAACAGCTGGTCGGTGCTGAAGGTGAAGCCGATGGCATTCAGGCGCACGATCACCGTGCTCCAGACCATCCACACGGCAAAGGCCAGCAGCAGTGCGGGAATGGAAATCCACAAGTTGCGGGTAGCGGTCTTTTTCCCGCTACGCCCCCAGAACGCGGGGTCCTCAGGGCGCCAGTCATGAATGACCGGGCCTGAGTCAGGCTTTTTAAGAACCGACATGGTCTTCTCCTTGGGCAATGCTGGAAAACGGATTCGAGGTCGCCTGCGGCTGTTTGCCCAGCAGCGGGCGTTTGCGGATTTCGCTGAAGTACATCCAGATGAGGGACACCCAGACCACGCCGTACATCAGCATGAAGGCCGAGGAGCGCACGCCGGTGAGGTCGACCAGCGCGCCAAACATGATCGGCAGGACGAAGCCGCCAAGGCCGCCGGCAAGGCCGACGATGCCGGACACCGCGCCCATGTTTTGCGGGTAGTCGTTGGCGATGTATTTGAAGACCGAGGCTTTGCCGAAGGCGAAGGCAATGCCGATGATGAACAGCAGTGCAGTGAACAGCACCGGGTTCAGGCCGATGTGGAAGTCCAGCGGGCCATTGAGGGTTTGCACCTGCAGCTGGGTTTGCGGGTAGGACAGCAGGAACAGGCAGATCCAGCTGACCCACAGCACCCACCAGGTCACGCTCTGCGCGCCCCAGCGGTCCGACATCCAGCCACCGACGGCACGCAGCACGCCACCCGGCAGGGAAAAGCAGGCGGCCAGCAGCGCTGCACTTTGCAGGCTGAAACCGTATTCCTCGACGTAGTACTTGGTCATCCACAGCGCCAGGGCCACGTAGCCGCCGAAGACAATCGAGTAGTACTGGCAGTAGCGCCACACCGCAGGATCCTTCAGGGCCTTGAGCTGCTCAGCGAGGCTCGCGCCTTTGGCACTGCGGTGGTCTTTGTTGTCGGAACAGAGGAACCAGAACAGCAACGCGGTAATGAACAGGATGGCACTGAAGACCTTGGGCACCAACTGCCAGCTGCCGGCGGCAATCAACGCCGGGGCAAGAAACTTGGTGACGGCCGAGCCCGCGTTGCCGGCCCCGAACACGCCCATGGCAAAACCCTGGTTGTCCTTGTCGAACCATTTGGCGACGTAGGCGATGCCAACGGAGAACGAGCCGCCGGCCAGTCCGACAAACAGCCCCAGCACCAGGAACTGCCAGTACGCCGTGGCATGGCTGATCAGGTACAGCGGCAATACGCAGGAGAGCATCAGCAGGAAGAACACAATGCGACCGCCAAAACGGTCGGTCAAAAGGCCGAGTGGCAAGCGTACGAGCGAGCCCGTCAACACCGGTGTAGCGGCCAGCAGACCAAACTGGGTTTCGTTGAGGTGGAGCAGTTCCTTGATCGGAACACCGAGCACGGCAAACATCATCCAGACCATGAAGCAGACGGTGAAGGCCAGCGTACTCATGCCCAGTACCAGGCCCTGTCGTACACGCGGTGGGTTCATGTGGCGTCTCCCGATTAAAAGCAATGGCGGCAGACTAGAGAGGCAAACCCGGTAAAAACTTGACTCCGATCAACGAAGCCAAATCGCGTTCAGGTCTATGATTTGCCCGCCTACCTCCAACGAGGTAGAGCCGAAAATCCTCCAAACCCCTTATTTATTAGTGTCTTGGCGTTTTCAGGCCAGGCATTTGAGCAGTACCTGAGGGCAGGAACTCTTTAGAGGTAGTACGCCAGGGACGGGCTGCAGAATCATCGGCAGTCACACATCGGAGCCCTGCATGCATGCTTTTCCCCGCTTGGCCAAAGGGCCCCGGTCATGACCCGCTGGCTGCGCAGCTCCCTGCCCGCGCGCGCCGGCGTTGCGGTGATCCTGATTGCGGTACTGGCGCTGGCCAGCTCCTTGAGCGCGGGTTTGATTGCCTGGTTCAGCCAAGGTGATGCGGCGGCGATCAACACCGCAGGTTCGGTGCGCATGGAGACTTACCGCCTGAGCTGGAAGCTGGCCTCTGGTGCCGACCACGAAGAAATCACTCGCGTCAGTCAAAGCCTGCAACAACGGCTCAATAGCCATACCCTCAAGGCGGTGCTGGAAGACGGCAGCAACGCCGACCTCAACGGCAGCTACCAGCAACTGCAGGATTATTGGCAGCAGACGCTCAGTCCGGCCCTTGAGCGTGGCGACGCCATGGCGTTCCAGGCCAGCGCCCTGCCCTTCGTCGAGCAGCTCAACCAGTTCGTCAATCTGCTGCAGCGCCAGAGCGAACATAAGCAGACCTGGCAGCAGCTGATTCAGGGTGCGGCGCTGTTCATCACCATGATTGTGCTGCTGGTGGGCCTGTACGAACTGCAAAGCAGCGTGATCAGCCCGCTGCAGGAACTGGTGGATGCCACCCGGCGTTTTCAGCGCGGCGAGTACCAGACGCGGGTCAACCACCAGTCCGAGGATGAGTTGGGGCAGCTGGCCACCAGCTTCAACGCCATGGCCGAAACCATCGAGCAATCCCATCGCACCCTGGAGACCCAGGTCCAGCAAAAAACCCTGAACCTGCAGCAGGCCAACGCCGCCCTCGAGCTGCTCTATCAAAGCAGTCGCAGCCTGGCCACGCGCCTGGCCAACGCCGAAGGCCTCGATGAGCTGATCCGACGCTTCCAGCAACGCTTGCCCGGTTTGCGCCTGTCGCTGTGCCTGCAAGGCCAGCTACAGGCCCCGGCGCAGCAATTGCTCGCCCTGCACGGGGCCGACAGCCGCAAAGTCTGCGCCAGCAGCGATTGCGCCACCTGCCAGCGCCACGAACAACGCAACCCGCAGAGCTACAGCATCAGCAACCAGGGCAGTTCCCTGGGTGAACTGAAGGCGCACTTCATCGACGGCCATGCCCCGCAAGCGTGGGAAACCCAGCTTATCCAGGCCCTGGCCAACCTGATCGGCACCTCGCTGTCACTCAAGCGCCAACGCGAGCAGGACCATCGCCTGCTGCTGCTCGAAGAGCGCGCCATCATTGCCCGCGAGCTGCACGACTCCCTGGCCCAGGCGCTGTCGTACATGAAGCTGCAAGTCAGCCGCATGCAAACCTTGATGCGCCGCGGCGAGCCGGTGGAAACCCTCGAAGGCGTGACCGCCGAACTGCGCGAAGGGCTGAACAACGCCTACCGCCAGTTGCGTGAACTGCTGACCACTTTCCGTCTGCAGATTCATGATGCCGGCCTGGCCCAGGGCCTCAAGGACACGGCGCAGGAATTCACCCGCCGCGGTGCCTTCGAGGTGCACCTGCACATCGACAACCTGGCCTTCGAGCTGTCGGCCAGTGAACAGATCCACATCCTGCAGATCACTCGCGAAGCGCTGTCCAACTGCCTGCGCCATGCCCATGCGCAAAACACCTGGCTGCAGCTGCGCCAGGATGGCGAGATCGTCAGGTTGTCGATCGAGGACGATGGCCGCGGCTTCGTTGGCAGCCGCGACCCGCGTGAACACCACGGCCTGAACATCATGGATGAACGCGCACGCAGCCTGCACGGCCAGCTGCAGATTCTTTCCAGGGAGCCGCAAGGCACCCTCGTCCAGATGGAGTTCCGTCCGGAATTTCTCGGCCAGCACATCCAAGGAAACATCACATGAACACGCCTGCGAACTGCCGCATCCTGCTGGTGGACGATCACCCGATGATGCGTCGTGGCATCCGCCAGATGCTCGAACTGGAAGACGACTTCGAGATCGTCGGCGAAGCCAACCACGGCGAAGAAGCGCTGGCCATGATCGGGCCGCTGCAACCGGACCTGGTACTGCTCGACAACAACATGCCGCAGATGAATGGCATCGAGACACTGCGCCACCTGCGTGGCCTGTCCTACAGCGGCAAGGTCCTGTTGTTCACCGTCTCCGACGCCGAAGACGACATCCGCGACGCGCTGCGCCTGGATGCCGATGGCTATCTACTCAAGGACATGGAGCCGGAGCTGCTGATCCAGTACATCCGCGATGCCATGAACGGCGCGCTGGTCATCAGCCCGGGGCTGACCCAGGTCATGGCCCAGGCCCTGCGCTCACCGCCCCGCCACCCTGAGGTAGAGCTGACCGAACGCGAACGCCAGGTGCTCAAGACCATTGCCAGCGGCTACAGCAACAAAGTCATCGGCCACAAGCTGGGGATTACCGAAGGCACGGTGAAAGTCCATGTGAAGAATCTGCTGCACAAGCTCGGCCTGCGCTCGCGGGTCGAGGCTGCTGTCTGGGCCATGGAGCATTTGCGTCACCAGGGCTGACTGCCCCTTTCGAGGTAGGCCTGTGGAGGCATAGGCTACAGGCGTGTGGCGCTCTACCATGGCGGTCAGCGGAGGTATCCCATGCTGACCCACCCTTCACTCGTACTGTTTTTGCGGCGCCATCACCTGTTCAACCAGTTGCCCGACAGCGTCTTCGAACAAGTCTGCGGCCTGGCCATGCAGCGGCGCCTGAGTTGTCACGACACCCTCATGCACCAGCGTGACCCGGCCAAGCGCTTCTTTCTGCTGGTCAGTGGTCAGATCAAGCTGTACCGCATCACCGCCCAGGGCCAGGAAAACCTGGTCGAGATCATCCAGCCCGGGCAGTCCTTTGCCGAAGCCTTGCTGTTCAGCCAGACCCGCTTCTACCCGGTCAGCGCCACCGCGCTCAAGGACAGCGTGGTGATCAGTATCGAAGGCAACCATTACCGCAACGCCCTGGAAGACCAGCCGCAAGTGTGCCTGTCGATCCTGGCCAGCATGAGCATCACCCTGCACCAGCGGCTCAAGGACATCGACACCCTGACCCTGGCCAGCGCCAGCCAGCGGGTGGTGAACTATCTCCTGCAGGAGCGTGACCCCGAAGACGATCGGGTCCAACTGCAGGTGCCCAAACGCCTGGTGGCGTCGAAGCTGGGCATTCAACCGGAAACCTTTTCGCGCATTCTCCACCGCCTGGTGGAGAACGGCCTGATCGCCATGGAGCGCCGCGACATTCGCATTCTGGCGACCGAGGCACTGGTCGATTATCACGTCTGACGGGCCTATCACTGGAGAGCCTTCATGCCCCGCACTGCCCTGCCCTTGGTGTACTCCTGCTCCGGCTGCTCCAACGTCGCGCAACTGGCCAACAACGTGGCACTGCGCCTGGACCGCGAAGGCCTGGCGCAGATGTCGTGTATCGTCGGGGTTGGCGGGCAGGTACCGGCGCTGGTCAACCTGGCCCGTTCAGGGCGCTGGATCCTGGCGCTGGACGGCTGCCCGCTGCAGTGTGTCGCCAGCTGCCTGCGCCAACACGGGCTGCAGGCCGACAAGCATCTGATCCTCAGCCAGCAAGGACTGCGCAAGCGTTATGGCGAGGATTGCAGCGCGGCGCAGGCCGATGAAGTGTTTGCCGAGGTCCGTCAGATGCTGCTGAGTATTTGAGAACAACCCCAATCCCTGTGGGAGCTGGCGACAGCCGGCGATGCAGGCGCCGCGCAACACCTGTCACACCGCGGCGATTGCATCGCCGGCTGTCGCCAGCTCCCACACAGATTGCTTCGCCAGCCAAAATTCAGGCGGCGGCCAGTCCCTTCCCTGCCCGCTCCAGGTTCCGCCACAACCACACCGGCAAGACCTCGGGGTCAAGGCTGTCGATCAGGTTCTTCAGGGTCAGCCCCAGCTCGGTATCGCCTTCAATGACCAGGCGTCTCCTGAAGAACAAGGTGTCGGGGTCCTCCTGCCGACTGGCCAGCAACAGAAACTCGCGCCAGTTGCCGCGGATGGTGACATCGGCCTTGGCCTGTGCGGCAATCTCCAGGCCGTACAGGGTGCGGGTCAGATACCAGGTGAGGTTAAGATCGGGGATACGCAGGCACAGCCAGCGCCCGCGCAGCAGGTCAAATTCACCGTCCCTCAGTGGCTCAGCCAGGCAACGGTTAAGTGCCTGCTGCAGGGCCACACGCTGCACCACAAAGGGCACACGACGGATCAGCGGAAGTACGCGGTCGGCACCGCGCAGCAACCATTGTTTGCGATTCAACACAGGCCCACCTCCTCAACACGCAACATGCCTGCCTGGCCATGCCAGTAGCCGTTACAACCCTCCACGTGCAAGGGCGGCGCTTCGCCCTGGCGCACCCGCTGGAAAGCCTCGATCACTTCGACCATGCCCTGCGCACGCGGACTCAAGCGCAGCAGGTTGGCGCCGCTGGCCGCCAGGCCCTGATAATCGGCCAGCAAGTTAGTGACCTCGGCCGACATTGTCTGGATACCGTTGAGGGTGAACAACGGCTGGCCTTCCTGACTGCTCAGCGCCAGGCCATCGGGGTAGTTCAGGCAGCAGAACTGGCAATCATCCTTGGGCCGGTTTTCCGCCCGTGCGGTGAAGCAGCGTGCCGAGTACGCCAGTGGCAAGTGCCCATAGGCGAAGACTTCGACCTCAGGCAACTGATGGCCCAAAGACGCGACCTGATCGAGGATCGAACGGATCAGCGTTGCCGAACATTCCACGGGCGGCACCCAACGGATCATCCCGCAATCCTGCAGTTGCGCCAGGGAGTGGCCGTTGTACAGGTTGAGCGCCGGGCCGCCAACAAAGGGCAATTTACGCTCGGCCAGAAACTGCACCGCGCCCATGTCGTTGGCTTCCACCAGCACCTCGCCGTTGTCGCACAAGCGGCGCAGGCTGGAGAGTTCGGAAGCGGCTTCGACCAGGGTCAGGCTCGACAGGACGATCTGCGCCTGACTGCAGGCTTGCAGCTCGCGGCCCAACCCCAGCCAGTGGTCCAGATTCATTGCCCGACGTTTCGAGCAGACGGTTTCGCCAAGATAAATCACATCCAGGGGCAACGCCGACATCTCGGAATAGAAACGCCCCAATTGCTCCTTGTCCCAGTAATAAAGGACGGGTCCCAGGCTGAGTTTCATCTGCAGTCCCTCATTGCCATGATCGATGGTAAGCACCCAGGGTGGTCTGGCTGCCTTCAGACAAGCCAGCCAACACCTTGCGCCACTGGTCCTGGACGGCGAAGCGCTCAGGTGCCAGGCGATGAGCATCGAGCGCGGCGCGCCACACCTGGGTGACCTGCTCGACATACGCCGGGCTGCGCTGACGCCCTTCGATCTTCACCGCTTCGACGCCCATGGCCGCAAGTTCCGGCAACAGGTCCAGGGTGTCGAGGCTGGTGGGTTCTTCGAGGGCATGGAAGCGTTTGCCGCCGACCAGGAAACGCCCCTTGCACAAGGTCGGGTAACCGGCCGGTTCTTCGGGGCTGTAGCGATCGATCAGCACTTCACTCAAGCGCGCACTCAAGCCCTCGGCGTCTTCGCTCCAGCGCACCGCCTTGGCCGGTGAGCACACGCCACACAGGTTCGGCGACTCGCCGGTGATGTAGGAAGACAGGTGGCAACGGCCTTCGGCCATGATGCACAAGCTGCCGAAAGCGAAGACCTCGATGGGTACTGTGCTGTTGGCCGCGACCTGGCGCACCTGGGCCAGCGACAGCACGCGCGGCAGTACTGCGCGGCGGATGTTGTAGTGCTGGGCGTAGAACGCCAGGGCACTGGCATTGGTGGCCGAGCCTTGCACCGACAGGTGCAGGGTCAGCTGCGGATGGCGCTGGCTGGCATAACCCAGCACCCCGGGATCGGCGGCAATCAGCGCATCGACACCATGGTCGGCGGCACGGTCCACCGCCCGTTGCCAACGTTCCCAGCCCTGAGGCTGCGGGTAGGTGTTGACCGCGACATAGAGCTTGCGTTGATGCTGACGGATATGGGCGACGGCGGCATCGAACTGCTTGTCGTCCATGTTCAGGCCGGCGAAGTGCCGGGCATTGGTGTCATCGCGAAAACCGACGTAGACGGCATCGGCGCCTTGGCGTACCGCCGCTTTGAGCGCGGGCAGGTTCCCTGCCGGGCAGACCAGTTGCATGGGCATTCCTCATGAAAGAACGTGTCCCGGCCCCCGCCTGCGATGCGTCACGCGAGCAGGCCCGGTGCAATCGAAAATGCGCCGCCAGTCTAGCCAGACCGCCGGCGCAGACCTTGACGACAATCAAGGCCGGTCACTGCATGAGTTCGGCGAACGACAGGAAGGTCACACTGTCGTTTTTGTGCAGCTGCTGCTCGCACTCCACCACCGCCAGGCCATCGGCCCAGCAGGCCGCTGCCAGCATCGCCGAGCTTTGCTGCGGGTGCAGCTGGACGCTTGACTGGCCATCGCCACCGACAGCCAGCCTGGCGCGTAAGTACTGGCGGCGCTTGTTGCGCTGCAACCAGTCAAAGCCTGCCGGCAACGCCATCGGCCGCGGCACTACGTCACGCACGCCCTGGGCCCTGAGCAGGAACGGACGCACCACCACCAGCGCGGTGATCAACGCCGCGGCGGGATTGCCCGGCATGCCGATCCAGGGTTTACCGGCCACTTCACCAAAGGCCAGCGGCTTGCCCGGCTGAATCGCCAGGCGCCACAAGTCCAGGCTGCCAAGGGCTTCGATTGCGTGTTTGAGGTGATCTTCCTCGCCGACCGAAACACCACCGGAAGTCAGCAGCAGATCGCATTCAGAGGCCGCCAGGCTCAGGGCATGCCGACTGGCCGCGAGGTCGTCGGCCATCACCCCGTAGTCATGCACTTCAACACCCCAGCCTTGCAACAAGGCCGCCAGGCAATAGCGATTGCTGTTGTAGATCTGCCCCGGTGCCAGCGGCTGGCCGGGTTCGCGCAGTTCGTCACCACTGCTGAGCAGGCACACCCGCAAGGGTCGATAGACCTCGACCCAGCAGACCCCGGCCGCAGCCAGCAAGCCCAGCTCCTGAGCCCGCAGGCGCTTGCCGGCCTGAAGCAGCAGGTGGCCCTGGCGCACTTCCTCGCCGGCCTTGCGTACGTGGTCACCGAGGCTGGCGGGTGGTAACCACACCTGATCGCCCTCGACCCGGCAAAGCTCCTGCGGCACCACCGTATCGGCGCCAGGTGGCAGCGGCGCGCCGGTAAAGATGCGTACTGCTTGCCCAGCCAGTAGCGGGGTCGTGGCGGCCTGCCCGGCAGCGATTCGTCCCGCCAGATTCAGGCAGCCCCCGGCCGCTGGAAGGTCAGCGACACGCAAGGCGAAGCCGTCCATGGCGCTGTTGTCCCAGCCTGGCAGGTCGAGTGGTGAATGAATGTCCTGCGCCAGGACCCGCCCCAGGGCTTTCTCCAATAACACGGTTTGTGCTGCCGGGGGTGGCGGCGCCTGCTCGAGCAAATGCTTGATGGCCTGGTCGACCGGTATCAGCTGGCCGCTGTCGCATACCTGACGGCTCATGGGCGCTCCCCACAGGCCTCGATTGCCTGCTCGGCCTGGGCCTTGAGATGCGGGGCGAAATTGCACGGGCCGGTACGGCTGTCGAGTTGCCCGAGGAGGATCTGGCTCCAGGCCGTACGGCAGGCTCCCGGTGAACCGGGCACGCAGCACACCAGCACGCCATTGCTCATCCCAGCCAAGGCCCGCGACTGCAGACTGGACATGCCGATCTCCGCCAGCGACACCTGGCGGAACAACTCGCCAAAGCCTTCCACATGCTTGTCCAGCAGCGGCAGGACGGCTTGTGGGGTGTTGTCGCGTACGGTGAAACCGGTGCCGCCAGTGGTCAGCACCACCTGCACCCGAGGATCGGCGATCCAGCGCGAGAGCGTCGCGCGGATCTGGTAGATGTCGTCTTTGACCAGATCACGGTCGACCAGCTGATGCCCGGCGGCCTGGAGCAAGTCGCAGAGGGTCTGCCCCGAGGTGTCGTTGTCAAAGCTGCGTGTGTCGCTGATGGTCAGTACCGCGATGTTCAGCGGTTCAAAGGTGCGTTGCGCCAGATGGGCCATGTCCGGACCCTCCCATGATGTGAATGCGCCCAAGCCTGAACCGAAACAACAGGCGAACCTATTCCTCCAAGGAGGTACCTCGACCGAGAGCGCTGCTCACGGTGCCAGGCGTGTGCGGCTCCACACCCCGTCCTGCAGCCGGTAATCGAGGCGATCATGCAGGCGGTCGGCGCGGCCCTGCCAGAACTCCATGCGCTCCGGCTGCAGGCAGTAACCGCCCCAGTGCGCCGGGCGCTGCAGCGGCTGATCGACAAAGCGGCGGATGGTCTGCGCCAGCAACGCTTCCAGCGCGGCGCGGTCGGTGAGCACCTGGCTTTGCGGTGACGCCCAGGCACCCAGGCGACTGGCCAATGGGCGGGAATCGAAGTATTCATCGCTGAGTTGCGGGTCGAGTCGGCGCACCTGGCCTTCGATGCGTACCTGACGTTCGAGCCCCGGCCAGAAAAAGGTCATGGCCGCCCACGGGTTGGCGTCCAGCTCCTGGCCCTTGGCACTCTGGTAGTTACCGAAAAAGGTAAAGCCCGCCTCGCTTACGCCCTTGAGCAACAAGACGCGTCCGTGCGGGCGCCCCTGACTGTCGACCGTCGCCAGGTGCATGCTGTTGGCCTCCACCGGCGCGCATTCGGTTTCCCGCGCCTGTTGCAGCCACTGCGCGAACATCAGCAGCGGATCGTGCGCAGCGGCCTCTTCCTGCAGGCCACCGAGGGTGTAGTTGCGGCGCATCTGAGCCAGGGACAGGGGCATGACAGTGATCTCCGGTGGGTGAAGTGGGCAGTCTGTTGGCTCGCCCTCCTCGTCACCTTGACCGCCATCAACGTCTGGCGCTTACTTCAAGCGCAATCGCTTGGCCAGCTTGTGCAGGTTGCTCGGGTCGATCTGCAGCAGGCGCGCGGCGCTTGCCCAGTTGTCCGCACACAACTCCAGCGCACGAACGATGGTCTGGCGCTGGCAGGCGTCTACCGCCTCGCTCAAGGACGCATGCGGCAACGGCTGTTCAGCAATCTGTGCAGGCTGTTCGGCGCAGGGTGCGACCAGCTCGGCGCTGTCCAGATCAAGCACCTCCGGCTCCAGGGTGATGATCAGACTGCGGCTGCCACCGCGGCTGAGCTGCTTGAGCGCAGCGCGGCTGATCACATGTTCCAGCTCACGCACATTGCCCGGCCAGTGGTACGCCAGCAGCGCCCGCTCGGCCGCCGCCGACAGGCGCAAGCCGCGCAGGCCCAGACGGGTGCGGTTGAGTTCAAGAAACTGCCCGGCCAGTATCAACACGTCATTGCCGCGCTCGCGCAGCGGCGGAATCGGCACCGGATAGACCGACAGGCGATGGTACAGGTCGGCGCGGAACAGGCCCTCGCGAATACTGTCGGGCAAATGCCGGTTGGTCGCGGCAATGATGCGCACATTCACGTGCAGCGGCTTGTCAGCCCCCAGGCGCTGGATCTCGCCGTTCTGCAGGGTACGCAGCAGTTTGGCCTGGACGCTCAGCGGCAGTTCGCCGACTTCGTCAAGAAACAGCGTGCCACCGTTGGCTGCATCGAAACGCCCGGCTCGGTCGCTGTTGGCCCCGGAAAAGGCGCCTTTGACATGGCCGAACAGCTCGCTTTCGGCCAGTGATTCCGGCAACGCGGCGCAGTTCACCTGGATCAACGGCTTGTGACTGCGCCGGGAAATACGGTGCAAGCGCCGGGCGAACAATTCCTTGCCCACGCCGGTTTCGCCTAACAGCAACACCGGCAGTTCCGAGTCGGCCAGCACATCCAGCTCGTTGAGCAACTGATGCATCACCTGGCTCTGGCCGAGAATCTCGCCCTCCTGCACCGGCATGCGCAGGTCCACCGGTTCGCTGCGGGACAGGCGCAAGCTGCGGTTTTCCTGTTCAAGCCGGGTCACCCGTACCGCGGCTTCGATCTGCAGGGTGCAGCGTTTCAATTCATCCCGGGCGGCGGCGTCGAAAGTCCCGGCCTGCAGGGCGTCGAGGGTAATTGCGCCCCAGACCTGCCCTTCCACGTACAGGCTCACGCCCATGCAGTCATGCACCGCCAATGGCTCGCTGAGCGCGGTGTCGAGCAGTCCGTCGTAGGGATCGGGCAAGCGGCTGTCGGGTTCGAACCAGGTGGGCTCGCGCGAGGCCATGATCGCTGCCAGGCGCGGATGCTGAGCAATGACAAAGCGCCGTCCAAGGGCTTCGTGTACCAGGCCGACCGTGGCCACCGGGCGCAGGCTGTCGTCGTCCAGACGCAGCAAACCGACGGCGCCGCAATTGAAGTACTCGCGCAGAGTTTGCACCAGGCGTTGCAAGCGCACGGCATTGGGCAGTTCGACAACCAGGTCGGCGTCCAGGCTTTCTCGTTGCATGGTGGTAATTACCCTCTGTGGTTGTATCTACCCTGACTTATCAGGGTGATATTCACCACCACAAAAAATAAATTCCATGATTTCAGTCAGTTAAAAATGGCACGGGCGATGCAACTGCCAGGGAGACCTTTGCACTTACGATCAAGGAACCCTGATGAGCCAGACACTTCTCGAAAAAAGCCTCGGTCAACTGGCCTGTGACATTCCCGGCGCTACGCGAATTTTCCACAGTTTCAACCTCGACTTTTGTTGTGGCGGGCAGAAAACCCTGCGCGAAGCTGCCCTGGGCAAACAGCTTGACCCGACGCTGATCGCCGAGGCGCTGGGCAAACTGCAGGACAGCGGCGGTGCCATCGACGATTGGCGCGAGGTGCCGCAAGCCGAACTGATTGCACACATTCTGGCGCGCTATCACCAGCGTCACCGGCAACAGTTGCCGGAGCTGATCCGCCTGGCGCGGCGTGTAGAGCAGGTGCATGGCGCTCGCCGCAGTTGCCCCAACGGCCTGGCCGACCACCTGCAGGCCATGCAGCAAGAGCTCGAAGGCCACATGCTCAAGGAAGAACAGGTGCTGTTCCCGATGCTGCAACAAGGCATGGGCCAGCATGCCGCGCCACCTGTTCGGGTGCTGCGTCTTGAACATGATCAGCACGGTGAAGCGCTGGAAACCCTGCTGGCATTGACCAACAACATCAATCCACCTGATGACGCCTGCAACACCTGGCGTGCCCTGTATCGCGGCCTGGCGGAGTTTCGCGACGACCTGATGCAGCACATCCACCTGGAGAACAACGTGCTGTTCATCAAGGCGCTCGCTCCCGTCCATTGAAGCGTTGCGCGCGGGTGGGGTCAGCCGTTGCGGGTAAAGCGATAGGTTGTCACTGCACACAGCAGTAACCCCACCAGCGCCAGCGAACCGCCGACCAGGCCGATATTGGCCAGGCCCATCTGCACACTGACCACACTGCCGATCAAGGCCCCGGCGCCGATACCGATGTTGTAGATGCCGGAAAACATCGCCATGGCCACATCGGTGGCGTCAGACGCCAGCATCAGCACCTTGGACTGCAAGGCCAGGCTGAAGCACATGATCGAAATGCCCCAGACCATGCTCAGGCTACCGAGCATGGCGAAGTCGCCCGACACCGGCAGCAACAGCAGCAGACTGGCCGCCAGCATGGCAATCGCGGCGAGCAGGAAACCGCTGGGGAAGCGCTCGCTGTAACGGCTGAACAGCACCGAGCCGAACACCCCGGCGCCACCGAACAGCAACAGCAGCAAGGTGGTGCGCTCTCCACTGATCTGGGCGACATTCAAGGCAAACGGCTCGATGTAGCTGTAGGCGGTGAACTGCGCGGCGATCACCAGCGCGACCAGCACGTACACCGTTACCAGCGCCGGGCGCTTGAACAGTACCGGCACACTGCGCAACGAGCCGGAGTTCTGGCTCGGCAACAACGGCAGCGACTTGACCAGGCAGATCAAGGTCGCCAGCGCCACCCCGGCAATCGCCAGGAACGTGGTGCGCCAGCCCAGCGCCTCACCGACCACCCGACCCAGCGGGATGCCCATGACCATCGCCAGCGTCGTGCCGGTCGCCAGCAACCCCAGTGCTTTGGCCTGCTGCCCCGGCGGCGCCACGCGCACCGCCAGGGAGGCGGTAATCGCCCAGAACACCGCATGCGCCAGGGCAATGCCGATGCGGCTGAGCAACAGCATGGCGAAACTCTGCGCCACCCAGGACAACAAGTGGCTGACGATAAACAGCACAAAGACCACGATCAGCAGCTTGCGCCGTTCGACGTTGCGCGTCAGCAGCATCATCGGCAGCGAGGCCAAGGCCACCACCCAGGCATAGATGGTCAGCATCAGGCCGACCTGGGCGGTGGACATCTCGAAACTTGCGCCAATATCACTGAGCAGGGCCACCGGGACAAACTCGGTGGTGTTGAAGATAAAAGCCGCAAGGGCCAGGGCGATCACACTGAGCCAGCTGCCGGCTCGCGCATCCACGGGGGTATTCATCGGTGGGGGTGTTACTCCAGATCGATTGCAGACGCCAGGCACGCAATCGCGCCCAGCCTGAAGCACCCACGCCCTTCGGGCCTGGGTGGAAGCGTGTTCGCTGAGGAAGAGGTTATAAGTCTGCGGGGTATCGCTTGCTGGCAAGGATAGTACGTCAGGCCCAAGACTGTCACAACCGCGCACGCTTGTTGGTCTGGCTGGCGAGGGCAGTTTCCAGGGGCACTGCTACACTGAAAGCGCTGAAAGGAGGAATGAATCATGTCCGATAAAGACATCACCACCCTGCTGACCCTGATCGATCACCGCCAAGCCACTCTGGCCTCGGCCTGCAAGGAAATCGCCGACTGGATCGACCGCCAGGGCGACGTACCGGTGGCCGGCAGGATCCGCGCCAGCCTCAAGGCAGTGGAAGCCGACGAAGCGCTGGTCAAGAAGACCCTGACCTCGCTGAAGGTCGACCGCCCGCTGCCACGCTTTCGCTGATTAGCGACAGCAGGCGCGCGTGCCGACTCTGAACGCCCGGGTTCGAGCCCACCAGGCACATGCCTGGGTCATCGACGTCCCGTGCGTTGTGGCGCGCCCATGAATATCCTCTACGACGAACGCCTCGACGGCGCCTTGCCGCGTGTCGACAAGCAGGCGCTGCTGCAGGCGCTGCACGCGCAAATACCCGACCTGGACATCCTCTCTGACGAGGAAGACCTCAAGCCCTACGAGTGCGACGGGCTCTCGGCCTACCGCACCACGCCACTGCTGGTGGTCCTGCCGCAGCGCATCGAGCAGGTCCAGGCCATCCTCGCCCTGTGTCACCAGCGTCAGGTCCCGGTCGTGGCGCGAGGCGCCGGTACCGGGCTCTCGGGCGGCGCCTTGCCGCTGGCCCAGGGCGTGCTGCTGGTGATGGCGCGCTTCAACAAGATTCTCGAAATCGACCCCGACGCACGCACAGCCCGCGTGCAACCCGGCGTGCGCAACCTGGCGATCTCTCAGGCCGCCGCCCCCTATGACCTGTACTACGCCCCCGATCCTTCGTCACAAATTGCCTGCTCGATCGGTGGCAATGTCGCGGAAAACGCCGGTGGCGTGCATTGCCTCAAGTACGGCCTGACCGTGCACAACCTGCTGAAACTCGAAGTGCTCACCGTCGACGGTCAGTGCCTGACCCTTGGCGCCGACAGCCTCGACGCTCCGGGCTTCGACCTGCTGGCGCTGTTCACCGGATCCGAGGGCATGCTCGGGGTAATCACCGAAGTCACCGTCAAGCTGCTGCCGCGCCCGCAGGTGGCCAAGGTCCTGCTCGCCAGCTTCGACTCGGTGGAAAAAGCCGGTGCCGCCGTGGCCGCGATCATCGCGGCCGGGATCATCCCCGGCGGCCTGGAGATGATGGACAACCTGGCCATCCGCGCCGCCGAAGATTTCATCCATGCCGGTTACCCGGTCGAGGCCGAGGCCATTTTGCTGTGTGAGCTCGATGGCGTCGAAGCCGATGTGCGCGACGACTGCGAGCGCGTTCGCGCGCTGCTGCAACACGCCGGTGCCACCGAAGTGCGCCAGGCCCGGGACGAGGCCGAACGGGTCAGGTTCTGGGCTGGACGCAAGAATGCCTTTCCGGCCGTGGGTCGTATTTCAGCGGACTACTACTGTATGGACGGCACCATTCCGCGCCGTGAACTGCCGCATGTACTACAGGCCATCGCTGCGCTTTCGCGCAAGTATGGCCTGCGGGTCGCCAATGTCTTCCATGCCGGTGACGGCAACATGCACCCCTTGATCCTCTTCGACGCCAACCAGCCTGGTGAGCTGGAACGGGCCGAAGCCTTTGGCGGCGAGATTCTCGAACTGTGTGTGAAGGTTGGCGGCAGCATCACCGGCGAGCATGGCGTGGGCCGGGAGAAGATCAACCAGATGTGCGCGCAGTTCAACAACGACGAGCTAACCCTGTTCCACGCGGTCAAGTCTGCCTTCGACCCCAAGGGCCTGCTCAACCCCGGCAAGAACATCCCGACCCTGCACCGCTGCGCCGAATTTGGTGCTCTGCATGTACACGGTGGTGCACTGCCCTTTCCTGAGCTGGAGCGTTTCTGATGACGGCGCTGAACCAGGACACCAGCGCGCTGTTGCTGGAGCAGGTCAACCAGGCCCGGGCCCAGGGTACGCCACTGCAGATTCGCGGGGGTGCCAGCAAGGCCTGGCTCGGCCGTGCGTTGCACGGGGAACTGATCGACACCCGCAGCCACCGTGGCATCGTCAACTACGACCCCACCGAATTGGTGATCACCGCCCGCGCCGGCACACCGCTCCGTGAGATTTCCGCCACGCTGCAAGCCAACCAGCAGATGCTGCCCTGCGAACCACCGCACAGCGACGACGGCGCGACCCTCGGCGGTATGGTCGCGGCCGGGCTGTCCGGGCCGCGCCGTCCCTGGGCCGGTTCAGTGCGCGACTATGTTCTCGGTACCCGGGTAATTACCGGCCTGGGACAACAACTGCGGTTTGGCGGCGAGGTGATGAAGAACGTCGCCGGTTACGACCTGTCGCGCTTGATGACCGGAAGTTTCGGTTGCCTGGGACTGATCAGTGAAGTGTCACTCAAGGTGTTGCCCGTCCCGCGCTGCGAGGTCCATATCGCTTTGCACCTGGATGCCCGACAGGCCTTGCTGAAGCTGGCGCAGTGGGGCCAGCAGCCCTTGCCGATCAGCGCCGCCTGCCATGACGGCAGCGTACTGCGCTTGCGCCTGGAGGGCGGTGAAGGTTCAGTGCGGGCGGCCCATGAGCGCCTGGGTGGTGAAACGTTCGAGGGCCACTGGTGGCAGGACCTGAACCATCGGCGCCTGTATTTTTTCCGTGATCCGCGTCCGCTGTGGCGCCTGTCCCTGCCCACCAATACCGCGCTAGTGGATCTGCCCGGCGTGCAACTGCTGGACTGGGCCGGTGCGCAACGCTGGCTGAAATCCGAGGTCGATCCCGAGCACCTGCGCGCCCTGGTCAGCCGCCTGGGCGGGCATGCCACCTGCTACACCCCGGGGTACACCGACAGCCCTTTCCAACCCCTGTCCAGCGGGCTGCTGCATTACCACCAGCAGCTAAAGCAGCGCCTTGATCCACAGCGGATTTTCAACCCCGGACGGATGTACGCGGAGGTCTGAGCCATGCAAACCACCTTGAGCGAGGCGGCCAAACGCCTGGCCCGGGCCGAGGAAGCCGAGAGCATCCTGCGCACCTGCGTGCACTGCGGGTTCTGCAATGCCACCTGCCCCACCTATCAATTGCTCGGCGACGAACTCGATGGTCCGCGGGGGCGCATCTACCTGATCAAGCAAGTGCTTGAAGGCCACCAGGCCACCGCCAAGACCCAACTGCACCTGGACCGCTGCCTGTCCTGCCGCAACTGCGAGACCACCTGCCCGTCGGGCGTGGACTATCACAACCTGCTCGACATCGGCCGTGCCGTGGTTGATCAGACTGTGCCGCGCGCGCCCCTGCAACGCGCGCTGCGCAGCGGCTTGCGGCAACTGGCGGCGCGACCGGCCACCTTCAGCCAGCTGGTGCAACTGGGGCGCAGCGTCGACGCAGTGTTGCCCGCCGCGCTCAAGGCCAAGCTGCCGCGCAGTGCCCCCGGCGCCAGCCCACGTCCGCCGGTACGCCATGCTCGCCGCGTGCTGCTGCTCGAAGGCTGCGTACAACCGGGTTTGTCACCCAACACCAATGCCGCCGCGGCACGCGTTCTGGACCACCTTGGCATCAGTGTCGTCGCGGCCCCCGAGGCCGGTTGCTGCGGCGCTGTCGACTATCATCTGGACGCCCAGCAGTCCGGGCTTGAGCGTGCCCGGCGGCTGATCGATGCCTGGTGGCCTGCCATCGAAGCGGGGGCTGAAGCGATCGTGCAGACCGCCAGCGGCTGCGGTGCCTTCATCAAGGATTACGGCAAACTGCTGCAACACGACCCCGAATATGCCCTCAAGGCCCGGCGCGTCAGCGAACTGGCCAGGGATCTCGTGCAAGTGATCGATGCCGAGCCGGTAGAACGTCTGGTTTGCCACAGTGATGAGGTGCTGGCGTTCCATTGTCCCTGCACCCTGCAACATGCGCTGATGCTTGGCGGCGCCGTGGAATCCGTGCTCAAGCGCCTGGGTTTCACCCTCAGCGCCGTTGCCGATGGCCATCTGTGCTGCGGCTCGGCCGGCACCTATTCACTGACCCAACCGGCATTGGCCCGCCAGCTACGCGACAACCGGCTCGATGCCCTGGAACGCGGCCATCCCGACCTGATCGTAACCGCCAACATCGGCTGCCAGGCTTACCTTGATGGCGCCGGGCGCACGCCCGTGCGGCACTGGATCGAAGTCGTCGACGAGGCACTCGCGAAGTCGCCATCTCTGACATAAGCTCAATCAGGCTTCATGGCTGTGCTGCCGCGTGTTACCCAATCACGAGGACTCGTCATGCGTAACCTTCTGCTTGTTGCACTGCTCGTCGCCAGCCCGCTGGCGCTGGCCAAAACCGAATGTACTACTGCCGACAAGGGGCAGTGGCAGGACCAGACCAAGTTCCAGGACAATCTCAAGGCCCAGGGCTACGAGATCAAGAAGTTCAAGATCACCGATGGCAACTGTTATGAGATATATGGCTGGGACAAGGACAAGAAAAAGGTCGAAATCTACTTCAACCCTGTCGATGGCAAAGTTGTGAAGTCAGAGATCGAGGACTGAGGTGAGCGACAGCACCCTGCGCCTCTGGGACCCCTTGGTGCGGTTCTGTCACTGGTCGCTGGTGGTGGCTTTCGTCGGCGGTTATTTCTTTACCGAAGAAGGCGATGGCTGGCACCGCTGGCTCGGCTACTACGCCGTGGCCATTGTGCTGATCCGTACTGCCTGGGGTTTCGTCGGCACGCCAGCGGCGCGCTGGCAGGATTTCTGGCCAACTCCGGCACGGCTGAAGTGGCACCTGCATGCCCTGTTTACCGGTGAGAACTACCACCGTCTCGGCCATTCCCCGCTCGGCGCACTGGTCATGGTGCTGATGCTGGCGCTGATGTTCGGCCTGGGCGTGAGTGGCTTTCTGCTGGAAGAAGTGGACTACTTCTGGGGTGAGGATCTGCCGCGGGACATTCATGAATACATGGCCAACACCTTGCTGGCGCTGGTCTGTCTCCATATCGCCGCGGCACTGTTCGAAAGCCTGCGCCTGAAGGAAAACCTGCCGATGTCGATGATCACCGGCAGGCGGCGCAATCCTCAGAAGCGATAGTTGGTGCTCAGCTCCAGGGTACGTGGCGCGCCCGGTGTAATCAGATCGACCGAGCCATGGGCCGAGGCATAGTAGTCGCGGTCAAAGACGTTGCGCAGGCGCAGCGCCGCATCCCACTTCGGCTGGTTGTACAACAAGGCGGCGTCGACGGTGGTGTAGGACGGCATTACCACCACGTTGTCCAGCGCGGTGTAGCGCTCATCCACGTAGTTGGCGCCCATGCCCACCCGCCAGGTTTCGTTCAGCGAACGTACCAGCCACAGGTTGGCGCTGGTGCGCGGGGTCAGGGTCGGTGTCTGGCCTTCGTTGGCCACACCATTGGTGCGGCTGTTGGACTTGGTGATTTCCGCGTCGAGGAAAGCGAAGCCACCATACACCTGCCATTTGTCCGTCAATTGGCCGCTGACCGTCGCCTCGAAACCGTCGGTGCGCTGCTCACCGGCCAGTACCAGGTTGGCCGGATTGGCCGGGTCGGTGGTTTTCATGTTGGTGCGTTCCAGACGGAACAACGCTGCGGTCACCGCCAGGCGGCTGTCGAGCAGGTCCCACTTGGCACCGACCTCATAGTTGGTGGTTTCCTCTGGCTCCAGGCCCTGGTTGCCGGTGCTCAAGGCGAACACTTCGGAAGACGGCTGGTAGGAACGGCTCACAGACACGTAGTAGGACTGCACCTGATCCGGCTGGAACACCAGGCCAACGCGCGGGCTCCAGGTGGTGTCGGTACGTGACAGGTCGGCACCGCTAAGGTCGTCGGCATATTCCTGGTCGAAGACGTCGTAGCGTACCCCGACCAGCGCTTTCCACTGCGGCGCCAGCTCGATCAGGTCCTGCACGTAGAAGCCGGCGGTGTCCTGGGTGGTGGTGCCCTTGGCGGTCTGGCGGTTGGCCTGGAACGGCACATCCACCAGCCCATCGCGGAACACCGGAACCTGGGCGACATTGTTCTGGCTGAACACCGACTGGTCCTTGACCTGACGACCCAGCTCCACCCCGTACAGCAGGTTGTGGTTCATCCCGGCCAATTGTGCCTGGTGCTTGAGTTCGGTCTGGTTGAACCAGCCATCCTCGGTGCGCTGCACGTTGCCACGGTTCAGCTTGACCAGCAGCTCGCCATTGGCCGCGGTGACAAAACGCGTCGGGCTGGAGTCGGCCAGGGTGTTGTTGCGGTCCAGATCGTAGTGGTAGTAACGGCTGGTGTTACTCAGGGTGAAGTCATCGTTCAGACGATAATCGACGCCCGCGGTAAAGGAAAACACCTCGCTACGTGCATAGTCGTCGTCCGGATCGGCAGCGCCGAAACGCTTGTCACGGTCGACATCCACCGGCCGGTCGCCGAGGGCCGGGATACCGAAGTCGATCAGGCGCTTGTCGTACAGGTACGTGGCACCCACGGTCAGATCGAGGTCGTCGGAGAGCTTGAAGTAGGCCGTCGGCGCAATGGCCTTGCGGTCGATGTAGCCGTCATCGCGGAAGGTGTCGCTGTCTTCCAGGGCACCGGTAATACGGAACGCTTTGTCGCCCTGCTGCTGGTCGGCCCAACCGGCATCGAACTGGGTGCGGCGCTTGCCTTCGCTGTCGAAGCTCACCCCGACTTCCTGCACCGGGCTGAAGTTGGGTTTCTTGCTGACGCTGTTGATCAGGCCACCGGAAGAGCCGCGTCCGTACAGCACCGCCGCCGGGCCCTTGACCACTTCCACCCGCTCGACATTGGAAAGATCACGGTAATACAACGCATCGTCACGCAGGCCATCGACGTACATGTCGCCAATGGCGCTGAAACCGCGGATGGTGACCTGGTCGCGCTGGCCGTCACCGTTGGACAGACCGATACCCGGCACGTTCTTGAGCACATCTTCCATCGACTGCGCGCCCTGGTCCTTGATCACACTTTGCGGCACGACGTTGACGGTCTGCGGAATATCGCGCAGTGGCGCGTCGATTTTAAGCGCGCTCTTGCTTTCGGTGGCCTTGTAGCTTTGTTCTTCGTAACTGCTGTTGACCGAGGTCGCCGGGATGGCCAGGGTTTCGGCCTGCAATGCTGGAGCAACCAGCACGCTCAGCACAGAAAGGGAAGCCGGGCGAATGCGCGAAAATGCCACCATGTGTTCCTTTTTTGTAAAGATTGTAAAGAAGGACGTAAATGGTAACGATTTGTAAATGAGAAGAGAATACTAATACGACGCAATATTTTGATGGCGCGCACAAAAAAGCCAGGCTGCCGTCCTTGACTGCAGCCTGGCTTTGGTACGCCTGTCAGCGAGTGATCAATGCATATGCTCGTGACCGTGCATGGCCTCGGCATTCAGGGCACGTACCGGCGCCTTGACTTCAAGGGTCTGCTTCTGACCTTTAGCATCTTCGATCACCAGGGTCAGCGGTACCTGCTCACCTTCCTTGATCTGCTGCTTGAGCTTCATCAGCATCACGTGATACCCGTTGGGATCGAGGCTCACCGCCTTGCCAGCGGGCAGATCGACGCTGTGCACCTGCTTCATGCCCATGACGTCGTTGTCCATGGTCATCTGGTGCACCTGGACGATCTCGGCCACCGGCGACTGCACGTCTACCAGCTTGCTGTCGCTGCTGGCGGTGAGGACCATGAAGGCGCCCGTGGATTGCTGGTGCGGCACAGTCGCGCGAACCCAGGCGTCCTTGACGCTGGTGTCGGCCATGGCCGGCAGCGCCAGGCCAATCAAGGCCAGCGCGGCCAGGGTGCGTTTGAACGGTTGGGCTGGATAACGCATCAACATACCTCCATGACCGTGAGCAGATCTTCCGTACACTCTTTGGCGGTCAGTGAATGGGACAGTCCCAGGCGCAACTGGCCACGGGAATCGAAGACGTAACTGGTCGAGGTGTGCGAGATGGTGTAGGTGTCGCCGCTGGGCACCTTCTCGTAGAACACACCGAACTCCTTGGCGGCCGCAGCAGTCTCTTCGAGGGTGCCGGACAACGCCACGAACGAAGGGTCGAAGGCCTTGACGTAGGCATCGAGCACCTCGGGGGTGTCGCGTTCAGGGTCGAGGCTGATGAATACCACTTTCAGAAAACCGCCATCGCGGCCCATCAGCTTCTTGATCTGCGCCGCCCGTGCCAGGGTGGTCGGACACACCGCCGGGCACTGGGTAAAGCCGAAGAACACCATCGGCATCGTGCCCCAGAAGCTCGACAGCGTACGGGGATTGCCCTGGGTATCCTGGAGTTTGAAGGACCGGCCGAGGATCTTGTTGCTCATGTCCTTGCCGTATTTGAAGTCGAGCGCGCCACCGGAGCGGGGGTCGCAACCTGCCAGAACACCAAGGCTCAGCAGGCTGATCCCGGCCATGACCTGGCGCCGGGTCAGTAAATCAGTCATGTAACCATCCTTTTGGGAAGGTGTTGTGCCTCGCGCACGAGGCCTGTCGTGAAAGCGCGACATTTTGTCATGGGCTTCTGCCAAGGTTCCAGCATCTATCGCCCCGCACGTCTGTATCCCTTTATTTTCGGGGTGCGGCCGGTTGTCGCAGACAGTGACAAGAACCACAAGCCGACCAGTAGTCCCTTGCACCCTGCGCAAAGCTTACCCTTAGCGCTATATATTTTTGTATATTGCGAATCTGATAACCAGGCCGGGCGAGATCGCAAATGGAACACATGCTCTATCAGGACCCTGCGAGTACGGCGGGCGGCGCACCTTATGCGAGCGACAGTTCAACGGAGAAAAAGGCCAATGAACCCGGACGCCGCAATCGCGCGCTGATTCTGCGCATGGCCGCCAAAACCTTTGCCCGCAGGGGCTTTGCTGCCGCCACCTTGAGCGAGGTGGCCGAGCTCAGCGGCGTGCCCAAGGCCAACGTCAACTACTACTTCCAGAGCAAAGAGAACCTCTACCAACAGGTGCTCGACAGTGTCTCCCAGCGTTACATCGATGCCTTTGCCCACCTCGACCCGGCAAGCGACCCGCTACAAGCCTTGAATCGCCTGATCCGCGCCAAACTCGGCATCATTCGAACCCAGCCGTGGGCCGCCAGGGTGTTTGTCACGGAGATGATGCATGGCGCCCGGCACCTGCCCGCCTCCCACACCCAGCGCCTGCACGACGAGGTGCAGAAAGGGGTGGCCTGCCTGCAGCAGTGGATCGACAACCGCCAGCTGGCTGCCGTCGATGCCCGGCACTTGCTGATCAGCCTGTGGGCGACCACCCAGGCCTACGCCAACGTCGGGGCGCAACTGAGCGCCGATACCCACAAAGGCGCTACGCGAGAGGCCGAACTGGCCAGTGCCGTGGTCAGCATTACCCGCCTGGTACTTCACGGCGTCCTGCCCGGATAGCGCAGACAACAATGCGACAAAGCGATGCGATCAGGCGGCAATTTCAGGCATAGGTCACAAAACGGTACACATCCTGCTTGCTGCGCCGCGGCGCATCATAAGATGCGCGTTTCGTAACGACACATAAGGAAAAGTGCCGTGTTCAAACCGCTAGCCATCGCTGCAAGCCTGGGCTGTACCCTGTTATCGCCTGGCGCCAGCGCCTACGAGTATGGTGACTATGCCGATCAGACCCTGGACCGCCTGATCAACGATTACCCCGGCCGCTACCGCGGTACTGCCAGCTTCGCCGGGGCCACCGAGTGGATGCAGTCGCGCCTGAGCGACGGCTACCAGACCCGCCGCCAGGACTTCACCTGGGCCGGCAACCGCAGCTCGCAAAACGTGATCGCCTCCGCCCCTGGTCTGAACAGCACCTATGTGGTGCTCGGCGCCCACTACGACACCTATTTCGGGCGTCCGACTCTGCAAGGGCTGGATGACAACGCCTCAGGTGCCGCGGTGATGACCGAGATCGCCCGCAACCTCAGTGGCATCCGCCTGGAAAATGGCCTGGAGGTAGTCGGTTTTGGTGCCGAAGAAGAAGGTCTGCGTGGTTCGCGGGCTTACGTTGAGCAGCTCAGCGACAGCCAGCGGGCCAACCTGCTGGGCATGATCAACCTCGACAGCCTGATCACCGGCGACAAGATGTATGCCCACGCCGCCAGCAACAGCGTCGACAACCCGGCGCTGGGAGCCTACCGCGACCAGTTGCTGCGCATCGCCTCGGAACTGCGGATCCCGCTGTTCACCAACCCCGGCCTGAATCCCGAGTACCCCGCCGGTACCGGCTGCTGCAGCGACGGTGAAAGCTTCAAGGGCCTCAACGTTCCGGTACTGTTCATCGAAGCCACCAACTGGGAACTGGGTGAACTCGACGGCTACGAGCAAACCGACAACCCGGCCATCCCCGGCGGTTCCACCTGGCACGACCCGGCCGAAGACAACCAGCAGGTGCTGACCACGGCGTTCGGCCAGGAGCGCATCGACCAGCGCCTGCGCGACTTCTCCCGACTGCTCACGCGCCTGGTGCTGGAGCTGACCAACGCCGACCTGCTCGCCTCCACCACTTCCGGCGCCGCCATGGCGCGGCAGATGGAAGACCAGCTGCAACGCCAGCATCAAGCCCTGACCCGCCTGCACGACCGGCGCTGGCTGAACCTGCAGCTTGCCAACCGGCCAGTGGGCAGCTTCGACGGCGAAGTCGGTGTCGAGGGCGAGGTCTCACCCGACAGCGGTTTCGACGCGCCGGGCAATCCGGATTCCAAGCGTATCGGCGTGCATGCCCTGGGCGACTATCGACTCAATGATGCCCTGACCCTGGGCGCCAGTCTGAGCTTCGAGCGCAGCCGCGACTCGCTCGATCATGGCGGACGCCTTGAGGGTGATACCTGGCAGGCGGGAGTGTTCGCCCTGCTCAATGACGGCGGGCCCACCTGGCTAGGTGGCGAGCTCAGCGCCGGGCATACCCGTTTCGACAGCAAGCGCTCGGTGTATATCCAGGCCAGCAACGGTCCGGTATTGCTTGACCAGCGTTTGTCGGGCGACACCTCGGCCTGGTTCTGGGGCGCGCGGCTGGAGGGTGGCTATGACTTCAGCTTCGCTGGCCTGAAGACCGGCCCGCTAGCCGGGCTCGACTACATGCACTACCGCATCGACGACTTCGCTGAAGACGACAACCTGCGCACCGCCCTGGGTTACGAAGAGCAAGACTACGACGCGCTTGAAGCCAGCCTCGGCTGGCGTTTGCACGGTAGCTACTCGCTGGGTACGCATATGGCCTTGCAACCCTATGCCAGCGTGCGCTGGGTGCGTGAACTGGCCGATGGCCGTCTGGAGGACATCGCCCTGACCAGCAATGCCGACGGGCGCCTGCGTGTAGGTGACATGGGCAGTGTCGACAAGGACTTCGGACGTGCGCAACTGGGTGGCCAGTTGATGCTGACAGAACAACTGGGTGTATTTGCCGAAGTGAACAGCCGCTTTGCTCACAGCGAGGGTGACCAGACGGGTTACTCACTAGGCGTGAAGTGGATGTTCTGAAGCCCTGACAGACAGCCTCCAACTCCATTAACATATCGGCCTTCGGGCGCAGCCCCTGCTGCGCCCAACCGATTAAGTCCATGCCATGCCTTTCGAACTTAGCGTAGATCTGACCACCCTCGCCATTCTCGCCGCCGTTGCCTTTGTTGCCGGATTCATCGATGCCATCGCCGGCGGCGGTGGCTTGTTGACCACCCCTGCCCTGCTGACTGCCGGCATGCCGCCGCACCTGGTGCTGGGCACCAACAAACTGAGCTCGACCTTTGGTTCGGCCACTGCCGGCTTTACCTACTACCGGCGCAAGCTGTTCCACCCGGACCAATGGCGCCACGCCCTGGGCGGGACCTTTGTCGGCGCCCTGATCGGCGCGGTGGTTGCGCATTATCTTCCGGCGGAGTGGCTGAACAAGATGCTGCCGGTGATCGTCTTCCTCTGCGGCGTCTACCTGCTGTTCGGCGGTACACCGAAGGCGCCGCTGGATGCCGATGTGCCGGTGAAGAAGAAATGGCAACTGCCCCAGGGCCTGACCCTGGGCTTCTATGACGGTGTGGCCGGTCCTGGTACCGGTGCGTTCTGGACCGTCAGTACCCTGCTGCTCTACCCGATTGATCTGGTCAAGGCCAGTGGCGTGGCGCGCAGCATGAACTTCGTCAGCAACGCTGCGGCCTTGTCGGTATTCATCTTCTCCGGCCAGGTCGACTGGCTGGTCGGTCTGTCGATGGGCTCGGCGCTGATGGTCGGGGCCTTCTTCGGCGCCCGCACGGCGATCAGCGGCGGCAGCAAGTTCATCCGCCCGGTGTTCATCACCGTGGTCCTCGCCCTGACCGTGCGCCTAGCGTGGCAGCACTGGTTCGGCCAGGCCTAAGCGCCGCGCCACGTAGAGATCGATCAGGTAACGGGCAATCGAGCGCCCCGCCGGCAACGGCGGCAGCGCATCGACCCGGAACCACTGCGCATCTTCGATCTCGTCGGCCTGCATGACGATCTCGCCACCGGCATACTCGGCATGAAAGCCGAGCATCATCGAGTGCGGAAACGGCCAGCACTGGCTGCCCACGTACTGGATGTTCTGCACCTCGATCGCCACCTCTTCGCGCACTTCGCGCACCAGGCAATCCTCGGCCGACTCGCCGGGCTCGGCAAAGCCTGCCAGGGTGCTGTAGACCCCGGTGACGAAACGCGGTGAACGGGCCAGGAGAATTTCGTCGCCACGGGTGATGAGCACGATCATGCTCGGCGAAATCCGCGGGTAACTGCGCAGGTCACAGGATTGGCAGTACATCGCCCGCTCCAACTGAACCTGAGTCATGGCCTGGCCGCAGCTGCCACAAAAGCGGTGCTCGCGGGCCCAGGTGGCGATCTGCGCGGCATAGCCGAGAATCTTGTAGGTTTCGAAGTCACCTTCGAGCATGAACTGGCGCAGCCCGCGCCAGCTGCAACCGGCCACCGCTTGCGGCTGTTTGAGTTCGAGCAGGTACACCGGCTGACCATCGAAATGGCCGATACCGTGCTCGAACAGCACGTCCAGCTCCTGACGCTTGAGCCAGTCGCGCGGGAACAGCGCACCGTTGTCATCAACCAGGAAGCCCTCGCTGCAGCGCGCGACCGCCCAGCCGCCAGCGAGGTTCGTGTCCAGTACCGCGGTGGTCCAACGCACAGCCATGTTCCGGTTCCTTGCGCGGGCCCGCCGCTGCAATCAGTCGGCGAACTCGGGTTTCTGTTTGCTCATGTGGGCAGCCACGGCCACCCGCAGATCGGTGGATTGCAGCATGGCGGCGTTCCAGGTGGCAATGTACTCCAGGCCATCGTCAATCCGGTGATCGCGCATATAGCTGAGCATTTCCTTGGTGCCGGCCACGGCAATGGGGGATTTTCCCGCAATTTCGGCGGCAATGGCAAAGACTCCTTCGAGCAGGGCGTCGTAGTCGTCATAGACCCGGTTGACCAGGCCAATACGCTGCGCCTCATCAGCCTCGACATTACGCCCGGTGTAGGCCAGTTCACGCATGATGCCGTCGCCGATGATGCGTGGCAGACGCTGCAAGGTGCCGACGTCGGCGGCCATGCCCATGTCGATTTCCTTGATCGAGAACTGTGCGTCTTTGCTGCAGTAGCGCATGTCGCAAGCCGAGACCAGATCGATGGCGCCGCCGATGCAGTAGCCCTGGATCGCCGCCAGCACCGGCTTGCGGCAGTTGTCCACGGCATTGAACGAGGCCTGCATGCGCAGGATGGTGCGGCGCAGCAGGCGCGCGTTGCGGCCGACGTCCTTGCCCAGCTCGTTGGCCAGCGACGCCAGCATCATCAGGTCGATGCCGGCGGAGAAATGTTTGCCCGCACCGCTGATGACCACCGCACGTACCGCGTCGGTGTCATCGATCCATTTGAAGATCTCGACAATTTCGCTCCAGAACGCCGCGTTCATCGCGTTGTACTTTTCCGGGCGGTTGATCTGCACGTGGGCGATGCTGTTTTTCAGCTCGACCTTGAATGCCTGATATTCGCTCAGTTCGACTTCGAGTGCCTGGTAGTCGCTCACAATTGCATTCCTTGAGAGGGGCTGGGTCAATCCGGCGACTATATCAAGGCTCTGATCGCGACCAAGGCCGCGCTTGTGCCAAAACCGGGACTTTTACCTTGATCTGACGGCCTGTATCCGGCACTTTGCGCTCCTGTTGAATTATTAGGATACATTTTCATGTCCCGCTCCCTGGCCGGCGCCCTGGCCCATAATTTCCTCGGGCAGTCGCCCCGCTGGTACAAGGCCACCCTGTGCCTGTTCCTGCTGCTCAACCCGGTACTGCTGTTCACCCTGGGGCCGGTGGTCACTGGCTGGGTCCTGGTGATCCAGTTCATCTTCACCCTGGGCATGGCCCTCAAATGCTATCCGCTGATGCCAGGCGGCTTGCTGGTGATCGAAGCACTGATGCTGGGCATGAGCACACCGCAGGCACTCTATGACGAGCTGCAGCACAACTTCCCGGTGATCCTGCTGCTGATGTTCATGGTGGCCGGCATCTACTTCATGAAGGACCTGCTGCTGTTCCTGTTCTCGCGGATTCTTCTGGGTGTGCGTTCCAAGGCGCTGCTGGCCTTGCTGTTCTGCTTTCTCTCGGCCTTTCTCTCGGCGTTTCTCGATGCCCTGACCGTTACTGCGGTGATCATCAGCGCTGCGGTCGGCTTTTACTCGGTCTACCACCGGGTCGCTTCGGGGACCAATCCACGCGAAGAATCGAACCTGGACAGCGATCACGCCATTGCCCAACTGCAACGCGACGACCTGCAACAGTTTCGCGCCTTCCTGCGCAGCCTGCTGATGCATGGCGCCGTAGGCACGGCATTGGGTGGCGTCTGCACCCTGGTGGGCGAACCGCAGAACCTACTGATCGGCCATGAAATGGGCTGGCACTTCGGTGAGTTCTTCCTCAAGGTCGCCCCGGTGTCCCTGCCGGTACTGGCCGCCGGCCTGGTGACCTGTGTGCTACTGGAGAAGCTGCGCTGGTTTGGCTATGGCACCCTGCTGCCGGACCACGTACGCCAGGTGCTAGCCACCTATGCCGCCGAAGACGACGCCCAGCGCACCACGCAACAGCGTGCCGCGCTGTGGGTACAAGGCCTTGCCGCGTTGATTCTGATCGTCGGCCTGGGTCTGCATATTGCCGAAGTGGGCCTGATCGGCCTGCTGGTGATCGTGCTGATCACCGCTTTTACCGGCATCACCGATGAGCACCGCCTGGGCCGCGCCTTTCAGGACGCCATGCCGTTCACCGCGTTGCTGGTGGTGTTCTTTGCGGTGGTCGCGGTGATTCACGACCAGCAACTGTTCACCCCGCTGATCCAGTGGGTGCTGGCACTGCCGGCGGATCAGCAACCGGGCATGCTGTTCATTGCCAACGGTTTGCTCTCGGCCATCAGCGACAACGTGTTCGTTGCCACCATCTACATCACCGAGGTGAAACAGGCGTTCCTCGATGGCCATATGAGCCGCGAGCATTTCGAGACCCTGGCGGTGGCGATCAACACCGGCACCAACCTGCCAAGCGTGGCCACACCCAATGGCCAGGCGGCGTTCCTGTTTCTGCTGACCTCGGCGATTTCGCCGCTGATTCGCCTGTCGTACGGGCGCATGGTGTGGATGGCCTTGCCCTACACCGTGGTGATGGGTGGCCTGGGCTGGTGGGCGGTGACTTACTGGCTGTAACGGCATTGCAGATTCTGTAGGAGCGGATTCATCCGCGATGGGGCGCGTAGCGGCCCCCAAAATGGGCCTGCTACGCAGTCCATCGCGGTCCCGGTGAATCCGCTCCTACAGCCATCAACCGATCGGGTGCCAAACCCTGCGGTCGCGGCTCAGCAGTTCATCCGCCGCGACCGGACCATCCTCACCTGCCGCATAGGGCTGCACCTCCCCGCCCTCCTTCCAGGCATCAAGAAACGGCTGCACCGCACGCCAGCCATTCTCGATGTTGTCGGCGCGCTGGAACAGCGTCTGGTCCCCGGTCAGGCAGTCATAGATCAAGGTCTCGTAGCCGGTGGACGGCTGCATCTTGAAGAAATCCTTGTAGGCGAAGCCCAGCTCAATGTTCTCCATCGCCAACGCCGGCCCCGGTCGTTTGGCCTGCAAATCGAACCACATGCCTTCGTTTGGCTGGATCTGAATGCGCAGGTAGTTGGGCTGCAGGCGCTCGACCTCGGTATCACGAAACTGCGCATAAGGCGCCGGCTTGAAACAGATGGCGATCTCCGTGTCGCGCACGCTCATGCGCTTGCCGGTACGCAGGTAGAACGGCACGCCGACCCAACGCCAGTTGTCGATCATGACCTTCAAGGCCACGAAGGTTTCAGTCTGGCTCTGCGGATCGACCCGCGGCTCTTCGCGGTAGCCAGGCAACTGCTTGCGACCTTGCTTGCCAGCGGTGTACTGACCACGCACTGAATGCTTCAGGGCCATGGTCTTCGACCAGGGGCGGATGGCGCCGATCACTTTGGCTTTTTCGCTGCGCACAGCGTCAGCCCCGAACGCCGCCGGAGGCTCCATCGCGACCATGGCCAGCAATTGAAACAGATGATTGGGCACCATGTCGCGCAGAGCACCGGTGCTGTCATAGAAGGCGCCACGGCTTTCTACACCAACGGTTTCGGCGGCGGTGATCTGCACGTGATCGATGTAGTGGTTGTTCCAGAACGCTTCGAAGATGCCGTTGGAGAAGCGACTGACGAGGATGTTCTGCACGGTCTCCTTGCCCAGGTAGTGATCGATCCGGTAAATCTGTTTTTCGCTCATGACCTTGAGCAGACAGGCGTTGAGCGCCTCGGCACTGGCAAGGTCCGAGCCGAAGGGTTTTTCCACCACTACCCGGCGAAAGCCTGCACTTTCATCAAGCAGCCCGGCGGCACCCAGGCGCTGCACCACCTCACTGAAAAAGCGTGGCGAGGTGGCCAGGTAGAACACCGCATTGGCACTGGGATTCTTCTCGATGCGCCGGGCGATGGCCTGATAGGTGGCGTCGTCGAGGAAGTCGCCGGTCTGGTAGCCGATGCGTTTGGCCAGGCGGCCCCACAGTTTCTCATCCAGACACTTGTCACCCTGACTGGTCTTGTCGCGCTCACGCATAAACGCTTCCAGGCGCTCGGCGAACTGCGCGTCGGTGGCGGCGTTGTGGTCGACCCCGACGATGCGCAGGTTTTTATCCAGCAACCCATCGCGGCTCAAGTTGTACAGGGCCGGCATCAACAGGCGCTTGACCAGGTCGCCATTGGCGCCGAATAAAAACAGGGTGCAAGGTGGCGCAGCGGCAATCGGTGTATGACTCATTCGGCTTTCTTCTCGACGTGACCACCAAAGCCGAAGCGCATGGCTGAGAGCATCCGGTCAGCGTAGGTCCCCTGTTGCTGGCGAGAGCGAAAACGTGCAAACAAGGCACTGGACAACACCGGTACCGGTACCGCCTGCTCTACGGCTGCATCGATGGTCCAGCGCCCTTCGCCACTGTCGGCCACCGAACCGCTGTAGCCGCCGAGCTGCGGGTCGGCCACCAGCGCATCCGCGGTCAGGTCCAGCAGCCAGGAGGTGACCACGCTGCCGCGGCGCCAGACTTCGGCGATCTCGGCGACATCCAGATCAAAACGCTGCTCGACCGGCAAGGCCTCGCTGCCCTTGCTCTTGAGAATGTCGAAGCCCTCGGCGTACGCCTGCATCAAGCCGTATTCGATGCCGTTATGAATCATCTTCACATAGTGCCCGGACCCTGCGGGACCGGCATGGATATAGCCCTGCTCGGCACGCCCGGCCGGCCCCTGGCGTCCGCGGGTGCGCGGGATGTCGCCAACGCCGGGGGCCAGGGTGGCGAACAAGGGATCAAGGCGATCGACGACCGTCTTTTCACCGCCGATCATCATGCAGTAACCGCGCTCCAGCCCCCAGACGCCGCCCGAGGTGCCGACATCGATATAGTGCAACTGACGCTTGCCCAGCTCCCCCGCACGCCGGATGTCATCCTTGTAGAAGGTGTTGCCACCATCGATGATCACGTCATCGACATCCAGCAAGTCAGCCAGTTGAGCAATGGTCTGCTCGGTCGGCTCGCCAGCCGGCAGCATCACCCAGACCGCGCGCGGCTTTTCCAGTTTGGCGACCAGGGCGCCCAGATCGTGCGCACCGCTGGCGCCCTCGGCCATCAGGATCTGCACCACCGCATGATCGCGATCATGCACGACCGTGCGATGACCACCACGCATCAAGCGTCTTGCGATATTGCCGCCCATGCGGCCCAGCCCCACGATTCCCAGTTGCATGTGCCGATGCTCCCCTGACTGATGAAAACGGACCGTTCAGGCCTTCAAGGTTAGTCCAGCCTGCGCCTGCTTGGTTCATCGACGAACGGCAAGACAGCGAGAAACAAAAAAGTTCCCATCGCCGGAAAAAGAATTCAGAATCCCCGCCCGATCGAGCGGCTACGCTTGTAACAAACAACAGCCCTTCGCGAGGTATGCAATGGCCACCCTTCTACCGAAAATGCCGCCCCAGACCCTCTACGTGACGGTGCACCGGGATGAACTGCGCCGCTTGCGCGAAGAGCGCGACCGCCTCCAGCAGCAAGTGGCACAACTGAGCCAGCAATTGCAGCAAGCCCAGGCGGGTAATCCAGCCACACACGCCTGAGCAATCGCCGCGACCGCCTAGAGCGCCTTGCTCCAGAACTGCATGGCGCCATGGGCGGGATCGAAGCAGGCGTGCTCGAAACCGAATGTGCGGTAGCTACCCTGGGCGGCAGGGTTGCCTTCGAGCACTTCCAGAGTCAGTTTGCAGCAACCACGCTGGCGGGCAATTTCCTCGACCTTGGCCAGCATCTTGTGACTGAGACCCTTACCGCGATGCGCCGGTACTACCGATACGTCGTGGATATTCACCAGGGGTCGACAGGCAAAGGTCGAGAACCCTTCAAAGCAGTTCACCAACCCTGCAGGCTGGCCATCGACAAAAGCCAGTACGCTGAAGGCATGCGGCCGCTTGGCCAGTTCTTCCGGCAACTGCGCCAACAACTGCGGGTCAAGCGCCTGCCCTCCGCACATAGGGTCGCGAGCATAGTGGTCGAGCACCACACCGATCGCCTCGGCATGCAGCGGGTTGCTGTAGCTGGCCTGCAGTACCAGTATCTGTTCGACGTCCATTGTCATCCCCAATGCCAAGAAAAAGTGCCGTCGGCCACGGGCCCGGCGGTGGGTTGATTCTACGGTATGCGCCTGAGAGAAAGTAAAGTGACCAGCGGGTCACATTTTTCGCGTTATCTCTCCTACACTCAGTATTCGGCCACGAGATTGTCCGGAAAATACGACAGAAATAAGTCGAACTTTCTGAAATCGCAGTAGGTCAGCAAGTTATGAGGCTGACGTTTCTGGACATCCAGGCGAGACTCGAACACCCCATTTCGCTTCACCACGCCGGCAGCTGGATCGCCGCCTCGCGTAGCGCTTGCGCGCATGGTTTACGGGCAAGGAACGCAAGGTTGTTTCACACATTAGAGAGACGCTTAGCAGACACACAATAACGGGTGGCCACACCCGCAACATAGGGACGGAGAGAAGTATGATCAGTGCCGCTGTCGAACCTCATGTAGAACATTTCACCCCGGACAACCGTGCGTCTGTGACCACGGACTTCAGCACGACAGCCAAGGCACCTGGCGCCGATTCCCGGCATAACCCGAACAAGCGCAAAGTTCTGTTCGTCACTTCGGAAATCGCCGACCTGGTCAAGACCGGCGGCCTGGGCGACGTTTCCGCCGCCCTGCCGCGGGCAATGCGCCATCTGCACGACGTACGCGTGTTGATTCCCGGTTACCCGCAGGTACTGGAGAGCGAAAACCCGATCCATCTGGTCGGCGAGCTGGGCGGTCATGCGGCACTGCCGCCGTGCAAGATCGGGCGCATGGACCTCGCCGACGGCCTGGTCATCTATGTGCTGATCTGCCCGGAGCTATATCAACGCGAAGGCACTCCCTATGGTGCCAATAACGGCCGCGACTGGCCGGACAATCACATTCGCTTCGCCCGCCTGGGCCTGGCAGCCGCCGAGATTGCTGCGGGTGAAGGCATGGTCCACTGGAAGCCCGACCTGGTTCACGCCCATGACTGGCCAGCGGGCCTGGCCCCGGCCTACATGCACTGGCGCGGTTTGCAAACGCCCACCCTGTTCACCATTCACAACCTCGCCTATCAAGGTGTGGTCAGCCGCGCCTGCTGCCCGGAACTGGCGATCCCCGCCCATGCCCTGCAACAGGAAGGCATGGAGTTCTACGGCAAACTGTCGTTTCTCAAGGCTGGCCTTGCCTACTCCAGCCACATCACCACGGTCAGCGCCACCTATGCCCGGGAAATCACCACTCCGGCCTTCGGCTGTGGCCTCGACGGCTTCCTTGGCAGCAAGGCCCAACAAGGCTTGCTCAGTGGTATTCCCAACGGCATCGACGAAAGCTGGGACTCGGCCAGCGACCCGCACCTGGCCCACCCATTCAGCCTCAACGACTGGGACGGCAAAGCGGTCAATAGCCGTCAGGTGCGCGAACTGTTCGAGCTCAAGCCCTCAAGCGGACCGCTGTTTGCCGTGGTCTCCCGCCTGGTCTACCAGAAAGGTCTGGACCTGACCTTGGGCGTGGCCGACTACATTGTCAGCCAGGGTGGCCAGATCGCGATCATCGGGCGTGGCGAACCGGAAGAAGAACAGGCCATGCGCGAACTGGCCCTGCGCTACCCAGGCCAGGTTGGCGTGCGCATCGGCTTCAACGAAACCGATGCGCGGCGCATGTTTGCCGGCAGCGATTTCCTGCTGATGCCGTCGCGCTACGAACCCTGTGGACTGAGCCAGATGTATGCGCAGCGCTTCGGGTCCTTGCCGGTAGCACGCAACACCGGCGGCCTGGCCGACACCATTGAGAACGGCGTCACCGGCTTTCTGTTCGACGAGTCGACCGTCGACAGCTACCGCGAAGCCCTCTCCCGGGCGTTCTATGTGTACGGCAAAAAGGATCTGCTGGGCGCCATGCGCTGCCTGGCGATGACTCAGCCGTTCAACTGGTGTCAGGCGGTAGAACCCTATGCGCGGCTGTATGAGGAACTGGTTGAGCGGGCTCATGTGACAGGCCGCTGAGCACGAGGTGGCAGGTATGCCCTTGAGGTCAGATCAATTCGCGACCCACGGGGCCGTGATGCTCGACAGCAACACCGTGCGCTTCGCGTTGTGGGCACCCGATGCCCACAGCGTCGAGGTGTGCCTGCAACCGGACCGGCGCCTGCCCTTGCAGCGCGGGGCCGATGGCTGGTTCCGCGGGCGCTGGCCGGCGACTGCCGGCAGTCGCTATCGCTATTGCATTGACGGCGAACTGCAGGTGGCCGATCCGGCGTCGCGCTTTCAACCCGAAGGCGTGCACGGCCCCAGCCAGGTCATCGACCCTGCGGCCTACGCTTGGCAGCACACACATTGGCAAGGTCGGCCCTGGCATGAAGCGGTGATCTACGAGGTACATGTTGGCCTCATGGGTGGCTACACCCAGATCATCGAACAGTTGCCACGGCTGGCAGCACTGGGCGTGACCGCCATAGAGCTGATGCCTGTCGGACAGTTCCCCGGTGAACGCAACTGGGGCTATGACGGTGTGCTGCCCTTCGCCCCGCAGCACAGTTACGGCACACCCGAACAACTCTGCCAACTGATCGATCAGGCTCACGGTCATGGCCTGATGGTACTGCTGGATGTGGTCTACAACCACTTCGGTCCGGATGGCAATTACCTCAACCGTTATGCAAGCGCGTTCTTTCATCAGGAGCGGGACGTCCCTTGGGGCGCCGCCATCGATTTTCGCCGCCGCCAGGTGCGCGACTTCTTTATCGAGAATGCCCTGATGTGGCTGCACGACTACCGCTTCGACGGCTTGCGCCTGGATGCGGTGCACGCCATTGATGATGCGGATTTTCTCCATATATTCAGCCAGCGTGTGCGGCGCACCATCGCCGCAGGTAGGCACGTCTGGCTGACCATTGAAAACGAGCACAATCAGGCAAGCTTGCTCGAAGGCGTGTTCGACGGACAGTGGAACGATGACGGCCATAACGCCTTGCATGTGCTACTGACCGGAGAGGATGAAGCCTACTATGCCGACTTCTGCCAGGCACCTGCGCACAAGCTGGCCAGATGCCTGAGTCAGGGCTTCGTCTTCCAGGGTGAACCTGATCGCAAGGGACGCCCCCGCGGCGAACCCAGCGCACACCTGCCACCCAGCACCTTCATACTGTTCCTGCAGAACCATGACCAGGTCGGCAACCGTGCCCAGGGCGAACGCCTGATTCGCCTGTGCCCACCCCAGGCGTTGCGCGCGGCCACCACCCTGTTGCTACTGTCACCCATGATCCCGCTGCTGTTCATGGGCGAAGAATGGGGCAGCGAGCAGCCCTTCCTGTTTTTCACCGACCATCACGATTCCCTGGCAGATGCCGTGCGTGAGGGACGTAGAGCCGAATTCTCGGGGTTCAAAGCCTTCGCTGACCCCGCACAGCGGGCGGCGATTCCCGATCCCAATGCCCTGGCCACGTTCAATGCTTCACGCCTGCAGGTGCCAGATAATCCGCAGCATCCCTGGCAAACGTTCTATCAACTGCTGCTGCAGCTGCGTCACCAGCACCTCACCGCTCACCTGCAAGGCTGCCGCGCCCTTGGCGCCGAGGTGATTGCTGACAAGGCATTGACCGCCCGCTGGCGGCTGGTCGACGGACGCGTACTGCGTATCGACCTGAACCTCGGCGCAGACGCTGTGCCTTGCAAGCTGCCCGAGGCCGCCACACACCTCTACTGTTGCTCCGCCGAACCCGTGGGCCACGATCTACTGGCCCCTTACTGCACCCTGGTCAGCCTGTTACCCCCTCATTCCTCGGAGCGTGCCCATGACTGATGCACATCTGCAGCAACTGGCGGAACTGGCGGGTATCGCCGTCGACTGGATCGACGCCAACGGCCGTGCGCAACACGTCAGTGATGCTGCCTTGCGCCAGGTACTGGCCGGACTTGGCCATCCAGCCGACGACGCACAGCAGATTGCCGCCAGCAGCAAAGCCCTCACTGTTGCTCATGACGCCCGGCATTTACCGCCGCTGTTTACCGTCGATGTGCAGCAGGCGCTGGACCTGTCGACCTATTTTCCCGCGGCCAGCCCATGCCGGGTGCATCAGGAAGATGGCACAGAACAACAGCTGCAACTGGACGCCCACAGCGCTTTACCGCCCGGGCTGCCCATCGGCTACCACCAGGTGCAGATCAATGGGCAGCACTTCACCCTGGCCGTCGCCCCGACACGCTGCTTCAGCCTCGCCGATGCCCTGGACACGCCGACACCCCGCTGCTGGGGTATCAGCGCCCAGCTCTACAGCCTGCGCCGTCACGGTGATGGCGGCTTCGGCGACTGCCTGGCCCTCGAACAACTGGCCCGCAGCGCCGCCGAGCGTGGCGCCGACGCCCTGGCAATCAGCCCGTTGCACGCCATGTTTGCCAGCGACACCCGCCGCTACAGTCCGTACTCGCCGTCCAGCCGTTTGTTTCTCAACAGCCTGTACGCCAGCCCCTCGGCCCTCCTCGGCGAGCGTGTGGTGCGCATGGCCATCGAAACACTGGGTCTGGAGGACAGGCTGCAGCAACTCGAGCAGCAACCCTTGATCGACTGGCCCGAGGCTGCCGCCAGCCGCTATCAAGTGCTGTACTGCCTGTTTGAGGACTTCATCGACGGCGACCACCCGTTACTCGTGGATTTCGACAGTTACTGTGCACAGGCCGGCGAAGCCCTGAGACAACACTGCCGTTTTGAAGCGCTGCTAGCCGAAGCCCAGGCACGCGGACTCGGCCAGGACTGGCGGCAGTGGCCTGATGCCTGGCACGACCCACACAGCGCGGAGGTGACAGCCTTTGCCGAGCAGCATCAGCAGCAGATCCAGTTTCATGCCTTCTGCCAGTGGTTGATCGAACGCAGCCTGCAACGCGCGCAGGATGCCGCGCGCAGCAATGGCATGGCCATCGGCCTGATCGCCGACCTTGCGGTGGGTGCCGACGGCGCTGGCAGCCAGGCCTGGAGCCGTCAGGATGAACTGCTGGCCGGGCTCAACGTCGGTGCCCCGCCCGATGTGCTCAATCGTTCCGGGCAGAATTGGGGGATCTGCGCTTTCTCGCCCGAAGGCTTACGGCGCAACGGCTACCGTGCGTTCATCGAAATGCTACGGGCCAATTTTACCCATGCGGGCGGCTTGCGCATCGACCATGTCATGGGCCTGCAGCGCCTGTGGCTGATCCCCCTCGGCGCACATGCCAGCGAAGGTGCCTACCTGCACTACCCGCTCGATGACCTGCTGCGCCTGCTGTGCCTGGAGTCAGTGCGCCACCGGGCCATTGTCCTCGGCGAAGACCTTGGCACCGTACCTGAGGGCCTGCGAGAGAAACTGGCCCAGCGGGCCATTCTGGGCATGCGCGTGTTGCAGTTCGAGCAAGACCGGCCCGGCCACTTCACCCCCATCCTCGACTGGCCCGACAATGCCCTGGCAACCTCCGGCACCCACGACCTGCCGTCCCTGGCCGGTTGGCTGCAAGCCCGCGACATCGACTGGAACCAGCGCCTTGGGCTGATCGACGCGATCACCGAACGGCACTGGCGTGACACCCGCCAACAGGAGCGCCAGGGCCTGCTGCGCACCCTGGAACACAACTACGGCACCCACGCCGACAGTGACAGCGTGATCGATGCCTGTATCCGCTACCTGGGACATACCCGCGCGCCCCTGGTGCTGCTGCCACTGGAAGACCTGCTGGGTGTCGACGAACAACCGAACCTGCCCGGCACCCTCGACAGCCATCCCAACTGGCGGCGCCGTTTTGCCCTGCCGGCCACCGCTCTGCTGGACGATGGCGATGCCGCGCGGCGCCTGGAGCTGCTGGCCCAAGCCCGGGAACAGGCCTGGGAGCGTGACCGTTGAAAGCCTTGAATGCCACCCTGCGCCTGCAGTTTCACGCGGGCTTCACCCTCGACGACGCACTGCCGCTGGTGCCCTACTTCGCCCGCCTGGGGATCACTCACCTGTACGCCTCGCCGCTGCTCAGTGCGCGGCCCGGGTCACAGCATGGCTATGACGTGATCGACCCGACCCGGGTCAACCCCGAACTGGGCGGCGAAGCGGCATTGCTGAGACTGGTCACGGCGCTGCGCCTGCACGGCATGGGTCTGATCCTCGACATCGTCTCCAACCACATGGCCGTTGGCAGTGATAATCCCTGGTGGCAGGACCTGTTGACCTGGGGCCGGCGCAGCCGCTACGGCAGCTTCTTCGACATTCAGTGGCATTCCACCGACCCGTTGCTTGAAGGGCAGTTACTGCTGCCCTTTCTTGCCAGTGACTACGGTGCAGCCTTGCAAGCTGGAGACCTTGCGCTGTGTTTCCAGGCCGATGATGGCAGCTTTCATATCCGCCACCATGAGCACCGCTTTCCCATCAGCCCGACTGATTACGGACAAGTGCTGTGCCTGAGTGAAAACACCGAGGTGCAAGCCCTGGGCATGCGCTTCGCCGCCTTGCACAGTGCCAGCCAGGCCGCCGACAAGGCGCCGCTGTTGCGACAGGAACTGGCCGCGCTGGCCGGCAAGGTGGCCATCGACAGACTGCTCGACGCCTTCGATGCCCGCACGCCAGCAGGATTTCAGCGCCTGCACGGGTTGCTCGAACATCAAGCCTATCGCTTGGCCAACTGGCGTACCGCCGCGGATGACATCAATTGGCGGCGCTTTTTTGATATCAACGAACTCGCTGGCCTGCGGGTGGAACGCAGCGAGGTGTTCGAAGCGACTCACCAGAAAATCTTCGAGTTGATTGCCAACGGCCTGGTCGACGGCCTGCGAATCGACCATATCGATGGCCTGGCCGATCCACGAGGCTATTGCCGCAAACTGCGCCGGCGCGTTGATGCCCTACTGGCGCAACGGCCCTTGAGCGCGGCACTGGAACACCTGCCGATCTACGTCGAGAAGATTCTCGCGGCAAACGAGCAGTTGCACCGTGACTGGGGTGTGGATGGCACCACGGGCTATGAGTTCATGAACCAGATCAGCCTGTTGCAGCATGACCCCGCCGCAGAAGACATTCTCAACGACGCCTGGAGTGCCCTGAGCGAGCGCCCGGCCTTTGCCGAAGAAGTGCGTCTGGCCCGCCAGCAGGTTCTCAGTACCAGCCTGGCCGGGGACTTCGAATCGGTCGCTCAAGCCCTGTTGCAGGTGGCCCGCGATGACCTGATGAGCCGCGACCTGACCCTGGGCACAATTCGCCGGGCACTGCAGGCACTGGTCGAACATTACCCGGTGTACCGTACCTATCTGCATGCCTGCGGCCGTTCGGCCGAGGATGCGCCCTTCTTCGAACAGGCGCTGGCTGGCGCCCGGCAAAGCCTGGCTGAAGGCGACTGGCCGGTGCTCGACTACCTGCAGCGCTGGCTCGGCGGCCAATCCTGGCGCAGCCTGCCGCCAGGACGCCCGCGCAAACACCTGCGCCATGCCTGCATCCGCTTCCAGCAACTGACGGCACCGACCGCCGCCAAAGCCGTCGAAGACACCGCCTTCTACCGCTCGGCTTTACTACTCTCGCGCAACGACGTCGGCTTCGATGCCGAGCGTTTCAGCGCACCGGTCGAGGCCTTTCACCAAGCCTGCGAGCAGCGTCTGCAACAGTTTCCACACAACCTGTTGAGTACCGCCACCCACGATCACAAGCGCGGCGAAGACAGCCGCGCCCGCCTGGCCGTGTTAAGTGAACGCAGCCACTGGTTCGTCAGCCGCGTCGAGCACTGGCGTGAACTCGCCGCGCCGCTACGCAGTACGCTTGGCGACGGTGTGGCACCCGGGCCTGGCGATGAGTGGATGCTGTACCAGACCCTGCTAGGCAGTTGGCCACTGGCGCTGGACGAACGTGATCCGCTGGCGCTGCAGGCCTATGCACAACGTCTACAGCAGTGGCAACGCAAGGCCCTGCGTGAAGCCAAGCTGCGCAGCAGCTGGAACGCGCCGAACGAGGCCTACGAGCAGGCGTGTCTGGCCTTCATCCAGGGCCTGCTGCAAGACCCACAGAACCAGCAACTGCGCCATTCCCTGGCCCAGGCGGCGCAGTCCATCGCCTGCGCCGGAGCCCTGAACAGCCTGAGTCAGTGTCTGCTGCGCATGACCGTTCCCGGTGTGCCGGACCTGTACCAGGGCAATGAGTTCTGGGACTTCAGCCTGGTCGACCCGGACAACCGTCGCGCCGTGGACTTTGCCGCGCGCCGCCAGGGCCTGGACGAAGGCACCAACACGGCGCAACTGCTCCAGGATTGGCGCAGCGGCCGGGTCAAGCAGGCGCTGATCAGCCAGGTGCTGGAACGACGCCAGCAATACCCCGAGCTGTTTGCCCTGGGTCGCTACCTGCCGTTGCAGGTGCAAGGTAGACACGCCGGGCAGGTGCTGGCTTTCGCCCGGGTGACTGACAGTGCGCGGGCGATTGTGATTGTCCCGCGCCTGGCCTGTGGCTTGCTTGCAGATACCCCGATTCCCTTGATCCCGGCGCAGACCTGGGACGATACCCGGCTGCTGTTGCCGTTTGCCTTGTCACCTGCCAGTTGCTCGGGACTTTTTGCCAGCAGCGCAGTCACAGCCTCAAAGGAGCTGTTACTCAGTGCTGTACTCAAGGAGTTTCCGCTCAACCTGTTGATTGATCATGCCTAAACCATCAGGAGCGTCGAGATGAGTATTGAAGAAAAACGTGTACGCGAATTCGCCTACCAGATCTGGGAATCGGAAGGTAAACCCGAGGGCCAGGAATCCCGTCATTGGGAAATGGCGCGCAAGCTTGCCGAAGCCGAAGCGCTGGCGCCCAAGGCGACACCACGCAAGGCCAAAGCCAAGCCGGCGGCGCCGGTAGCACCGCCAGGCAAACCGGCAGCGACGAAGAAGCCGCGGACGACAAAGAAGCCACCGGTTGCATGACCCACGCTTCCCCCTGTAGGAGCTGGCCTTGCCAGCGATGAGGCCGGTGCTGGCCACGCACCGCTTACTGACCTGATCGCAAACGTTGGCAAGGCCGTTCCCACAGGTTCGCCACCCTCAGCCAGGAGCCTGTGCACATGCCCAAGACCGCCGCCAAGACCGTCGCCGAACCCTCGCGCATCCGCGAAGGCCTGCCGTTCCCGCTTGGCGCCACCTGGGACGGCCTGGGCGTCAACTTTGCCCTGTTCTCGGCCCACGCCACCAAGGTCGAGCTGTGCCTGTTCGACGCCATTGGCGAGGTTGAACTCGAACGCATCGAACTACCGGAATACACCGACGAGATTTTCCACGGTTACCTGCCCGACGCCCATCCCGGGCAGATCTACGGCTACCGGGTGCATGGCCCGTACGAACCGCAGAACGGCCACCGTTTCAACCCCAACAAGCTGCTGATCGATCCTTACGCCAAACAACTGGTGGGCAGCCTGAAGTGGTCCGAAGCATTGTTTGGCTACACCATCGGTCACGCCGATGGCGACCTCAGTTTCGATGAACGCGACAGCGCGCCGTTTGTGCCTAAATGCAAGGTCATCGACCCGGCCTATACCTGGGGCCGCGACCAGCGCGTGAGTGTGCCCTGGGATCGCACCATCCTCTATGAAGCCCATGTGCGTGGCATCAGCATGCGCCACCCGGCAGTGCCGGAGGACAATCGCGGCACCTTCGCCGGGCTGATGTGCGACGAACTGCTCGGCCACATCAAGCAACTGGGCGTTACCTCCATCGAGCTGCTGCCGATCCACGCCTTCGTCAATGACCAGCACTTGCTGCAAAAGGGCCTGAACAACTACTGGGGCTACAACAGCATCGCCTTCTTCGCCCCGCATCCGCGTTACCTGGCCAACGGCAAGATCGCCGAGTTCAAGGAAATGGTCGCACACCTGCACGATGCCGGCCTGGAGGTGATCCTCGATGTGGTCTACAACCACACCGCCGAGGGCAACGAGCTGGGCCCGACCCTGTCCATGCGCGGCATCGACAACGCTTCCTACTATCGGCTGATGCCCGAGGACAAGCGTTTGTATATCAACGACTCCGGTACCGGCAACACCCTGGACCTGAGCCACCCCTGCGTGCTGCAACTGGTCACTGACTCGCTGCGCTATTGGGCCGGCGAGATGCACGTGGATGGCTTCCGCTTCGACCTGGCGACCATCCTGGGCAGGTACCACGAAGGTTTCGACGAGCGCCACAGCTTCCTCGTCGCCTGCCGCCAGGACCCGTTGCTCAGCCAGGTCAAACTGATTGCCGAGCCCTGGGACTGCGGCCCCGGCGGCTACCAGGTGGGCAACTTCGCCCCCGGCTGGGCCGAGTGGAACGACCGCTTTCGCGACACCGTGCGGGCCTTCTGGAAAGGCGATGAAGGCCAGCTGGCCGACTTTGCCGCACGCATGACCGCCTCCGGCGAGCTGTTCAACCGCCGCGGCCGCCGCCCCTACGCCTCGGTGAACTTCATCACCGCCCACGACGGCTTCACCCTGCGCGACCTGGTCTCCTACAACGACAAGCACAACGAAGACAACGACGAGAACAACCAGGATGGCAGCAACAACAACATCTCCTGGAACCATGGTGTTGAAGGTGCCACCGATGATCCCGAGATCAACGCCCTGCGTCTGCGCCAGATGCGCAACTTCTTCGCCACCCTGCTCCTGGCCCAGGGCACGCCGATGATCGTCGCAGGAGACGAGTTCAGCCGTACCCAGCACGGCAACAACAATGCCTACTGCCAGGACAGTGAGATCGGCTGGGTCAACTGGCAGCTCGATGACGAGGGCGCGGCGCTGCTCAAGTTCGTCAAGCGCCTGACCAAGCTGCGCCTGAACTACCCGGTGCTGCGCCGCTCGCGGTTTCTGGTCGGTGACTACAATGAGGCCATCGGGGTCAAGGACGTCACCTGGCTGACGCCGGATGCCAGCGAGATGAGTGTCGAGCAATGGCAGGACAGCCAGGGCCGCTGCCTGGGCATGCTCATGGATGGTCGCGCGCAAGTCAGCGGCATCCAGCGCCCCGGCGCAGATGCCACCTTGTTGCTGATCGTCAATGCTCAGCATGACGCCATTACCTTCACGCTGCCACAGGTCCCGGCAGGCGAGCACTGGAACTGCCTGATCGATACCGATCGGCCGCAGTTGCGCAAGGGTGAGCGGCATGCGTTCGAGAGCCCGCTCGCGGTGTCGGGACGCTCATTGGTGCTGCTGGAGTTACAACTCGAAGACGAGAGTTGAATAGCGGGAACTGAGCGCCCGGCTTTCAGTCCCATGCAGTAGGCTTGTTGATCAGGAGCAACCGTGAAACGCGAACCGGAACCCACTCTCCTTTCAACCACTCAGCAGGCACCTGCAGTGCGCCGATTGCAGGTCTTGACCGTCAATACCCACAAGGGCTTCACCGCCTTCAATCGGCGCTTCATCCTCCCCGAATTGCGCGAGGCGGTACGCAGCACGCAGGCCGACATCGTGTTTCTCCAGGAAGTACTCGGCAGCCACGACCGCCATGCCGCGCGTTACGCCGGCTGGCCACAGACATCGCAGTACGAGTTCCTCGCCGACAGCATGTGGACCGACTTCGCCTATGGCCGCAATGCCGTCTACCCCAATGGCCACCATGGCAATGCCCTGTTGTCCAAGTACCCGATCATCGAACACCGCAACCTGGACGTTTCGATCAACGGCCCGGAACGCCGCGGCCTGCTCCATTGCGTCCTGGATGTACCCGGCCAGCAACACGTGCACGCCGTCTGCGTGCACTTGTCACTGCTCGAAAGCCACCGGCAAAAGCAGTTGCAGTTGCTGCGCCGTCTGCTCGACTCGCTGCCGGCTGACGCGCCAGTGATCATCGCCGGCGATTTCAATGACTGGAAGCTGCACGGCAACCGCACCCTGGGGTTGCACCGGGGCTTGCACGAAGCCTTCGAGCGTCATCACGGTTTACTGGCGCGAACCTACCCCGCACGTTTGCCTTTGCTGCGCCTGGACCGTATCTACCTGCGCAATGCCAACAGCCATGCCCCCCGCATTCTGGGCAACAAACCCTGGAGCCACCTCTCCGATCATCTGCCGCTGGCTGTGGAAGTACAGCTTTAGCAATGATTCGGCATTAGCCGTGGTGGCCGAAAGAGCCATCACGACTATGCAATGTAAATAATTGTTTAATTTCAGCAAATTGCCCCATCCAATAGCTTGACAACGGTTGGTTCACGCTTTCTTGACGCCCGCCCTCTCCTCTCCTTAGCTACATGTAATGCAGCATTGCACAACTCCATTCCGAGCCTCTAGCTCGCGCCTTTCAGCGCGCGAAAGAGACCGGTTTAGCTGGTTTGGGTCGCCCTCTGGTTTTGCATTACAGCCCGTGACATCAGGCCAGAACCTTGGCTGTAACATCAGAGGAGATCCGCCATGAAAAAAACTCCGAATCCGTCAGGCTTTGAGTATGTTTTCTACGCGGTTTCCACGTCGCTGCTACTCGCAACCCCGTTGGAAACCCAAGCGTTGGGCCTGGAGGATAACGACCCGTTCAGCACCTTTGTACAAGCGCAGGCGCAGACCATACCGACACTGTCGCTGACACCGGTCAGCGCCAGCGGCCTGGGACTCAATACCCTGAGCGCATTTTCCGAGCGACTGGCCGAGCGCAACGCACAAGCCTCCGACACGATTGCCAGCCAATGGGCCCCGTACTTTCCGGCCCCCATCAGAAACGGTGCGCCGGCGCCCTCGCGCCTGGAACTGAACAACCAGAGCCTGCAGATCAGCCCGGACCTGTTCATCCGTGAAACCGGCAACGGCAATACTCACCGTGCCGGTTTTTTCGTCGGTCACAGCAGCCTGCAAAGCGGTTTCGATGGCATGCGCAAACCGCAAGTGGGCGACAAGAAGTCCAACGTCAACCTGGAAGGTGAAAGCCTCGGTATGTACTGGAGCATGACCCATGATCAAGGCTGGCACATCGACGCCGTGGCCATGGGTACGCGTTTCGACGTCAACGGCCGCAGCGAGAACGGCCAGCGCCTCGATGGTGATGGGCATGCGCTGACCTTGTCGGTCGAAGGTGGCTTCCCGATCAGCCTGGGCGCCAACTGGACGATCGAACCCCAGGCACAGTTGATCAACCAACAGTACTTCCCCGGCAACCAGGTGCAGGAAGAAACCCTACAAGCCTTCGACAGCCAGCCGAGCTGGAGCGGCCGGGTCGGTGCGAAATTGTCCGGGCGCTATGAAGTGCGCGGCATGCCCATCGAACCCTTCCTGCGTACTAACGTCTGGTACGACTTCTCCAACGCCGACAACATCGCCCTGGATCAAGTGGACAAGATCAGCAGCGGCCGCAACTCCACCACAGTTGAAGTGGGCTTGGGGCTGGTGGCACGGGTGACCCCGAAAGTGGCGTTGTTCGTCAGCGCCGACTACAGCAGCGATGTCGACGACAATGACCTCAACGGTGTGATTGGCAATCTGGGCGTCAGGGTCAGGTGGTGAACGGGCGGCAGGCAACAGCGTGAGTGAAATCGTTCAAGGCGGCGACACTGCACAGTCGTTACGCATACGCCGCCAGAACCAACCGCAGCAAGCTATGCCGCCGGCAGCAGCGCTAGCGTGAGTTCAAGCATCAAAGCCCTCTGCGCCTCCTGACGGGCGTCCCTGATACGGTTCATCTGCGCCACACGCTCTCCGTCCGGGACCGTCTCGGCATCCATCAAGACACCAAGCCGATCATGGAAGGGGGAGTCAATCGTGTCCAGACGTGCTCTGTGCGTACGTAACAGGTGCTCCTGCCAGAACTCCCGCGCTACCAATGAACGCGCCAGTCGCTCGGGTGTCTCGCCAGCCACTACCCGGGCCTGAGCCTGGGCGATGCGATCCGCATCCACACCCGCAATGTCGCCATATAGCATCTGATCGGGCTGAGCCGGCAGATCAAGCGCATCACGCAGGGCCAGCCGATAAGCCAGACCGACCTCAATCTCGTCTGGATTGCCGCCTGCGCTACGTCGCGCCTGAATGTCTTCCAGGGCAATGCGATCGACCTCCTCCAGGCGCCAAAGCTGGCGCCCGAGATGGAGTAAGGCATCCTGTGGATTGTCGGCCGTGAAGCGAGCCCGCCATACCAGCATGCGCAGCTCCAGGTTACTGAAACACAAGGCGACACTGTCCTCACAGGTCAGGGTCTGTGTCGTGTAATTGAAAAGCTCTTCGCGCAGGCTGGCATGCTCATTCATCGCCTTGATCATGGTGAACACCCGATCGGCCAGGGCCTGGCTGTTTTGCTGAAAATCAGCGCTGTCCAACAGCCGTCCCAGCATGCGAAAAAAATCATCGGTGGTTGCTTCTCGCTCCAGGCTTTCCCACCCCATCGACAGTTCATCACGCATCAGGTTCTGGGCCGCGTCGAGCCATCGTTGGCGAGTATCCGGCAAGTTGCCACCATTGCCTCCAGGAACAGGGAACGCGCCAATGTCCCACAGCGAGGCTTGCAGGCGTTGTGCCTCTTGGGCGGTGAACGGGTTGTCTGCCAGCATGATGATGCGCCTGATCCATAACGGCGACTGATAGAAAGGCTCCGGTAGCTGCGTGATATGGTTCTCGCGCAGGTCAGCCACGAGGAGATCGGGACACTCCAGCAGCCCATCAGGCAGCGTATTGATTCCGGTGTGGCGCAGGTGCAGGCGGCGCAACCGGCTCAGGCCATTCAACGAAAACGTACGCCCCAGTGGGTTGAAGGACAGATTGATGTATTCAAGGGATTCACAACTGGCCAGAGTCGTGGCCTGCGCAGCGTCCAGGATAATCCGGTTATTGAACAGATCCAGCTCACGCAGGTGCTCCAGTTGCATCAGGGCCTGCGGCAATCGGCTCAGCTGGTTGCCGGAAAGTTCCAGGATCCGCAGGTTGCTGAAGACGCGCAGGAAACCATCGGGCAATTCCTGCAGCTCCATCCCCAGCAATGCCAGTTCGTAAACATGAGAAAAGCTGACCTGTTCCGGTAAATCGGGCAGCGCTCCCGCTGACACGCCATACAAGGTGAAGCGATAGTTCAGCGCTTGCTGATTGAAATTGGACCCAATATTTGCCCTGCGCTGCCAGCAACTGATCAGCGAGCTCCTGAAAAAGCGCCGCTCGTCCTGCTCACTGGCAGTACCCGGTTGCCTTTGCCAACGGTACAGATGCCTGTCCAGTGCGGAGAGTTCCTGGCCGAGTCTGGCCAGTTCGGCCTCGAGCGATAACCCCGAGTCATGCACATCATTTATCCAGGCAACGACTTGCGCATCATTGAAGGTCGGGTACAGCGCACGGACCATTGCGAACAATGCCTGCGGCCTGCTGTTCAACGAACCGCGACCCGGACTGCGACCGCTCAATGGATAGCCGATTCGACCATTGCAAAGGCGCTGCGGCGCTCGGAACCAGCCACCGGGGCCGGTACTCAACAGCGCTTCAACCTCTTGGCGGCGCTGCTCAGCCTGGCGCCAGAGCAACACCCTCAAGTTGTGCGCGAAGGGCTCGGCAATCCCCATCGCCTCGCGCTGGCTATCGGTGTAGGCAGCAGCCATGACCTCGAACAACTCCCCCGGGTCGCCAAATGACGAACCTTGCGCATCCAGGCGCTGGAACTGTCCATTGTGATGGACCAGGTCGAAAGCCTGGGCCCCCTCCTCGGTCGACAGCAACTGGGGGCCACCGGCATAACCTTCGACCAAACGCCAGCGCACACCGGTGCTGGCACCTTGCAGATGCTTGAGCATCCCCAGAGCGACCCGGGCCAGGTCGGCATGCTGCGGCACATCGACAATGAACGCCTCATAGGCCCTGGCGGTGCGAATCCGCCGGACGCTGATCCTGGCCGCCTCGGCCAGGCGCAACGGCACCCTTGCGGTATCCACCAGAAACTGGCGATCGGCGGCGCTCGCCATGCGCAGCAGGTCATCTGCTGCTCGACCATGCAGGCTCGGGAACACACGACGCAGCGTTGCAGTAGCTGGCCCCTCGCTGTTTTGCATGTTCTCGTACAACTGCTGAAACAGTGGTCGACGCTGGCTCCAGGCCAGCTCGGCCAGTTGCTGGTCGGACACTCCCGCCGCTCCCGGCAGCACCTGCACATGCTGCAACATCGTGATGTCCTCGACCGGCTCGCCCGAGCGCAAGCAACGGACCACGTTGCGAATCCGCTGATCCAGACTGACGCGCATCACGCTGTCCTGCAGTTCTGCCTCCGGGGCCAGCGCGTACACATGCAAGGCGCGCAGGTGGTCCGCATGCAGACCATGGATATTCAGTACCTGGTCGATCTGCTCATCATCAAGATCACCCAAGCGCCCGCCAAGACGACGGAACATACGGCGGGCGTCGTCCCACTGCGCCGGTTGTTCAGACCATAAGCGCCAGCCACCGGCGTTGTTGTGACACAGCTGCGGGCCATGGCCGTTCCTCGCTCGCATCTGCCATTGGCCATCCGTGGCGCGCTGAACCACGGCATAGTGGTGTCCATCCATTTCGATCCACGACTGATCGCCCAGACGCCGGATGCCCAACGTGTCACGTGGCGCCTCGGGCGCTGGCGCTTCGCTGCGAAACGGCGCCAGATCCTGGTTCCACAGTTTATGCGTACCGTCTTCCAACTGCGCCGGTACCAAGGCATCCACCACCGAGGAACGGTTCCACAGTCTGCGTGCGACACTGACGCCGACGGCAGTGGCCGCTATTACGGCAAGGTCGGTGGCGACATTGAGCAGGTGGTCGAGGGCTGCACTGGTATCACCATCATGCCAGGCCTCGATGCCATGGTAGACCTCGCCGAGCAAGTCCCAGGCGCTAACCGCCAGCAACGCTGCGCCAATGACCGGCACGAAAAAACCAGCCAGGCTGAGCAACGCCCAGCCTTCGGCGGCCAGTCGCTGGTCGTGTTCACGCTGGACCTCGCGATCCACTGCGGCTACCGGTACTGCAATCATCGCCGCATCGTCCTTGATCTGCGCGATACGGGCCCTGGCCAGGCTGTCGAACAGCGGCGCCGGATAGGCGCTCATGTGTTCGTCAAGGCTGATGTTGGCCCAGATCGCGAGATCCGCGTAGCCGGGAATCACCACGGAGTAAAACCGCTGACTGTCACGCCGCCGGACAAAGCGACTGAAGAAGCGCTGATAGTCTGTTGAGCGAAGACGTCTACCCAGGCCATTGGCCAGGGAACGCAGGCTTTTGAAGGTACTCCAGGGCCCGTTCGGATCTCCTGGGACATACAGCAGTACGCGCTTGGTGGTGTTGCGCAACAACCCTTCATCGATAACATCGAACACGACAATCTGCTCGATGTTGCAGCCGAGCAGACTCAGTTGCTTGCCGACGACAGGATCACCGCCAAGGCGGCTCAACCTATCGTTGTTGCACAGCCCGGTCACCAGTTGCAGTTCGTCCTCACTCAGCACGCCCTTGAGCCTGGCCTCATAGGTGTCGACCAGCAGGGTATAGCGGTACGCATCGGCCAGCAGCCTGGGTGCGCTATCGGCAGCCTCGTTCGAGTCGGATGACGACTGCAGGACCGCATCCAGATGACGTTGATACTGCCCGCCGACGTCGACGTCACGACACAGCCTGGCAAACTCGATGGCAGTGGGCGGCGTCACCTCGCCCGCTCTTGAACTCAGCAGGCGATTACCTCTGGGCTGGCCCCCGGCCTCGCTTTCAGCGGCGGTGAAATTGCGCAGCGCCGCCTCGATCAGCGGCATTTCTTCGTACACAACTTCGTTCAGATGAGCGCCAACAGGCTGCTGATTGATCACCGGCTCCCGGTGCCCGGCGATAAACCTCCAGCGTCGTACGCTGTAGTCGTCTTGATATCGCTCTTTCAGGGCCCTCTCCAGAGCGCAGATGGCGAAGCTGTCGATGCCCTCAATGCGCGCCAGCGCCTTGCTCAATCGCTGGCGAATGACCAAGCTGCGGCGCAGCGCATGGCCGAGCACGAAGAGCTGATCGGCACTGGCCGATCGAAGCCACGGCGGAAGGCGCTTGCCGATGAAGCTGTCTTGATAGATTTGTTCCACCGCGAGTGTGTCTGGCGACACGGCGTGCTGACTGCGCCCGATTTCCATGGCTCATGCCTTCTGAATGACTGAAGACATGAGCCTAAGCACCGAGGATTGTCAGACGCCGTTAAATAGCTACTACCTGGTTCAAAACCGTTCGCCTGACAGGTAGCGCCCCACCTTCGATAACGAAAACCCCGCCCCAGAGCCTTCCAGCTATTTTCTCGACGAACAGAAAAATATCACGCGTGAGTCATTGAGCAGTAACAAAAACCCCTGTAATGTTTTCACGCGTGATACGTGAACAACGGAGTCACCCGATGAAAAAGACCCTCCAAGCCAGTCAGCCTGCTGACCCACAGGCTTCCTCAGAGAGTCGACAAGGAGAGCGCTCGAAACCTTCCAGCAGTAAGGCCGCCGGCACCAAGGCTTCCAACAAGAAGCCATCAAGCTTCTACATGAAGCAGATGCGTGCGGGCCTGAGTGCAGCTGGTTATGTGAAACACGAGACCTGGGTACTGCCGGAAAACCGGAGCGTGCTCAAGCACATTGAGAAGAAGCTGCGCCAACCCCTGATCGGCGGCGCACCGGTATTGGAGAATGAAATGATTGCAGGTGAGAACTGGACCATCGACCGCCTCTTCAGCGCCTTGCAGGCCCTGGACGAAGTGACCTCGGACGAAATCGGCCTGAGCCTGATTCAAGGTGCCGAGCAAAGCATCAAGCTGGAAATGCACGACTTCGGCGGCCTGCCGATCTACATCGCGGTGGTCGGCGAGCAGATCATCGTCGACACCGTGCTGGTGGACCTGGAGTCGATCAACGACGTCGCCCGCTTCAATGACGCGGTGCTGCGCAGCCGGGAGATGTTCCCGCTCTCCTCGATCGGCATCGAGTCGATGCCCAACGGCCAGACCGTCTACAACATGTTCGGCGCCCTGAGCTCCAGTTCGAACCTGACCAACGTGGTGACCGAGGTCAAGACCCTGGTGGACAACGTTCAACGCGCCACCGAAGCCTTCGAAAGCTTCTTCAACTGATTGCCGAGAATCCGGAGTACACCTGCATGACTCAGTCCATCTGGAACAAACTGTTCACCGCCCTGCGCGGCGGCGCCAACGAAGTCGGCGAAAGCATCGTCGACCACCAGGCCCTGCGCATCCTCGACCAGGAAATCCGCGACGCCGACAGCGCCCTGGCCAACGCCAAGCGCGAACTGGTCACCATCATGGCCAAGCACAAACTGTCGTCGGAGCGGGTGAGCGAATTCACCGCGAAGATCGCCGACCTGGAATCCAAGGCCGTCGCCGCCCTGCAGGCCAACCGCGAAGACCTGGCCCTGGAAGTTGCCGAAGCCATTTCGACCCTGACCAGCAGCCTTGAAGCGGAGCAAAAGCACGCCAGCGAATTCGGCACCTACGCCGAGAACATGCGCAAGGACATCGGCAAGGCCGAAGCCCGCATTCGCAGCCTGCGTCAGCAGGTGGACATGGCCAAGGCCCGCGAAAGCGTGCAGAAGGCCCAGGTCAGCGCCTCGATCGCTAGCGGCGGCGCCAACGGCAAGCTGGAAACCGCGGTCAACACCCTGAACCGCCTGCAGGCCCGCCAGGATCAGCGCGCGGCGGAAATGGAAGCCCAGGAACAACTGGCCGATTCAAGCAACGGCAACGACCTGGAACGCCGCCTGCGCGAAGCCAACATCGTGCCGGACCAGGGCAGCGCCAACGCCATTCTTGAGCGGCTGAAGAAGCAGAAGTCCGCCGAGTAAGGCCCCTGGAGCAGCAAAAAAAGGGCACGCAGTGCCCTTTTTCCGGCCTATGGGAGGGCCTCGATGGCAGTGGTAAATGGTTTCAAGACCCTCGCGGGCCTGGCCCTGGTGATGATCGCCGTACAGGTGCTCAACAGCCTGAGCGGCTACAGCCTGAATATCTTCGGCCTGATTCCCCGTACCCTGCAGGGTGTGCCGGGGATACTCGCCTCGCCCTTTCTGCACGGCTCCCTTACCCACCTGACCGCCAATCTGGTGCCCTTCCTGATCCTCGGTGCCATGGTCATCGCCGAAGGCCTGAGGCGCTTTGTGCTGGTCAGCCTGATCATCATCCTGCTCGGCGGGGTGCTGGTCTGGCTGTTCGGCTTGCGCGGCATCCATGTCGGTGCCAGCGCCTGGGTCTTCGGCCTGTGGGCCTACATTCTCACCCGCGCCTGGTTGCTGCGCAGCTGGAGCAGCCTGCTGGCCGCCGCCGTAACGATGTTTCTGTATTCCGGCCTGGTCCTGGGTTTCCTGCCCCGCGCCGGGGTTTCCTTCGAAGGCCATATCGCCGGAGCCTTCGCCGGGTTCATCGCGGCAAAAACGCTTTTATCCGGCGTCAAGCCGATGTCTAATGCCGCGCGGCAATGAGCCATAGCTTGCCCGGGCACGGCGCGCCGCATTACGGATAGATCAGTTCATCAGGAAATCAGGGATTCGATGTCGATTTTCATCTTGCTTCGGGTATACACGGCCACCTTCTTCCAGCGCTTTGGCTGGATCGGACTGGCCATGGCGCTCGGCGTCCATGCCGCGACGTCCTATCTGGGCCTGGTGGCCCTGGGCGAGCAGCACCTGACCGCGCCCGCGACCTTCATCTATTTCTATTTCACCACCACCCTGACCGTGGGTTATGGCGACCTCTCGCCGCAATCTGCCGCTGGGCGGATCTTCGTGGCCGTGTGGGTGATGCTCGGCGGCATCGCGCTACTGACCGCGGCCATCGGCAAGACCACCAGCAGCGTTATCGACGTATGGAGAAAAGGCATGAAAGGCAAAGGCGACTTCACCGGCAAGACCGGCCATACCGTGCTGGTCGGCTGGGAAGGCGCATCCAGTGAGCGGGTGATCGAGTTGCTGCTGCAGGACGAAACCTCCAACGACAACCTGATCGTCATCTGCGACGCCACCCTCGACGAGAACCCGATGCAGGGCAAGGCCGCCTTCGTCAAGGGCGAGAGCCTGTCGTCGGCAGCCCTGCTGTTGCGCGCCGGGGTGGCCGGTGCCGAACGGGTGCTGGTGCGCACCAGCTCCGACGACCTGACCCTGGCCAGCGTGCTGGCGATCAACCAGCTGCGCCCCAGCGGCCATGTGGTCGCCCACTTCAACGACAGTGAAATTGCCACCCTGGCCGCCTCCTACGCACCGAAACTCGAGTGCACCTCGAGCATGGCCATCGAGATGCTGGTCCGCTCCTCACAGGACCCGGGCTCTTCGGTGGTGATCAATGAACTGCTGTGTGTCGGCCAAGGCGCCACCCAATACGTCATGCGCCTGCCCGAAACGTATGAGGGCCGTTTCGCCGACCTCTACGTACGCCTCAAAGAACGCTACAACGCCACCCTGATCGGTTACCGCGCCCGCGGCGCGCAACACCCGCAGATCAACCCGCACAGCGATACGCGGATCCAGGGTGGCGAACTCTTCTATATCGCTTCCAGCCGCCTCAAGGACATCGACAATGGGATGGTTTAAACGCTTCATGGGACTGCAGCCCCCGGTCACCACTGGCTCGAGTTTCGCGATCGGGCCACTGGGCCTGAGCATGGGTACTGGCATCCGCTTCGATGCCAGCCTCAAGCTGCTGCTCGACGGCCACAGCAGCGTGGCGATCCCTGGCGACCAGGCAGTCTACAGCGAAGGCCGGATTGACCTGGGCCAGTCCAACTGGTTGTCGCGCTACTACCTGGACGACGAGGACTTCTGGCTGCAGGTGCACACCAGCGGCAGCATCGACGGCCAGGTCAAATCGATCATCCTGTTCAACTACCTGAACAACCAGACCCTCAACAGCGAAGACGAGTTGCGGCGCCTGGCCGGCCCGAACAGCCTGATCGGCCAGCCCACCTACACCCTCGAAGGTGTCGAGTTCCAGCGCGAGTGGGGCACCGAAGCCGGGCAGACCGAACTGGTGCCGATGCGCGAACAGGTGTCCAAGCCGGACGAAACCTTCTCCTTCGAAAGCCATTCGATGCTCTATGCCCGCGACACCGGCCTGACCAATCGCCGCGAGTTCCTGCTGTTTTCCGTGGAGGAGTACGCCGACGGCACCATCAGCCTGGTGACCTCCCTCGGCATCTCCCTGTACATGACCGACCTGCAAACCCTCTGACAAGGACCAGACCCCATGCTTGAAGCACTCTCCATTTCCCTGAACCAATACGCCGTGGTCGGTTTCCTGACCTACATCCTCGGCGCGGCCGTGTTGTTCGCCCTGTTCCAGTTCGTCTACACGCGCATGACCCCGCACAAGGAATTCGAGCTGATCCGCGACGGCAACATCGCCGCCGCCATCGCCCTGGGCGGCGCCATCATCGGTTTCGCGATTCCGGCCAGCAACATCATCGCCTACTCCATCAGCCTGCTGGACTTCGCGGTCTGGGCCCTGATCGCCGCCGTGGTGCAACTGCTGGCGTTCCTGATGACCAGCCTGGTACTCAAAGGCGCTTCGCAGCGCATCCGCAACGGCGAAATCGCTGCCGGCATCTACGTCGCCGCCGTGGCCATCAGCGTCGGCCTGCTCAATGCCGCCTGCATGACCCCTTCGCAGAACTGATCGACCGCACGGAGCCCTCGATGAAACGAAGCCAATACGTTCAGCTCTCCCTGGCCGCCTCGGTGGCCCTGGCGGTCTCAGGCTGCAACTCGGAGCCGGAGACCCTCGCGGTCCAGCAGAAATTCAACTTCCAGTCGGTGCAGGAATGCGTGGACGGCAAGATCGCCGTGGACGTCTGCTCCGACGCCTATATCAAGGCCATGGCCGAGCACCGCGCGCAGGCGCCGGTCTACGACAGCCAGGCCGATTGCGACGCCGACTTCGTCGAAAACTGGTGCCAGATGGACTCCAGCGGCAAGTTTGTACCGAAACTGGGCGGCTTTGAAATCAACGCCCAGGGCGCCTTCACCCGTGACCAGCTGGCGGCAGCCGGGGTCAGCCCCGAGGCCGGCCATAGCGCGTCGTTCAGCAGCAACGACAGCGGCCTGCTCACCGGCCTGCTGATCGGTAACATGCTCAGTGGCGGCAGCCGCAACTACTACTCCGAGCCGGTCTACCGCTACCGCGACAACCGTGGCGGCTACGCCAACTCGACGCTCAACCAGCGCATCGCCAGCGGCGCGACCTTCCCCCGATCGCGCCAGGCGCAATCAGGCAACAGCTACCGGACCACCACTGCGCGTCCGAAGTCGGTGGCCTCCTCTACCTCCCGTGGCGGTTTCGGCAGCCAGGCCAGTGCCCGCAGCGGCTGGGGCGGCTCGAGTTCGAGCAAGAGCTGGGGTTCGGGACGTTCGAGCAGCTAAGGGGCTGGCGCCATGAAGAAGATCCTCTGCAACGAACGCCCGGACTGGCGACAGACCGCGGAAAAACTCGGCTTCCTGTTCCACACCATCGACGGCGAAGCCTATTGGGACGAAAGCGCCTACTACCAGTTCAGCCTCAAGCAGATCGAGGACGACCTGGAGGACCCGACCACCGAGATCCATGAGATGTGCATGGACCTGGTGGACCGGGTGGTGCGCAGCGAGGCCTTGCTGGATCGCCTGAGCATCCCGCCGGCCTACTACGACATGATCCGCACTTCATGGCTCGACGGCCATCCGCACCTCTACGGCCGCCTGGATTTCTCCTACGACGGCCAAGGCCCGGCCAAGCTGCTGGAACTCAACTACGACACGCCCACCAGCCTCTATGAAACCGCAGCGTTCCAATGGGGCTGGCTGGAACAGAACATCGAGCGCGGCCTGCTGCCGCGGCATGCCGACCAGTTCAACAGCATCGACACCCGGCTGCACCAGGCCTTTGCCCAACTGGGGATCAAGCACCCGTTCTACTTCGCCTCGATGAAGGAATCAGTGGAGGATCGCGCCACCACCGACTACCTGCGCCTGATCGCGGAAAAGGCCGGCATCGAGTCGCGGCACATCGACGTGGAAGACATCGGCCTCACCGCCGAAGGACGCTTCGTCGACCTGCAGGACCGCTGGATCCCGCACCTGTTCAAGCTGCACGCCTGGGAGTTTATCTTCCACGAACCCTTCGGTGCGGCAATCGCCGCCAGCGACACGCAGTTCTTCGAACCGGCGTGGAAATCCATCCTCTCCAACAAGGGCATCCTGCCGCTGCTCTGGGAGGCCAACCCGGGCCATCCGAACCTGCTGGAAACCCACCTGGACCCGCATCCGCAACGCGACGTGCCCAAGGGCTGGGTGCGCAAGCCGTTCTTTTCCCGCGAAGGCGCCAACATCGAGTTGCGCACCCCGCAGGACGAGGTGGTCAAGGAAGACGGCCCGTACACCGACGCGCCTTACATCCTGCAGTCCTTCGCCCCGCTGCCGCGCTTTGGCGACAGCTACACCCTGATCGGCTCCTGGGTCATCGGCGACCAGGCTGCCGGTATCGGCGTGCGCGAAGACGACAGCCTGATCACCAAGGACTCCAGCCGCTTCCTGCCGCACCTGATCCTCGATTGATTATTCGCCGGGGCGCGCAATGCGCCTCGGCCTGTTTCTCGAAGCGCTCGGTTCATCAGGCATGACTGTTACCTGGGCTGTAACGTCTGCGTCCCTCCTGTCACTTCTCGATGGGCAAGACTTTTGAATGCAAGCACCAGGGCTTGATGCATATCCAGGCGTGCATACTGACCCATGCTGGAATCGGTGCCATTTCGACGCTCATAAGGTTGAAGTGGCAAGGTAAGGTCAATAGCCCCTTTCTCTGCCAACTGCCCCCCCAGGCAAAGACAATGCACTTTGCTTTAACAACGCCCGAATCTGCTTTGGCTCCAGCTCAGGATTGATCGACAACATGGCGGCTACCACACCTGTGACCAACGCAGCAGCGAATGAAGTACCGCATACCCTACCCCCTGGAGCCCGCTGCCGGTCAGCGGCGTCCGCGCACACGCAACTGCGGTGATATCAATACGTCGCCCAACATTTGAGGTGACGCGTCTGACCACGAATCTGGCATCGGATACGTCGACGTTGAGACCGCTGCGCTGATGCTCGAAAGCACCACGGTCAAGGTAAGCAACCGGAGCATCTGCATACGCATCAAGATCACGTCCGTGTCAGCGCCATATGCCCATTCACAGCAGTCGAACGCATGCGAACCAGGCGTAACTTGTCGCAGGACCGTAATGCTTCAGCAGGCACTTGCCTACTGACAGAAATGACAGTTGCAATCAGCGCGGGTTCTTGCCTGCCAGGAACTGCCCCTGGATGCCGCCCGCCCGTTACCCAGGCCAGCCCAGTAATTTGCACTGTACCTATCATTTTTGTGAGTAGCGCCTGGTTTGATTGAATGGATAAATGACCCGTCCCACAACTGATGAGCAGTGACGTGCAGGTCACTTCGTTTTGCTGCCTCATTCAGCACAGGGGCAATCGCCGGGCCAGCAGGCAACAGGTCTCTGGCTCGTGGTCTCTTCCTTTTGATCAAGGTGCTTCATCATGTGGAAAACTTCATGCCTGCTCATGTCAATCACCGGCGCCTGTGTTACCAATTTGGCGCTGGCATCGACTAGTCCGACCGAGCTCAATAAGCGGGGAAACCAGGCGGTCATCGATCTCAAACGCTGGTACGACAGTACTGCCGACGACTGCGGTGGCCCGGACAAACCCGGCTACTTGTGCAGCGGCATCACATTGCGCACCACGTCCACCAGCCCCGGCTTTCTGCCCTGGGAGCCGAGTGAAAGCCAAATTGAAAAGGGCAGTGTCGCGTTCTCGTGGTTACGCCGGGACAACAACTTTGGCAGGCCTTTCGGCAACCAGAACGGTCTGATCATGTATCCAACTCAGGCTGTGCCTGAAGGTAAAATTACCGATCTGAAGGTGCTGTGCACGTTCCCCATAAACGCCAACACCAATCAGCGCCCGACCTTGCAAGGTTGTGGCCCCATCGCCGGCTACGAGGAAACTACCGATACCTGCCAGGCCCTGGGTGTGGATACCGCGCAGCAATGGCTAGCCAAGTATCCGCAGGCGAGCGATTACCGGGTCTGCGGGTGGGAGCTACGCAATGAGCAGCAGGGCAATGCGGCGAGATGGTTCCAGACGGCGCTGGACACGCGCGCAGGTATGTCTGATGCACTCTGGCACATCAACAACGAAGTGCTGCTACCGGTCTGGGAAAAGGGCAAGGGTGGGGAGCTTCCCTTGCATTCGTTCTTCTATGTCAAAGGCGAGCGCGAAGCACTGGCCAAGGCGCAATACGACCAGATTCGCTACCAGCAGAAGTACGACCAACTGATACCCGTCGTGCAGGTGGCGTTCCCCACCGACAAGGATGGCGCGTTGACTTTCGCCTATGACGCGCAGGATCAGGCAGCGGGCCAGCCAACACCAACGCCCTTCGTCAATTTCGAAAGTCTTCCCGTAGGCCAACATGCCCGGGTAACCTCGAATGGTGTCGAGTTCCAGCTGAACCGGATTAACCGGGGTGTCAGCGACAAGCCTCACGAGGCAAGCAACGGCCTGATTAGCGGCAAGCATCTGGAAGTGGACTCCAGCATCAAATTCGTTCTTGAAGGCGCCGGGCGTCGGTTGGTGACCTTTTCCTGGGGCTGTAATAGTTATTGCGGGGTGGAAACGGTTATCGGCGGGGGCAGCGAACAGCTTTCCGAAGACGAGCCAGGCGAGATGCGCTACGGCAGCAAAGAACTCATCATCGACGGCCCGGAAGCAATAATCCTGACTGTCGATACTGAGGAAGACGGCAGCCTGTTGGTACTGGACGACCTCAAAGTACAAAAGCTGCCTGAAAAATAATGTTCATGAATCGTGGACTAGTTCGATGATGGGCTCAGCGCTTGGGGGACATCACGCGCGACGGGAACACGCATTTCCGTTACCCGATGGCACTTCAGGCTCCAATTCGAACACCGCCTGAATTTCAACCGCCGAATCCAGCGGCAAAGAGACTGCCCCTAGCGTTCCACGGGTATGGCGGCCTACGTCATCACCAAATACATCGATTGCCAGCGCGGAGGCTTCGTTCATCAGGTCTGCATGCCGGGTAAAGCGGGCGTCTGTCTTGAAAAAACCGGTCAGTTGCACCACTTGCTTAACCCGGCCCAGGTCACCTTGCGCCGCTTGGCGCAGGGCCGCCAGCACATTGATCATCGCTAATCGAGTCGCTTCTCGGGCCTGTACTTCCGACACCTTTGCTCCAACAGCCCCGGGATGCAGAATCTTGCCATCTCGCAATGCCACCTGATTGATGAACACCAGATTGCCGACACGCTTGAAGGACACATAACTGCCTGCCGGTGCCGGCAATTGCAGGTCCAGCCCTAGGTCGGCAATACGTTGTTCCGGATGGGCTTTAGCCTCCGGGGCAGCGTCCTGACGGCCTACTTGCAGGGCTACAGGCGATTTCACTCTAAATTGCTGCGTTGCTCGCGCAGCGCGGGCCAAGGCCTGCCCCTGGAGTTCAGCCTGACGTAACTCTCCCGGCGAAGGGCGATCAGCGCCGGGCATTCCGGTCAAGGCGACGCTGCCGAAAGGGTTGACGCCTTGAGGGATGCGCTTGTCGATTTCGGCATTGCCCATGATACCGGTCGTTACGATCAGCATTCCATGGGAAGCCAAAGCGCCCCACAGCGATTGCACTGCCGCCTCCCGCCCCGCACCACTACCAGCGGACATAAAGACCGTTGCAGGCAAACCCTCCAGAGCCCGACGCGACCACAGATCGAGAGTGGCGTCGATGAAGCTGCGCATCTGCGGGGTACTGCCGGCAAAATGCACCGGCGAACCCAACGCAAGACCGTCGTACTGATCGAGTTCTTCTACCTTGATCACCGGTACCGAGGAGTGAACCTCGCTCGACCCGGGTACTTGGCGCAGCACTGCCTGCACATGTGGAACACCCTCAATGCCCTTAGCAATCGCTTGCGCCATTTTCCAGGTGCCGCCGGTATCAGAGTGGAAAACCACCAGCACCCTGGTTGCAGGTCCATCATCTGGCGACTTGGCTTTGGCTTGCGCCAGTGTAAACGCGCCGGACATCAGCAAGAGAGCGCACAGCGCGCACGAGAGTTTGAACAGGGAGGGCAGTGTCATTGAAAATACCTTGGATGAATCAGCATTGATGCCCACAACCCTTAGACCACTACAGACTCACGAGCGACCTAATCCCTTGCAACACAAACGCTGACAAGGCGTTGGCAAGCGGGGTGTTAAGATAATTTGCTTAGTTCTGCCGATAAACCGGCCTCAGTGGAATAACTGTCTTACTGTGAAGACAATCCTGTTACGCCCCAACCAAGCCCTGATTTTCGCCACGGTCGCCGACTGCGGCAGCTTCACCCAAGCTGCCGAGATACTGGACTGCTCCAAGGCACATGCCAGCGCGCAAGTCATTGCGTTGGAAAAGGCCCTCGGCGTTCAGCTGATGCTGCGCACGACTAGACGTCTGACGCTGACCGACGCCGGCAACCACTACCTGGAATATGCGCAGCAGTTACGCGAAGTGCTGACCAACGCCGAGCGAATCGTCGGTGCTACGCGCCTTGAGGTCAGCGGGCGCTTGCGTGTGACTGCGCCCAATTCATTCGCCGAGCGAGTGATTCCGGCACTGACTCAGGCCTTTCAAAAGGTTCATCCCGAGATTGAGTTTGACGTAGATTTCACCCTGCGGCCTCGTGACCTATTGGCCGATGCAATCGATGTCGGCTTTCGCTCTGTTCAGCAACAGGATGGCTATCTGGTTGCGCGCCCTGCTGGCGTGCTGCAACAAGTCGTTGTCGCCAGTACAGACGTTGTCACTCGCTATGGTCTGCTCGAACACCCCGGCGAACTCGCCGACTTGCCTTGTGTAGTGAACAGCCACTTGCTCGACTCCCATCAGTGGCGCTTCACCAAAGGCGCCCAGTCGTTCGAAGCCGGCATCACGACACGCTCTCGCTTCGGTGGCTACACAGCTGTACGTGGGGCCGCAATGCTGGGTATGGGAGCTGCGCGCTTGCCCCTGTACCTGGTGGATGAAGATCTTAAAGCCGGAGCATTGCACCGCCTCTGTCCAGACTGGACCATGCCTGGCTTCACGTTGGACATCGTGTACCCCGGTCACCGCCATGTACCGCTGCGCACCCGAACTTTTGTTGCCTTTGCCCTGGAGTGGCTCGCGCTGCAGAACCAGAGCAAGTGGTTCGCGTGAGCGCGTGGCCGGCCAGGTGCGCTGGATTTGTTCCAGCGAGCTTCGCCGCCCGACTGTGAACACACGCGCACGATGCTTAACCCGGATCTCGGCGACTTTGGCAGGAACGAAAAAAGACGCCGAAGCGTCTTTTTTCAATGATCTAAAAAATTCCATGGAATTTTACAGATCGATATCTGGAGCGGGAAACGAGACTCGAACTCGCGACCCCGACCTTGGCAAGGTCGTGCTCTACCAACTGAGCTATTCCCGCATTTGGTGAAGGCCATTCTATAGATTCATGGAACGCCGTCAAGCCATTGATTCAAAAAAGCTTTATTTTTGTTCCGAGCCTTCGCGCAGGTGCGGCCAGGCGGCCCGCAGGTAGTGCACCATCGACCACAGGGTCAGGCCGGCAGAAACCATCAGCAAGGCATAACCCAGGATCACCCAGAAGGTCAGCACTGGCGGATTGGCCAGCAAGATCACCAGGGCCAGCATTTGCGCGGCGGTCTTCCACTTGCCCAGGTTCGACACAGCGACATGCGCCCGCGCACCCAGTTCGGCCATCCACTCGCGCAGGGCCGACACCACGATCTCGCGACCGATGATCACTGCCGCCGGCAAGGTCAGCCAGAAGTTCGCATGCACCTGCACCAGCAGCACCAGGGCCACCGCGACCATCAGCTTGTCGGCCACCGGGTCAAGGAAGGCACCAAACGGGGTGCTCTGCTGCAGGCGACGGGCCAGGTAACCGTCAAGCCAGTCAGTGGCCGCCGCAACGGCGAAGACGCTGCTCGCTGCGATATAGCTCCAGTGATACGGAACATAAAACAGCAAAATGAAGATCGGAATGAGCAGGACGCGAAGAACTGTAAGTAGATTTGGGATATTCATCGGCACAACTGGCTGCAAAGTGAGCGTGCATTCTACTCGCTATGCAGGTTGGCATAAATCGACTCGGCAAGCTTTTTACTGATTCCCGGTGCTTTGGCGATTTCTTCGATGCTGGCGCGAGTCAGCTCCTGCAAGCCACCGAAATGCTTGAGCAGGTCACGACGGCGCTTTGGCCCCACACCGGCCACGTCTTCCAGGCTCGAGGTACGCCGGGCCTTGCCACGCCGGGCGCGGTGACCGGTAATGGCAAAACGGTGCGCTTCGTCACGAATCTGCTGAATCAGGTGTAGCGCCGGCGAGTCGCCCTTGAGAGTGAATTCATGGGCGGCGTCGTTGAGGTACAGGGTTTCGAAGCCGGCCTTGCGCGTCACGCCCTTGGCCACGCCAAGGAGGATCAGGTCGGGGACCGCCAGCTCCTGCAGAACGTCACGGGCCATGTTCAGCTGACCTTTGCCACCATCCACCAGCAGCACGTCAGGCAACTTGCCCTCGCCGTCCTTGATCCGCCCGAAGCGTCGGGTCAGGGCCTGGTGCATCGCCGCATAGTCGTCGCCCGGAGTGACGCCTTCGATGTTGAAACGACGGTAGTCGGACTTCAATGGCCCCTCAGGGCCAAACACCACGCAGGAAGCAACCGTCGCCTCACCACTGGAGTGACTGATGTCGTAGCACTCCAGACGCTGCGGGGTTTCATCCAGGTCCAGCACCTGAGCCAGCGCTTCGAACCGTGAAGCCATGTGCTGACGGTTGGCCAGACGCGCACCCAGCGCCTGCTCGGCGTTGGTCACCGCCAGTTGCTGCCAGCGCGCACGGGTGCCGCGCACACGATGACTGATGGTCAGTTCGCGCCCGCGCAAGGCCTCAATGGCAGCGGTGAACGCCGCAAAGTCTTCATGCACCACGTTGACGATCAACTCACCCGGCAGGTCGCGCTCGGCATTGCCGATGTAGTACTGCGAGAGGAACGCAGCCATGACCTCGGCCACCTCCTCCTCGATCCCGACCTGGGGAAAGAAATTCTTGCTGCCCAGCACCCGTCCACCGCGCACACTGATCAGATGCACGCAGGCACCGCCCGGGTTGGTGAACGCGGCGATCACATCCACGTCGCCGCTACCGCCTTCCATGCTCTGCTGGTCCTGCACCCGACGCAGCAAGGCGATCTGGTCGCGCAGTTCGGCGGCGCGCTCGAACTCCAGGGCCATGGCCGCCTGCTCCATCTCGGCATTCAGCTCGTTGGTCAGCTGATGGCTGCGGCCTTCGAGGAACATCACCGAGTGGCGCACATCAACCGCATATTCCTCAGGCTCGACCAGGCCGACACAAGGCGCCTTGCAGCGCTTGATCTGGTACTGCAGGCACGGGCGGGTGCGGTTGCTGTAGTAACTGTCTTCGCACTGGCGGACAAAAAAGGTTTTCTGCAGCAGGCTCAGGCTTTCGCGAATGGCACCGGCACTGGGGTAAGGACCGAAGTACTTGCCCTTCTGCTTCTTGGCGCCGCGATGAATCCCCAGCCGCGGGAACGGGCCATCGGAGAGAAATACATAAGGGTAGGACTTATCGTCGCGCAGCAGGATGTTGTACGGCGGCCGCCATTCCTTGATCAGCGTCTGCTCAAGCAGCAGCGCTTCTGTCTCGTTGGCGGTGATGGTGGTTTCGACCTGGGCGATGCGCGCCACCAGGGCAGCCGTCTTCGGCGCCAGGCCAGTCTTGCGAAAATAGCTGGCCAGGCGTTTCTTGAGGTTCTTCGCCTTGCCGACATACAGCAGCCGGGCTTCACCGTCGAACATCCGGTAAACGCCCGGGCGACCGCTGCAGGTCGCCAGGAAAGCACTTGAATCGAACACAGGGGTCATGATTTCAGAGACTGGCGTCAACCATGCCATGGCGGACCGCCAGCAGCGTCAGCTCGACGTCGCTGGTGACCGAGAGTTTTTCGAAGATCCGGTAACGGTAAGTATTGACCGTTTTCGGTGACAGGCACAGCTTGTCGGAGATGATCTGCACCTTCTGGCAACCGACAATCATCAGCGCGATCTGGATTTCCCGCTCCGACAGCGCATCAAACGGCGAGCCTTGTGGCTGGAACGACTTGAGTGCCAGTTGCTGGGCGATCTGCGGGCTGATGTAACGCTGCCCGGCAAACACCAGGCGAATGGCCTGGACCATTTCATCCAGGCCTGCACCCTTGGTCAGGTAACCGGCAGCGCCAGCTTGCAATAGCCGAGTAGGAAACGGGTCGTCTTCACAAACGGTGACTGCCACCACTTTCACATCGGGATGACTGCGCAACAACTTGCGCGTGGCCTCAAGACCTCCGATGCCAGGCATTTTCACGTCCATCAGGACCACATCGGGCTTGAGCTCACGCGCCACCTTCAACGATGCCTCGCCAGAGTCGGCCTCGCCCACCACCTGCAAGCCATCGATATCGGCCAGCATACGGGTGATGCCTGTACGTACCAGATCGTGATCATCGACCACCAGGACCCTAATCAAGCAGACACCTCACACTGCGGCAGCAATTGGATCCCGCCACCTTAGCAAAAAACCAGGCGCTAGAGCTAACGGAACTCGTCATTACATCGATGCCAGCTTGCCCTTGCCCGTAACACGGGCAAAGACGGCCGGAGCCTGACTGGAAACCTTCGCACACGCCCGAGGTAGAGTCCCGGCAAGGCTGCCGAGCAGTTGCTGGACGGCTGCCTGATCGGCCGGGGGCAAACCGCGAAAGGCCGCCAGCAAGCGGTTTTCCTCCGCACTCAGGCTGCCTTGAGGCTGGGGGGTACGCGTACCGCTCAATACATACAGAGCATCGACCCCTCGCGCGGCCACGGCCGCCAGGTAGTCGGCCTTGGGCGTACGCTCGCCACTTTCGTACTTGCCCTGGGCATTGGGTTCAACCCCGCCAATATCACCGAACACCCGCTGGGTCAGGCCCAGACGCTCCCTTTCTTCCCGTAGCCGGGCTCCGATTCCGTTCATCGCTATTTGTTGTCCTTGATACATCAACCATGCCTGTCATCCACGCATACCTGCAGGATAGGCCGTTCAAGCAGCACTATGCACAGGAAGGCCAGCACTGCACAAGCCGACTGAGCCATCTCCTGTCTGTAGTTGTCTGTACAGGGCCATCATCGAACATTGAAAGTGCTTCCAGCCAGGCACCGGACGAGAAACTTTCAAGCGTTGAAAGATGGCACTTTGACCACAACCAATAATATGTAATTGCCACCAATTGCCGCAACTTTCAGCGCCAAACAAAGTTCATCTGAACCAGAAAAAACCAGCAGAAAACCTGCCGAAACGTCGCCGAAATACGGCACAAATTCATTTTATTGGCGCCATAAAGCCGCCACAACGACGCAGCCTGTTTTTTGACACGCAACTTATTGACAACTTTAAGCTATTGATTTTTAAGTGTTTTTTTAACTTAACAAATAAATATTAAGTTGATTTTAGTTACAGACAACAGAGTGCTTGCTTAACTAAAAAAATCCCCTTTAGGATAGAAATAAGACAACGAACAATACGGCCATCGCTGTTCAGCGCGCGATTCGATCATGCGTGCTCGCCACGTCGACAACACCGATAAACTGAGTAACCGAGTCAGCCTTGCTGAACACGGAAGAGGGAACTATGAATATCAGTATTTTTGGACTGGGTTATGTGGGTGCGGTCTGTGCGGGCTGTCTGTCCGCTCGCGGCCACCAGGTGCTGGGGGTGGATATCTCCCAGGACAAGGTCGACATGATCAACCAGGGCAAATCCCCGATTGTCGAACCCGGGCTTGAGCATCTGCTGCTCGATGGCGTCAACCATGGCCGTCTGCGCGGCACTACCGATGTTCAGGCTGCGGTGCTGGCAACCGAGATGTCCCTGCTGTGCGTTGGTACGCCGAGCAAGAAGAACGGCGACCTGGACCTGATCTACATGGAAGCGGTGTGCCAGGAGATCGGCCTGGCATTACGCGACAAAGCCAGCCGCCATACCGTCGTCGTGCGCAGCACGGTACTGCCAGGTACGGTCAAGAATGTGGTCATTCCTTTGCTTGAGCAAGCATCGGGCAAACGCGCCGGGGTTGACTTCGGAGTCGCCGTTAACCCTGAGTTCCTGCGCGAAAGTACCGCGATCCAGGACTATGATTTCCCGGCCATGACTGTGATCGGCGAACTCGACCAGCACTCGGGCGACCTGCTCGAATCGCTGTACAAGGGCCTTGATGCACCGGTGATCCGCAAGTCGATCGAAGTCGCCGAAATGATCAAGTACACCTGCAACGTCTGGCACGCAACCAAGGTCAGCTTTGCCAATGAGATCGGCAACATTGCCAAGGCCTCCGGCGTCGATGGCCGCGAGGTGATGGATGTGGTCTGCCAGGACTACAAGCTCAATCTGTCGCGTTACTACTTGCGCCCGGGCTTTGCCTTCGGCGGCTCCTGCCTGCCCAAAGACGTGCGCGCCCTCACCTACCGTGCCGGACAACTGGATGTCGAGCACCCGCTGCTGGCTTCGATCATGGACAGCAACCGCAATCAGGTACGCAATGCCTTCGACCTGATCGTGCGGCAGGACAAGCGCCGTATCGGCCTGCTCGGTCTGAGCTTCAAGTCCGGTACCGACGACCTGCGCGAAAGCCCGTTGGTGGAACTGGCCGAGATGCTGATCGGCAAGGGCTATGAGTTGAGCATCTATGACGCCAACGTCGAGTACGCCCGGGTGTTCGGGGCCAACCGCGATTACATCGAGTCGAAGATTCCTCACGTCTCGTCCCTGCTGTGCAGCGACCTCAACCAAGTGATCAACGGCGCTGACGTGATTGTGCTGGGCAACAACGACGATCGCTTCGCCCAGGCACTGGATGTCACCGATGGCAAACAGGTCATCGACCTGGTCGGCTTCATGCCCCATGGCAGCAACGACAGCCAACAGGGTATCTGCTGGTAATGCCCGACGCTCCGTAGAGAGCACCCGGCAAGCATCCCAGGCCTGCGCCTGACCGCATTGAACACCTGCCTTTGTCTGCCTGCCGCGCTGCGGTCGGGCCTGGTAAGTGCGCTTTTCGCTCAGGCTCAGGCGCCTGTACAACGGAGCAACGGTTAGATGGAACGACAGCAACAACCGCCTTCAGGCGCACAACGGGCAGCCATGAGCTTATGCGCCTGGGCCTGCCTGTTCGGCCTGATTGCCCTGGCCTCGGAGATGATCGCCCCGGCGTATCTGGACCCGAGCCACCACAGCTTCATCTTCATCATCGGCACTCTGGGGATGTGGCGTTATGGCAATGCCATCGTCCATTACCTGCGTGGCATGTACTTCCTGCACTGGAAGTTTCCACGCATTCGCAAAGCGGTGGACCGGATGGGCGACGCGGCATTGCCTGCGCACATGTTCATGGTGGTGACCAGCTTTCGCATCCCCACCCATACCACCTTCAAGGTCTACCAGTCGGTGTTCCAGGAGATTCAGCGACTCAAGGTGCCGTGCACGGTGATTGCTTCGATCGTGGAGAAAGGCGACGAGCAGTTCATCAAGGAAATCATGCGCAACGAGGTCAAGGACCGCGACGACATCAAGCTGGTCATCGTCCGCGCCCGTGGCACCGGCAAGCGTGATGGCCTGGCCCATGCCTTCCGCGCCCTGTCGCGGCAGATGCCGCTGGAAGACTCGGTGGTGGGCGTGGTCGATGGCGACACCATGATGCTGCCGGGTTGCGTGGAGCGTGCGGTCAAGCTGTTCGCCTACCTGCCCAAGGTCGGCGGCCTGACCACCAACGAGTTCTGCAAAGTCGAAGGCAGCAACCTGATGCGCCAGTGGCACTCGATGCGCTTCGTCCAGCGGCACATCAACATGTGCTCCATGGCCCTGTCGCACCGGGTGCTGACCTTGACCGGGCGGCTGTCGTTCTTTCGCGCCAGCGTCATGACCAACCCGGACTTCATCCGCGACGTCGAAGCCGACTTTCTCGAACACTGGCGCCTGGGCCGCTTCCAGTTCCTCACCGGTGACGACAAATCCTCGTGGTTGAGCCTGATGCGCGCCGGCTGGGACACCTTCTACGTGCCCGACAGCAACACCCTGACCGTCGAGCACCCACCTGACAACAGCTTCTGGCGCGCCACCCGACTGCTGATGTTCCGCTGGTACGGCAACTCGCTACGGCAGAACTTCCGCGCCACCGCTTTGCTCGGCCGTGCACGCCTGGGCCTGTTCACCCTGTATGTGCTGCTCGATCAACGGGTGTCGATGTGGACCTGCCTGATGGGCCTGACCGCCTCGGTGGTTGCCGGCCTGGTGTTCGGCATCCAGTACCTGCTGGTGTACCTGTTCTGGGTGCTGCTGTCGCGCAGCATTGTCACCGTGCTGTTCCTGTTCGCCGGCCACCCGGTGAGCGCGATGTACCCCTTCGTTCTTTATTACAACCAGATTGTCGGCTCGCTGATGAAGATCTACGCGCTGTTTCACATGGACCAGCAGCGCTGGACCCGACAGAAAACCACATTAAGCAACGGCAGCGTCGACTTCGATGCCGCCCTGAACCGTTGGTCCTCCAAGGCGATGCTGTTTTCTTCCATCGCGATTTTCTTCGGGGTCATCTCGGTTCTTCTCGAACTCACGCAACGTTAAGGAAAGGCGCCTGCCATGAGTAGCTCAAGTACACCTACAGTTCCCGGTAAAGCTGCAGCCAATGTCGTCCATGAAGCGATCGACGAACGCCAATATGTACGCACCCGGATCAATGCCCGCGTCACTCTGGCAGCGGCCGACCGGCCCAACGTGGAAGCCAGCCTGCAGGACATCTCCCTGGGCGGTATCGGCCTGCGGCACGACAAGCCGCTGACCATCGGCAGCCTGTACAACGCCTCGATCCGCCTGCGCCTCAATCAGGTCGACCTGAGCCTGGACAGCAAGGTGCGCATCGTCTCCCAGCGCGGTGAGGAAGTCGGTGCCCAGTTCGTCGACCTCGATGTGCAGAAGCGCGACATCCTGCGCTACATCATCAGCGCCTACCTGTCGGGCGAGATTGCCGACATCAATGGCCTGTTCAACGTGATGCAGCGGGAAAACTACATCAAGGAACGCAAGCAACAGCACGCCAGTGCACGCAGCAGCAGTGATCGCGTCAAAGCCGTGGCCGGCACCCTGCTCTACGCCGCAGCCGGCCTCGCCGCCCTGGGCTTCGTCGCCTACAAGAGCTACCTGCTGTTCTTCCGTATTCCGGCGGTACAGGCCCAGGTGTCGGCCAACGCCCAGGTCATCAGCATGCCCGACAACGGCTATGTGAAGTTCCTCCTGAAGCCCGGTCAGACCCAGGTGAAAGCGGGGCAGCCACTGGCCAACATCTCCACCCAACTGGCCACCAGCTTCACCAGCCCGGCGGACATGAAAGCCGTGGCCGACCTGTCACCCGGCGATCTGCAGACCCTGCTCGGGCGCGCCAGCATCGAGACGGTCATCAACAGCCCGTGCGATTGCGACGTCTACTTCCCCACCCGGCCGCTTGATGGCTATGGCTACAAGCAGGCACCCCTGATGCACCTGCTGCCGCGCAATGAGGGTCTGTTCGTCACCGCCAACGTGCCCTTCGACAAGCTGGCCGACATCTCCCGGGTGACTTCGGTGGACCTGAAGGTGTTCGGCCTGGACGAGCGCTTCAGCGGCAAGGTGGTCGATTCGCGTGTCGATGAAACCAACAGGAACCTGGCCCTGACCATCGCCCCGGATACCCCGTTGCCACGCCAGGCCTACCAGAAGCCGGTCGCGGTGGACCTGTTCCTGGGCTTGCCGTTCACGGCGTCGCGCTGAGTGCAAAGGAAGGATTGGCAATGAACGCGATGATGCCCTCCCGTCTGCTGCTGGCAGGCCTGTGCGTAGCCTGTGCCGGTGCGGTCTCGGCCGACCAGAGCCTGGAGCAGATCCGCTACGCGCTGTACAAGGATCCCAGTGCCAATGTCAGTGGCGACCTGCGCCTGCTGTCCGATCGCGGCGACCTGGCGTCCAAGCTGCTGCTCGGCGATGTCCTGGCCAACACCGACGGCGCCAACCGCCAGGAAGTGATCCGCCTGTACCAGGAAGCGTTTGCCGACGGCCGTGGGCAGATTCCGGCACTGGCCTCTCTGGCGCGCCTGCTCGACCGCACCCCCAGCCTGCAACGGAGCCAGCGCGATTGGGTTGCCCAGGCGTTGACCCGCTACCCGGCGAATCTCGATCCACGCAATGCCAGCACCACCCTGGAGGTGTTTCTGGTGTACCCGCAACTGGTTTCCACCGACCAGGCCCGGCAGTTGCTCGCGCTGTACCAGCAATCGTGCCTGCTCAACTGCCGGCCCGAGCTGTACCGCGCGGTGCTGGCTGAACGCCAGGGCGACCGGCAGACAGCCGAGCACTGGTACCAGCAGGCGGTGCCGGTGGATGTGCGGGCAATCGATCGCTACTACCGTTTCCTCGGCGATGAGCAGGACCGCGCCTTCCCGGCCTTTGCCCGCAGCCTGGAAGCCCGGCGGCCAACCCTTGCGGTCGAAATCGTGCACCGCATCGGCACCCTGCTCGCCAGCATCAACAGCGCGCAGTTCGCCGACCTGGAAACTGACCGTCACGAACGTCAGACACGCGCCCTGGCCCCGGTTCAAGTGCAACCTGACGCGGCACAACTGGCGCGGGAAAAAGCGCGCAGAGACGAACTGGGCCTGGCCCAGGCTGAGGCCTTGCGCTGGCGCGACAATGCCGTCGAACGCGGCTTTGTGCCGGCGATTGCATCCAAGGCCAGCGCCATGATTTCCGACCCCACCGCGCATAACGCCGAAGAGACCCAGGCCCTGATCAACCAGGTGCAAGCGCATGAGCCGACACGCGCCAAGGCGCTGCAGGCTTCGTTCTACATGGTCAATAACTGGCTGACCCTGGACCCGCAGAAAGCCCGTGCGCTGATCGACGAACTGGTCGCCAGCCACTACCCCGACGCGCAGTTGCTGCTGGCCGACTATTACAGCAAGGGTGTGGAGGACGAACCGGACCAGGACAAGGCCCTGCAGATTTTCCAGGCCCAGGCCCGCGCCGGTTCGACCACCGCCTGGTACCGCATGGCCACTTTGCACGCCTTTGGCCGTGCCATCTGCCATGACCCGGTCAAGGCCTACACCTATGCCCAGGTGGCGCTGGATCTCGGTGAAAACGGTGCCCGCAGCCTGCTCAAGCGTCTGCAAAAGACCCTCAAAAAGGATGACATCGACCGCGCCCTGGCGGCGCGCGCCGATCTGTTGAAGGAGGCAACCCTGTGAAAGCGCATCACTCCCTGTTCGGTGCCCTGCTGGCCCTGACACCGCTGTACCCGGCCATGGCCGCAGAAGAAATCACCGGCCCCGAAGCCGACAGCAGCGAACCGGTACGGGTGATGCCAAGCGACGGCAGTACGCCGGTGATCACCTCGGAGTTCTTCAACAAGCTGACCGTACAGACCGGCTACGGCCCGGAAAACTCCGAGATCGGCCGCGGCCGCGAAAGTTTCTACAGCCTGCGCTACGAACCCTCGTTTGCCTGGTACTCGCCGGAAAAGCGCTGGGCCAAGTGGATGGTCTATGGGCGCCTGTGGCTGAACTACGACTCCAGCCAGTCGATCAGCACCCAGAACGAGAACAGCAACAGCTTCGACCGCGAACAGCCTGAAGGCTGGTATGCCGAACTGCGCGAGCTGTACGTCAAACGCAACCTGCTCGGCGATGATCCGCGCTTCTCGCTGTCGGTCGGCCGCCAGCGCTATTTCGATGACTACGGCATCTGGTGGGACGACAGCCTGGAGTCGCTGCGCTTCAACTACAACGACACCTTCTCCCGCGGCTTTTTTGCCGTCGGGCAAAAGTTCTACAACTACAACAGCGACGTCAACCGCCTGGCCGACAGCGAAGAACGCACCACCTACCTGATGGGTGAATACGCCTACCGCTGGAGCGAACGCAACTGGGCCGGCGTGCGTCTGATGCACGAGAACGACCACAGCGGTCACGACCCGGAAGATCGCTACGACTTCAAGGGCATGCGCTACGGGCTGTTCTTCAAGGCCGACGACCTCGATGTCAGCCCGCTGTTCAGTGACTACCACCTGGAACTGGCCGGCCTTGACGGCAAGGTCGACAACACCGATGGCACCGGCATCACCAGCACCGGCAAGCATGCCAGCGGCTGGGCGGCCCTGGGCGAAATCGGCAAGCGCTTCCACGACCTGCCCTGGACCCCGCGGGTAGCCCTGCGCGGTGGCCTGACCGACAAGCCGAGCAACGAGAACGACGGCTTTCGCCTCAATGCCATCCAGTCCGACCGCATCACCCGCCAGGGCAGCTACAGCACGCGCCTGGCCAGCTCTTTTGTCAGCCTCGACCTGCGCAACCTGAGCTACTACGGCATCAGCCTGGAAACCAACCCGACCCCACGCAGTGCCCTCGACCTGCGCGTCACCGACCTGAAGTTGCGCGACGCCGACGGCACCTTGCCGGTGCGTATCGACGGCGACCAGCGCAGCGAGCGTAACCGTGCGATTGCCCAGGGCAACCATGGCGGCGGCAAGGACGTTGGGCAAATGTACGACCTCAACTACTACTGGAAAATGTTTCCGGTGGCCATCGACGGCAAACACCTGGATGTCAACGCCCTGGTCAGCGCCAGCTACCTCAATGCTGGCAACGCCCTGGACAGCGGCGATGACTACCAGCTGAGTGTCGGCGTCGTGATCAGCTACTAAGGACGGACCCTTCGATGATCTTCGCCTCCAACGTGTTCTTGTTCCTCTACTTGCCGCTGTTCCTGGCTGTGTACTTCCTGGCCCGGCCGCAGTGGCGCTCCACCGTGATCGTTGCCGCCAGCTACATTTTCTATGCCTGGTGGCGGCCAGATTTCTTGCTGCTGTTCGTCGCCATCACCTATTGGAACTACTGGTTCGGCCTGCGCATCAAGGCGCGCCTGGACGCCGGTGACAAGCGCTGGGCTTTGCGCCTGCTGTGGATCGGCATCGTCGGCAACCTGTCGACCCTGGGTTACTTCAAGTACGCCAACTTTGGCGCCGAAGTGCTCGCCGCCCTGCTCGCGCCGCTGGGCATCAACACCTGGAGCCTGGAGACCATCTTCCTGCCGCTGGGCATCTCCTTCTATGTGTTCCATGCCCTGAGCTACATCGTCGACATCTACCGTAAAGACGCAACGCCGACGAACAACTTCATCGACTTCGCCGCCTTCGTCGCGCTGTTCCCGCACCTGGTCGCCGGGCCGATCCTGCGTTACAGCCAACTGGCGCCACAGCTGCGTCAGCGTACCCACTCCCTGGAGCTGTTTTCCCTGGGGGTCTGTCGCTTCATGCTCGGTTTCATCATGAAGGTACTGATCGCCGACCAACTGGCGCCGATCAACGTGCTGTTCATCAGCGAAGGCACCCTGCAGCTCAGCGACGCCTGGTTCGGCCTGGTGGTCTCTACCCTGCAGCTGTACTTCGACTTCGCCGGCTACAGCCATATGGCCCTGGGCCTGGCGCTGATGATGGGCTTCCGTTTTCCGGAGAACTTCAACCAGCCTTATGTCTCGCAGAGCATCACCGAGTTCTGGGCACGCTGGCACATGACCCTGGCGCATTTCCTGCGCGATTACGTGTACATGCCGCTGGTACGCAAACGGGTGGCCGGGGCGCTGCCGGCACTGGTCTACACCATGCTGCTGTCGGGGCTGTGGCACGGCGCAAGCTTCGCCTTCATCTTCTGGGGCCTGTTCTTTGGCCTGGGCATGGTCATCGAGCGCAAATACAACCTGGCCACCAAGATCACCACGCCCTACCACCTGGGACGCAACCTGCGCACCTTCGTGCTGATCATCCTGAGCATGCCGTTGTTCTTCACCAACGACCTGCGCCATAGCCTGGACATCTACCAGGCGCTGTTCGGCTTCAACGGCCTGGGCTCGCTGGACCTGTACGTGCTCGGTGCCTCGAAGATGGCCATGTCGTTCGCCGCTGTCGCGCTGTGCTGGTTGATCCTGGCCGGCAGCAACAACGTGCGCTACTACGCCGGCAACAAAGAGCAGTACTTCATGCGTCATGTCGGTGGCCTCAAGGCCGTGCTGCTGTGGGCCGGCTTCGCCCTGGCCCTGAGCAGCCTGGCAGCGAACTCCTTTTCACCCTTTCTGTATTTCCAGTTCTAGGAGACGGCCATGTACCCGGTCATGAGTTCGGCGAGCAAGGTCAACGGCATCCTCTTTGGCATGGTGCTGGCGGGGATGTTCGTCTACTCCCTGCCACCAGTGTTCAGCTTCGCCAAAAGCCAGAGCGATGCCTGGAACCTGTTCGTCGATGGCAAGCTGCTGCGCAAGTTCGAGCAGGTCTACGACAAGCGCTTCTTCCTCCGTGAGCCCTCGGTAGAACTGTGGGCCAACGCCCAGTACCGCTTGTTCGACGAAGGTACCAAAGGCGTGGTGCTGGGCAAGGACGGCTGGCTCTTCACCAACCAGGAATACCGCGTACCGAACAACCTGCAAGCCAACCTGGATGGCCAGCTGGCGCAGATCGCCGAGATTGAACAGCAGCTCAAGGCGCACAACAAGCGCCTGATCCTGCTGCCGCTACCGATGAAAGTGGATGTCTATGGCCGCCACGCCGAGCGCGCCGTCGACCCGCGGGCAATCAGCCTGTACGACCGTTTCGTCGCCGGCCTGAAGGCGCAGAAAACCGAGGTCACTCCCGTGCGTTCGGCCTTCCTGTACAACAGTGCAGGCCCGGAGCTGTTCCTTAAATCCGACACCCACTGGAGCCCGGAAGGCGCCCGGCTCACGGCCAATGAACTGGCCCGCCAGCGTCCCGACCTGCTCGGCGACGAGCGCTACGTGTCGCACAAGGTTGCGCAGAAGAGCGTCAAGGGCGACCTGATGAACTACATCCAGTTCAATCACGCTCAACTGGCCCCGCAATACGGCCCCAACCAGATCGCCCTGTACGAAACCCTCAAGGCCGAACAGGACAGTGACGCGCTGTTCGCCGACGAGCAACAGAGCCTGCTGCTGGTCGGCACCAGCTACAGCAAGATCGATGACTGGAACTTCACCGGCTTTCTCAAAGAGGCGCTCAACCGCGACCTGCTCAGCGTCGCGGTGGAGGCTCGCGGCCCGTTCGAGGCGATGAACCAGTTCCTCGCCAGCGACGACCTGAGCAATCCGCAGATCGACACCGTGATCTGGGAGTTTCCTCTGCGCACCCTGCTTGCCCACCGCCTGGGATCCCTGAGCCGTCCTGGCCAGACCCAACATTTCTGACATGATCAAGGAGATCTTCATGAACCGTTCGCTCAAGTGCCTGCTCACCGCCAGTACCCTGCTGCTGGTCAGCACCCAGGGTATCGCCGCCGAGGGCAATGCCGACCTGTACGACGCCGTGGCGCCGGCCGACTCCGCCTTCGTGCGGGTGCTCAACCTGTCCGACAGCAATATCGACGTGACCTTGAGTGGCAAGGTCAACCCGCAACGGGTCGCCGCCGGACAGCTGAGTGGCTACCGTTTCACCCCGGCCGGCAACCACAAGATCGCCGTCGGTGCCAAGGCCATCGAACCGCAGCTCAAGGCCAACGCCGCCAGCACCGTGGTCTATGACGGCAACAGCCTGACGCTGATCGCCGACAAATACGTCAACGAGCCGAAAAAAGCCCAGATCGCGTTCTACAACCTGACCCCGGCCAAGGTCGCGCTGAAGACCGTCGACGGCAAGAGCGTGGTGGTCGACACCCTGGGCAAGGACCAGACCGGCAGCCGTATGGTCAATGAAATCAAGATCGGCTTTGCCGCCTATGACGAGCAACAGAAAATCGCCCAGTTCGACGAGCTGTTTCTCAAGAAAGGTCGCTCCTACAGCTACGTGCTGCTGCCTCAGGGTGCCGGCTATCGCAGCATGAGCCTGGCCAACAGCATCGACCCGAGCGAGTGAGTGGCGCCATGAAGAGCCTATTCGCCCTTGGCCTCGCGGCCGCAGGCGCCCTGTTCAGCGCCCCAGGGGTTGCCGCCGACAACAACCAGGCTACCTGCACAGGCCTGGAGTGCCTGATGTGCCCCGGCTTGAGCAACCCTCAGCACTACGCCGAAGGGCGCATGAAGCTGATGCGCGAAATCGTGCCGGGCAAGGATCGCTGGCTGTTTCGCTCGGCGGTCGACCTGACCAACGACTTCGGCATCCCGGCGCCCATGCGCCCGGAGTTTGCCCGCCTGATGGACACCTTCCATCGCCAGGGCATCCAGGTGGCCATGGCCATCCAGCCGACCCGTGGCCTGATGCACCGCGACAAGCTGTACGCCGACAAGCTGCACGGCTTCGACTTCGCCCGCGCCAGCGGCAACCTCGGCAACTACCTGCAGCAGCTGCGCAGCGGAGGTGCCGTGGTCGCGCCGATGATGCAACTGGTGCAAAACCCGCCCCAGGGCGAGTTCTTCTTCCGCCGCGATCACCACTGGACACCCACCGGCGCTGAAGCCACTGCACGCCTGCTGGCCGAGGAAGTGCGGCGCCAGCCGTTCTATGCCGCGCTGGACAAAAAGCACTACCGCACCGAGCCCGGGGTCATGGTGCCCAAGGACGGCACCCTGAACCTGGCCCTGAGCTATATCTGTGGCAACAACTACGGGTTTCAGTACGTGCGTGGCTTCCAGACCATCCCGCAGGATCAGGGCGCCGACGCCTTGTTCGACGACGCCCCGGACCCGCAGGTGATCCTGGTCGGCGACAGTAACGCCGCGGCCCGGGAAGACGAGAGCAAGCAGTTCAACTTCGACGGCTACCTCAAGCAGTACCTCGACGTCGACATCCTCAACTACGCCCTGCCCGGCGTCGGCCAGGACGGCTCGCTGCTCGAATACCTGCTGTCGGAGAACTACCAGCCCAAAGCGCCGCCCAAGCTGATCATCTGGGAACTGCCAGCCAACTACCAACTGGAGTCCGAGCTGATGTACCGCCAGTTGATTCCGGCGATCAAGGGGGGTTGCCCGGTGTCCACCGAGGTCATGGCCAACCGCTTGCAGCGTCCGGCACTGAAGGTCAACGAGCGTATCGAACTGCTCAGTAACGCCGGCGAAGCGCGCAAGGCGGTGAATACCGGTTTCCTCGATATCCGCATCAGCGACAAGAACGTCAAGGATTTCTACGTGATCGTCTATTACGACAACGGTGCCCGCGACAAGGTCTGGTTCCGCCGCGAGGCGGTGGTCACCGGTGGCCAGTATTACCTGGAACTGAGCCGCGCCAAGGCGTTCGCCGGGGCCAATCTGCTCTCGGTGTTCATGGAGCCAACCAAGCCCGGCAGCGCCGCCACCCAGGTGGAAACCCGACTATGCCTGTGAAGACCTGGAGCGCACTGGCCCTGGGCCTGTGCGCCAGCCTGCAGTTGAGTCACAGCCTGGCGGCCAGTTCGATCTGGCCGCCACGGGCCACTGCACAGTCGGCGATGATCGCCGATTACCGCACCCTGCAGTGCACTAAGGAAGCGCCAGCCCCCTATACCGGCAGCTTGCAGATGCAGAGCAAGTACGACCAGCGCGACGCAAGCAAATCGACCCTGCGCAGCAGCCCCGATGCCAACAGCGAAAAGATCGGCAAGCAGGTCAAGCAGTTCATCGGCGGGCTGATCTATGCCAGCAAACGCTTCCAACGGGCGAAAACACCGCAGGAAGCGAATATGGCCCTGGCCTGCCAGGATCAGTGGCTGCAGCAATGGGCCGAGGCCCAGGCCCTGCTCAGTGCGGATGCCAGCAGCACCGGCATGGCCGCGCGCAAGTGGGCCGTGGCGGCGATGGCCTCGACCCTGCTGATGACCCAGGCCGCCAGCGACGGCAAGTTGCAACTGTCGGCGCAGCAACGTGAATGGTTCAGGCAGTTGGGCGAACGCATCATTGCCGAGTACCAGCCGCGTCGGGCACAAGGTTTTGCCTGGTTCAACAACCATGACTACTGGGCCGCCTGGGCCGTGGCCGCCACCGGTATGCTGATTCAGCGCGATGAGTTCATCCAGTGGGCCGACGGTAACCTGCGCCTTGGCCTGCAACAGGCGGTCAAGGCCAGCGATGGCAGCTATGCCTACCTGCCACTGGAAGTCGCCCGTGGCAAGCTGGCCGCGACCTATAGCCAGTACGCCCTGGTGCCACTGGTGTTGCTGGCCGAGTCGGCGCGGGCCAATGGCCTGCCCTGGAGCGCCGAAGACCAGCAAACCCTGGAACTGCTGGGCAACTTCGCCGCGCGCAGCATCCTCGATGCCGATGAGCTGCCCGAGCTCAAGGGCCAGTCGCAGATTGCGGTAGCCCCCTACAAGCTGGCCTGGCTGATCCCCTTCCTGCAGCGCGCGCCGAATCACCGCCTGGCTCGCCAGTTGTATGACAGCGAAGACGGCGACGTCGACAACTACAGCCAGATTGGCGGCCCGCTCAAGCCGCTGTACCCCAAATTGCCGTAACCCAAGGACGAATCGCCATGGCCATGCGCCCTCTTTCCCTTTGCTGCCTCGCCGTCCTGCTCTGCGCAGGCACGGCCCAGGCCGCCAGCCAAAGCCTGCCGTTACAACAGTCGCTGAACGTTATCAGCACCACCGAGCATCAGGCACAGCTGCAGAAGCTGCAGCTACAGGTCACCCAGGCAGTGCAGCTGCAGGTCAAGGAACGCCCGCGCCCGGCTGGCCGGGCCAGCGTCAGCCTGCAACCGATGTTCTCCTCGCAAGCCGGCAGCTGGCCGTTCGAGCCTTTCGTCAACAATGGCCTGTTCCGCGCCATTGCCGGTTACCAGGCACATCACCCGCAGGCCGTATTGATTCATGGCGGCAGCCTTACCCTGGCGCAGCTGCACGATGCCCTGAACAACCCGCGGATCCTCAAACCCTACAAAGATGGCTACCTGCTCAGTTATCCGCTGATGATCGCTAGCGATGCGGGCCTGGTACTGGAAGGCACCAGCCTGTACCTGTACAGCTACTCGGGAACGGCGCTGATCAACCAGGGCTGGCTGGGCCTGAACCAGTCACGCCTGGAGAGCGTCGCCGGCGACAAGCCAGGCAACACCGACCGTGCCTGGCGTCCGTTCGTGGTGGCCTGGGCGGGTAGCCATACCCAGGTGATCGGCTCGTCCCTTGAACGTCTGGGCTACAACGCCAACCTGTCCCGCGGCCTGAGCACCGCCCTGAGCAGCCAGCAACCGCCAGGTACCGCCCAGGCCACGTTGATTGTGCGCAACAGCCAGTTCAACGACCTGTCCAGCGCCGTTGAGCTGCAACACAGCCAGGCGCAGATCAACGACAGCCGCTTCGAGCACTCCCAGCAGTACGCCATCGACGTGCGTGACAGCCAGGTCAACCTGGTCAACAACCAGCTGCGCGGCATCGACAACAACAGCGGCATCCGCCTGCGCGGGCACACCGTAGCCCGGGTCGAACGCAACCTGATCCTCGGCGCGCACAAGGCTGCTATCGAAGTCAGCGATCAGCGCGGCGCCCTGGTGCTCAGCGCCAACCTGATTGGTGACAGCCGTGGCAACGGTCTGCAACTGCGCAATCTGGCACCCACGGCCCAGGCGCCACTGCTGATCGAGGACAACCTGATCGGCAACAGTCAGGGCAGCGCCGTGGATGCCAGCGAAGTGAGCGGCGCCACCCTGGTCAACAACCGCATCGGCAACACCCCGGAATATGCCATCAGTCTGCGCAATGCCGCACCGTTGGCCGGCCCCCTGGTCCTCAGTGGCAACACCCTGGGCAAGGCCGGTAAAGCAGTGGTGCGGGTTGAAGGGGTGCAGCAGGTTGTGCTCGGGCCCAATCGCTTCGAAGGCAAGCCGCTGCTGCAGAACCTGTTGATCGGCGACCTGCTGGGCATTCAAGGACCATTGCTTGATGCAACCCAGCGCCAGGCGCACGTGGTGCGCGTCAACAGCCTGGTGGGTCAATAGCCCGCTGCATGCGCACGAAGCATTCATCTTCGCCTACTGCCTCAAAACCCTGGCGCCGGTACAAGGCCTGCGCCGGGTTGCTTTTGAACACGGTCAGACGCATCAGCGGTAAACGCCGCTCGGCGGCCCAGCCGGCCAGTTGCTCCAATACCTGAGTACCAATGCCCTGCCCACGGGCCTTCTCGAGCAGATGCAACTCGCGGATGTACAGGGCCTGACGGTCCTGACTGAGGCTACAGAAGCCCAGCACCGAATCGTTCTCGACGATCAACCATTGCTCACGCCAGCCCCAGGCCTGGTCGAAGGCTTCTTCGATCCACAGCAGGTCGAATTCATGGTAATAGCGCAGCATGGCGCGGCGGGTCAGGTCGCGGGCGAAGGTGCGGTGCTGGTCGGTGGCGGGGATTAGTTGCAAGGCTTTGGGGTCCTGGATGATGTAGGAGCGGATTTATCCGCGATGGGTCGCAGCGCGGCCCCAAATTTTGGGACTGCTCTGCAGTCCATCGCGGATAAATCCGCTCCTACAGGTGACCTGCATAGCACACCGGTGAACTCATCGGTCCCTGTCGGTCCAGTTCATCCTCCAGCCACCGGGCCAGCACCAGGGCATTGTTATGTTCAGTGTCCTTGCCAGCATAGAGCAACGTCAGATCGCCCTTCCCGGCCATGCCCAGCAGCGGCCACCAATGCTCGGGCCGCGCCGTCAGTTCCTGACGGTAGCGCGCGGTAAAGCCAGCAAAATCCACTTCGCCTTTATGAAACGCCTGGCGCAATGCCGTCGAAGGCGCGACGTCAGGCATCCACAACGCCTGCAACTGGTCTTTGCGTTTGTTACGCGGCCACAAGCGGTCCACCAGCACACGCTGGCCGTCTTCGGCCGCAACGGGATCATAGACACGCCTGCAGCGAATCATCGGCACCTCTGGTCATTTTTTGTTTCAGCCTAGGCCTTTCATTGATCGGAGTCAGCCCGGCCTCAGAAAGTTTTTTTATGCTTGCCGCCTGAGGTAACCCAACCCGGAGTCATTATGACTACCCCACTGCTGGCCAGCCGTCCGTCGCCAGCCGCATCAGATGCAAAGCCGCGCCTGAACCACAAGCCCGGTCGCAGTACCCTGACGCTGTTCTTCGGCCTGTTGCTTGCGGGTCTGCTGTACACCGCTTGGAGCCTGGTTCAGGACATCGACGCCAGCGGCACGGTGGTCACCACCTGGACTCCCTTTCTGTTGCTCGGGGTGGCCTTGGTGATCGCCCTGGGCTTCGAGTTCGTCAACGGCTTTCACGATACCGCCAACGCCGTGGCCACGGTGATCTACACCCACTCCCTACCCGCCTCGGTGGCGGTGGTCTGGTCCGGCTTTTTCAACTTTCTCGGCGTGCTGCTATCCAGTGGCGCCGTGGCCTTCGGCATCATTGCCCTGTTACCGGTGGAACTGATCCTCAAGGTGGGCTCCTCGGCAGGCTTTGCCATGGTCTTCGCCCTGCTGCTGTCCGCCATCATCTGGAACCTGGGTACCTGGTGGCTGGGCCTGCCGGCCTCCTCCTCACACACCCTGATCGGTTCGATCATCGGCGTCGGCGTGGCCAACGCCCTGATGCATGGCCGCGACGGCACCAGTGGCGTGGACTGGACCCAGGCGAGCAAAATTGGCTACTCGCTGCTGTTGTCGCCCCTGGTCGGTTTCGCCTGCGCCGCGCTGTTACTGCTAGCCCTGCGCCATTTGGTCAAACGCCGTGACTTGTATCAGGCGCCGGTCGGCAATACGCCGCCGCCCTGGTGGATACGCGGCGTGCTGATCCTGACCTGTACGGGCGTGTCCTTCGCCCACGGCTCCAACGACGGCCAGAAAGGCATGGGCCTGATCATGCTGATCCTGGTCGGCACCCTGCCGATGGCCTACGCCCTGAACCGGACCATGCCCGAAGAGCAGTCGATGCAATTTGCAGCCGTGGCCGAGGCCACCCAGCAGGCCCTGCAGCGCGGCGCCCCGCAGTTGTTGAGCGCCGACCCGAGAAAAACCCTGACCGAGTTCATTCGCCAACCGGCCGCCAGCCCTGAGCTGGTGCCGGCCCTGGCCGCCCTGACCGGCGCCATCGGCAGCGAAGTCGCAGGTTATGGCTCGTTGAACCGGGTGCCCGCCGAGGCGATGGCCAACGTGCGCAACGACATGTACTTGACCAGCGAAACGATCCGCCTGATCGGTAAACACCAGTTGGTCCAGTTCGATGCCGATACGCAGACTCACCTGACGCTGTTCAAAAGCCAGCTGGACGACGCCACCCGCTACATACCGCTATGGGTCAAAATCGCCGTGGCCATCGCCCTGGGCCTGGGCACCATGGTCGGCTGGCGGCGCATCGTGGTCACGGTCGGCGAGAAGATCGGCAATACCCATCTGACCTACGCCCAGGGAGCTTCGGCAGAGCTGGTCGCCATGTGCACCATTGGCGCGGCAGACATGTACGGCCTGCCGGTATCGACGACCCACGTACTGTCTTCGGGGGTGGCCGGGACCATGGTTGCCAATGGCTCCGGCTTGCAGATGAAGACCATCGTCAACCTGCTGATGGCCTGGGTGTTGACGTTGCCAGCGTCGATCGTGATGGCCGGCGGCTTGTACTGGTTGCTGCGCCACGTCTTCTAGAACGTGAATGGGCCCACCACGTGATGGGCCCGTCATGCCATCAGCGGCGATCGCTGACTGCATCGCTACCGTGGGAAATGATCACTTCCACACGGCGATTGAGTTGCCGGGACTGAGCATCGGAATTGGAGGCTACCGGATATTCTTTACCGTAACCCGCCACCCTCACCCGCTCCGGCCCTACCCCACTACGACGCAGGGCATTCGCCACAGAAGCGGCACGACGCTCCGACAGTTGCTGGTTGAACACATCGCCGCCGGTAGAGTCGGTGAAGCCTTCCACCCGCACCTTGCGCTCAGGGTTGGCGCGCAAGTACTCAGTCAACTGTTCAATGTTACGCAGACTGCCAGCCTTGAGTTCGGCACGACCGGTATCGAACAACACATCACCAAAGGTGACCACCGCGCCACGATCCGTCTGTTTGGCATTGAGCTGCTGCAACGCCTTGAGTTGAGCCGTGCGCACATCCAGGCGCGCCTGAGTGCGCTGCGCTTCGATGCCCTGCAGACCGGCTTCGGCCACGCGCAGGTCGATGGTCTGCTGCGCAATGGCAATTTTCTGCTTGGCCAGATAAGCCAGTTGCTCGACCTGCTGCGCCTTGCGGTCCTTGATCGAAGCACGTTCGGCCTGACTCAAGGCGGTGAATGCCGCTTTGGTTTCCAGGGCGGCCAGTCGGCTGGATTCAGGCGTGCTCTGCAGGGTACTGAATTGCGCGCGGGCTTCAACCAGGTCGGTATTTTCCGGCGTGGTACCACAGCCGCTGAGCATCAGACCGGCCGCAGAAACAACGATGAACATGTATTTGAATTGCATAAAAACGATCCTTATCGGCTAGGCGCAACAATAGCGTCGGGGGCTTGCAGCATTTCCTGCTTGAGCACTTCGATGCCCTGCTGGGCGCCCTTGAGCTGGGCTTGCGCCCTGAGTGCACGTGCCTTGCGCTCGGCCAGATTGGCATCGGCTTCGGCCTGCTCGGCCAGTAACCGCGCCCGGGCGAAGTCGTGTTCGCCCATTGCGCGTTCGACCAGATAGAGCTTGTCCTGGGCAGACTTCATTTCCATCGGTGCAAATTGCGTCGCATCAGCGGTTACTGCGCGACTGACAGCATTGCGGGTCAATTCAACCTGTTCAGTGGGAACTGCCACGCTGGCACAACCGCTGAGTGCGGCGAATATCGCCACCGTCACCCCGGAAGCAGTCAGGTGTTTTGTGGTACGTGTTACAGCCATAGTAAGACTCCATCTCAGCGTTTAAATCAGTTTCCCAGCCACTCAGGCACGCACACACCATCGTTGCGCTGCAGCACAGGGCAATAAGTCGGTAGGGTTGCAAACCGGGGGGATTTTTCGGCGCTGCTAGTGCGCGAAAAAATAACTGGATGAACTGAACATCGGCGACAGCCATTTAGTTAAGGCGGCGCCAGAGTAGATGGACAGATAAAACCTACAAATAGGATTCATCTGAATTTCAGGTGACGGTATCTACAACTCATCCCGGCGCGATGGATAATCCCAGGTGCAACCGAAAATGTGCCGGTTGCAGCTGTTCCTCGATATAAGCTTGCAGGGCAACTGGCGAAGCATCCGGCGGGCTTGCCAGCGCGAAGGTCTGGGTGGCGACAGGGCAGAGCACCTCGGCATCACTGTGCCGCGCAACACGAGTACTGAAGGACATGGAGCAACATCCTGTTGATCGGGCGAACCTGCATGTTAGCCCGATCCCGGCGTGCACCGACAGTCACCGGCGAGCACTTAGCGACGACGAAACAGCGGCCGCGGCTCGATCACCGAGCGCCCGTACAGCACACTCATTCCTGCCAGGCCTTTGAGCGCATCTTCGGCGCACTTGTCCTCGCGTACGGCAAAACTGTCGAAACCGCACTGGCGCATGTGGCTCAGCTGGTCGCGCAGTACATCGCCGATGGCGCGCAACTCGCCCTGCCAGCCCAGGCGAGTGCGTAACAGGTACGCCTGACTGTAACCACGGCCATCGCGAAAGCTGGGGAAATCGACGGCGATCAGCGGCAGCTGCGGCAACCACGGACGCAGCGCCTCGACTTCGTCATCAGGCCCCAGCCACAACCCGTCGCACGCCTCGGGCTGCGACGTCTGGCGCGCCAGCCAGGCGTCGAGCGGCAGAATCAGCAAGCCCTCAGGCAACGCCGACTCAGTGTCGCGCACCAGCTGCCAGCCATCTTCGGCCAGCCGCTGTGGCTGGCCATTGCGTATGGCAATCACATTACGCATATCAGCTCCTGCGCACGCTTGGCATAGACCCGCTCCTTGAACGGCTCCAGGCCCACCCGCCGCACCGTGTCGACAAAGGGTTCGTCCAGCTCGCGGTAGGCGCAGTAGGTGGCGATGATCTGCTCGATCACCCGCGGGATTTCATCGGCACTGAACGACGGCCCGATCACCTTGCCCAAGGTGCTGTGCTTGCCCTGGGCACCGCCGAGGGTCACCTGGTACCACTCGCTGCCATTCTTGTCGACGCCCAGGATGCCGATGTTGCCAATGTGGTGGTGGCCACAGGCATTGATACAGCCCGAAATGTTCAGGCTCAGCTCGCCCAGGTCGTGCAGGTAGTCCAGGTCTTCGAAGCAGTGCTGGATCGACTGCGCAATAGGAATCGACTTGGCATTGGCCAGGGCGCAGAAGTCGCCGCCAGGACAGGCAATGATGTCGGTCAGCAAGCCGATATTGGCGGTCCCCAGATCGCGCTCGCAGGCCAGGCGCCACAGGGCGTGGAGGTCTTGTTTGCGCACGTCCGGGAGGATCAGGTTCTGTTCGTGGGCGATACGGAGTTCACCAAAGCCAAACTGTTCGGACCAGTCGGCCACCGCTTCCATCTGCGCCGCCGTCAGGTCGCCGGGTGGCGAGCTGGCGCCAGGCTTGGTTGAAAGCACCACGCTGGCATAGCCAGGAACCTTGTGCGGCTTGACGCAACAGGACACCCAGCGGGCAAACGCGTGGTCCTGGGCCAGGTGGGTTTCATACTCCAGATCACTGTCGGTTACGCTGGCGTAGGCCGGCGGCTCGAAGGCTGCCGCGACGCGCTGGAACTCATCTTCGGTGAGCTGCGCCGGGCCTTCCTTGATGTGTTGCCACTCCTGCTCAACTTCCTTGGCGAAGGCCTCGATCCCCAATGCCTTGACCAGGATCTTGATCCGCGCCTTGTACTTGTTGTCGCGTCGGCCGTGGCGGTTGTAGACCCGCAGAATCGCCTCGACATACGACAACAGGTGCTGCCACGGCAGACCCTCGCGGATCTGCAGACCGAGAATCGGCGTGCGTCCCAGGCCGCCGCCGACCATGACCCGCAAGCACATCTGACCCAGGCCATCGCGGTACAGGTACAGACCGATGTCATGCATCATGATCGCTGCACGGTCCTCACGGGCCGAACAGATGGCGATCTTGAACTTGCGCGGCAAAAACAGGAATTCGGGGTTGATGGTCGACCACTGCCGGAGGATTTCGGCCAGCGGCCGCGGGTCGAGCAGCTCATCGGCGGCAACGCCGGCGAAGGCTTCGGTGGTGATGTTGCGCACGCAGTTACCGGAGGTCTGGATGGCATGCATCTCGACCTCCGCCAGGTGCTGGAGAATGTCCGGCACCTGGGCCAGCTCGATCCAGTTGAACTGGATGTTCTGGCGGGTGGTGAAATGGCCATAGCCGCGATCGTATTCGCGGGCGATCTGCGCCAGGGTGCGCATCTGGCGGGCGCCGAGAGTGCCATAGGGAATCGCCACACGCAGCATGTAGGCGTGCTTTTGCAGGTACAGACCATTTTGCAGACGCAGGGGCAGGAACTCTTCTTCACTCAGTTCGCCACCCATGAAACGCTGCACCTGGTCGCGAAACTGCGCCACGCGCTCGAACACCAGCGCACGGTCATACTCGTCATACTGATACATGGTTCGGACCTCATCACGGAGGCCGTTACTATGGCGTCGAGGTGTACTGAGTTACAGATTCAGGTTTGGTGGATTAATACGGATCAGATGAGGCCTCGGGCTTACGGGAGCGGGATCAGCCGGCGCGACTGCGAAGCCGGTATTCGCCCGGCGTCACCCCGGCGTGGCGGGTAAAGAAGCGGCTGAAATAGGCCGGATCCTTGAAGCCGAGCTGGTAGCAGATCTCATTCACCGTGCTCCCGGTAAACAGCAACAGGCGCTTGGCCTCCTGCATCAGCCGCTCGAACACCAGGCGCTTGGAAGGCATATCGGCAATGCGCCGGCAGACATCATTCAGCCGCGCCTCGGTAACCCCCAGCAGGTGCGCATAGCGATTCAACGACAAATGTTCGAGGTAGTGCGCCTCGATCTGCAGATTGAAGCGCTGGAAAATATGCAGGTCTTCGCTACGTGACGACTGCGCCGTCAGCGAGCGGGCCGACAAGCGCAGCAGGCTGATGAAAATCAACCGCGTCAGCGCCTCCAGGCTCAAGGCGCGCCCAGGCTGGCTGGCCGCGAACTCGCTGCGCAGTTGATCGAACAACAGGTTCAGGCGCGCCACCTCATCGGCATACGCCTCATCGAGATCCCCCACCGCCACGCAGATCGGCGCAATACGTGCGCCGGCGGCGAGCCCAACGCTTTCTTCCAGCAGCGGCCAGACCAGTTGCTGACTGACCGTCAGCACATGGCCGTCACTTTGCGCATCGGTGACAAACGCATGGGGAATGGTCGGCGGCGTAAGGAAGAACATCGGCCCTTCCTGCAGGTAACGCTGGTCATCAAGGTACACCCGCACGGTACCGCTCTTGACGTAATGCACCTGAAAAAAGCGGTCATGCCGGTGAACCGGCATGTTACGACCGAAAAAATCGGCCAGTTTGCCCAACGCCTCGTAGTGCACTTCGGCATCGGCATAACGCTGATCGTAGGCTTGCCCGATATGAATGTTGGGAATTGGCGGGCGCACTGCCATCAGCACTACTCACTCTGCGTTACAGGTCAGTACTTGATCTGCTTCAACTCATTGAGCAAACCGAGCAGCAGCTGCAGCTTGTCTTCGCCGAACTGCTCAAGGATGCGCTGGTAGTTGTGTTCCATATCCTCGCTCATCGACACGAAGCACTGCTGGCCCTTCTCCGTCAGCCCCACATGCACCCGGCGCTGGTCCTGTGGTGAGCG
>JAVXRI010000001.1:0-71989 GCA_036643775.1 Pseudomonas sp. | reverse complement strand
CTACGGCTCGATGCGTTTGAGCTCGTTTAACAACCCCATCAGTTGCGCCAACTTGTCTTCGCCGAACTGCGCCTGGATCTTGCGGTAGTTGGCCTCCATGCCCTCGCGCATCGACTCGAAACAGGCCTCGCCGCGTTCGGTGAGGCTCACCAACACACGCCGCGCGTCCTGCGCGGCCTTCTGCCGGCGCACCAGACCATCGCGCTCCAAACGGCTCAACACGCCGGTCATGCTCGGTTTGAGGATGCAGGCCTGCTCGGCCAGCTGATAGCTCTCCAGTTCACCATTCTGGCGCAGGATGCGGATGATCCGCCATTGCTGCTCGGTCAGGCCGTGTTGATTGAGCGATGGACGAAAGAACCCCATGGCCGCTTCACGGGCCTGCAGCAGGGTCAAAGTCAGCGAGGGACGAGGTGCAGACATAAGGGGATCGGCTCTCCGGCCAAAAAAAGAAAACACTGAATGATTTAAACAACAACCCGGGGCCGACGCAAACCGGTGATCGCCGAAGGCCGGGCGCTGGCAGGTCAGGTCAAAAGCCCTGGCAGGCGCAGACAATTACTTGGCCGCAAAGCCTTTTCTAATAGATCCGGGATCGAGCCAGGGGAATTGCCATGACTTGACCATCGTTAACATATTAATTATAACATTAGCATGTTAACAATCTACCGACGACTGCCCTCCCCGCAGAGCATCGTCAACCGCTATCAACTGGGGACTGCCCAGCCCGATCCAGGAGTGAAGCATGCGTCGTGCCACCCGCGAAATCGCCACAGGCAGCCTGTTCGGCATTGCCTTGAACTACAAAGGTCTGCTGCAAAGCCGTCTGGCCGAGTTCAACCAACCGCCGTATCAGCAACCACCGGTCAAACCGGTGCTGTTCATCAAGACCCCCAACACCCGTAACGGCGATGGCCAGCCTGTGGTCGCGCCGACGGGTGAGCGCTTGCAACCAGGCCCGGCACTGGGCGTGGTAATCGGCAAGGACGCCAGCCGCGTCAGCGCCGAGCAGGCCTTCGAGCATGTCGCCGGCTATCTGATCGTCAACGAGTTCAGCCTGCCGGAAGACAGCTACTACCGCCCTGCGGTGAAGGCCAAGTGCCGTGACGGCTTCTGCGCACTGAGCAGCGAAGTGGTCGCCGTCAGCGAAGTGACCGACCCGCACAACCTGACCCTGACCTTGCTGGTCAACGGCCAGGTGCGCCAGGAAAACACCACCGCCAACTTCGTGCGCAGCATTGCCCAACTGATCGCCGAACTCAGCGAGTTCATGACCCTGCATGCCGGCGACGTGCTGATCACCGGCACCCCGGAAGGCCGCGTCGATGTGCAGCCAGGCGACCAGGTGGTCGTCGAAATCAGCGGCCTGGGCCGCCTGACCAATACCGTCGTGGCGGAATAAGGAGACAGCCATGAAACACGCCCGCATCCGCTATGAGAACCAGATTCACAGCGTTACCGTTGAAGCAGACAACGCTGTTCGCCTCGAAGACGGCCGCCTGCTCGACGAAAGTGCCGTGCAATGGCTGCCGCCTGCCGAAGGCAGCATGTTCGCCCTCGGCCTGAACTACGCCGACCACGCCGCCGAACTGGCGTTCAAGGCGCCGACCGAGCCGTTGGCGTTCATCAAGTCGCCCGGCACCTACACCGGTCACAACCAGGTCACCTGGCGCCCGGACAACGTCAAGTACATGCACTACGAGTGCGAACTGGTAGCGGTGATCGGCAAGCCGGCACGCAACGTCAAGCGCGAGGATGCCCTGAGCTACCTGGCCGGCTACACGGTGTGCAACGACTACGCCATCCGCGACTACCTGGAAAACTACTACCGCCCCAACCTGCGGGTTAAGAACCGCGACTGCACCACGCCGGTCGGCCCGTGGATTGTCGACGCCGTCGATGTGCCCGACCCGTCGAAACTCAAGCTGCGCACCTGGATCAACGGCGAGCTGAAACAGCAAGGCAGCACTGCCGACATGATCTTCGACATCCCCTACCTGATCGAATACTTCTCCAGCTTCATGACCCTGCAGCCGGGCGACATGATCGCCACCGGTACGCCCAAAGGCCTGGCCGACGTCGTCCCGGGCGATGAAGTGGTGGTGGAAGTGGAAGGTGTTGGCCGCCTGGTCAACCGCATCGTCAGCGAAAGCGAATTCTTTGCCGCCCGCGGCTAACCCGGAACAACAGAGGCAAGCAACATGATCAAACACTGGATCAACGGTCAGGAAGTCGAGAGCAAGGACGTCTTTACCAACTACAACCCGGCCACCGGCGAAGCCATCGGTGAAGTGGCCAGCGGCGGTGCAGACGAAATCAACCTGGCAGTGGCTGCCGCCAAGGAAGCCTTTCCGAAGTGGGCCAACACCCCGGCCAAGGAACGCGCCAGGCTGATGCGCAAACTGGGCGAGTTGATCGAGCAGAACGTGCCGCACCTGGCCGAGCTGGAAACCCTCGATACCGGCCTGCCGATCCACCAGACCCGCAACGTGCTGATCCCGCGCGCCTCGCACAACTTCGACTTCTTCGCCGAAGTGTGCACACGCATGGACGGCCACAGCTATCCGGTCGACGACCAGATGCTCAACTACACCCTGTATCAGCCGGTGGGCGTGTGTGGCCTGGTGTCGCCGTGGAACGTGCCGTTCATGACCGCCACCTGGAAGACCGCGCCGTGCCTGGCCCTGGGCAACACCGCAGTGCTGAAGATGAGCGAACTGTCGCCGCTGACCGCCAACGAACTGGGGCGCCTGGCGCTGGAAGCCGGGATTCCACCGGGCGTACTCAACGTGGTCCAGGGTTACGGCGCCACCGCCGGTGATGCCCTGGTGCGTCACCCGGATGTACGTGCCATCTCGTTCACCGGCGGCACCGCCACCGGCCGCAAGATCATGCAGACCGCCGGCCTGAAGAAGTACTCGATGGAACTGGGCGGCAAGTCGCCGGTACTGATTTTCGATGACGCCGATCTTGATCGCGCCCTCGACGCCGCGCTGTTCACCATCTTCTCGCTGAACGGCGAACGCTGCACCGCTGGCAGCCGCATCTTCATCCAGGAAACCGTCTACGACCAGTTCGTCGCCGAGTTCGCCGCCCGCGCCAAACGCCTGATTGTCGGCGACCCGACCGACCCGAAAACCCAAGTCGGTTCGATGATCACCCAGGCGCACTACGACAAGGTCACCGGCTACATCAAGATCGGCATCGAAGAAGGCGCCAGCCTGCTCGCGGGCGGTCTGGAGCGCCCGGCCAACCTGCCGGCGCACTTGGCCAAAGGCCAGTTCATCCAGCCGACGGTGTTCGCCAACGTCGACAACAAGATGCGCATCGCCCAGGAAGAAATCTTCGGCCCGGTGGTGTGCCTGATCAAATTCAAGGACGAAGCCGAAGCCCTGCGCCTGGCCAACGACACCGAATACGGTCTGGCCTCGTACATCTGGACCCAGGACATCGGCAAGGCACACCGCCTGGCCCGCGGCATCGAAGCCGGCATGGTGTTCATCAACAGCCAGAACGTACGCGACCTGCGTCAGCCGTTCGGTGGCGTGAAAGGCTCGGGCACCGGTCGTGAAGGCGGCGAATACAGCTTTGAAGTGTTCGCCGAAATCAAGAACGTGTGCATTTCCATGGGCAGCCACCACATCCCGCGCTGGGGCGTGTGACGTACGGCTCGCAAGAGTGACCCGAGCGGGTTTATAACCCGGTAAGGGTCGCCAGTTTCCTGCGTGCAGACCAATCACAAGAATCAGGCCCCTGCGGGCCACGCGAGGAGAAGTACCATGGGCAAAGTTGCTCTGGCTGCCAAAGTCACCCACGTACCGTCGATGTACCTGTCCGAACTGCCTGGCCCGCGCCAGGGTTTTCGCAAGGCGGCCATCGACGGCCATATCGAGATCAGCCGGCGCTGCCGCGAGCTGGGCGTGGACACCATTGTCGTGTTCGATACCCACTGGCTGGTGAACGCCAATTACCACATCAACTGCGGCCCGCACTTCAAGGGCCTGTACACCAGTAACGAGCTGCCGCACTTCATCAGCAACATGGAATACGAGTTCCCTGGCAACCCGGCGCTGGGCAAGATCCTCGCCGAGGCGTGCAATGCCTTCGGCGTGGAAACCATGGCCCACGATGCCACCACCCTGGCGCCGGAGTACGGCACCCTGGTGCCGATGCGTTACATGAACGCCGACCAGCATTTCAAGGTGATCTCGGTCTCGTCGCTGTGCACCTCGCACTACCTGAACGACAGCGCCCGCCTCGGCTGGGCCATGCGCAAGGCGGTCGAAGAGCACTACGACGGCACCGTGGCGTTTCTGGCCAGCGGTTCGCTGTCGCACCGCTTTGCCCAGAACGGCCAGGCGCCGGAATTCGCCACCAAGATCTGGAGCCCGTTCCTGCAGAACCTCGACGAGCGCGTCATCCAGATGTGGCAGAACGCCGAGTGGGAGGCGTTCTGCGCCATGCTCCCGGAATATGCAGCCAAGGGCCACGGCGAAGGTTTCATGCATGACACCGCCATGCTCCTCGGCGCGTTGGGCTGGTCGAAGTACGACGCCCAGGCCGAAGTATTGACCCCCTACTTCGCCGCCTCCGGTACCGGACAAATCAACGCCGTGTTCCCGGTAACGCCACAGGATGGCTCGAGCCTGCCGCCCGCCCAGGCGTCCAACCCGGCCGGCATCGTCTCCACCAGCCGACTCTGACCAACGCCTCGCACAGGTGCCGCTCCCGCGCGGGAGCGGCCCTGTTGCTGACCGACACGCAGGATAACCACCATGCCTCACCTGGTACTGCTCTACACCCCCGACCTTGAACAGCAGGCGGACATGCCCGGCCTGTGCCGGGCCCTGGCCGACAGCATGCTGCAGCAACGTGACGAAAGCGCCAAAGCCGTGTTCCCCACCGGCGGCACCCGTGTCCTGGCCTACCCCGCAGCACACTGCGCGGTGGCCGATGGCAAGGGTGACTACGGTTTTCTCTACGCCAACCTGCGCATGGGCGCGGGGCGCAGCCCGGCCGTGCACAAAGCTGTCGGCGACAGCCTGCTCGCGGTACTGCGCGCCTTCCTCGACGACCTTCTGCAGCAGCGCCCGCTGGGCATCACCCTGCAGATCGACGAAAGCCCCGGCCAGGTCTACGACGGCAAGCACAGCAGCCTGCACCCCCTGTTCAACACAACTTCCTGAGGTTTCACATGCTTGACGCCACTCTCATCCAACAGGCTGCTGCCCGCCTCGACGCCGCCGAGCGTTCGCGTGAACAGGTGCGCCAGTTCTCCCTCGACTACCCCGAAATCACCATTGAAGACGCCTACGCCATTCAGCGCGCCTGGGTCGCCGCGAAGATCAACAGCGGGCGCAAGCTGGTCGGCCACAAGATCGGCCTGACCTCGCGTGCCATGCAGGTGTCGTCGAACATCACCGAACCCGACTACGGCGCCCTGCTCGATGACATGCTGTTCGACGAAGGCAGCGACATTCCCTTTGAACGCTTCATCGTGCCGCGCGTGGAAGTCGAGCTGGCGTTCATCCTCGGCAAACCGCTGAAAGGGCCGAACGTGACAGTCTTCGACGTGCTCGATGCCACCGAGTGGGTGATCCCGGCGCTGGAAATCATCGACGCGCGCATCCAGCAGGTCGACCCGCACAGCAAGGCGACCCGCAAGGTGTTCGACACTATCTCCGACAACGCCGCCAACGCCGGTGTGGTCATGGGTGGCCGCGCTGTACGGCCGACCGAGATCGACCTGCGCAAGGTGCCGGCGGTGCTCTACCGCAACGGCGTCATCGAAGAGTCGGGCGTTTCCGCCGCCGTCCTCAACCACCCGGCCAAGGGTGTGGCGTGGCTGGCGAACAAACTCGCGCCTTACGACGTCACCCTCGAACCTGGCCAGATCATCCTCGGTGGTTCTTTCACCCGCCCGGTCGCGGCCAATCCCGGTGACACCTTCCACGTCGACTACGACATGCTCGGCAGCATCGCCTGCCGGTTTGTCTGAGCCCTCCAGCGAGAAGTGCCGATATGCAAATGCCCCTCAACACCTTCAAGCAACGCCTGCAATCGGGCGACGCACAGATCGGCTTGTGGCTTGGTCTGGCCGATCCTTACTGTGCGGAGCTGGCGGCCAATGCCGGCTTCGACTGGCTGCTGATCGACGGCGAACATGCGCCCAACGACCTGCGCGGTCTGCTCGGCCAGTTGCAGGCAGTGGCGCCCTACGCTTCGCAAGCGATCATCCGCCCAGTGATCGGCGATACCGCGCTGATCAAGCAGATCCTCGATATCGGTGCCCAGACCTTGCTGGTGCCGATGGTGGAAAGCGCCGAGCAGGCCCGTGAGCTGGTGCGCGCCATTCACTACCCGCCAAGCGGTGTGCGGGGTGTCGGCAGCGCCCTGGCGCGCGCCTCGCGCTGGAACACCATCCCCGGTTATCTGGACCAGGCTGACGAGCAGATGTGTTTGCTGGTACAGATCGAAAACCTTGAAGGCCTGGCCAGGCTGGATGAGATTGCCGCGGTCGAAGGGGTGGATGGTGTGTTCATCGGCCCCGCCGACCTCAGCGCCGCCATGGGTCATCGCGGCAACCCAGGCCACCCGCAGGTGCAGGTCGCCATCGAGGATGCCATCGTGCGGATTCAGAAGGCGGGCAAGGCGGCTGGCATCCTCAGCGCTGACCAGAAACTGGCGCGGCGCTACATTGAACTGGGTGCCCGGTTCGTTGCCGTCGGCGTTGACACCACGGTGCTGATGCGTGGCTTGCAGACTCTGGCCAGCACCTTCAAGGATGCACCGCCACCACCTACCAGTGGTGGTGGCGTTTACTGACCGCATTCTGTCTGTCACCTGGTTTACTGTGGGAGCCGGCCTTGCCGGCGATGGGGCGCAGCTACGCCGGGCATCGCCGGCAAGGCCGGCTCCCACAAAGTTTCACCCTATAGAACCGCCATAACAGCCTGTCAGTCACAATCAAAAACACCGGCAGGCAGGAACAAGACGCTACCCACCCCCACAGGCCTAATATCCACTCATCCGCAGATCTTCATCACTTCGATTCCAGGCTGCACTCATGATCAATATCGAGACACCCACCTACTACACGGCCACCAAGAAGTACGACCTCAACTTCCCCTCGCTGCAAGAGGACCTGGAAGCGGATGTCGTCGTGATCGGCGGTGGTTTCTCCGGCATCAACACCGCACTGGAGCTGGCCGAAAAAGGCGTCACCAATATCGTCGTCCTCGAAGCCCGCTACCTCGGCTTCGGCGGTACCGGACGCAATGGTGGGCAGATCATGGCCGGCATCGGCCACGACCTGGAGAAGATCAAGCATGACGTCGGCGAAGACGGTCTGCGGCAGATCTTCGAGATCAGCGACATGGGTGCCGATATCATCAAGGGCCGCATCGCCAAGTACGCTATCGATGCCGACTTCTGCCACGGCTATGGCTACATGGGCTTCAACGCCCGCCAGGAAAAAACCCTGCGCAGCTGGGAGAAAGAGTTCAAGTCCCTCGGCTCGCCCCACGAGATCCGCTTCCTCGGCGGTTCCGATGTGCAACAGATCATTGGCTCCAACGCCTACAGCAGCGCGCTGCTGCACATGGGCGGTGGCCACGTGCATTCACTCAATCTGCTGCTCGGCGAAGCCAAGGCGCTGGCCGGCCTGGGAGTGAAGATCTTCGAATACAGCCCGGCCCTGGAAGTGCAGTACGGCGAGCGCATTACCGTGCGCACCGGCAAGGGTTCGGTCAAGGCCAGCAAGCTGCTGTGGGCCTGCGACAGCTTCCTCAACAAGCTGGAACCGGAGCTGCACAAGTCCACGATCAATACCTACGCCTTCCAGATGATGACCGAGCCGCTGACGGACGAGATGATCCAGCGCATCAGTCCGATCCGCGGCGCCTACAGCGACATCCGCCCGGTCATCGACTACTACCGTGTCACCAACGAGAACCGTCTGCTGTTTGGTGCCGCCACGCCGTTCATCGAACACATTCCAAGTGACCTCAAGGCCTGGAATCGCAAGCTGATGCTGAAGATATTCCCGTACCTCAAGGACGTGAAAATCGACCTGGCCTGGGGCGGTCCGATGGCCACCAGCGCCAACCTGTTCCCGCAGATCGGCAGCCTGCCCGGCCGCCCCAATGCGTTCTTCGTTCAGGGCTACTCCGGCTTTGGCGTGACCCCGAGCCACATCATCTGCAAGGTCTTGGCCGAAGGCATGAGCGAAGGCTCGGCCCGTTTCGACCTGATCAGTTCGGTCAAGCGCGGCACCATCATCGGCAAGGATCATATCCGTCCCCTGCTGCTGACCGGCGGCAAGACCTGGCACCAGTTGTCGGGCTACTGGTCCGGACGCCGCTGATCACCACCCGCACACCCCACCCACATTCAACCTTTTCACTCGAACAGGAGTTACTACCATGTCCCTCACTGCCATCAAGAACGGCATCACCCTCGACCAACTCGATGCCTGGGGCACGGTTGCCGACCTCGGCTCCGAAATCCTCGAAGGCGAAGTCAAATGCTTCGGCAAGATGACCGCCGGCGCCCCGACCGATCCGGTCAGCTCGGCCTACTTCGGCACCACCCAGGGCAAGTTCCGCATGACCTACCCGTTCAACGAGCAAGCCACCGTGGTGACCGGTGAAGTGCTGCTGACCGACGAATCGACCGGCCAGACCAACCGCTTCAAGGCCGGTGACACCTGGTTCGTGACCAAAGGTACGCCGGTACTCTGGGAAGTCGTCAGCGAAACCTTCGTCAAGCATTACTACGCCGTCGCCTGATGGGCACGGGCACCGGCTCAACCCACGGGAAGACCACCATGAGCAGCACCTCCGACTGGATCACCGTAGGCGCCCTCGCCGACGGCTTTGCCCCCGACGCGTTCATCCTGCCCAACCTCGCCGAGCTGAGCGGCAAGCGCTTCAACCTGTGCTTCGAGAACGGTTGGGAAATCGACCACCGCTTCGAGGTCGAACAGCTGCACTGGGTGGCCGCCGATGGCCACTCCAGCGGCACTGCGCCCTATCGCGCCACCTCGGTGCGTCCGGGCATCTACCTGGTCGACTTCATCAAGCACGAGCGCGGCCAGGTCTGGTCGATCAGCCTGGTGCTGGATACCCTCAGCCAGTCCTTCACCGCGGTGATCGGCAGCCTACCCAAGGCTGCAGACACCCAGGAAGGCCTGTATCGCCGCGCCCTGGCCGGTAAAGCGCTGACCACGGTAGACGCCACTTTCTACCACGGCAGCCTGGACACGCCCTGGCAAGCCGGCGCCTGCCCGCACGCGTCGAGCACGGAGCTGGTAGGCGTGCGCAACCGCTATCGGTACAGCCCCACCGAGGTCTATGAGCACATTTACCTCAACGACCAGTACTATAGCTGGCAGTGCCTCAAAGGCGTCGAGCAGGGCCTGTGCGATACCGATCGCTGCCACTACTACAAGATTGCCGACGCGCTGTACCTGTTCGTCTGGCGCGAGAAAATCGTCCCGACGCTGGGTGTGGTGGTGATCGACCTGCAGCAACATCGCAGCGACGGCAAAATCTTCGGTTATGCCGACGACCGTTTCGATGCCCTGTCCAACTTCCCGGTGTCCTCTTACTGCGACCTGCTCAACCGCACGGAGTATGGCGATGACTAGAACCGTCGTCATCACGGGCGCCGGCACCGGTATCGGCGAGGCCTGTGCCCGCCGATTGGCCGCCGCCGCGAGGCGCTGCAGCGGGTTGCCGCCGACACCGGCGGCCTGGTGCTGGCCGGCGACGCCGCCTGCAGCGCCACCTGGGGTCACTTCATCACACAGATCGGCGAACGCTTCGGCGGCATCGACGCCCTGCTCGCCTGCGCTGGCGGGCATGGCCTCGGTAGTGCCACACACACCAGCGACGACGCCTGGCTGGCGGCGCTGCACAGCAACCTCGACAGCGCCTTCCACAGTGCCCGCGCCTGCCTGCCGATGCTCATCGAGCGCAGCGGCAGTATCGTCCTGCTCGGCTCCATCGCAGCCCTGGCGGCGGGCCCCGAGGTGTGCGGCTACACCACCGCCAAGCATGCCTTGCTTGGCCTTAATCGCTCACTGGCACGCGACTATGGGCCGCTGGGTGTGCGGGTCAATTGCGTGTGTCCGGGATGGGTGCGCACGCCGATGGCCGACGAGGAAATGCAGGCGTTGATGCATCATTACCACGAAGACCTCGACGCCGCCTATGCACGGGTCTGCGCTGAAGTACCGCTGCGCCGCCCGGCAACGGCCGAGGAGATCGCCAGTGTCTGCCGCTTCCTGACCAGCAGCGAAGCGTCGATCATAACCGGCGCCGCGATTGTCGCCGATGGCGGCTCCAGCATTGTTGACGTGCCGACACTCGCGTTCACAGGCATTGCCTGATGGCTAGCGCTTTTGATTTTGCCGGGCAGACCGTGCTGGTCACCGGCGGCGCCCAGGGCATCGGCCGGGCCATCGTTGAAGGCTTCGCTGCCAGTGGTGCCGAGGTAGTGATCGCCGACCTCAACCTCGCGCCCGCGCACGCCCTGGCAGTCGAGTTGCGCGACCGGGGCTTGCAGGCCAGGGCCGTGGCCATCGACCTTGCCGAACGCACAGCGATCTTCGCGCTGATCACCAGCCTTGAGCGTCTCGACACCCTGGTGCACAACGCGGCCTACTTCCCGCTGACGCCTTTCACTGCAATCAGCCCGCAGATTCTCGAGCGCACTCTGGCGGTCAACCTGTCAGCGTTGTTCTGGCTGGCCCAGGCTGCCCTGCCATTGTTCCAGCGTCAGGGCGGCGGCAATCTGCTGGTGACTTCATCGGTGACCGGTCCCCGGGTCGCATACCCTGGCCTCAGCCACTACGCGGCATCCAAGGCCGGGGTCAACGGTTTCATCCGTAGCGCCGCCCTGGAGCTGGCGCGCCATGGTGTGCGGGTCAATGGTGTCGAACCGGGGATGATCGCCACCCCAGCCATGGCCAATCTCGGCGATCAAACGCTCAACGCACGCATCGCCGCCGCCGTGCCCCTGGGCCGTCTGGGCGAACCACGGGATATCGCCGATGCAATGCTGTTCCTGGCTTCCGATGCGGCCCGCTACATCACCGGCCAGACCCTGATCGTCGACGGCGGCGCAACGCTGCCGGAAACCCTCGCCAGCCTGGAATACTGAGGTTCGTCGCGCCCCTCGTGCACCTGCAGGAGGGGCGCGGCTGCGCACTAGGCAACGCCCGCCGTTTCCATCAAGGCCATAGCGCGATATTCCTTCGGCGAGCGCTCGAAGTGCTTCTTGAACGCACGGCTGAAATGCGCCGAATCGGTGAACCCCCACTTGTAAGCAATCGAGGTAATCGATTCGCTGCGGTGGAACGGGTTGGCAAGGTCATCGGCACTGCGTTTTAGGCGCGTACGCTGGATGTAGCGACAGACACTGTCGCCCTGCTCTTCGAACAGGCGGTAGAGGTGGCGCACCGAGATATTCAGACGCGCGGCCAGGCCCACCGGGTTGAGGGTGGGTTGCGCCAGGGACTCGTCGATGATTTTCTGCACGTAGCTGCGCAAGTTGTTGCCCTGTAGCAGCTCAGTGCTCAGCGGCTCTCTGCTGGCGTTCGACAGCGCCGGTGCCAGCAATGAGATAAAGGCACTGCGCAGTGCCTCGCTTTCTTCACCATCGTCATGGTTGCTTTCTGGCTCACGGCAGAGCTGATCAACCAGCACATGCAGCATCTTGCCGCTGGAGCTGGTGGCGTTCACCTTGCCGAATTTACTGTGTTTGAGTACCCGATCCACTTCATGGCGCGGCAACGACAACGAGGCATGTTCGATCAGGCCGAACGGGGTGATCTCGCAGGAGCCGACCGAGTCCATCAGCAGCAGCTCGCCGGGTGCCAACTGGATGCTCGTACCGTTCTGGGAAATCTGCGAAAAGCCGCTGCGCTGGCTGACCAGGAAGCAGCTCTGGTCATTGTCGTGATCCGGCTTGATCGAATTGCGGGCAATCAGCCCGGCGTTGGTGCGCAGGTGTGCCATGGGCAGACCGGCATGGCATTGCAGCGATATCTCGCCGATGAACAGGGACCGATTGAATGCCATCTGGGTCTCGAACTGACCACAAATAGCCTGCAAGGATGCACGCCACCCATCCAGACCGTCATGCGCCATGCGTTGAGCACTCATATGCACCTCCGTGGATGCAGTTTGTTTTTGTTGTACAATAGTTAACATGTTATCGATGTGGGCGCAACAATGACGCCCTCGGTAACGCTGGTGAGGGATATCAATGCACATTGGGTGCCAGTCTCAAGTCAGGCAGATGTTCACGACGTGTCGCCAGTGCGGTGCAGGACGCACCGAACAGGCACTCAGAGGCTGCCGAGCACGCGTTGCAAGGCAATGAAGGTAGCGACCAGCGCATCGCGCTGGCTATCGCTGAGACGGATGTAACGACGGAAGCTGGGCATGCGGTTGACCACCTCGCTGGCGCCTATGTGCTCCAGGCTGACCCACCAGACATCTGCTTCACGGCAGATCGACAAACGCTTGAAGTCCAGCGGCATCAACGTCGAGCGCAGTTGCTCATCGCCCACGAGCGCCGCTTCGAGCCTGGCCAGTTCGGTGGCCTCGCCGCTGCGGTGCTTGCAGGCGATACCGGTACGCTTGAGCGCCCCGCTGTGGCGCAGATCAAGGTGGAGAGCACCGTTACCGAGCGATGGCACCTGCAGGAGAAAATCCGTCACTACCAGGTGCATGAGCAGCTCTGAATGAGTGCGCTCCTGCGCCTCGAAACTGAGCCGTTGCCCGGGCACGCTGAAGCGTCCCCGGTCTGCCCCGGCCAACGCCTCGAACGAGAGGTTGGCAAGGTTGCGCCGGACATGCCCCAGCGTCACCCCCGGCCTGTAACCGGAGGGCTGGCGGCGTTTGCGGAAAAACTCAGACAGGCTTGGCAGCATGGAAAGCAGGCTCATTGGCGTGGATACCAGGTTCGTGGCTGAATTCCTTCTCGAGGATCTCCTCGACCGGCACCGGCCGGAACGGATTAACCTTCTGCACCAGCAACGTCCAGATCAACGCGTAGACAGCTGTCAGGCCGAGCATGATCGAGAATGGCACATACACTTCACTGCGCTCCATGCCCGGCGGTGCAATGAACCACATGCCGATGAGGATACCGACGCTCGACAGAATCTGCGGCAGCGGGAAGAACGGCGACTTGTAGGCACGCGGCAGGTCCGGGCGACGAATGCGCAGGATCACCACCGACAGCGTCACCAGCAGGTAAGCGGTGCCCCAGGCACACACGGCGGCGAGAATCAGCGGCACGATATTGTCGGCGTTACCCCCCAGGTAGGCGGCGTGGGCACAGGGAATCAACATCGCCACGGCGATACACACCAGCGGAGTCTTGAAGCGTGGGTGCAGGTAGGTGAACAACTTGGGCAAGGCACCATCCACGGCCATGCCATACATGATCCGCGGCACACCGGCCATCAGCGTGTTGATGGTCGCAGCGCCAGCGAACAGGAAGCCGATGCCCAGCCAGATCGGGCCGATGTCGCCCATGACCTGCTGGGCAAAATGAGGAATCGCCATCGGTGTATCCAGCAGGTGAACGCCGCTGGCTTCGTCGAGCAGCACGTTCTCCACCTGACGCTTCATCGCCGCCCCATAGATGAACATGCACGACGCCACGCCGAGCAGGCCGAGGGCCATGGCCCGCGGCATGCTCTTGTGTGACTGGCGCAGGTCCGGGGCCAGCGGGGTGACGAATTCGCAGCCGACGAACATGAACATGGCCATGCCGACCAGCGACAGAATGGTCATCAGGTCGGTACCGACCAGCGACGCCCCGAACCAGCCTTCAAGTTCCACCGCCGGTGCCGCCAGCACGCCGAGCACACCGAAGATCATCAAGGTGGTCCACATGCCGAAGGTCAGGATCACTTCGGCCTTGCCGAACACACTGACGCCGAAGGCGTTGAGGATCCCGAAGACAATCACGAAGCCGACGCCAAGCAGCCAGGAGCCACCGGCAGACTCGGCGAGGGTATTGAGGTGCTCGAAGTTCACCAGCGCCATCACCCCGGCCAGGATGGTTTCGGCGGTACCGGCAAAGACATGCACGATCAGGTAAGCAGCGATGGTGCCGGTGATCGCGAAGAAACGCCCCATGCCACAGGAAATATAGTCGTACACCGCCCCGGTGGTCGGCAGCATCGACGCCGCCTCGGCAAAGGTCGTGGACTGCGCGAGCATCATCACCAGCGCGATCAGCATGGCAATGGCGAAGGCACTGCCGCCGATGCCAAAGCCCATGGTTGCGGTAAGAATGACCGGGCTGGCCATGATCAGGCCGATGGTGCTGGCCAGAGCGGTGGGAAAGCCCACCGATCCTCTATTCAGGTGCGCGTTGAGCCTGTCGTTGATCGACATCGTCGTGGACCTCGAAAGCAGATTTTTTAGTTATTAGGACGCTCGGCACGCTTAACGGTGCCTTGAGCAGCACCGCCGGCCTGATCGCCGGCCCTTCTCTCTCCACATTCGCTCAGGCGTTTTCGTGGACAGTTGCAAACACTGTGCGCCTCCCTCGCTACAGCGTCTTGCCCCTGCCTGCCGCCGGTTTTGTTGCTGCCTGACATCGTCCTGCACAGTGCCTGAGCCTGGCCGTGGTGGTCAAAACCCTGGCAGCCATCGACAAGACTTGCCCGCCCCGACGATGTGACTAATACCCCGACGCCAGCCGAGGAGGCGACTTGCCCCACCGGCTGCGTTGCCGCGCAACCGCAGAAGTTGCGGCCATCCACTTCGAGCATCCACCACCCGCAACAGGGAGCGAACTTTTCATGGGGCATCCAACCCGTCTTCTACCCGTGGCCCAGGTCATTGGCCTGACCCTCGTCATGCTGAGCGCCAGCCAGGCCACCAACGCCTACGAACTCTACGCCGACGACGACACCCACCTGAATGCCGACATGCTCGCCGTGTTTGGCTGGATGAACAGCCGCAAGAACTACGATGGCACGCCGGGAGGATCGACCTGGCGTGAGGGCTTCATCAAGTACGGCATCAGCGCCGATCAGGGCCTGGCCGGTGCGGGCACGGTCTATGGCGCGTTCAACCTGGTCAGTTCCGCCACCTGGGGCGACGGCGACGCGGCCGGCAACACCGACGGTACGGAGCGCACTACCAAAATCGAGGACGCCTACCTGGGCTGGCGCTCCGCCGACCTGTTTCCGCTGCTGGGCAAGGACGGCGTAGATGCCTCGTTTGGCCGGCAAGTGATCAAGGTCGGCAGCGGCTTCCTGATCAACGATGACGGCCCCAATCTGGGTAACGGCCCGGCCGATGGGGCCTTGAACCGTGGTGGCGCCTACTACCTTGCCGCCCGCCACGCTTTCGACCGCACAGCGCTGTTACGCCTGGGTGGCCAGGACGGATTGCACGGTAGCCTGTTCTGGCTCAAATCCGACAACCGCGCCCAGGCCGAAACCGAACTGGCTGCCGGCACCCTGGATTACACCGCCAAGGCGGGCACCCTCGGCCTGACCTGGATTCATGGCCTGGGCGTCACCGATCAATGGGCCAGCGATTTCCAGCAGCAACGCGACGGCATGAATGTCTACAGCCTGCGCGGTGAAGGCGATGGCGGCATCGACAACGCCAGCTTCGGCTTTGAATACGCCTGGCAAGACAAAGACGCAGGCAGCGAAAAAGCCTGGTACGCCGAAGCCGGCTACACCTTCGCCGACATCCCCTGGGCGCCCAAGGTGACCTACCGCTACAGCCGTTACTCCGAAGACTGGGACTCACTGTTCAACGGTTTCAGCAGCGGCTACGGCACCTGGTTCCAGGGCGAGGTTGCAGCCAACTACGCCGGGCCGTTCAACAGCAACACCGGCATTCACCATGTCGGCCTGAAGGTCACACCGCTGGAGAACCTGACCCTCGGCGCGCTGTATTTCGACTTCAACACCCTGGACAAACGCAACGCTCTGAACCTCGATGCTCGCGAGTTGGACCTGTACGCCGAGTGGGCGGTCAGCGAGCACCTGATCATCAGCCCACTGATCGGCCTGTATCAGCCGCAGAAGGATGAAAGCAACGGCGGTAACCAGGTGGGTGGCAACGGCACCAACGTCTACAGCCAACTGACCGTGGCCGTGCCGTTCTAATCACTTGAGCCTGCACGCAGAGTCATGTCGGCCTGGCAGGCACAGTCAAGTGAACGCGGCGCCTGATCCCTATGCTGGGCAGGTGCTCGCCGTTGGCGAATTCCTTATCTGCCCAGCTTCAGGAGCTGCCCGTGCCCCCTTCTCTGATCGATACCCTCGCCAGCGTCGAGGCCTTCCTCGCCCGCACCCACGCCTCGTTCATCGATGGCGAACAACAGCAGCCCACCCAGGGCAGCCGCCGCGAACTGCTGAACCCGGCCAGCGACAGCGTCCTCAGCCATAGCCTGCAAGCCGATGCCCGCCAGGTGGAGCACATCGTCCAGTCCGCCCACCGGGCGTTCAGGTCCGGCTGCTGGAGCCGCCTGGCAGCGGCCGAGCGTGAGCGTGTGCTGCTGCGTTTCGCCGACCTGGTCGAAGTCCAGGGTGAACAACTGGCGCAACTGGAAACGCTAAACCAGGGCAAGTCCATTCACCTCGCCCGCGCCGTCGAAGTGGGTGCCTCGGTCAACTACATGCGCTACATGGCCGGCTGGGCCACCAAGATCGAAGGACAGACCCTCGACGTCTCGATCCCGGTGCCAGCCGGCGCCCGCTTCAACGCCTACACCCGCCGCGAAGCGGCCGGGGTAATCGCCGGCATCGTGCCGTGGAACTTCCCGATGATGATTGCCTTGTGGAAGGTCATGCCCGCGCTGGCCTGCGGTAACACCATCATCATCAAGCCTGCAGATGAAACCCCGCTGACCGCCCTGCGCCTGGCTGAACTGGCGATCGAGGCCGGTATCCCGGCCGGGGTGTTCAACGTACTGGTGGGTAAAGGCTCGGAAGCTGGCGCGTTGCTGGTGTCCCATCCCTTGGTGAACAAAGTGTCGTTTACCGGCTCGACCGCAGTGGGCAAACAGGTCGGCGTCGCCGCCCTGCAGAACATGACCCGTTTTACCCTCGAACTGGGCGGCAAAAACCCCATGCTGGTACTGGCCGATGCCGATATCGAGAAAGCCGTTGCCGGCGCCATTGGGGGTGGCCTGCTCAACCAGGGCCAGGTCTGCGCCGCTGCGTCGCGCCTGTATGTCCATGCCAGCCGCTACAACGATTTCGTCGACGCCCTCAGTGCGCAGGTGAGCAGCCTCAAGGTCGGCGCCGGCATGGACCCACAGGCCCAGATCAACGCCCTGGTGTCGCGCAAGCAGCAAGACAGCGTGCTGGGCTACCTCGCCATCGCCCGCCAGGAAGGCGCGCACTTCGCTACTGGCGGCAGCAAGCCGGATTTGCCCGGTTACTTCGTCCAGCCCACGGTGCTGTGCGGCCTGAGCCAGAACATGACCAGCGTGCAGGAAGAAATCTTCGGCCCGGTGCTTTCAGTGTTGTCGTTCGACGATGTCGAACAGGCCGTGGACATGGTCAACGACAGTCGCTACGGCCTGACCGCGAGCATCTGGAGCAACGACCTGGGGCGGGTGATGGACCTGATTCCGCGGATCGAAGCTGGCACCGTATGGGTCAACAACCACGTTCCCGTCGACCCCAACCTGCCTTTCGGCGGCTACAAACAATCCGGCATCGGCCGCGAATTTGGCAAAGCGGCCATCGAAGGCTTCACCGAGAGCAAGTCGGTGTGCATCACTTACTGATATGAAGGCCGGCCTCCTCTAGCCCGCCCTTGTGGGAGCAACTGTCTGTCACTTGATTAACCGTGGGAGCCGGCAATGCCGGGCATCGCCAGCAAGGCTGGCTCCCACAGAGGCACTATTCCCTATCGCCACCCCAGGTCTTCAGCAAACCGCAGCAAGTAGCCATCGGGATCGAGCACCAGAAAATTTCGCTGCCCCCGGTGTTGATCGTTGCTACGGTACCAACGCTCTTCAACCACCTGCCTGAGGGGGTAACCTGCCTGCTCCAGTGCACCGGCCAATGCCAAAGCATCGGAGCACTCGATAGACAGGTTCATCCCCCGGCCATACGGCGGCTCCAACGGGCCGACACGCCAGGGCGATTCGCTGTGCCAGTCCTGCTCGAGCATGATCTGGCTGTTGCCGAAGGACAGAAAGGCAAACTTGTCCTCCGCGCGCTCGTACTCAACGTTGAAGCCCAACACATCGCAGTAAAAGCGTAGGCTTTGCGTGAGGTCGGAAACGATCAGCTCCGGGACCAGGGCATTCATCTTGAACATATACTGCTTCCCTTCAGTTGTTTGCGCGTCAATCTATCTACAAACCATTGAGCACACCAGGAATTTGACCCATGAGCAAAGCACCCTATACACCGCCCAAGGTCTGGACACATGACGCCCCGTCGGGTGGTGAATTCGCCAACATCAACCGGCCAGTCGCCGGGCCGACCCATGAAAAAACCCTTCCGGTCGGTAAGCATCCCCTGCAGCTTTACTCATTGGCCACACCCAACGGCGTGAAAGTCACCATCCTCCTCGAAGAGCTGCTGGCGCTCGGGGTTACCGGCGCCGAGTACGACGCCTGGCTGATCCGCATCGGCGAAGGTGATCAGTTTTCCAGCGGCTTTGTCGACATCAACCCCAACTCGAAGATCCCGGCGCTGCTGGACCGCAGTGTGGAGCCGCCGATTCGCGTGTTCGAGTCCGGCTCGATCCTGCTGTACCTGGCGGAAAAATTCGGCCACTTCCTGCCCGGCGATCCCGCCGGGCGCACCGAAACCCTGAACTGGTTGTTCTGGCAAATGGGTGCTGCGCCGTACCTGGGCGGAGGCTTCGGGCATTTCTATGCGTACGCGCCAGAGAAGTTCGAATACCCGATCAACCGCTTCACCATGGAAGCGAAACGCCAACTCGATGTGCTGGATCGCCGCCTCAGTGAAAACGCTTATCTGGCGGGCGACAACTACACCATCGCCGATATCGCCATCTGGCCCTGGTACGGCCAACTGGTTCGGGGCAACCTGTATTCGGCGGGTGAGTTCCTCAATGTGCAGGAATACACCCACGTACAACGCTGGGCCGAAGAGATCGCCAAACGACCTGCGGTGCTACGCGGGCAACGGGTGAACCGGACCTGGGGCGATGAAGCGAGTCAGGTGCCGGAACGGCATCAAGCAGCAGATCTGGACTGACGCCTGATCAGGCCTGGGGGAGATTTCCACAAATAACCATTTATGGGGAACTCCCCCCACCCAGCGATAAAATCTGCTTATCGCCTCGTACGCTGGCGAAACACAAGCTATTGAATTAACAAGACTTTTCTCGTTAACACCCTCGATTCTACAAGTTGGTGCGCTTTTTGCCCCACCCCCAGACAAGTGGCAATTTGACATTTCTCCGGGCAGCGCAAAAGCACCCATTCGGGTACGGAACGAGGTAAACGCTATGTTCACCAACACTACGCAGCGCCAATCGAGTCTTCAGTTTTTCCGCTACTCAGGCGTTGCATCTGCGTTGCTGGTTGCATTCGGGGCTTCCAACGCCAGTGCAGTACCGATGGATGACACCAGCCCACCCTCACCGACCGACCCCTCGGCCTACACCACCCATCCCTCCGACCCGCTGGCGGTGCAACAAGCGCTGGAGGCGTTGAAGTCACTCCCCGAGGGCAACCACGGCGCCCTCGCCCTGCCCAACGGCGCCTATGGCGACAGAACCACGCCACGGACTGAAAACGTTCTGCAGCCAGCCCAGCAGACCTCCTTCAATTACCCCACCAATGGCCTGGCCAGCCCGTTGTTCGGGGCTCAGCCTTTCACCCAGCAAATGTTGCTGTACGAGGAGTTCGGCCCGGAAAAACTCGACCCGACGGTCGAAGCAGGCAGCATCCCCTTCCCCATCCCCACGACCGGACCTGCCCCGGAGCAAGACCCCAACAGCGTCGCCCGCAGCGGTCCCGCAGGTGCAGCACTGGAAGCCTTTCTGCGACAACCCGGGCTATCCCCGTTCCCGACACAGTACGCCAACGTGCTGGATCGAAACCCCTGGAAGGCGCAGATCGAAACCTTCCTCAACCGCCACCCCGTGGGCTCACCGGCGGAGGGTCGGCCACCAGGAAAAGGCTGGTCACATCAGCGCTGGAACGAGTTTTACCCCCAGGCCGCACTGAAGACCGCGCAGGCCGGTGCACGGGTCAACCAGGGCTTGCGCGACAGCAGACAAATGCATGGCTACGCCAAGGGCGAGTTCGGCCCCGGCGGGCTCTATCACAACACTGCAGGTGTTACCGCCACCGAGGGCACGGCGAAAGGCATCGGCATTCGTTTCCACCCGAACATGCCGATCCAGAACCACAACTCGGTGTGGACCTTCGACGGCACCCTGCCGCCCAAGTTGCTGATGGCCCGCTACGGTCAACCGATCCTGATGCGCCACTACAACGCCCTGCCGATCGATCCGGCTGCCAACGGTGGCTTCGGCCTGCACACCCTCAGCACCCACGAACACAACGGCCATAACCCGGCCGAAAGTGACGGCTATACCAACGCGTTCTTCTTCCCCGGGCAGTACTACGACTATCGCTGGCCAGTGCAGCTCGCCGGTTACGACACCATCAATACCAAGGCCGAAGACCCGAGGGCGGCGTTCCCCTGCACTCAGGGAGAAACACTCTGGGTCAACGACAGCACCCCGGGGCTAAAGACCTGTGACAACGGCAGCATCAAGGTCCGCGGTGACTGGCGCGAGACCATGAGCACCCACTGGTTCCACGACCACATGCTCGATTTCACTGCCCATAACGTCTACAAGGGCAACGCAGCGATGATGAACTACTACAGTGCCCTCGACCGCGGCAACGAGGCCCTCGAAGATGGCGTCAACCTGCGCCTGCCCAGTGGCTCGGCGTTGTCGTGGGGCAACCGCGACTACGACGTCAACCTGACATTTGCCGACAAAGCCTGGGATCAGAGCGGCCAGTTGTGGTTCAACCCGTTCAACATCGACGGCTTCATCGGCGACCAGATGATGGTCAACTGGCTCTACAAACCCTACTTCGACGTGCGTGCCCGCAGCTATCGCCTGCGCATCCTCAATGGCTCGGTGTCGCGCTACATGAAGATCGCCGTGGTCCGTGAAGTCCGTGGTAACGGCGGCGAGTTTCGCGGGCCGCAGGGTTCCGGGGTGTCCTACAACCGGGTGCCGTTTCACATGATTGCCAACGACGGCAACATCATGGAGCACGCCGTACCGTTCGATGGCAGCATGGACCTCAACGGCAACGGCGACCTCAAGGACGACAACGCCATCATGCCAACGTTGGCCATCGCCGAGCGCTACGACATCATCATCAACTTCGCCAAACACGGGATTCAACCCGGCGACAAGATCTTCTTCGTCAACCTCATGGAGCACGACACCGGCAAAGGCCCGAGCAAGGATGCCGTATCGTTGGCCGATGTGCTTTCCGAAAAATACAAGGCAGTGATCGATCAGACCAGCAAGGGCCCCAGGTGGCGCGATGGCGACCCGGTGGTCGGCAAGTTCCTGCAGTTCAACGTCAAGCCGTACGTTGGCCAGGACCAGAGCCTGGACCCGGTCGCCTACGAACCGGCCAAACCCGGCAAACCTGCCGGCAAGAAGATGATCCCGCTGACCATCGACCGCAACGATCAGACCATGCAGGCCAAGCTCAAGCAGGCCCGCCATCGCAGTTTTGAATTTGGCCGCTCCGACGGCACCGATACGGCGCCCTGGACGATCAAGACCGATGGCGGCTTCGGCTACTCCATGGATCCGCGGCGGATCACCGCGGCACCTCAGTTGGCCAACGGCCCGACGGACGCTGGCTACGGTGGCGACGGCACCCTCGAAGTGTGGAAAATCAAGAACGGTGGCAATGGCTGGAGCCACCCGGTGCATGTGCACTTTGAGGAAGGGGTGATCCTCAACCGCGACGGCAAGGCGCCGCCGGAGTGGGAAAAATGGGCGCGTAAAGACCTCTATCGGGTCGGCCCGGAAGTGGACAGCTCCGGTGAACTGGAGATGGCCATCCGCTTTCGCGAGTTCGCCGGCACCTTCATGGAGCATTGCCACAACACCCAGCACGAAGACAACTCCATGTTGCTGCGATTCGACCTTGAGCACCCTGGCCAGTTCGAACTGATGCCTTCACCGATGCCGACCTGGGACGGCGTGACCTACATCAGTTCGGCAGCCCTGCCCTCGTTCCGTGATGAAGAGCAAGAAGGGCCGGGTGAAGATGACAACCAACTGCCAGTCGCAAGGGATGACAGCGGCGCCACCAAAGCCGGCGTCCCGATCACCCTCAACGTACTGGCCAATGACAGTGACGCCGATGGTGATCTGCCGCTGAGCATCGTCAGCCTGGGGCAGCCGGACTCTGGCAAGGGCAGCGTCAGCAGCAACGGTACTCAGGTGACCTTTACTCCGCCCGCCACGGTGACTGAAGCCTACAGCGCGCTCTTTGAGTACAAGGTCAAGGATGCGCGGGGAGCCATCTCGAAACTGGCGGCCAATGTGAGCATTGCGGTCACGCCCGCTGCGGTTGAAGTCGATCAGAACCTCAAGGTCACCAGCGCCACCGTCACCCTTCGCAGTAACAACCGCTATGCCTGGGACCTGCTCGGCACGAGCTCGCTGAAAATCGGCGACACCCTCGCGGTAACGGCGTCGTCCACTAACGGGCCGTTGAACCTGGGTACGGCGACCGTGTTGTCCGGCGGCAACTGGCGGCTGTCCGCCAGCACCACAGGCAGCGGGCCTTCACCCAACCCGACGGTGACGATCAAACCGGTCTATGGCAAAGCGATCACGGTGCCGTTAACCGTGCGTTGAATCCGTACCGTGAACACGGCAATTTCAGGAGGTCGATCGCATGGGCTGGAAAACCTGGGTACTACTCAGCCACTTGTTGCTCTTAACCTGCAGCGTGTCGCTGGCGGCGGTCAACGAAAGCGCGCCTGCTCAAGCGTGGGGACGGGACTACTTTCCCAACACTCCGCTGATTAACCAGGACGGCCAGCCCGTGCACTTCTTTGATGACCTGATCAAAGACAAGGTGGTGGCGATCAACTTCATCTTCACCACCTGCACAGACTCCTGCCCGCTGGAAACCGCGCGCCTGCGCCAGGTTCAAAAACTGCTCGGCGATCGCGTCGGCCGTGATGTGTTCTTCTACTCGATCAGTATCGATCCAGAAACGGACACCCCGGAAGCGCTCAAACACTACGCGGAGAAATTCAACATTGGCCCCGGCTGGCAATTCCTCACCGGTAACAAAGACGAGATCACGTTATTGCGGCAAAAGCTCGGGCTGTTCATCAAGGGGGTCGATGATGGTCAAACCAAGGACCACAACCTGAGCCTGATCATCGGCAACCAGAGCACTGGACGCTGGATGAAAGCATCGCCCATGGAGAACCCCTACGTGCTGGCCGACCGCCTGGGCAAAAGCCTGCACAACTGGAAGCTGGCCAGCACCGCCACCAACGAGCATGCCGAGGCCCCCAGCGTGCGCCCACCCAGCGTCGGCGAACAGATCTACCGGACACGTTGCTCCTCGTGTCACACCCTCGGCGATACCGAACATGCCGGGATGCGCAGCATCGGACCGGACCTGCTGGGCGTAACCCGGCAGCGCGACCCGGCCTGGCTGAAGCGCTGGATCAAAGAGCCTGATGTGATGCTGGCTGAAAAGGATCCGCTGGCCATGCAGCTGTACGAACAATACAACCGCCTGGCGATGCCGAATTCGCGCTTGGGCGATGTCGAAATCGCGGCCTTGCTGACCTACCTGGATGAAGAGACCGAGCGTCTGCAGACAAAAACGCCAGTCACTACCTCGCAAACAAATCACTAAGGAAGGAGTACATTGATGATTGCCCGCCCCTTGGCTTTTTGCGCGCTGTTCGCCTTCAGCACCCTGACTTTCGCTCAGGAATATCAAGTCGGTGAGCTGCTGATCACTCACCCTTGGTCACGTGAGTTACCGGTCGACCTTCCGGGCGGCTCGGCGTATTTCACCGTGCTCAATCAGGGTAGCCAGACGGATCGCCTGATCGCTGTCAGTAGCCCGCGAGCGCAGCACGCCACCCTGCATACCCAGGCCGGCAACGATGGCATGATGAATATGAAGGATGTTGCGCTCATGGACATTCCGGCCCATGGCGAGGTGACGTTCAAACCTGGCGCCAATCATGTGATGCTGTCCGGTACGCAACAGCCCCTGAAAGCCGGTGAGCAATTCCCGCTGACCCTGGAGTTTGAAAAAGCAGGCAAGATTGAAGTGCTGGTGGATGTCCTGCCCGTCGAAGCTCAGGCCAGTCATAACGCCGCGCATGTTCATTGAACGCTCGGCTGCCGGGGACGTTACATGCCCAGCAGCCGAACCGCCCAATACGCGGCAATTGCCAGCTGTACAGCGAACGCGGCAAACCGGCAGAAGACCGCCGCAATGCTTGAAGAAGCCAAGTGAATGCAGGACTGCAGAAGGCGCGCAGCAAGAAACGCATAGGCTAGTGGATCGGTAATAGTGGTCTGCCCGGTGAGCACGGCCAGCAGCAACAGACCACCAAAAATCGGCAGCCCTTCCACGCAGTTCAGATGAGTTCGCGCCAGGCGCTGCATGAAGGGAGACAGATTGGCGTTGTCCGGGGTGAACTGATTGGCCGGCACGCCCTTGAAGAACACCAGGTAGCCTCGCAATAACTCCATCAGAATGAGTAACGCCAAAGCCCACGCAACAAAGCCGGTCAGGGCCATCACACTTGGGTTTGTCATCGGACGTCCCTCTTGCGCGTCATCACTGGCGATCCCGCCATTTGTCCGAATCGTAGACAAAGGCATCGCCGAGAATACTGTCGTAGCGAATCAGCAGACGCAGACGATCCTTGGCGATGGCCATGATCGCTGCAGGCTCATGATCCTCGAGCAGCACGGTCGTGGTGTTGAATTTTTTACCGGGGGGAATGAACTCGCCGACGATGAACAGTTCAGCGTGCTGTTCGTAAGGAACGTCTCCCAGCAACCGGCTGCTGGCAGCCTCGAGCAAATCCGGGCCCTCGCCCTGCAAACGTTGGCCATCGACCCAGAGGCTGACTTCGCGGATGATCGCCGGGCCCAGACCGTTGTTTTCCAGGGTAAAACAGTAAGATCTGGATTTGAGGTCAGTACTGTTCCAGGCCGAAAGATGGGGCGTTGCCATGCGCCGATTGTGCTGTTCGTGCATCCTTATTTGCCTGGCACTGAAGCGCACGGCGATGCAGGCGACGAAGACCGACGCGAACGCCGCCAAGGCGGTCAACAGCGTTGACACCTCGGACAACCAGCCTTCCTGGGCCGTTACGACGTACACCACATAATCCTGTATGGGTTCCATGTGGCCCATCCCGGCAATGTCGAAACGTCAAACCCGTACGTTCAGCTTTCGTCAGAGAAGCATAGCAACGAATCGGTGGTGCTCAGCCAGCGCCTTCCTTTGCCTTGGCAATAGCCGCTTGAATCGCAGCGCGCGCCTGCGGGCTGTTCTTCCAGCACGTAGAACCCACAAGCGCAGACGCCTGGGTGACGATGTCCAGTGCATCTGCCTCGCCAAGCTGAATCAGGGTCGTGAATCCTAACTGTTCAAGCCGACTCACCACCGTTGGTCCGACGCCCTTAACGCTCAACAACAGCTGTTTTTCTACTGCTGAAAATCCCATGAGAACTCCTTTTCCAATTGGGATGGCCAAGCCCACCCGCTAAAACTGAACTTCAGATCCAGCGGCGAACACGAGCGCAATACTCATCCAGGTTTTCACCAAACAACCGACGCAATGCACGTTCTTCCGGCAGGATCTGAAAACGATGTATGTACAAAACGAACGCCGCAACCCCCAGTAATGCGAAAGGAGAGGCAAGAAATACCGTCCACGCCGCCAAGACCAACGCAAAGCCCAGGTACATGGGGTTTCGGCTCACGCAATAAATACCTGAAGTAACCAGGACTGAAGCCGATGCTGGCTTCAACGGATTGACAGTCGTTCTGGCCTGACGGAAGCAAATCACGCCAGCCAGACAAACACCGGCGCCACCTGCCAACAACACGAGAGAGCTGACAAGACGCCAAATCAAAGGCGCCTCTACAGTAGGCCATTGTGCTGCACTGAGCCACATCAGCAACGCGCAGATCACCGCCACCAGGGGTGGCGGGACACGGTTCTCGAACCAGCGCATGGCATTACTCCTTGGTCTTGGATTCGTTGCATCATGACTACCCATGTGTTGTGGCCAGTTAGTTGGAGTGCTTGGGCCCACAGCACGACTTGACCTCAGTCGGCTCTGCCGGGGATTGTCCGGGCTCACAGAGGCTTACCAGGATAGGCTTTGAGCCCTCGCACGTTGAGACCGTACTGGATGCCGGGGCGCAGCAGGAAGCAGCAGGTTTAGTAGATTCCGCTGCACAACATTCAGCAGGCTGAGAGACCACCTCCGGCTGCGGATTGAGCTTCCACTCACGCCAGGCTTCACGAAGGACCTGTCCAGCGGAATGCAGGAACAGCGCAGCAATTGCAAGGCCCACCGCGATATCTGGCCACAGGCTGCCAGTCAGGGCCACTAGACCGGCCGCGATAATCACACTGGTATTGGCGATCAGGTCGTTACGTGAGCAGAGCCAGGTCGAGCGCATGTTCAAGTCATCACTACGATGGCTAAACAGCAGATAGAAGCAGATGCCATTGGCAGCCAGTGCGATAAGCCCGACCACCCCCATCCAACCCGCTTCAGGCACTTCTTGCAAGATCAGCTTGCGGGCAGCGTCGGCAACCACCAGGAGCCCGAAAAGCAGCATAAAGCCACCTTTGAACAAGGCCGCCCCGGCACGCGCCCGAACGCTTCGGTGCAACACAAATAGCGTCACAGCGTAAACCGAGGCGTCTCCAAACATGTCCAGCGAGTCACCCAGCAACGCCGTAGAGCCTGCAATCAGACCGGCAGCAAACTCCACCACGAACATCACCGCATTGATGGCCAGAACGATGTAGAGAATGCGGCTTTGTCGTGCGCGCAGCTGCGCCAGTTCACCGGCTTTGTTTTCGCAGCAGCTGTCCATTTTCCCATCCTCACGCATGATCGATTGCGATAGCATGAAGGTTCTAGCGACTATAAGGTCAAGCACCATGACTGGATCGAACTACACCGTAGGTCAGTTGGCCAAGGCCACGGACACCAAGGCAGTGACTATCCGATATTACGAACAGCAGGGCTTGCTGCCTTCGGCCACCAGAACGCCCGCAGGCTACCGCCTCTACACGGAGATCGAGCGCGATCGCCTGCTGTTTATTCGACGCAGCCGTGGGCTGGGTTTCAGCCTTGACGATGTGCGCGAACTGCTTGGTCTGGCTGATCGGAAGGAACACTCCTGCGCAGCAGTCGATGCCAAAGTCGAACTGCAGCTTGCTCAAGTAAGAGAACGCATCCGTGATTTGCAAGGCCTGGAAAGCGAGTTGACACGGTTGATCGAGTGCTGCCAAGGCGGAGTGATTGAAGAGTGCCGGATTATCGAGTCCCTATCGAATCGATCTTCTGTGCGTCCACAGTCGACTGGCACGGTTGCACAGTAAAAGATCAGCTACCCACTTTGAAACAGAGACAAACACTGGTCCCCGCCTGTTCTTGGCTACTGAGGCTAACTTCCCCGCCAAAGCGCTCCATGATCTGCTTGACCATGATCAAGCCGATACCCAACCCGCCTAGTTTGGTGGTGTAGAACGATTTGAACGCCATCATTTCTTGCTGGCGGGTCATGCCTTTACCGGTATCGTTAATCGAGAGTGAAAGCTTTTGCCCATCAGCGGAAAGGTTGGTGCTGATATCCAGCCGACCGCCCTCCGGCATCGCCTCGATGGCATTGGCGATCACACTGTTAAGCACCTGGGCGAGCAGCAGTTGATGACTCACCACCAGTGGGGTTGGCCCGGAAACGAACGTTACCTGGACTTTCGAGTAGGCCAGTTGCTGTTCGAAGGCGCTCAATACCGAATGAACCGCACCGACCAGATCAACCTGCTCCGACTCACCCCGTAGCGGGCGCAGACACAGCAGCAGATCCCTTACCCAGATCGACATGCGGTCAACCTGACTGACAATGTCGGCAATGTTTTTCTTCGCCGGTTGCCCCTCCATGCTTTCCGCCAACTCGGCACTGGTACGAATACTTGCCAGTGGGTTACGCATGCTGTGCGCCACTGCTGTGGACATTTCGACCAGACCACCATAAGTCTTGTTGGCCACCAGTTGATCCTGCTGGGAGGCCAACAACTTCGACGCCCGCCAGACGATCCAGAACAGTCCGAAGTAAATCCCCAGACCACCCAGCGCGGTAGCCATCCAGATCAAACGGAAGCCTCGATTGACCCTTTCGATCAGATCCACGGGTTCTTTATAAATTTCCACCATCGCCAGGACATTGCCTTGCTCGTCGATCAAGGGAATGTAGTTCTCGACAAAGAACTCCTGCGGCGGATGGATGAATTGCTGCTCGATACGCCCATCCTGCACTTCGTTGTATCTTGCCGAAATGCTCCCCTTGGAGGTAAAGGCAGCATCTAGCGCCGCATCTCCAACGATCTTTCGCCCCACTAGTACCGGATTGGTTGACCAGACAACGATCCTGTCCGGTGAATAGATGGTCGCTAACAGAATGTCCGGAAGATGGGCGAGGTGGTCAAGAAATTCGGAGCGCGCCCGTCCCCGGTTACGCGCCGTTTCTTCGTTCAACATGCCGTACACCGATGGGGCCAGAACCGCGCCCATCTGCATGCCAGAGAGGTCGTGATGTCGAATTTCCCCAATGGCCACAGCCTGAATGAACTGAGCCGACAACAGCGCATCACGCTCGAGGCTTTCGTTCATCAGGAAGCGGGTCGACAGCGACCCGAGGCCAATGGCAACGACCCCAATGATCAGAAAGCTGATTATCGAGAACCAATGCAACAAATCGAACGGCTCGGCAGCGTCGATTGATGTGGTGCTACGAAAAGGAAGGTATCTGGACCAGAATGACCCTGCACTCATAGAAGAGACTCGCCAGATGTAAACAATAGTGATTGCAACGTCCGTGATAGTCGACGATCCAGACAGTCTCACCATCTCTACCATCAACTCTAGCCGCACATTTCACTGGCATCGACCAGACCTGCTGAAAGATGTTTACCCACCCCGCACACTAGACTTTATTGTCATGAACACACTCCTTGAGCGACTGCAGCGCTGGGCGAAAACACTCAAAAAGCAAACCATGGTGCTGTGGTTCTGCTATCAGCACCCCGAAACACCCTGGTTGCCTAAGTGGATCGCCATTTTCGTGGTCGCATACGCATTGAGCCCGATCGACTTGATTCCCGACTTCATCCCTGTACTTGGCTATCTGGACGATCTGATTATCTTGCCGCTGGGTATTTGGCTGGCGATCCATCTGATGCCGCCCCTGGTACTGGCCGCGTGTCAAGCCAAGGCGGCAGCATGGGAGCAGCAACACCTTGATCGTCCGAGAAACAGGGTAGCTGCGTTGGCGATTATTTCGCTTTGGGTGGTGCTGTTGCTCGGTGTGTGGGTGCTGTATTCGGGGAATGCGTGAACACGACAGTTGGCTAACCTGGTGCAGCGAATCCAGAGTTCTCGACTTCTGCCTGCAACAAGGCGACAAACGCTTCACGCGCGGGATACCTGATGGACGCCTCATGCCAGTAAAACAGATTGTCGATCCCGGCCAGTTCAGGAAACGCGTACCCCTGCCAACCCGCCCCTTGGCGGTACTGTTCATAGATGCCTCGTGGCACCAGAGAAACCCCGGCCCCGGCACTGACGCAGCCGACAATGGTGCCGTAACTGGCAATGTTCACAATCGATGGCACCTGATTGCACTGCAGCAACCACTGCTCAAGCGCAAAACGGTAGGGACAGCCCTGCGGCCACATGAAGATCGTCTTGCCCTGCAAGTCTGCGGCGCTGTGCAACGGCCCGAGAGAATCAGCCGCGATCAGTATCAGGTCTTCCCGGTACATGACCGCCCTGCTCAGGCCCGGCCGCTGCAGATCCACCGCAACGATGACGCCGTCCAGACGATGATGCTGGGTATCGTCCAGCAGTTGCGACCATGTTCCGGTACTCAGCTCCAGGCTGACCTGCGGGTAAAGGGCGTGGTACCTGGCAAGCAGACGCGGTAAACGCCCCGTGGCGCTCGATTCGATGGCACCAATACGCAACCGGCCACTCGGCTCACCGCCGGCTGCGACAGCGCGTTTGGCTTCGTCTGCCAGCTGCAGCATGTTGTTCGCGTAGCCGAGAAACACCTCCCCCGCCGGACTGATCCGTAGTCCTCGACCGCTACGGAAAAAAAGCGGCGTGCCGAGCTCCTGCTCCAGCGCCTTCAAGCGCGCGGTAATGTTGGAGGGCACGCAATGCAGAACACTTGCCGCCCGCGCGATGCTTCCGGTGTCGTACACCGCCTTGACCATACGTAACTGAGACAGCTCCATAACTCACCCAAAGTGAATGATTGACTCAGTTTAAGTCACTTGTAGTGAACCAGCGAGGTACTGATACTTCTGCACATCGGCCCGGTTACGCCGCTCTTTCATGTCAACGAGGTGACTGCCTTATGAGCGCCAGGCCCCGCTTACGGATCACACTTGCCGCGCTGTTCGTCATCCTTTGCTGGGCCTATTCGCCTATCGGAATCCGTATTGGCCTCCAGGCTTACGACCCCGGTCAGCTGGCATTGATGCGGTTCCTGATAGCGTCGGTATTCATCGGCGCCGTCGCGTTGGCAAGGCGCATCTCGATGCCCAGGATGAGGGATCTGCCACTCCTGGCGGTGCTCGGTTTCTTTGCCGTCAGCTTGCACCACATCGCCCTCAACTACGGTCAACAGGGTGTCTCAGCCGGGGCTGCCAGTGTGCTGGCACAGTCCACACCGCTGTTCAGCACGCTGCTGGCGAGCAGGATCTCCAAGGAACGCGTGAGTGCCTGGCAATGGTCATGCGTGGTGCTTGGATTTGTCGGCGCGATCGTGGTCGTTGCGGGCGATCGAGGATTCGGGACGCTGAATGTGCATGGCGTGTTGATCCTTCTGGCAGCGATGTCCTGGAGTCTGTATTTCGCCCTGCAGAAACGTCACTCTGATCGTTACAACGGTCTGACCATGGTGTGTTACACCCTCTGGAGCGGAACAACGCTTCTGCTGATCTATCTACCAGGATTGTGGACGCAAGCCCGCGCAGCTTCAGCCAGCGTCAACCTCGCGGTACTGGTGCTGGGCATTTTCCCCAGTGCGCTGGCCTACCTCGCATGGGCGTATGTGCTGTCCCATTGCAACGTCAGCCGAGCGTCGATGTCGCTCTACCTGGTGCCACCTACCGCAATGCTGATGGCCTCGGTTTTCCTCGCCGAACGTCCTTCCACCATGGTCGTTGTGGGCGCGGTGATTGTGCTGGCGAGCGTGCTTGCCCTGCATCTGCAGCCGTCGAGATTCACGGTGCCCGCCAACAGCGCTTCACTCGACTGAAGCACTCAATCCGTACAACTGCGGCCGCCGATCCCGGTGCACGTCATTACGCTCACTGATCTGCTTGTTACGCGCCTGGGCAAGATTGAGTGTCGCCAACAGAATCTGCTCACCGCCCTGCTCCGCAGGACCTGCCATCGGGTAACCGTCGGCATCGACAATCACCGAACCTTGCACCCAGTTCACCCCGCGTTCGTGACCATAGCGATCACACGCGGCGATGAACATGCGGTTCACCGAGGCATTGGCCTGCACGCGCAAGACTTCTGCCGGACGCTCGGTCAGGGGTCGCGGGCCGTCCGGCCAGTTGACCGGCGCACACAGCAGATCGGCACCGGCCAGTGCCGGAAGGCGCACCCACTCGGGGAACTCCAGGTCGTAGCAGATCAGCATGCCGATACGTCCGTGGACCGTTTCGATCACCGGCGGCGGCGCATCCCCGGCGGTAAAGATTTCCTTCTCCGCATCCCACAGATGCGCCTTGCGGTACACCGCTCGCAAACCCTGCGCATCGATCATCGCCGCGCTGTTGCCAAGTTCATCATCGGCCAGGCGCTCGCAGAACCCGCCGACCACGACAATGTTCAGCTCACGCGCCAATGCCAGCCACAGTTGCAGCGTCTGGCCCTCGGTGGTTTCGGCAAGGGCAAGCGCCTCATCACGGTCAGTGAACAGGTAGCCGCTCTGCACCAGCTCGGGCAATACCACCACCTGGGCGCCCTGGAAGGCTGCCGAACGAATGGCGCGCTCGGTGAGTGTGCGGTTGTAAGCGAGGTCACCTAGCTTCGGCGCCAGTTGGCAGCAGGCGACCACGATGTTCTGTGCAATGTTCAACGCCCTGCCTCCACGGTTTTTTCGGTCATGGCGATAATGTCGCTTTCGGTAATCGCGTCGATGATCCGCTGCTCGGCAGCCAGATCTATCGAACGGCTGAGGATGTAATACGTCAGACCCGAAACCACCAGCCCCACCAGCCAGGCGATGTCCACGCCTTCAAGCATGCGAGCCAGCGGGCCGACGAATACTTCCTGGTTGGCGGCGGCATCGAAGATGTAGAAGAACGGCACCATGGCGGCAAAGCCGACCAGGTACGAAACAATGCCGCGCAATTGCCAGGCACCGTAGATGCCCTTCGGCGTGAAGAAATGCGGAATGGCGTAGCGGCCTTTGCGCACGAAGAAGTAGTCCACCAGATTGACCGCGGTCCATGGCACGAGGAAGTACAGGAGCAACACCAGGAACGTGTTCAACAGTGCGATACCGTCACCTTTGATCGACAGCACGCAGGTCAGCAGGATGAGACTGATGACCGTGATAGAAAGCACCCGCGCGCGCGGTGTCGGGGTGATTTTCCTGATCGAGTCGACACCGGTCAGCAACGTCAGCATGGCGCTGTAGGTGTTGAGCGCGATGATCGGCAGGAAGCCCGCCACCGACACCACCACCAGCAGATTGCCCAAGCCTGGCACAAGCGAAGAACCGACCTGATTCAGCGCCACCAGCGCATCCGCCGCTTTCAACTCCTGTGCCAGCCAGGCGCCGAGGCCGATCATCCAGCTACCGGACAACGAAGCGCCGATGAACACCGCCGCGATCAGTTTCCAGCGACTGGTGTTCTTCGGCAGGTAACGGGAATAGTCAGAAACATAAGGCGCGTAGGAAATGTTGTAGCTCGCGCCGATGGCGAACAGTGTGGCAAAGGCAATCCAGCTGAAGCCCAGATCGCTTGCTGGGGTCACTCCTTCCCGACCCGCACCGGACATCAAGGCAATAGTGACCAGCGCATACAACGGCAAGGTGGCCAGCAACGCCCACTTGAAGGCTTTATGCATCAGGTCGTGGCCGTAGATCGACAGCAGCGCGCCAATCAGCACCACCGCCACCGCGACGATGGTCGGGTCAACGCCGAACACATGCTCCAGACCGTTCATGATCAGAGAAATGTTCACCACGTTGAAACCGACAAACACAAACATCGTCGCCATCAACGCCAGGATTACCCCGCGATAGCCGAACTGGGCACGGGACTGGATCATCTGCGGCAGGCCCATCTCCGGCCCTTGCGAACCGTGGAAGGCCATGAAAATGGTGCCGAACATGATGCCCAATGCACCGGCCAGCATGGTCCACAGTGCGGACAACCCCAGGGTTGGGCCGACAAAACCGATGGAGATGGTGAAGAAGTGAAAGTTGCCGAGAAACCAGAATGGCCCCTGGCTGCTGAGCTTGGCGTGGCGTTCGCTTTCCGGGATGTAGTCGATCGAGTGGCCTTCGATGGCCAACCCGCCGCTCGCCTCGGCGGCGTGCGCAGAAAGTGGGGACCCTGACATACGATGGTTCCTATGCAGCTGATTGTTTTTTTTGTGGGTACAGCGATCGGTCCGACATCCTGATCGGGTGAAGCTCCATAAAAAACTGACAATGACGCTGGTTTGCCTGCAATGTATGGCCTTGGTTGGGGCTGTAAAATATCGCAGACAAACTGTTTACATAGATTCATACCTATGTGAGCAAACATCGGGGGCATGCAATGCTGGGCACTGTTTCGGAGCTGGATCTTCGCTTGATCCGGGTATTTCTGGCGGTCGTTGAGGCCGGTGGCGTTTCGGCGGCGCAAACCGCTCTCAACACCACGCAACCCACCATCAGCGCACAACTGGCGACACTGGAAGCACGCGTGGGATTTCGCCTGTGCGAACGCGGCCGCGGCGGCTTTTCGGTGACGCCCAAGGGTGGCCAGTTCGTTGAGGCGGCCAGACGATTACTGGCGGCTGCAGAGGGCTTTCGGGTCGAAGTGCAGCATATCAACCGCAAAGTCTCGGGCACCATCAACATCGGTCTGCTCGGACAGATCGACCCGATCGCCAACAAGAAAATCGGCCTGGCCATTGCGCGTTTGCGCTCCCAGCATGAAGGGTTGTATTTCCACTTCACCGAACTGTCGTCGTCGCTGCTGGAAGAAAAGATCATCAACAGCCATATCGATCTGGCGATCGGTTACTTCTGGCACCGCTTGCCCAACATCGATTATTTCCCGTTGTTCCAGGAAACCCAGATCGCCTACTGCGCGCCTTCCCACCCGCTATCAGAACAAGTGGGCGCTTTAACCCGGGACGATGTCAGCCACTATGACTGGGTGTGGCCAAGCCACCCGTTGCCGGAAATGCCAGCGCCCACCTCGATTGAACGCCTGACGGTGCTAACTGACAGCATGGATGGCGCTGCTCTGCTTATTTTGTCCGGACAACACCTGGGTTTTCTGCCCCAGCACTATGCGGCACGGCATGAGCAGCTTGGGCAGTTGCGCCCGCTCAATGCTGAAGTGCTGCGTTATGAAGTGGGTTTTCATGCAGCGGTTCGGCATTCGGCGCGGCGGCGGGATTTGGTGAGTGCTTTTCTGAGTGAGCTGATTGATATTTTTGCCTCGGCATAAAGGCAAAGCGCCGTTTAACGGCGGGGCTTCAACGCTCAGTTATCACTTATTATCAAAGGTAGTCCCGCCCGACCCAGGTGAGCACGTAAGTATCTCTATCGTTCGCATTGTCTTCGCCGTCTTTGCCATCACTTTCACCTTCAGAGCATAGTCCGAATGCCCGCGTCCCCATTCGGAGCGCGACAGGGTCGACTATTTATGCAAAGCGGTTGCCTTGGAGGTATAAACTTTATCCATGAAGCTCTTGAAAAATGGAGCTGCAATTTCTCCATAACGTTGCGACCCAACCTCATTAAGGTGATGAGTGTCCTGATAGATCAGCGTATGGTTTTGGAACGGCGCATCCGCAAAAAATGAATTTCCTGATAAATCTAGAAAGTTTGAGTTTTCATGTTTTAAAACGAGATGTTTAACCCTCAAATTAGCTTCAACCGATTCTAAATCCAGCGAGGCCGACAAATGAAACCCTATGCTATTGGCGCGGTAAATTCTTTGCGGGCTAGATGAAAGCATAGGCACCTGAGCAAGAACCAAAACCTGCTGATTCCGCTTGGCCGCATCCGACAGAAACGCATCCAGGCTGTTCATAAACTCATCGCTGGTCGATTGATACTGCCACATCCCCGCAAGAATCAAACCATCAACATTAGGCGTAAACTTCTCTCCCTCAGAAATTTGATTGAGGCAGTTTTGACGAGCGCCTTCTGAGATCCTCTCAACATCAAAGCCAGGAATTGTTACACAGCTACTCGAAGTAATAACTTTTATCTTTACACCCAGCGATTTACCAACAATATCCGCAAAGTAATTCAGCTGCGCCGCATGACTATCACCGAGCATCAGCAGTATGCGACTGGATTCTTTATCACCCCGAATGCAGTCACCTACAACCATACCATGACATATTTCGGAGCCATCAGCATAGCGAGTTAGATTTAATGGGAGTGGATCCACAAGCTTCGGATTTAAAGCATCGGCCAATGTGATCACTACAACCGTGCCTGCCCCCAACCCCACCAGGCGTGCAATGGCAGCCTTGGTAGAGTATCGGCCCCTGAAGGGGGCTTCTACGAATCGGTACGACAGGTAGGCACTACCGAAAGTTAGCGTAAAAAATACCAGCGTGGCAGTTCCACCAACTTCGTAAGTACCCGAAAAGTATCGAATTGCCGCCAGTATCGGCCAATGCCAAAGGTACAGCGAATAGGAGAGCGCCCCGACAAAAACCAGGGGAGCGCATGAAAGTACGCGACTTGGTACGCTATTCGGGGTAATGAGTAACAACGCAATCCCAACGCAAGCAGGCAACGCCAACAACCCCGGAAACCTCTGGCCTTCTGCGATCCCCAAAAAGCTAATACCGACCAGCGTTACACCAATAACCGCCAAAACAGTAGATAGTTTTTTTGAAAATTTCAGGTCTTTACTCAGAATAGCCACCAGCGTACCTATCAAGAATTCTGGAACCCTCGCTGACAATGAAAAATAAACTGCCTGCCGATGATCTAATCGAAGAAAATATTCAGATCCTACCACCAAAAACACGACAACAAGCAGTAGCACCGGCACCAAGAGCCGTATTGGAAACACCATTATAACTAATGGCAAAAATAGATAAAATTGCATCTCCACGGCAAGTGACCAAGTGTGCAGCAAGGGCAGTTCATAGCCAGCCGGCGCAAAATAATCATTTAGCACCGCAAAGTAATTATTGCTATTAAAATAAATAGCAGATATCAAACTCTCTTTAAATGTATCAAAATCCCTTGGTATAAGAAAAATCGCCATAACGACCGATACAACAACCAACATAACCAAGTACGCTGGAACTATTCGACGCATCCGACCAATATAAAACTCTACAAACGAAAAGTTCCCAAGCTCTTTTTTACGAAGGACAATTTGCGCAATCAGAAAACCTGATATCACGAAGAAAACATCGACACCAACGAATCCGCCCGACAACCAGTGCTTATCAAAATGAAAAAAAATAACACCCAAAACTGCGATTGCGCGAAGCCCTTGAATATCGTTTCTAAGATAAGTATTGCTGGTCATTATTCTTCTCAGATTTGGTCTTCAGTCGACGAATATCCTGCTACTGTATTCGCAGGCCGCCATCTTACCGGAATGCTGCCAGCGAGGGTTACATCCCAGACAAGAAACGGTTTGTAGTGATCTAATGAAACCGCACACCCATTTAGGCCAGGATGCGCGCCATAGAGAGGTGTCTGATGACCAAGCAAAGCCGTACCTTTACCTCAGCATTCAAGCGCGAAGCTACCAGCCTGGTACTCGAGCTACAGTCATATCGATGCCTCCCATTCGCTTGGACTGGTGGAGTCGGCCCTGCGTCGATGGGTCAACCAGCTTCAGGAAGAGCGAAATGGTGTAACCCTGACCCGTAATGCGCTGACGCCCGAACAGCAAAAAACTCAAGAGTTGGAAGCCCGGATCAATCGATTAGAACAGAAGTCGATCTTAAAAAGGCCACCGCGCTCTTGATGGCCGAGGAACACGAGCGTTCGCGTTAATTGATCAGCTCCGTGCTCAAGAGCCTGTTGACCTGTTGAGCTAGGTATTTGAAATAACCTGATCCTGCTATTACGCGCACTGCCGCAAGCGTTAATGTACAGACGTTCAACGTCTGGTTTTGTGCAGACGAGTGAGCGAACTGTTCACCCAAAGCCGCAGCGCGGCGGGCAGCCAAAGCATAATGCTCATGACGCGCGGGGACGGCATAGAGATTGGAAGATTAAAGGTGTGCAAGCTGATGAGCGAGATGAAACTGATCAGCTAGCAACCTGGCTCGCATGCCTACAAAAAAGGCGACGGAAGCGCGGCCGGATATTCCGAACGTGCTGGGTCGAGAGCTCACCGTGCCGGCGCCGAATGAATTCTGGTGCGGGGACATCACGTATCTATGGGCTCAAGGTCGCTGGCAGTATTTGGCAGCTGTGATTGATCTTTTTGCCCGCCGCGTGGTGGGCTGGGCGTTTTCAAGGAAGCCAATACGGCAACCGAAGTTTTCATCAGCAACTGTGGCGTTATCGTTTTAAGCAGAGCATGAGGCGGACCTCAACGACAACACCACCGTCGCTTTGGGTATGGATTACCAGAAAGGCGACGCCGACGGCTCGACCAACTCCGGGGCGAAGTGGGCCTATAGCGACACCGAGACCCAACGCTATTTCGCCAACATCGAACAGCGCCTTGATAACGACTGGCTGCTCAAGCTCGAAGCCAATTTCCGTCGCTACGACGTGGACAACTTGACGGCCACCGCAAACGGTCAGATCAATGCCGTTGACCATTCGGCCACGGCGTTCACCAGTAAGTACTACTCCACCTCCAAGGAACTGGGCCTCGCAGCCTACGCCACTGGGCCGTTCCAACTGTTCGGCCGAACCCACGAGATGGTAATGGGACTGAACTGGGCACGTAACGAGAACGACTCGGGCACGATCTCCTTTGGTAGCTACCGCATCGACGACTTTTTCAACTGGGACCATGACCCAGTCAAGCCCGGCACCTCGCTCTACACCGTTCCCTACGTCACCACGGCGAGGGAGCGTTCTACGGGGAGCCGCGCAACATCATGGCCAGCCTTAAGTACTCGTTCTGAACGTACATTGCAGTTTGAAGCTGAAGCCTATCCAGAGTAGGCCCAGACGCGACGGTGGTCGTTCCGATGACTGCTGGCTTTTCCCAGTTGGCGCTTTTCTTTGCGCGAGTGAAATCACAAGGATAGAGTGCCTGAGCAGAATTCATAACGCAGAATGTTTGCCGCAATGGCTGAAAACCAGAAGGATCTCAAATGAAGCTCAGCACGTTCGCTGCTGCCGTCTTTTCTCTTGCCGTGGCCAATAGTGCCTACGCGGAGTCAGACAAAAACAGAGTACTGATTGAAGGTCGATGGTACTCGGAGGCTTACATAAAAGAGCACCTCAGCCATAGCAACCCAAAGTTACTGAGGGCCGCTTTCCAAAAGGCGGTTACCTATGCTTTCGCTGCGGATGGGCCTGGGTTTCGGCGAGAAGGTGCAAATTTGCTAACGAAACCCATCAAGACCCGGCAGGGGGACTTCCTGCGCTGGCCCCCTAAAGAGGCTGGCCAAAATCTGGCGACGGAGCTGGATAAAAAGTGCGTGACCCGGATTGCCTTGGGGCTCAGGTCATTGGCGCAGACGGCGGTGCAGAGAACGATAGGACAGCAGAGGAAGGGTATTGTGGTTGCCGAGATTCAGACAGGAGAGCTGACCTCTGCACCATTGGACCTGAGCCGTACAGTCGGGCGGCCAATTTCGGTAATCCCTCCTTCGGGAGATGGGAAAATGCTCTGTAATATCTATAAAACTATAAGAAGTGGCAAGGACACCTACGACGTTTCCGTAGTGTTCATTACAAACGCTGCTTACTCAAGAGGTTACTAGAAAGCCCGCCTCGGCGGGCTTTTTCATGGTGCTCGGAAAGGTGCCGCCTCTCCTCCCCGTCCCACCGCCTCCATTTTCTGTTCACTTTCGATCACTCGATCATCGTCCGTGGGCTCCCTCGACCTGGGGCCGTCGACAAAGCCACCAGCCGAAGCTTCCGTCGGCGATTGTGGCGCTATCGTTTTAAGCAGAGCAGGAGCCGCCGCGGAAACTGCCACGACAATGCGCCGATGGAAGATTGTTCGCAGCCTGAAACGGAATGGGCACCAACCGTGGGCTACATGAGCGCTTTGTTGGCACAGCAGGATACTGGCCGACTTCTGATCCTAAGGTACAACTGGCGATGGCCACGTCAATTCAACGGCGGGGTGCCGCGCGGCGCGGTTGATGAGCAACTTAACGCAGTGTCCGGGATTAGTTGTCCCTACACAACTCGGAGGTATAGCGCTTGATTGATAAGCCCTCAGACCAAAAAAACATACCCAGGAAGGGGAGCAGGTTGGCGCCTCCGGCCTGGGCTGCGGTGAGTCTGGCCTGCTATCTCCAGACACAAAAAAGCCCGCAAATGCGGGCAAAACGGTATCATCCGCCGCCTCAACAGCAGCCCCATGACAGGGAATTCAGAAATGCAAGGCAAACATTTGGCCTATCGCCCGGACATCGACGGGCTTAGGGCGCTGGCCGTATTGGCCGTGGTGATATTTCACTTCAATAAGAACTGGCTACCCGGTGGCTTTGTTGGTGTCGATATTTTCTTCGTGATTTCGGGCTTCCTGATCACTGGTATTGTGGCCAGGCAGGCAGCGGCTGGATCCTTTTCGTTCTCTGACTTCTACATGCGCAGGGTTCGACGCATTCTTCCTGCAGCTCTGTTTGCAACGCTGGCGACCCTGGTCTTCGGCTCTGTCTTCATGCTTCCGGATGATGCGAAGGCCCTGTCGCTATCGGCAATCGCTTCCACGATCTCGGTTGCCAATATATATTTTTGGAAGTTTCTCGACACCAGCTACTTTGCCGCATCATCTGATACGGTACCACTGCTACACATGTGGTCCCTGGGTGTCGAGGAGCAGTTCTATTTGATATGGCCGGCCCTGCTCCTGGTCACGTTGAAACTTGGCAGGAAAGCTGTGACGGTGGGCGTGGCCACGCTGATCGCGGCAGCTTCTTTCTGGTATGGACAGAGCAAGCTTGCGACAGATCCCACATTTGCCTACTACATGCTCCCATCCCGAGCCGGCGAGTTGCTCATCGGCGGCATTACCTTCTTTGTTGCAGACGCAGTCAAAGGGCGCGTTAGCCGCTTGTATGCACAAGCCATGGCTATTGCTGGCGCGCTGCTGCTCGTCTGGTCGCTCGTATACGTACGAGAGACCGAAGGCTTCCCAGGCTTTATCTCGATAGTCCCTGCTGTTGGCGCAGCCCTGGTCCTGGCTGCGGGTAACTTCGGCAAAACCTTGGTAGGCAGCGTCTTGGCCGTTCGCCCAATGGTGTCTATCGGACTGGTTTCATTCTCGTTGTACCTGTGGCACTGGCCCGTCTTGGCGTTCTACCGCTATGCCTTTGGCGAGCCTGACATGTGGGGCAACTTAGGCTGCCTGTTGACCATGGTGGCATTGACTCTTTTCAGCTACTTCCTGGTTGAAGTCCCGTTCCGGGGAAACAAAGGCTGGAAATTTACTTTAGCCATTCCGACTTCCGCTGCCCTGGCTCTGTCGCTTGCTGGAGTTCTTTACGTCAGCAACGGGGTTATTGCCCCTATCAATCCAAACGGTTACCAAGATGCGCTGGCAGCCAATCGTTCTGGCTCAGCGCCTGCATCCACCGGGGCATACGTTTGCCAGAGCGCGTTCAAACCTGAGTATTTTTCGTCGGAAAAATGCATCTCCGGCGACACGACGAAACCTCCTACTGCTCTACTAATCGGTGACTCTAACGCAGCTCACTATGCAGGTTATCTAGGCGAGATTGCAAAAACTCAGGGCGTAGCTATTAGAAACGTTGAGCACCACTCTTGCCCTCCATTCCCTGGACAACGCAGCACTCGTTATATTAAAGAAGGCTATAAAGTCAGCTGTCCTGCCTACAACGAAGAAGCATTTAATCAAATCAAAAACTACGACACAGTTATCGTTAGCGGAAGCTGGCCAGCCTATGACGAAGTCGATAAGACTGCATTCCTAGCAGACTTTGACGCCATGCTCGACGTGCTTAGCCAGAGCGGAAAAAAAGTAATCATCGCCCTTAAGGTACCGACCTTTAATGCTATTGACAGACAATGCTCTGAAAAGGCGATAAAAATCCCCTTTATGAATTGCGAACAGAAAACCATCATATCTGATCGTGGTGAAACGCAGCTAAACCAAGAAATTATCAAGCGGGTATCCGCGCGAGAAAACTTCTCTTACTTTAGTGTACGGAACCTCATCTGCGACGGAAAAACTTGCTCTGCCTTTTCTGGAAAAACTCAACTGTACTATGATCGCGGTCACCTCAGCCGTGAAGGCTCGGAGAAACTCGGAAGAATTGCAGTGGAAACCGGTAGAATTCCTAAATCCCTTTCTAATATTTCTAGCCCTAGCGTAGCAACCAACTGACAAACTGCTGCTTACCGGCTGCCGAAACTCGGTTAGCCGGCAAGCAGTATTGACAGCTTAGGCACCACAATTGAAACATCCCAAAATACAAATGACATAAAATAAAAACGGCGGGACGAATATCACAGATTTTGAAATCCCTCCAAAAACTCCGTTCGGATCGTCTACAAATACAAATCCCTCGCAAGCAAAACGGCACCCGAATCATCACCACACCGAGCAACCGTGTTGATAAGTGCCCCAAAACGCCCAGGTCACCAGTGCCAGCGATACTGCAGCGCCGATCTTGCGCGCGCTGATCACGCCAGTACCTTAAGCGCACGGTCATACAGCACCTTGCGCTCGGCTATCCGCACCTGCATGACCGTTTTAGTCGTAGATATGGTTTATCTCCAGGATAAAACCCCGCTACTGAGCGAGCTAGTGGAAAGAAAAGCCCGCCTACGCGGGCTTTATTTACGCGAAGCAATTCACAGGATCTACTCCACCAATATTCCCGGAGCGTTTTCTTTAGCCCAGCTCGCGAAAATTCTCCCAAGTTTTTCACTCGCATAAATGGAATAATGCGAATACTGGTCTCGGAAAACTGGTAGACCATCAACCACTAAAGAGCAATTATAAGAGTCGCAATACATATCATTCTGATCAAAGAACTTCACACCAGGATGCTTAACAGCCATCTCGTCAATTAAAGGTTTAAAACCCGAATCAATAGCATCTCTTTCTTTTACCGAAACATAGCAACCATCCACCGCCCCAAACTTAAATGGCCTTGAGAAGCAAGCTTTCAGATCTTTATAGGCTGAAACATGGGGAATGAAAATAATTGGCCTAATGCCTCGCCCCTCTAAAAACTCCACGTAAGAGACGATTGACGCAATAGTCTCTTGAGTTTGAACAGCATGCAGGCCACTCAATACCGCGTACTTAATGCTAGGTGTGGTTTCAATGAGGCGCTTAATGAATACCCGCTGCTCCCTAGCTTTTGTGCTTCCGCAAGGAGAAGTCTCAGAGACTTTATCAATCGCGTCAACATCAGACTGCATAATATCCACGGAGCACGTACCAATAGAAAGCACGCTATTCCCCCGCATGCTTTCATTATTCGCGAAAGTCGGATATAAATGATTCGCAAAACTACTGCCAATCAGAACTATATCTGGCGCTGCGGGCTTGCTCGACATACAGAACCACCACCCGTAATCTTTTACACCCGGCATGTCATATCTTTTCAAGCAATCTTCATTAGACGAATATTGCCAAATTGCGGATACAAATTCCTTGTTAAAATCCTCTGTTGCTTTGGCAATCGGTCTTTGCGCCACCCCTGAATTTGAGTACATGTAATAGCCAGAAAGGCCAACGCAAAGCATACCTCCTAATAGAGCCATAGTTTTAAGAGGAGATGGAATCTTCCTAAGCGGCTTTTCAATAAACCAATATGTTCCAACCGCCAATACGAAAGCAGCTGCAACCATGAGAACCCTGTAGGTAGCCGATGGAGACTCACCTTCGATTATTCGGGGAAACGAAAGCAAAGGCCAGTGCCATAGATACAGTGGATAGCTGATTAGACCAATCCATACAAAAGGCCTGCTACTCAGAATCACTCTATTAACAACTGCCGATTCCCCAGCATAGATTATCAGCACTGCACCTGCACATGGTACAACCGCCCACCACCCAGGAAATAGAAGATCTTTGCTCATCAAAAATGCAGAACCAAGGACTAGCGCAAGACCCAGAACTGACAATACGCTTCTAAATACGGATGATTTGGCGGAAGGACTTGTCACGCCAGAAACTTTATTGAAAAAATTTAAGTGAATGCAGGCAAGGCTGGCACCCAATAACAGTTCCCACGCTCGGGTGTGGGGCATAAAAAACGTGAAAGCCGAATCTCGACCCACCATATCCACGTTAGCAAAAAAAGATATAGCAGCCAAAAAGGCAACAAATAAAAACGAGTTCAATCCTAACCTGAAGCAGACATATGCTAAAACCGGAAAAACAATATAATACTGCTCTTCAATACCAAGCGACCACAGGTGAAGCAGGGGCTTTATATCAGCTGTTGTATCAAAGTAACCGCTCTCACTCCAAAGAACCAAGTTAGAAGAGAAAACCGAGCCACCAGCGACATGCTTTGCAAGCTGCAAATATTCATCAGGAAATAAAGCCACCCAACCAAATACCAGAGAAACAAAAAGAACTAAAATCAACGCAGGAAAGATCCTGTCGATGCGCCGCCTATAAAAACCTATAACACTGAAAGAGCCAGACTCCAGCCCCTTAAAAATTATCGATGTAATTAGATAGCCAGATATAACAAAGAAAACGTCGACACCTATGAATCCAGCTGGAATTAGCGATGGGAACGCGTGGTATATCACCACAAGCAGAACTGCAATCGCTCGCATACCGTCAATGTCCGACCGATAGAGCGGGTGGTCTGCCCTTAATATTTTCTCATGCCGAAGCTCTTTGTATGCCACCATTCGATTGCAGTCCTCACCCTGTGAATCAGAGACCTTCAGGTCGATTTTTCCAAGCGGCGAATAATACCCGAGACCATGGGCAGACTGTAAGGCAAACCATCTTACGACCTACATCTCCAGATTTCCGTTCCCTGTCACAGGAAAATTCTCGCATCAACCTCCTGAACTTGACGTTTAGCCTGCTCGAATGAGCTCAAGATCGTATGTCAAGCTGTAGACGGGGGGGGGTGAACTGCCGCTTCGTGGGTGTTCTGCTCCGTGCCGTGCTGAACCGGTTGCCGGGCGCATACTTTGGCCCGGGCGGCATTGAAGCGGGTCGGGCAGATGCGCATCAGGCCTTCGGCGCTGTAGTTCATGTTTTTCACCAGGTTGCGCGGGTGACCGGACTCATGGCCGATCCGGGTGAGGTACGCCGCTTGGCGCACCCGGCTGTCAATCTTCCAGAGAGCCATGGCCCGGTTTAGCGCAGGCAAAAAATGCCCGCGACTGGGCGGGCATCTGACACATGCCAGCCGACTCCTTGGCCATACTGACAAACGAATAACCGACACTGTGTACCGCCGGATCGGTGAAGTGGTCAAACCTCCGCTAAAAATCCCCCTCGTCGTTCTTGGCACTCAGCCGCCGGGACGATGGCACCGAATGCGAGCGCACCTACGCTGAAATACTCATTGCCTCAGCGTCGCCAAGCTGCGTGATTGCATGGACCTGACCACCCATTTGCATTGCCACTGGCCAGTCAATTGCATCCGTGCTGACCAACCGTTTGCATTCGATTTGACCAGCACGCGCCATATTGACGACCGACAGCGAATGACCCAAAGGAGACACTCGCCACCCACCTCATTAGCTGCAGCGCAAGCAACGGACCGGCTGCTTTTGGCCGATTTCTGCCTGTCGCCAACGGCAACAATGCGCAACTCTCAGCCGTTCATGGTTACTAAACGTGCTGGTCAAATCCAATGCAAACGAGTGGTCAGTACCGTTGCCATCAGGTGGTCAAGTGGAGTGCAATTTCACACAAACAAACGGAATGATCCGAGCCCTGTCTATGCAGGCGCAAGATTTGTAAATTTGACGGTACGGCGGAGGGAGTTGCGGAAACGATGGAAATAATGCGGAAATGATCAGGCGTCAGAGGGCGTGAAATCAGGCCCCCTGAAACGCAAAAAGCCCTGAATAATCAGGGCTTTGAAGATGGCGGAAGCGTAGAGATTCGAACTCTAGGATAGTTGCCCATCGACGGTTTTCAAGACCGTTGCCTTAAACCACTCGGCCACGCTTCCTCGTATTGCGGGCGCCATAATACCGAAATGAAACAAGCTGTCAAACTCTCTGTGTGGCTGGTTTGCAGTCCTCTGTTATGATCTTTGCATCTGAACGTTTCAAACCCACAGGAGTGTCGCCATGCGCGAACAGGATTACGCCGTCAATCACGGCCAGCAGGTCGAGCAGCAGGAGGTCAGCCGCGTCCTGCGCAATACGTACGGCCTGCTGGCTATCACCCTCGCCTTCAGTGGCGTAATGGCTTTCATTGCGCAACAAATGCGTGTCGGCTACCCGAACATCTTTGTGGTGCTGATCGGCTTCTATGGCCTGTTCTTCCTCACCAACAAACTGCGTGATTCGGCCTGGGGCCTGGTTTCCACCTTCGCCCTCACCGGTTTCATGGGCTTCATCCTCGGTCCTATCCTCAACCGTTACCTGGGTATGGCCGGTGGCGCCGAAGTCGTTAGCTCGGCTTTCGCCATGACCGCACTGGTGTTTGGTGGTCTGTCCGCCTATGTGCTGATCACCCGCAAGGACATGAGCTTCCTCGGTGGTTTCATCACCGCCGGCTTCTTCGTCCTGATGGGTGCCGTGCTGGCCAGCCTGTTCTTCCAGATCAGCGGCCTGCAGTTGGCGATCAGCGCCGGTTTCGTGCTGTTCTCGTCGGTCTGCATTCTGTTCCAGACCAGCGCGATCATTCACGGTGGCGAGCGTAACTACATCATGGCAACCGTCAGCCTGTATGTATCGATCTACAACCTGTTCGTCAGCCTGCTGCAGCTGTTCGGCCTGATGGGTCGTGATGACTGATCGAGTGGTTGGTAGCTTGTGAGAAAGCCCGCTTCGGCGGGCTTTTTTTGTGGGTGCGCGTTGGCAGTCATTGGCTTGCTGCGAGGTTTTGGCAAGGCTTTGCCCTGCATCGCTGGCAAGGCCAGCTCCTACAGGGATCGGGTGGGGTGCGATAGCAATTACTACCCCAAATGGCCGCAGCCCCGTAGAATGCGCTCCTTTTTTCTTCCGGGGCAGCACTCCCATGAGTTCAATCGAGCAAGGACCCGGCGCACCCGCGCAGGCCAATGAACTGGTCCTCGGCCTTGAAGACCGGCCGCGGCCGCTGATCGCAATGCTGGCAGCACTGCAGCATTTGCTGGCGATCATCGTGCCAATCGTGACGCCGGGCCTGCTGATCTGTCAGGCACTCGGGGTTTCGCCACGAGACACCAACCTGATCGTGTCGATGTCGCTGGTGATCTCCGGGATCGCTACCTTTGTTCAGTGCCGGCGCTTCGGGCCATTCGGCGCCGGGCTACTGATTGTTCAGGGCACCAGTTTCAACTTTGTCGGACCACTGATCGCCGGTGGCGCGCTGATGGTCAAGCAAGGTACACCGGTTGAAGCGGTGATGGCGGCGATTTTCGGTGTGGTGATTGCCGGCTCTTTCGTCGAAATGGGCATTTCGCGCATTCTGCCGTTCGTCAAACGCCTGATCACGCCGCTGGTGACCGGTATCGTGGTGCTGATGATCGGCCTGACGCTGATTAAAGTCGGCCTGATCAGCATGGGCGGCGGGTTTGCCGCCATGAGCAACGGCACCTTCGCCAATGGCGAAAACCTGCTGCTGTCGGGTGTGGTGCTGGCGATTATCGTGGTGCTCAACCGTATCCCTGTGGTGTGGATGCGCAGTTGCGCCATCGTCATTGCCCTGGCCGTGGGTTACGCCCTGGCCGGCTACCTGGGCCGCCTGGACTTCACCGGCATGCACCAGGCCGAGCTGTTCCAGGTGCCAATGCCGCTGCATTTCGGCCTGGGCTTCTCCTGGGCGCTGTTCATTCCGATGCTGGTGATCTACCTGGTAACGTCGCTGGAAGCCATTGGTGACGTCACCGCTACCAGCAAGGTTTCGCGCCAGCCGGTCGAAGGCCCGCTGTGGATGCAACGGATCAAGGGCGGCGTACTGGTTAACGGCGCCAACTCGCTGCTGGCCGGGGTGTTCAACACCTTCCCAAGCTCGGTCTTTGCCCAGAACAACGGGGTGATTCAGCTGACCGGCATCGCCAGCCGCCATATCGGCGTGTGGATTGCGGCCATGCTGGTGATTCTCGGCCTGTTCCCAAGTGTTGCCGGGGTGATCCAGGCAGTACCGGAGCCAGTGCTCGGGGGTGCGGCGATGGTGATGTTCGGTGCGGTGGCCGCTTCGGGGATCAATATTCTCGCCAGCATCAGCCTGGATCGTCGCGCACTGCTGATTATCGCAGTGTCGCTGGCTCTGGGCCTGGGCGTGGCGCAGGTGCCGGAGTTCCTCGCGCATATGCCGTCGGCGCTGCGTAATGTGCTGGAGTCGGGTGTGGCGACCGGGGGGATCTGTGCGCTGGTGTTGAACTGGTTCTTGCCAGAGCATAAAGAGAAGATTTGAGTTGGCGGGGAGCGCTTTGCGCTCCAATCGCTGGCAAGGCCAGCTCCTACAGGGAGCTCGGCAAGGTTCGAAAAAGCCCGTGGCATGTTGCTGCGGGCTTTTTGCTTTATTATTGGCGCAGTTTTGCTGAATGAGCCTTCCATGAAGTTCGCCATTGCGGTTTTTTCTCCAGCCCATGCGCCCTCCTCGCGCCGTGCCTTGCTATTCGCCCAGGCAGCGCTGGCCAGCGGGCATGAAATTGTCCGGCTGTTTTTTTATCAGGACGGCGTACACAGCGCCTCGGGCAACATTGTCAGTCCGCAGGATGAGCTGGATGTCGCTGCCAGTTGGCGCGCCTTCATCAGCGAGCATCAGCTCGATGCGGTGGTGTGTATCGCCGCCGCCCTGCGCCGTGGCGTGCTCAATGCCGAAGAAGCTCAGCGCTATCAGCGTCCGGCAGTAAACCTGCCGGCACCATGGGAGCTATCTGGCCTGGGTCAGTTGCATGAAGGCGCGCAAAGCGCCGACCGCTTGATCTGCTTTGGAGGCGATTGAGATGGCCAAGTCCTTGCTGATTATCAGCCGCCAGGCACCCTGGGCCGGCCCGTCCGCCCGTGAAGCGCTGGATATCGCCTTGGCCGGCGGCGCCTTTGACCTGCCGCTGGGGATGCTGTTTCTCGATGATGGGGTGTTCCAGCTCGCACCTGGCCAGCAACCCGCCCAGCTGCAACAGAAGAACCTGGCCGCCAACCTGCAGGCCCTGCCGATGTTTGGTGTCGAAGAGCTCTTCGCCGCGCGCAGCAGCCTGCAGGAACGTGGCCTTGCAGCAGACAGCTTGAGCCTGCCGGTGCAGGTGCTGGATGACGCCGCGCTGGCCGCGTTGATCGACCGTTTCGACCAGGTGGTAACCCTCTGATGAGCACCTTGCACGTAATTTCCCACTCGCCGTTCGGCGACAATCGCCTGAGCAGCTGCCTGCGCCTGCTCGGCAGCGAGGATGGCCTGCTGCTCTGCGGTGACGCGGTCTATGCCCTGCAGCCCGGCAGCGCGCCGCTGGCCAGCCTGCAAGCGAGCAACCTGCAAGGACGCCTGTTCGCCCTTGAAGAAGATCTGCAAGCACGCGCCCTGAGCACCAGCGACGACTCCCGGGCTATCGATTATGCGGCCTTTGTTGCGCTGTCGCTGGATTACGACAAGGTCAACAGCTGGCTATGAGTACCCTGACTGTAGGCGAGCGCACTATCGCTCTGGACAAGGATGGCTACCTGGTTGAACTGGGCGACTGGTCCGACGAAGTCGCCACCGCCCTCGCCGCCCATGAGCGACTGGAACTGACCCCCGAACACTGGGAAGTACTGACGCTGCTGCGTGCGTTCTACCAGGAGTTCGAGCTGTCGCCGGCGACCCGTCCGCTGATCAAGTACACCGCACTCAAGCTGGGCCCGGAAAAAGGCAACAGCATGCACCTCAACCGCCTGTTCAAAGGCACTCCCGCCAAACTCGCCGCGAAGCTTGCGGGCCTGCCGAAGCCGACCAATTGCATATGACCGATCCTCGCCCGCTGATTACCGAAACCCCGGCCGAACATCCCTTTGCCCAGTTCGTGCGCATCCTCGGCAAGGGCAAGCGCGGCGCCCGCGGCCTGAACCGTGAGGAAGCCCGCGAGGCGATGGGCATGCTGCTCGATGGCAAGGTCGAGGAAACCCAGCTGGGCGCCTTCCTGATGCTGCTGCGCCACAAGGAAGAAAGCCCAGAGGAGCTGGCCGGATTCACCGAGGCGTTGCGCCAGCGCTTGAACGCGCCGCAGATTGCGGTAGACCTCGATTGGCCAAGCTACGCCGGCAAGAAGCGTCACCTGCCCTGGTACCTTCTGGCCGCCAAGTGCCTGGCTGCCAACGGTGTGCGCATCCTGCTGCACGGCGGTGGCGCCCATACCGCCGGACGCCTGTACACCGAGCAGGTGCTTGGACTGCTGCAGATCCCGCTGTGCCGCGACTGGAATGCCGTTGCCCAGGCCCTCGACAGCCAGCAGTTGGCGTTTATCCCGCTGCACGACTGGGCACCGCGCCTGCAGCACATGATCGACCTGCGTAATACCCTGGGCCTGCGCTCACCTATCCATTCCCTGGCCCGCGTGCTCAATCCGCTGGGTGCCCGCTGCGGGCTGCAAAGTATCTTCCACCCGGGTTACCAGGCCGTGCACCGTGAAGCCAGCCGCCTGCTCGGCGACACCGCCATCGTGGTAAAGGGCGATGGTGGCGAAATCGAGATCAATCCGGACACCACCAGCCACCTGTATGGCACTGCGCACGGCATCGAGTGGGACGAAGAATGGCCAGCCCTGGCCGCCCAGCGTCATGTCAAACCCGCGAGCCTTGAGCCTGAGCATCTGCTGACGGTCTGGCGCGGCGAGGCCCGTGACAGCTATGGCGAGCTCGCCGTGGTTGCAACCATGGCCCTGGCCTTGCGCGGCCTCGGTCACAATCGCGATGAGGCCTTTGCCCAAGCACAGCGTTACTGGGATCAGCGTCAGGCGTAAGGCAACCCATCAACAAAGTCGATTAAACAGGCGCAGACTTTGCGCTATTCGTTCGAACTCAAGCCCGTACACTGGGCGCTATATTCCAACGAATTGCCAAGGAGCTCAGCATGGGCCTGTTGATCGACGGACGCTGGCATGACCAGTGGTATCAAAGCAGCAAAGACGGTGCGTTCCAGCGTGAAAACTCGCAGCGTCACAATCAGTTGCCAGCCGTCGAGGCAGGGCGCTACCACCTGTATGTGTCCCTGGCTTGCCCCTGGGCTCACCGCACCCTGATCTTTCGCAAGCTCAAGGGCCTGGAAAGCCTGATCGACGTGTCGGTGGTCAGCTGGCTGATGGGTGAGAACGGCTGGACCTTCGACCAGAGCCAGGGCTCCACGGGTGACAAGGTCGATCACCTGGACTTTCTCCATCAGCGCTATACCCGTGACGACCCGCACTACAGCGGCCGGGTCACGGTGCCAGTGCTGTGGGACAAGCAGGAACAACGGATCGTCAACAACGAGTCGGCGGAGATCATCCGCATCTTCAACCACGCGTTCGACGCCTTGACCGGCAATGGCCTGGACCTCTACCCCGAGCCGCTGCGGGCCGAGATTGATGCGCTCAATGAGCGGATCTACCCAGCGATCAATAACGGTGTATACCGTGCAGGCTTTGCCACCTCGCAACAGGCGTACGAGCAGGCGTTTGATGAAGTGTTTGCCGAACTGGATTGCCTGGAGCAGCATCTTGGCGAACGGCGCTATCTGGCCGGCGAGTACCTGACTGAGGCTGACTGGCGGCTGTTCACCACGCTGATTCGTTTCGACGCGGTGTACCACGGGCACTTCAAGTGCAACCTGCGGCGCCTGGCGGATTATCCGAACCTGTCGAACTGGCTACGCGAGCTGTATCAGTGGCCGGGCGTGGCCGAGACGGTGAATTTCGAGCATATCCAGAAGCATTACTACATGAGCCACAAGACCATCAATCCGAACGGGATTGTGCCGAAAGGGCCGTTGCAGAATTTTGCTGCGGCGCATGATCGGGAGAAGTTGCCAGGGAAAGGGATCTGGAACAAGGCTGGCAATTGAGGTAGTGGTTGCTGGCCTCATCGCCGGCAATGCCGGCTCCCACAAGGGTCGATATGATGCACAACCTCTATGGGAGCCGGCCTTGCCGGCGATGCTTTTCAGCCTTGAGAACCTTCGAACCAGGCCAGCTTGTCGCGCAACTGCACCACTTCGCCGACGATCACCAGGGTCGGCGCATGGACTTCATGCTCGGCTACCAGGGCTGGCAGGTCAGCCAGCGTACCGGTGAACACCCGCTGGTTCGGTGTAGTGCCCTGCTGAACCAGCGCTGCCGGTGTATCGGCAGCACGTCCGTGACGAATCAGCTCGGCACAGATGGTCGGCAAGCCAACCAGGCCCATATAGAACACCAGGGTCTGCGCCGGTGCCACCAGGTCATTCCAAGGTAGATTGCTGGTACCGTCCTTGAGGTGGCCGGTGACAAAGCGCACTGACTGGGCATAATCACGGTGGGTCAACGGAATCCCGGCATACGCCGAGCAACCGCTGGCAGCGGTAATACCCGGCACCACCTGGAAAGGAATGCCCTGCTCGGCCAATTCCTCGATCTCTTCGCCACCACGGCCGAAGATGAACGGATCACCGCCCTTGAGGCGTAATACCCGCTTGCCCTGACGCGCCAGGGTAACCAGCAGCTGGTTGATCTGATCCTGAGGTACGGCATGGTCGGCGCGACGCTTGCCGACGTAGATGCGCTCGGCATCACGACGGCACAACTCGATGATCGCCGGCGCAACCAGACGGTCGTAAAGCACCACGTCGGCCTGCTGCATCAAGCGCAAGGCACGGAAGGTCAGCAGGTCCGGATCACCCGGGCCGGCACCGACCAGATACACCTCACCCGGCGCCTGATAGCTCGCACCGTCGATCTTGGCTTGCAGCAAGCGTTCGGCTTCCGCGCCCTGCCCGGCCAGTTGTCGCTCGGCGATCGGGCCCTGGAACACATCTTCCCAGAAGCCGCGACGCTGATTGACGTCCGGGTAGAGTGCCTTGACCTTGTCGCGAAAGCGCGCGCCCAGCCCGGCCAGTTCGCCATAGGCGGCCGGAATCCAGGTTTCCAGCTTGGCCCGGATCAGCCGCGCCAGCACCGGCGCATCGCCGCCGCTGGACACTGCAACCACCAAGGGCGACCGGTCGACAATGGCCGGGAAGATCACCGAACACAGCGCCGGTGCATCGACCACATTGACCGGTACACAACGCTGGTGAGCATCCGCCGAGACCTGGGCGTTGAGCGCCTGGTCGTCGGTAGCGGCAATGATCAGCTGGCAACCGTCGAGGTCGCCTGGCTGATAACCACGGCTGAGGATTTCGCCACCGCTGTGCCGGACAAGCTCGGTCAGTTGCGCTTCAATCTCGGGCGCGACCACCCGCAGCACCGCACCGGCATCGGCCAGCAGACGCGATTTGCGCAGGGCAATCTCGCCTCCGCCGACAACCAGCACACGGCTGCCGCGCAGTTTGTGGAACAGCGGCAGAAATTCCATTTAACCGATGATCTCCAGGCCACCCATGTACGGCTTGAGCACCTCCGGCACACGGATCGAACCGTCGGCCTGCTGGTAGTTTTCCAGCACCGCCACCAGTGTACGACCTACCGCCAGGCCCGAACCGTTAAGGGTGTGGACCAGCTCCGGCTTGCCGGTTTCCGGGTTGCGCCAGCGAGCCTGCATACGGCGCGCCTGGAAATCGCCGCAGTTCGAGCACGAGGAGATTTCGCGGTACTTGTCCTGGCTCGGCACCCAGACTTCCAGGTCGTAGGTCTTGACCGCACTGAAGCCCATGTCGCCGGTGCACAGCGCCAATACCCGGTAGGGCAGCTCAAGCGCCTGCAACACGCGCTCGGCGTTGGCCGTCAGGCCTTCCAGGGCTTGCATGGACGTGCTCGGCTCAACGATCTGGACCATCTCGACCTTGTCGAACTGGTGCTGACGGATCATGCCGCGGGTATCGCGACCCGAAGCACCGGCTTCACTGCGGAAGCACGGGGTGTGCGCGACGAACTTGACCGGCAGTTGCTTGGCGTCGAGGATCTCGCCGGCAACAATGTTGGTCAGCGATACTTCGGCTGTCGGGATCAGGTAGAAATCAGCCTCGCCGTCGCGGCTGATCTTGAACAGGTCTTCCTCGAACTTGGGCAACTGGCCAGTGCCTTGCAGCGCCGGGGCTTGTACCAGGTACGGGGTGTAGGCTTCTTCGTAGCCGTGCTCGCTGGTGTGCAGGTTGATCATGAACTGCGCCAGGGCACGGTGCAGGCGCGCGATCGGGCCACGCAGCAGGGCGAAACGGGCGCCCGACAGCTTGGCTGCAGTTTCGAAGTCCAGGCCACCGCTCAACTCGCCGAGGGCGACGTGATCCTTGATCTCGAAGTCGAAGCTGCGCGGGGTGCCCCAGCGGCGTACTTCAACGTTGTGATCTTCATCGGCGCCGACCGGTACGCTTTCGTCCGGCAGGTTGGGGATTTCCAGCAGGATCGAATCCAGCTCGGCCTGAATGCCGTCCAGCTCGACCTTGCCGCTGGCCAGTTCATTGGCCATGCGCTCGACGTCAGCCATCAGCGGAGCGATGTCTTCGCCACGGGCCTTGGCCTGACCGATGGACTTGGAACGGGCGTTACGCTCGGCCTGCAGTTGTTCAGTGCGGGTCTGCACCACCTTGCGGCGTTCTTCCAGTGCCTCGATGCGCGCGACATCCAGGCTGAAGCCACGGGAGGCCAGGCGGTCCGCCACTTCCTGAAGTTGGCCGCGTAACAGTTTGGAATCGAGCATATCGTTCTCTCGTTGGTTCAGAATTTGGTCAAAGACAGGCCGGCCCAGGTCGCGAGCAGCCCGCCAAATACGCTGAGCCCGGCATAACCGAAGGCCAGCGGCGCCTGCCCGCTTTCGAGCAGGCGCACGGTATCCAGTGAAAAGGATGAAAAAGTCGTCAGACCGCCGAGAAACCCGACGATCAAGCCCGCACGCAATTCGACCGGCACCAGCGGGCGATGCACAAACAACCCGTAGAGCAGGCCGATCAGCAGGCAGCCAATCAGATTGACCGCCAGCGTACCGAGATAGAAGTGGCGTGGCCAGTGGGCATTGACCCAATTGGCTGTGGCAAAGCGCAGCAAGGTGCCGACGATGCCTCCAGCGCTGACCGCGGCGATCACGGCAATCATGACTTTCTCCGTTGCCGTGGGCTATTGCGGTCGAGTTCGGCCAGGTGCTTGAGCTTCTCGCCGATCTTCAGTTCCAGGCCACGCGGCACCGGCTGGTAATACTGGCGCGGCTCAAGATTATCGGGGAAATAGTCTTCACCGGCAGCGTAAGCGTCCGGCTCATCATGGGCGTAGCGGTATTCGTCGCCGTACCCCAGCTGCTTCATCAGCTTGGTCGGCGCATTGCGCAAATGCAGCGGCACTTCCAGCGAACCGTGCTCGCCCGCTTCGCGCAGGGCAGTCTTGAAGCCCATGTACACCGCGTTGCTCTTAGGCGCGCAGGCCAGGTAGGTAATGGCCTGGGCCACGGCCAGCTCGCCCTCGGGGCTGCCCAGGCGCTCTTGCACGTCCCAGGCTGCCAGACACAGGCTCAAGGCGCGGGGGTCGGCGTTGCCGATGTCTTCGCTGGCCATGCGCACCACGCGCCGGGCGATGTACAACGGATCGCAGCCGCCATCGAGCATGCGCGCGAACCAGTACAGCGCACCATCAGGGTTGGAGCCACGCACCGACTTGTGCAGTGCCGAAATCTGATCGTAGAAAGCTTCACCGCCCTTGTCGAAACGGCGGCGGCTGTCACCGAGCAGGCTCTGCAGCAACTCGACACCGATTTCGCTACCGTCTTCGGCCAGGTCTGAGGCGTTTTCCAGCAGGTTGAGCATGCGTCGGCCATCGCCATCGGCGGCGGCCATGAGCATCTTGAAGGCTTCGTCGCCCAGACGCAGCTGGTGCTTACCCAGCCCGCGCTCCTCGGTCAGCGCCCGCTGTACCAGCTTGTGCAGGGCTGGCTCGTCGAGGCTTTTGAGCACATAGACACGTGCTCGCGACAGCAATGCATTGTTCAGCTCGAACGAGGGGTTTTCCGTGGTCGCGCCGATAAAGATCAGCGTGCCGTCCTCAACGTACGGCAGAAAGGCGTCCTGTTGTGACTTGTTGAAGCGGTGCACTTCATCGACGAACAGGATAGTGCGCCGTCCGTATTGCCCAGCCTGCTGCTTGGCGATTTCCACCGCGTGGCGGATTTCCTTGACCCCTGCCAGCACCGCTGAGACGGTTTCGAAGTGGGCGTCACAGAACTGCGCCAGCAGCCGCGCCAGGGTGGTCTTGCCGACCCCGGGCGGGCCCCAGAAGATCATCGAGTGCAGCGCACCCTGCTCCAGTGCCTCGCGCAGCGGCTTGCCGCGGGCCAGCAGGTGCTCCTGGCCGACGTACTCGTCCAGGTTGGCCGGGCGCAAGCGCGCGGCCAGGGGCTGGGCTACGGGGTCACTACGAAACAGATCCATGGAGGGCGTTACTACCTCTTATTCCGAAATGACATCAGCGCCTTTCGGGATATCAAACTTGAACTTGCTCGCCGGAATCGCCTCGTTGGCTTTGACCCCGGTGAACAGAATGTTAGTACGCTGGCCGACGCTGTCGATCAGTTGCATGTCATTGACCAGACCTTTGCGGAACGAAAGACGCAAGGAGTCGAACAGGGTGTCCTTGGTTTTCGGCTTCAGGGTGAAGTCCATGACGTCGCCCTGCTCCTTGGAGGTGATATCGAAGCTCTGGCTGATCTTCGATACATCGCCGGACAGCAGCAGTGCCGGGGTCTCGGTCAGGCGCTGGTCGAGCTTCTTGATGGTCGCCTGCTCCAGGTCCGGGTCCCACAGGGTGACCGTCTTGCCGTCCGAGACCACCACCTGCTCCTGCGGAGCATCGGTGTGCCAGTAGAACAGGCCTGGGCGCTGCAAGGACATCTGACCGGCGGTTTCCTGCAACTGTGTGCCGCAGCCATCGAGGGTCAGCTGGGAAAAACGGGCTTCGATGGTCTTGGACTTTTCCAGCAACTGGGTCAAGCGCGACACATCCTGCTCGCCGGCGAATACCGAAGCGCTGGACAGGGCCATAGCGGAAACCAACATCATGCGAATCAGGCGCATGGCAATCCTCGTTGCAGTATGAATGGGCCTGTGGCCGTCACTGGCCACAGGCTGGGTGGTTCATCAGTCGCGGGACGGCCCGGGGGCAATCACTTCGCGCGAGCCGTTGGTGTTCATGGCGGTGACTACACCGGCCATTTCCATCGCCTCGATCATCCGCGCGGCGCGGTTGTAGCCGATCTTCAGCTTGCGCTGCACGGCGGAAATGGAAGCGCGGCGGCTTTCCAGAACGAACTGCACGGCTTCATCGTACAGGGCATCGGTTTCGGCATCATCGCTATCACCGCCACCACCGCCGTCGAAGCCGCTACCCGCCTCTTCGACACCGCTGAGGATGTCGTCGTTGTAGTCCGGAGCACCACGCAGCTTCCACGCCTCGACCACCCGATGGACTTCTTCGTCGGAAACGAAGGCACCGTGCACCCGGATCGGCAGACTGGTGCCCGGTGGCATGTAGAGCATGTCACCGTGGCCGAGCAACTGTTCGGCGCCGCCCTGGTCGATGATGGTCCGCGAGTCGATCTTGCTCGACACCTGGAAGGCCATACGGGTCGGGATGTTGGCCTTGATCAGGCCGGTGATCACGTCCACCGAGGGCCGCTGGGTCGCGAGAATCAGGTGGATACCGGCGGCACGGGCTTTCTGGGCGATACGGGCGATCAGTTCTTCGACCTTCTTGCCGACGATCATCATCATGTCGGCAAATTCGTCGACCACCACTACGATAGTCGGCAGGGTTTTCAACAGCGGCGGCACGTCGTCCATGCTTTCGCGCTTGAACATCGGATCGTAGATCGGCTCACCGGCTTCTTCGGCGTCTTTGACCTTGCGGTTGAAGCCCGCCAGGTTACGTACGCCCATGGCCGCCATCAACTTGTAGCGCCGCTCCATCTCGGCAACGCTCCAGCGCAGGGCGTTGGCGGCGTCTTTCATATCGGTGACCACAGGGCAAAGCAGGTGCGGAATGCCTTCGTAGATCGACAGTTCGAGCATTTTCGGGTCGATCATGATCAGTTTGGCGTCTTCCGGGCCCGACTTGAACAGAATCGACAGGATCATGGCGTTGACCCCCACCGACTTACCGGAACCGGTGGTACCCGCCACCAGCAGGTGCGGCATCTTGGCCAGGTCAGTGATCACTGGCTTGCCGCCAATGTCGTGACCCAGGGCCATGGTGACCGGCGACTTGGCTTCGTCGTATTGCGGCGACGACAGCACTTCGGAGAAGCGCACGATCTGGCGGTCTTCGTTGGGAATCTCGATACCGACCGTGGTCTTGCCAGGAATCACTTCAACCACACGCACACTGGTCACTGCCAGGGAACGGGCCAGGTCTTTTGCCAAGTTGGCGATACGGCTGACCTTGACGCCGGCGGCTGGCTGGATTTCGTAACGGGTAATCACCGGTCCCGGGTGGATGGAGTCCACCGAGACCTCAACGCCGAATTCCTTGAGCTTGATTTCCAGCAGGTGACCGACGCCCGCCAGGGACTCAGGTGAGTAATTGACCTGTTTTTTCTCGGCTGGATCGAGGATCGAGATCGGCGGCAAGGTACCTTCGATGGCACTGTCGACGAACAGCGGCGTCTGTTTTTCCTTCTGCACGCGCTTGCTCGGCTCCGGCACCTTGGCCGGGGCCGGCATGATCACCGGCGCGGGCTGCTGCGCGCGCTCGGCCACATGTTTGCTCAGGGCCTGGTCACGCTCGATGATGCGCTCCTTGGCTCTGGCCTGCTCACGACGATCCGGCACCACCGGCGCAACCACCTCCTGAACCTGGTCGTCGACCTCTCGCAACTGTGCCACCAGGCGCTTGCGCTCGTTGCGCGCAGCCCACCAGCGGTTGGCGGCGCCCTGGAACAGTTCGAACAGATCGAGGGTGATCTTGCCGGTCACGTCCATGACCTTGAACCAGGACAGGTCGGTAAACACCGTCAGGCCGAACAGGAACAAGGCAATGAACATCAGCGTACTGCCCTGCACGTTCAGGGCGTTCTTGGCCAGGTCACCGAGGCTTTCACCCAGCGCACCGCCGGCCGAGGCTGGCAGGCTGGCAGCGGAATGGAAATGAATATGCGCCAGCGCCGCGCCCGACAACACCAGGAACACCAGGCCAATCAGGCGCCAGGAGAACAGCCAGCCGCTCCATTGCCAGGGCTGGTGACGTTCGCGGAAGATCTGCCAGGTCTTGATCGCCAGTAACAGCGGGAAGATGTAGGCGAAATAACCCAGCACCATGAACAGGATATCGGCGAAATAAGCACCGGCACGCCCGGCGGCATTCTGTACCTGTTCAACATTGCTGGTGTGGCTGAAGCCCGGATCGGCCTGGTCGTAGGTCAGCAGCGCCATCCACAGGTACAGGCACAGCGCCCCCATGGCGATCAGCGCGCCTTCCTTGAGGCGATAATGCAACTGCTGGCGCCACTGCGGCACAGGCAAGGGTTTCGATGTTGCGGTGGATTTCTTCAAAACGCGTCTATTCCTGCGCTCAATGCGCGTCCAACAGTGATTGACCTGATTGAACAGCCAACAAACCACTACTTTTAACATTACTGCCCGCCTGCCGCCATGGCGGCACGCCAGAAACACGTGTAAACGGGGGCCAATTTCCTATATCGCAATTTGAGCACGCATTTTCTTTTGTGACAAAGGCTTATGCGGTGTTTTTGTACAAGTGTGACAACAAACGCCCATGCAAGTTGCGAAGGCTCTGGAATGGAGCGATGCTGAGCGCCCTCCCCTCCTGCGCCATTGAACGACAATGCTGACCTGGTTGAGCCGCGACTCCCTGACCTTCCCCGCGCTGGACAAAGCCATGCGCGACCCCAATGGCCTGCTCGCCGCCGGCGGCGACCTCAGCGCCGAGCGCCTGGTGCAGGCCTACCGCCATGGCTGCTTCCCCTGGTACCAGGACGGCCAGCCGATCCTCTGGTGGTCACCGGACCCGCGCACCGTGCTGTTTCCCGACGAACTGCACGTGTCACGCTCGCTGCGCAAGCTCATTCGCCAGGGCCGCTACCAGGTCAGCTTCGACCAGGACTTTGCAGCGGTAATTGCCGCTTGCGCGGCCCCCCGCGACTACGCCGACGGCACCTGGATCACCGACAGCATGCAGGCGGCGTATCTCAAGCTGCATCGGCAAGGCTTTGCTCATTCCGTGGAAGTGCGCCAGGACGGGGAATTGGTCGGCGGCCTGTACGGCCTGGCCATGGGCCGGCTGTTTTTCGGCGAGTCGATGTTCAGCCGCGCCGACAACGCCTCCAAGGTCGGCTTCGTGACCCTGGTCGAGCACCTGCAGCAGGCCGGATTTGTCCTCATCGATTGCCAGATGCCGACCGACCACCTGCACAGCCTGGGGGCCCGGGCCATCGCCCGGGCAACCTTTGCCGACTACCTGCAGCGCTACCTGGACCAACCCAACAGCGCCAGCTGGGTTTGCTAGCGAGTTTTTCCAGCTGGCTTACACTTAAATCTAAAGCACCTCCCGAGGGGTTGATCATGACAGAGCTGGCGCGGTTGAAGTTTTATGCCACTCAACCCCATTCCTGCAGCTACCTGCCAGACGAACAAGCCACCACGCTGTTTCTCGACCCGAGTCAGCCGATGGATGTGAATGTCTATGCAGACCTGTCGGAAATGGGTTTCCGGCGCAGTGGCGATCACCTGTATCGCCCGCACTGCCAGAACTGCAACGCCTGCGTGCCGGCGCGGATTCCGGCTGCGCGGTTTTTACCCAACCGCCAGCAGAAGCGCATTCTCAAGCGCAATGCCGACCTGAGCGTCAGCGCGGCCCGCCCGGCGTTCAAGGAGGAGTATTTCGAGCTGTACCGGCGCTACATCGAACAGCGCCACGCCGACGGCGATATGTACCCGCCGAGCCGCGACCAGTTCGCCACCTTCCTGGTCCGCGACCTGCCGTTTTCACGCTTCTACGAGTTTCGCCTCGAAGGCCGCCTGGTTGCCGTGGCAGTCACCGACTTGCTGCCCAATGGCCTGTCGGCGGTGTACACCTTCTACGAACCCGACGAAGAGCGCCGCAGCCTTGGTCGCTTCGCTATTCTCTGGCAGATCACCGAAGCCCTGCGCCTGGGACTGGACGCGGTCTACCTCGGCTACTGGATCAAAAACTGCAAAAAGATGAACTACAAGACCCAGTACCGCCCCATTGAGCTGCTGATCAATCAGCGCTGGGTAAGCCTGAACTGAAATCATTGGCTTAAAATCCATTTTTTGGGCACAATGCACGCCACTTTTTTTGCCTGGCGCAGTCGTGCACCGGGCCATTAACTGGACACCGAGGGCTTTACTGCATGTCGAAAGAAGACAGCTTCGAAATGGAAGGCACTGTCGTCGACACCCTGCCCAACACCATGTTCCGTGTGGAGTTGGAAAATGGGCACGTCGTTACCGCGCATATCTCCGGAAAAATGCGCAAGAACTACATTCGTATTCTGACCGGTGACAAGGTCCGCGTCGAACTGACGCCTTACGACCTGAGCAAGGGGCGCATCACCTACCGCGCCCGCTAAGCGACACCAACAAAAACGCCCGGCTATATGCCGGGCGTTTTTGTTGCTCCATCCAAACACCTGTAGGAGCGGATTCATCCGCGATGGACTGTGTAGCAGTCCCATTTTTTGGGCCGCGTTGCGACCCATCGCGGATGAATCCGCTCCTACACGCCTTTACGCCATCTCAGCCGTGGTCTCGAACTCGAACACCAGCTCGCCATCACGAATGTCGACGTGCACCACGCCGCCATGCTCGGCCAGTTCGCCAAACAGGATCTCTTCGGCCAATGGCCGCTTGATCTTGTCCTGGATCAGCCGCGCCATTGGCCGCGCGCCCATCTGCGCATCGTAGCCACCCGCCGCCAGCCAGCTGCGTGCCGCATCACTCACCTCCAACAGGACGCGCTTGTCTTCCAGTTGCGCCTGCAGCTCGGTAAGGAATTTGTCCACCACGCTCTTGATCACTTCGTGACTCAGGCGACCAAACTGGATAATGGTGTCCAGACGGTTGCGGAACTCCGGTGTAAAGCTCTTCTTGATCACTTCCATGGCGTCGGAAGAGTGATCCTGCTGAGTGAAGCCAATCGAGGCTCGCGCAGCGGTTTCAGCACCGGCGTTGGTGGTCATGATCACGATGACGTTGCGAAAGTCCGCCTTGCGCCCGTTGTTGTCGGTCAGGGTACCGTGGTCCATCACCTGCAGCAGCAGGTTGAAGACTTCCGGGTGAGCCTTCTCGATCTCGTCGAGCAGCAATACGCAATGCGGTTGCTTGGTGATGGCCTCGGTCAGCAAACCGCCCTGGTCGAACCCGACATAACCCGGAGGCGCACCGATCAAACGCGATACGGTGTGGCGCTCCATGTACTCGGACATGTCGAAACGCACCAGCTCGACACCCAACGCCTTGGCCAACTGACGTGCCGCTTCGGTTTTACCGACACCGGTAGGCCCCGCGAACAGGAACGAACCGACCGGCTTGTCGGGCGATTTCAACCCCGCACGCGACAGTTTGATCGCGGTTGCCAGCGAATCGATCGCCGCATCCTGGCCGAACACGGTCAGCTTCAGATCACGCTCAAGGTTACGTAGCAGTTCTTTGTCGGAACTGGTGACATGCTTAGGCGGAATCCGCGCGATTTTCGCGACGATGTCTTCAACTTGCGGCACGTCGATACGTTTGACGCGTTTTTCCACCGGCTGCAGCCGCTGATAGGCACCCGCCTCGTCGATCACGTCGATAGCCTTGTCAGGCATGTGCCGATCATTGATGTAGCGCGCTGCAAGCTCGGCAGCAGCACGCAGGGCCTCATCGCTGTACTCGATATTGTGATGAGACTCGAAGCGCCCCTTGAGCCCACGCAGGATGCCCACGGTGTCTTCCACCGATGGCTCGCTGACATCGACCTTCTGGAAGCGTCGGGCCAGTGCACGATCCTTCTCGAAGATCCCGCGAAATTCCTGGAAGGTGGTCGAACCGATGCAACGGATATCACCCGACGATAGCAGCGGCTTGAGCAGGTTGGAGGCATCCATGACGCCACCGGAGGCCGCACCCGCACCAATGATGGTGTGGATCTCATCGATGAACAGGATTGCCTGTGGACGTTTGCGCAATTCGTTCAGCAGGGCCTTGAAGCGCTTCTCAAAGTCACCGCGGTACTTGGTTCCGGCCAGCAAAGCACCCAGATCCAGGGAATAGACCACGCTTTGCGCCAGCAAGTCAGGCACCTGACCGTCGACGATACGCTTGGCCAGACCTTCGGCAATAGCGGTTTTACCGACACCCGCCTCACCCACCAGCAGCGGGTTGTTCTTGCGCCGACGCGCAAGAATCTGCGCCACGCGCTCGACTTCGAGCTCGCGCCCGACCAGCGGATCGATACGGCCTTGACGGGCCTGTTCGTTGAGGTTGCTGGCATAGGCATCCAGCGGATTGCTCGACGATGATGTCTCGCCGCCGTCCTCGTCCTGCATGTCCTGCTCGCCTTCGGAGTGATCACCATGGCCCGGCACCTTGGAGATGCCATGGGCGATGTAGTTGACCACGTCGATGCGCGCCACGCTCTGCTGTTTAAGCAGGAACACGGCTTGGCTTTCCTGTTCGCTGAAAATCGCTACCAGCACATTGGCGCCGGTGACTTCACGTTTGCCCGAGCTCTGGACATGGAAGACTGCGCGCTGCAATACACGCTGAAAGCCCAGGGTTGGCTGGGTTTCACGATCCTCGTCATGAACGGGGATCAACGGCGTGGTGGAGTCGATGAACTCCTGCAGGTCGTGTTTGAGTTTGTCGAGGTTCGCGCCGCAGGCACGTAGAACGGTCGCGGCGGCCTCATTATCCAATAGTGCCAGCAGCAGGTGCTCGACGGTCATGAACTCATGACGTTTCGAGCGCGCCTCCTTGAAGGCCAGATTGAGGGTGACTTCGAGCTCGCGGTTTAACATAGCTTCACCTCATACCCAAGTGGTCGGCGATTAACCGTCCTTCTCGATTTCACAGAGTAGCGGATGCTGGCTTTCCCTAGCGTATTGGTTGACCTGCATGGCCTTGGTCTCGGCGATGTCGCGGGTAAACAATCCGCATACTGCCCGCCCTTCTGTATGGACGGCCAGCATGACCTTGGTCGCCAGCTCGCGATTCAGGTTAAAAAACACCTCGAGCACTTCGACGACGAAATCCATCGGTGTGTAGTCATCATTGAACAAAACCACCTTGTACATCGGTGGTGCCTGCAGGGCCGGTTTGGCCTCCTGTACCGCCAGGCCAGAACCATCGTCCTCATGCGATTGCGGGCGATCCTGATTGAATGTTAGTCGAATCTGGCTATGTGCATGCATGGAAAGAATTTCATCATTTCGACAGGTTGGATTATGGATTGACCGCACAGGTGACGCGGGACAGCCGTCACCTCACCTTGACTATCGGCAAAACGGTGTTACAACCAATAAGAACCCACCGTGGTCGATAAAGATCCGCGCAGTCAACCAGAATTTTCGCAGGTTCATATGCGGATGGAGTGGATGATACTCCAGTGATGGAGTCCTTTGCAGAGGGATATGAGGATGGCAAGCGGTAAAGTCAAGTGGTTCAACAATGCCAAGGGCTACGGTTTCATCAATGAAGAGGGGAAAAGCGAGGACCTCTTCGCCCACTACTCGGCTATCGAGATGGAGGGTTATAAAACCCTGAAGGCCGGACAAGCCGTCAGCTTTGAGATCATCCAGGGACCAAAGGGATTGCACGCGGTGAAAATCACCGGCCTGAAAGCTGCAACCACCGACCCGGCACCCGCGCCAACTACTACCGTTACCGCCTGACCGCCAAAGCACATAAAAAAGCCGGCCCGTTCTCATGAACGGGCCGGCTTTTCATTTATTTACCCACTTACATATGTTTGATCAGCGCATCACCGAAGCCGGAGCTGCTGACCAGCGTCGCGCCGTCCATTAGACGCTCGAAGTCATAGGTCACGGTTTTGGCAGCGATAGCGCCGTTGGTACCTTTGATGATCAGGTCAGCCGCCTCGGTCCAGCCCAGGTGGCGCAGCATCATTTCGGCGGAGAGAATCACCGAACCCGGGTTGACCTGGTCCTTGCCCGCGTATTTCGGCGCGGTACCGTGGGTGGCTTCGAACATGGCCACGGTGTCGGACAGGTTGGCACCCGGCGCGATACCGATACCCCCCACTTCCGCCGCCAGGGCGTCGGAGAGGTAGTCACCGTTAAGGTTCATACAGGCGATAACATCATACTCTGCCGGACGCAGCAGGATCTGCTGCAGGAACGCATCGGCGATAACGTCCTTAACAACGATCTCTTTCCCGGTTTTCGGGTTCTTGATTTTCACCCACGGGCCGCCGTCGATCAGTTCACCACCAAACTCTTCACGCGCTAACTGGTAACCCCAATCCTTGAAAGCACCTTCGGTGAACTTCATGATGTTGCCCTTGTGCACGATGGTCAGCGACTTGCGGTCGTTGTCCACCACATACTGCAGGGCCTTGCGCACCAGGCGCTGGGTGCCTTCCTTGGAGACCGGCTTGATGCCGATACCGCAGTCCTGGTCGAAACGGATCTTGGTGACGCCCATTTCTTCTTTCAGGAACTTGATGACTTTGGTTGCCTCAGGCGAACCGGCCTTCCATTCGATACCGGCATAAATGTCTTCGGAGTTTTCACGGAAGATCACCATGTCGACATCACCCGGCTTTTTCACCGGGCTTGGCACACCCTGGAACCACACCACCGGACGCAGGCAGACATACAGGTCCAGTTGCTGGCGCAGGGCAACGTTGAGGGAGCGGATACCACCACCGACCGGGGTGGTCAGCGGGCCCTTGATGGAGACGACGTAATCTTTGACCGCATCCAGGGTTTCCTGAGGCAGCCAGGTATCCTGGTCATACACCTGGGTGGCCTTTTCACCGGCGTAGACTTCCATCCAGGAAATCTTGCGCTTGCCCCCATAGGCTTTCTCTACAGCAGCATCGACCACTTTGATCATGACGGGACTGACGTCTACGCCAATGCCGTCGCCTTCGATGAACGGGATGATCGGATTATCAGGAACATTGAGAGAATGGTCCGCATTGACGGTGATTTTGTCGCCGACTGCCGGAACCTTGATTTTCTGGTATCCCATGCTGCACTCCGTTTTTTTTGGTGTGGTACGTCATCTGGATCCCCAGAGCGTACCCCAGTTGCACGGCAACGGGAACCATGGCTGCGAATGCACCAAATTGGAGCCGGCGCACCTACATCTTTGGTCTAAAAATGGCGCTGTTACACGTTGCCCCTGATGATTCCGATCACGGATTTGGTATACTCCGCCGGTGACCAAAGGGTCACTGGGGCGAACCGTCTGAAACGCGACCCCGACCTGACTGGGCTGTTACCGCAGTTCAGCCGCTTGACACTCGACTGATGCAATCCACCATCACCGCACAGAACCCTCGACCTTCTGCTCATAGATGTGTCTGAGCGAAGCGCCTACCCTGCGCACTTCGAGATTCTGCGCACGCTCAGCAAAACAGAGAGTTAACCCGAATATGCCCACCCGATCCAAGATCATCTATACCTTCACCGACGAAGCCCCTGCCCTCGCCACCTATTCACTGCTCCCTGTCGTCGAAGCCTTCACCGCTTGCGCCGACATCGCCGTAGAAACCCGGGACATCTCTCTGGCCGGCCGCATCCTTTCTGCCTTCCCTGAACAGCTCGGCGCCGACAAGCAAGTGGCCGACCACCTGGCAGAACTGGGCCAACTGGCAACCACGCCAGAAGCCAACATCATCAAGCTGCCGAACATCAGCGCCTCGGTACCGCAGCTCAAGGCCGCGATCAAGGAACTGCAAGCCAAGGGCTTCAATGTTCCTGACTACCCTGAAGCCGTCAGCAGCGATGCCGAGAAAGAAGCCAAGGCTCGCTACGACCGCATCAAGGGCAGCGCCGTAAACCCGGTACTGCGCGAAGGCAACTCCGACCGCCGTGCCCCGCTGTCGGTCAAGAACTACGCTCGCAAGCACCCGCACAAAATGGGCGCCTGGGCTGCCGACTCCAAGTCCCACGTGGCCCACATGAGCCAAGGCGACTTCTACGGCAGCGAAAAAGCCGCACTGATCGACGCTGATGACAGCCTGCGCATCGAACTGCTGGACAAGAACGGCAACACCACCGTTCTGAAAGAAAAAACTGCGGTCAAGGCCGGTGAAATCATCGACTGCGCGGTCATGAGCACCAAAGCGCTGCGTAAATTCATCGCCGCTGAAATCGAAGATGCCAAAGCCAAGGGCGTACTGCTGTCGGTACACCTGAAAGCGACCATGATGAAAGTCTCCGACCCGATCATGTTCGGTCAGATCGTTGCCGAGTACTACCAGGACGCGCTGAACAAGCACGCTGCAGTACTGGAAGAGATCGGCTTCAACCTGAACAACGGTATCGGTGACCTGTACGCCCGCATCAAGGCCCTGCCAGCTGAACAGCAAGCGCAGATCGAAGCTGACGTCAAAGCCGTCTACGACGTGCGTCCAGCACTGGCCATGGTCAACTCCGACAAGGGCATCACCAACCTGCACGTGCCGAGCGACGTAATCGTCGACGCCTCGATGCCGGCGATGATCCGTGACTCGGGCAAGATGTGGAATACCGAAGGCCAGCTGCAAGACACCAAGGCCGTGATCCCGGATCGTTGCTACGCAACCATCTACCAGGCCGTTATCGAAGACTGCAAGCAACACGGCGCCTTCGATCCGACCACCATGGGCAGCGTACCGAACGTTGGCCTGATGGCGCAAAAAGCCGAAGAGTACGGCTCCCACGACAAGACCTTCCAGGCCAAGGCCGACGGCGTCATCCGTGTGGTTGACGGCAAGGGCAACCTGGTGCTGTCGCAGGAAGTCGAAGCCGGCGACATCTTCCGCATGTGCCAGACCAAAGACGCGCCGATCCAGGACTGGGTCAAACTGGCCGTCAACCGTGCCCGTGCCAGCAACACCCCGGCACTGTTCTGGCTCGACCCACAACGCGCCCATGACGGCGTGCTGATCGAGAAGGTCCAGAAGTACCTGAAAGACCACGACACCGCTGGCCTGGACATCCGCGTCCTGTCGCCTGTCGAGGCCATGAAGGTTTCCCTGCAGCGCATCCGTGCGGGCCAGGACACCATTTCGGTAACCGGCAACGTACTGCGCGACTACCTGACCGACCTGTTCCCGATCATGGAGCTGGGCACCAGCGCCAAGATGCTGTCGATCGTACCGCTGATGAACAACGGCGGCCTGTTCGAAACCGGCGCCGGCGGCTCGGCACCGAAACACGTGCAGCAGCTGGTCGAAGAGAACTTCCTGCGCTGGGATTCGCTGGGTGAGTTCCTCGCCCTGGCCGCTTCCCTGGAGCACCTGGGCACTGCCTACGCCAACCCGAAAGCCAAGGTACTGGCGGCGACCCTGGACCAGGCCACCGGCCAGTTCCTGGACACCAACAAGTCCCCTGCGCGCAAGGTCGGCGGTATCGACAACCGTGGTAGCCACTTCTACCTGACCCTGTACTGGGCCCAGGCCCTGGCTGCCCAGAGCGACGACGCTGCCCTGCAAGCGCGCTTCGCCCCACTGGCAAAAGCCCTGGCCGAGAACGAGGCGACCATCGTTGCCGAGCTCAACGCCGTTCAGGGCAAGCCGGCTGAAATCGGTGGTTACTACTACCCGGATGCCGAGCTGACCAGCAAAGTGATGCGCCCAAGCCAGACCTTCAACAGCGCGGTTGCCGCCCTGTAAGGTTCGCTTGACGTAACAACGGAAGCCCCGGCCACGCACCGGGGCTTTCGCTTTTGCGGGACACCAACACAGGACCCACATAATGACCTGGCAACCCCATATCACCGTCGCCACCATCGTCGAAGACCAGGACCGCTTCCTCATGGTCGAAGAATTCAAGGCTGGCAAACACGTATTCAACCAGCCCGCGGGCCACCTGGAAGCCAACGAAAGCCTGCTTGACGCTGCCCTGCGCGAAACCCTCGAAGAAACCGCCTGGGAGGTCGAACTGACCGGCGTCATCGGCATCTACCTCTATACCGCCCCCAGCAACGGCGTGACCTACCAGCGCGTATGCTTTGCCGCCCGCCCGCTCAAGCACCACCCCGAGCGCCCCCTGGACAGCGACATCGTGCGCGCTGTATGGCTGACCCGTGACGAGCTGCTGGCCGACCCGGAACACTGGCGCAGCGAGCTGGTGCCACGCTGCATCGACGACTACCTGGCCGGGCCGCTGCACAGCCTGGCATTGATTCGCGACTGACAGCGACGATGCCTTGAGGCCCGCAGCCTGATAGAATCGTTGTCTTTTTCCAGATACACAGCCGGTACCTATGACCAGTCCAGCACTTTACGAACCCGAAAAGACACGCGTTATTGTCGGCATGTCCGGCGGCGTGGACTCTTCCGTCTCCGCCCTCCTGCTGATGGAGCAGGGCTACCAGGTGGAAGGCCTGTTCATGAAGAACTGGGAGGAGGACGACGGCACCGAATACTGCACCGCCCGCGAAGACCTGGCCGACGCTCAGGCCGTGTGCGACCGCATTGGCATCAAGCTGCATACCGCCAACTTCGCCGCCGAATACTGGGACAACGTGTTCGAGCACTTCCTGGCCGAATACAAGGCCGGGCGCACCCCCAACCCGGACATCCTGTGCAACCGTGAAATCAAGTTCAAGGCGTTCCTCGACTACGCCATGATGCTCGGTGCCGACCTGATCGCTACCGGTCACTACGTGCGCCGCCGCGACACCGACGGCCGCACTGAACTGCTCAAAGGCCTGGACCCGAACAAGGACCAGAGCTACTTCCTGCACGCCGTCGGCGGCAAGGAAATCGCCCGCACCCTGTTCCCGGTAGGCGAACTGGAAAAGCCTGAAGTACGCGCCATCGCCGAGAAACATGGCCTGGCCACAGCGAAGAAAAAAGACTCCACCGGTATCTGCTTTATTGGCGAGCGCCGCTTCAGCGACTTCCTCAAGCAGTACCTGCCAGCGCAGCCCGGCGAAATCCAGACCACCGACGGCGAAGTGATCGGTCGCCATCACGGCCTGATGTACCACACCATCGGCCAGCGCCAGGGCCTGGGCATCGGCGGCCTCAAGGACGCCGGTGACGAGCCGTGGTACGTGCTGGAAAAAGACCTCGACCGCAACGTGCTGGTGGTCGGCCAGGGCAACGAGCATCCGTGGCTGTTCTCCCGCGCCTTGCTGGCCTCTGAGATCTTCTGGGTCAACCCGATCGACCTGTCCAGCCCGCGACGCCTGACCGCCAAGGTGCGCTATCGCCAGAGCGATCAGGACTGCACCCTGGAACTGACCGCCAGCGGCTACCGCGCGGTCTTCGACGAGCCGCAACGGGCCGTAACCCCAGGCCAGTCGGTAGTGTTCTATGACGGCGAAATCTGTCTGGGCGGCGGCGTGATCGAGACGGCCGAGCCGTGGAGCGCGCACTGATGAGCTCGATTCAAGAGCAACTGATTGCGCTGGGCGGCGTGTTCCAGGCCGCCGTGCTGGTTGACCGCATTGCCCGCACCGGGCAGGCCAGCGAGGCGAACCTGGCGTGCATGCTCGGCAGTCTGCTGGTGCGTGATCCGCAAAACACCCTGGAAGTATTCGGCGGCGACGACCTCAACCTGCGCGACGGCTACCGCGCCCTGGCCAGCGCCCTGGAGCGTGACCCAGGCAGCCTGCAGCGCGAACCGCTGCGCTACGCGCTGTCGATGCTAGGTCTTGAGCGTCAGCTGGCCAAACGCGGCGACATGCTCGATGCAATCGGTAATCGGCTGCCGCAAATCCAGTCCCAGGCCGAGCATTTCGGCCTGGTGCACGAGAATGTGATTGCCTCCAGCGGCGCCCTGTACCAGGACACCCTGAGCACCCTGCGTCAGCGCATCCAGGTTCACGGCGACATGCGCCACCTGCAGCAACCGAGCAACGCTTCGAAAATCCGCGCACTACTTCTGGCCGGTATTCGTGCTGCACGCCTGTGGCGCCAATTGGGCGGACATCGCTGGCAGCTGGTGGTCAGCCGGCGCAAACTGCTCAAAGAACTGTATCCGATGTTGCGCGGCTGATTTTCAGGGGCCGCATGCGCCCCATCGCCGGCAAGGCCGGCTCCCACAATGGGTCGGTATGCACCGGACTTGTGGGAGCAGGCATTGCCAGCGATAGGCTGCCACCCGAATGTTTGATTGATCTGCTGGCATTACCTTTTGTCAGCCACCCGACTCGGGCGCATTTTTCATGTATGATATGCGCCCTCTTCAAAGCCTGACTGTCCGAGAACACCCCATGCAGCTTTCCTCGCTCACTGCGGTTTCCCCTGTTGACGGCCGTTATGCCGGCAAAACCCAGGCCCTGCGCCCTATTTTCAGCGAATACGGCCTGATCCGTTTCCGCGCCCTGGTCGAGGTGCGCTGGTTGCAACGCCTCGCCGCTCATCCGCAAGTTCCTGAAGTTCCTGCGTTTTCCGCTGAAGCCAATGCGCTGCTCAATGGCCTGGCCGATGAGTTCGCCCTCGAACACGCCGAGCGCGTGAAAGAAATCGAGCGCACCACCAACCACGACGTCAAGGCCATCGAGTACCTGCTCAAAGAGCAGGCAGCCAAGCTGCCGGAACTGGCCAAGGTCAGCGAGTTCATCCACTTCGCCTGCACCAGTGAAGACATCAACAACCTGTCCCACGCCCTGATGCTGCGCGCCGGTCGTGACGACGTGCTGCTGCCGCTGATGCGTCAGATCGCCCAGTCCATCCGTGAGCTGGCCCACCGCTTCGCCGATGTGCCGATGCTGTCGCGCACCCATGGTCAACCGGCTTCACCGACCACTCTGGGTAAAGAACTGGCCAACGTCGTCTACCGCCTGGAGCGCCAGATCGCTCAGGTTGCCGCCGTGCCCCTGCTGGGCAAGATCAACGGCGCCGTGGGCAACTACAATGCCCACCTGTCGGCCTACCCGCAG